>CANPTW010000094.1 GCA_947577075.1 uncultured Oscillibacter sp. | reverse complement strand
CGTCGTTGGCCCAGATGACGCAGGGGGTCTTATAGGGGGAGAAGGGGTCCCGCTGTTCCCCCTCCGCGGCGGCGGCGTCCAGCCCCAGCTCCCTGTAGGCCAGCATGTCGTTCCCAAGATAGGGCAGGTGGTCGCCGAAGTAGACCAGGACCACCGGCTCGGACTGGGCGCCGAAGTATTTCCAGAGGCGGCCCAGCATGGCGTCCGCGTCCCGGACGCCCTCGGTGTAAACGCTGAGGAGAGTCTCCGCCTCCTCCGAGAGGCCGGAAATTCCCGTGGGGGGGAAGGCGTAGTCCGGCCCGTACTTGTCGGCGGTGTAGGACATATGGTTTTGAATGGTGGTGGTGAAGTGAAACAGGGGGCCCTCCGCCGCCTCAAAGGCGCCCTCAATCAGGCCCGCCGCGTAATCGTCGGTAACCCAGCGGCCCTTGTACGCCGGGGCCTCCATGTCCTCGATAAACAAAGTTTCCCCCGCGCCCAGCCAGCGGTAGACGTTCTCCCGGTTGTAGAACCAGCGGTTTCCCGGGTGGCAGAAGGCGGTTTCATAGCCGTCGTTTTCAAAAACCCGGAACAGGCTGTCCAGATTCCGGTTTACCACCCGCATGGCGGAGGTGGTGGCGGCGGACAGGGCGTTGGTCTGCATCCCGGTGAGCACGTCGAACTCCGTGTTGGCCGTGCCCCCGGCGAAGCCGGGGACCACCACGTACCCGCTGAGGGCGTGGGGCTCCTCCCGGAGGGCGTGGAGATTGGGCAAGGGGTCGTCCTCCTCCGTGTACCGGAAGGCGGGCGCGTCGGTGAGGTCGGAGAAGGCCTCGTTCATCACCATAATGACGCTGACGTCCGTCCCCAGTCCGGGAACGTCTCCCGTTTCCCAGGACTCCGCCTCGCCCCGGCGGAAGCCCTCCGGCCGGTCCACGAGGTAGGTGGTGAAGTGGTGGCAGAAGGCGTAGGGGAAGCCCAGGTCGTTGAAGACGGCGGGGACATATTCGGCGTTGCTGACCCGGAAGGACTGGTAGAGGCCCCGGGAGGCGTAGAGGGTGAAGATCAGCCCCGTCAGAGCCGCCAGGGAGGCGGCAAAGCCCAGGAGGCTCCCCCTCCAGCCCCGGAGCTTTTCCACAGGGAAGGGCTTGCAGCCGATGAGGAATCCCAGCGCCAGCAGGGCGGCCGTTGTCAGGACCACCGCCGCAATCTGCAAAACCGGATAGCGGATGTCATAGCTCCCCAGGGCGCTGCCCACCTCCTTGAGGAGGGCGAGGTCCCGGGGGAACACCGGCTCGTCCCGGACCTCGATTTTCATCCGGTTGGCGATGGACAGGGCGCAGACCGCCAGGTTCACCGCCGCCGCGCCGAAGAAGACGTTCCGCAGCAGCGCCGCCGCCGCCAGGAGCAAAAGCCCCACGGGCAGGGCGTTGAGGACGATCAGCAGGGGCTGGCGGAGGAAGCCGGAGAGCAGGGCCCGGAAGGAGTTCGGCTGGCACCAGAGGGCCAGCAGCGTGATTCCCCCGGCCAGCAGCACCGCGGCGAGGAGGGCGCCGGGGAGGGACAGGCGGTATTTGGGCGTTGGAAACGGGTTTTTCAAACGGGTCACTCCTTGAAATGCTCGTGGTTGAAGATATGGTCCTGGCAGAAGCAGTGGTATCCGGCGCAGCGGGAGCAGTAGCGGAATTCCAGGTCCGGGAACTCCGTGTCGGTCCGGCCGCAGACGGAGCACTTGTGTCGGTAGCCCTGCTGGGCCTCCTTCTTCTTCTGCCGGCGGACGGCGCTTTTAAACTGGATGGTCTGATGGGAGTTCCGGTGCCGGGCGAGGCTCCGCCGCCGGTCCACCTGGTCCACGATGTCGCACCAGAAGAAAATCAGGAAGTTGAAGAGGGCGACGACGGGCAGCAGGGCGCTGAGGAAGTCCATGCGGAACAGCGCCCCGACCATGTCCACGGCGAAGAGGGCCGCGTCCGCCAGGGCCAGCCACTTGGCCTTCACCGGGATGATGTAAAGCAGCATCAGCTGCGCGTCCGGATACAGGGCGGCAAAGGCCAGGAACATGGACATATTGATATAGTAGGTTCCCAGAACCATGCTGTACCCGAAGGCATAGTGCCCCGCGATGGCGGTCAGCACCGTCAGGGCGGCGCCGGAGAAATAGTAGAGGTTGAACTTCGGCGTGCCCCACTCCCGCTCCAGCATGGTGCCGATGAACCAGGTGAAGTAGAGGGAGAGGATGAGGCTGAAGGGGTCCAGGGTCTGGGGCACGAAAAGGAAGCTGACCAGCCGCCAGACCTGCCCCCGGAGGACCTGGCCCCACTCGAAGCCCAGGAAGAGGTATGCCGAGCCGTTGGTCATGCGCAGCAGGAAAAAGACGACGGCGTTGCCGACCACGATGAGCCGCATCAGGTTGGGCACGCCGAAATGGGGATGCCGGAGCGCGAAGCGCTCCATGGCGCTGTTCAGCTTTCTCAAGGGGGTCCCTCCTAAGTACTGAAAGTGTTTAAAATGCATTATACCCTGTCCCATGGAAAAAGTCACCTATATTTTTTGAACATTCTCCGGATTGGGAAAAATCCGCCGAAAAAAACGCCCCGGGGCCTTGACAACGCCGCGGGACCTGATAAAATAGAAATGACAAGTTCATATCCTTATCAAGAGTGGCGGAGGGAACGGCCCTATGAAGCCACGGCAACCTGCGTTTGAAAGGTGCCAAATCCGGCGGAAACGACAGATGAGGA
>CANPTW010000093.1 GCA_947577075.1 uncultured Oscillibacter sp. | reverse complement strand
GCGCGCACATGGAGATGCTGGCGGCGGCGGAGATCTTCCGCTCGATCCGCTCCTCCACCGGGGGGATGTGCGGGATGTTCTTGTGCATGAAGACTCGCCTCCTTACAAGCAGTCTCGGCGTCTGACCTTTCTATTATACAAAGAAACGGTCCCCGCTTCAACACTAAAATATTAAAAATAGATAAAATCCGGGCCGGGCGGAAGCCGCCCGGCCGGTTCCGTTATTCGCTTTGGCGGAGCAGGGTCTGCTTGATGTCCCAAAGCCGCTGGCTGAGGTCCACATAGTAGCGGTGGGGATTCTCAAAGCGCTTCACCTCGTCCCAGAGGGTTTCCACCTGCTCCTTGCAGTACGCCTGAATCTCCTGAAGGCCGGGCCGCCGGTACACCAGCCTTCCCCCCAGGAAAATGGGCTCCTGGAGGGGCCGCACGGTGAAGCTGGTATAGGTTTTCCGCTTCCAGGTGGCCCGGGGATCGAAAAGCTCCAGGCTCCGCTCCTCGTCCACCTTCTCGTCCCAGACGGTGATATAGTCCGCCTCCGCCTTGCCGGTGGCCTTGTCGAAGATGCGGTAGACCTTTTTGTAGTGGGGGTTCGTGATTTTGTCCACGTTTTCGCTGACCTTGATCTTGGGAACCACCGTTCCCCCCTCGTCCTCCACCGCCACCAGCTTGTACACCCCGCCGAAGACCGGCTGGCTGCTGGCGGTGATCATCCGCTCGCCCACGCCGAACATGTCGATTTGGGCCCCCTGGATCAGCAGGTCCCGGATGATATACTCGTCCAGGGAGTTGGAGGCGGAAATCTGGCACTCCGTCCAGCCCGCGTCGTCCAGCATTTTCCGGGCCTTCTGGGTGAGGTAGGCGATGTCCCCGGAGTCCAGGCGGATGCCGCACTTCTTGATGCCCAGGGGCTTGAGCACGGCGTCAAAGGCCCGGATGGCGTCGGGCACGCCGGATTTCAGGGTGTTGTAGGTGTCCACCAGCAGCGTGGCGTTGTGGGGATAGAGCCTGCAGTAGGTTTCGAACGCCTCATACTGGGTGTCGAACATCTGGACCCAGGCGTGGGCCATGGTGCCCCCGGCGGGGACGCCGTAGAGCTGGTCGGAGATGGTGCAGGCCGTCCCGGCGCAGCCGCCGATATAGGCCGCCCGGGCCCCGGTGATGGCCCCGTCGGTGCCCTGGGCCCGGCGGGAGCCGAACTCCAGCACCGTCCGCCCCTGGGCGGCCCGGACGATGCGGTTGGCCTTGGTGGCGATGAGGCTCTGGTGGTTGACGGCCAGCAGGGTGAACGTCTCGATCAGCTGGGCCTGGATGGCGGGGGCCCGGACGGTGATCACCGGCTCCTGGGGGAAGATGGGCGTCCCCTCGGGGATGGCCCAGATGTCCCCCGTGAAGCGGAAGTCCCTCAAATAGGCCAGGAACTCCTCGGAGAACATGCCCCGGCTCCGGAGGTACGCAATGTCCTCCTCGTCGAAATGCAGGTCCAGGATATACTCAATCAGCTGGTCCAGGCCCGCGCAGATGGCGAAGCCCCCCTTGTCCGGCACGTCCCGGAAGAAGACGTCGAAATAGGTGATCCGGTCCCGGAAGCCCGCCTGGAAATAGCCGTTGCCCATGGTCAGCTCGTAGAAGTCGCAGAGCATAGTCATGTTCAGCTTTTGTTCGGTGTGCATGATGGGTAACACCCTCTTCTCTCGTTGTTCTCTTGATTATAAGCAAAGCGCCCCGGAAATGCAATCTCTTTTTGGGGAAAAGTTCACGAAAATAGAGAGGTGTTCTGACAGCAGTCTTGTCACATAGGAAAAGGCCCGCCTTCCGGCGGGCCTTCAGGCTGGCGAAAACGTATTTTTCGCCAGCCTGAGCAAGTTTTCAGAACTTCAAAAAAGTTCTGAAAACTTGGAATTTATAGTCAGCACAGTTGAAAAGAGTCCAAAGGATTCTTTTCAATACGGCGCTGTTTTACAGCGCCGTAAGCCGCGTGAGCGGCTCACGGTGCTTGACTTCATAGGAAACGCACAGGCGCTTTGCGCCCCGGCGGGCCTATGGCCCGCCGGTTGAAAAGAAGTGTATGCTTCTTTTCAACTGCGTTGACTATAAATGGCGCAGGAAACCCTTCCTGGGTTTCCCGCGCACACCCTTCCTTCCCGTTGAATCGGTTCTATGCGTTTTTCGACAAGCTGAAGGCCCGCCTTCCGGCGGGCCTTTTCTCATGCCTCCGCTTCCCGCAGGCGCTCCACAATGGTGCGCCTCGCAACGCTCCGGTAGGTCCACAGGGGCACCAGGGCCCCCAGGGCCAGGAAGACGGGCAGGACGGCCAGGATCGGCGCGACGGTGAGCCGGTAGGTGAAGAACCAGAAGACGTCCCCCAGGACGCTCCCCAGCAGGGGGCCCAGGATGACCGTCATCACCAGGGAGACGGCCAGGGCCAGGAGGGTGTAATAGAGGCCCTCGTACACCAGCATGGTCTTGAGCTGTTTTCCCGTCATGCCCACGGACTGGAGGACCGCCAGCTCCCGCTTCCTTGTCAGGATGCCCGTGAGGACCGCGTTGACGAAGTTCAGTACGCCCACCAGCCCGATGATGAGGCTCAACGCCCCGCCCATGGTCATGAACATGCTCCGGAAGCCCTCGAACTCGGCAACATACGTGGCCCGGCTCTCGTAGTCGTAGAGGGGCTGGACGCTCTCGGTGTACTCCGCCAGGAAGGCTTCCATGCCCTCTTCCGCCTCGTCGGTGGTGTTGAAGATATAGGTCATGACGCTGTCCGTCCCGGTGTCCTGCTTGAAGCGCTCCGCCCCCAGGACGAACTGGTCCGCGCCGTAGTATCGGTAATTGATGGAGCCGGGCACCTGCACCAGGGCGCAGACGGTGTACTCGATATCCTCGTAAGCGACGGCCCGGCTGGTCCAGTTCCGGTTGGGGTCCGTGTTGTCGGTGTCCTC
>CANPTW010000092.1 GCA_947577075.1 uncultured Oscillibacter sp. | reverse complement strand
GTTTCAGGCGTTTTTGCGACTAAGGGAAAAATAGCGCTTTGCGCGGGCGGCTACATCTGTTCACATAAACCAAATCTGCGGATTTCCGAGGAAATGTTTGCCGGAAAGACGTGCGTTTGGGCTGATGGAAACAGGCCCCAAAACAGGCAGCCGGGACCGCCGGTTTCAGGGAACCCCTTCCGCTCTTCTTCTGGAATTCCCCGGCGGCTTCCCCGGCCGGAATCTGCGCCGCTCCCCTATCCCGCCCCCTATGAATCCGAGGAGGTACATTTTGAACATCGAACAGATTAAACGCAATGGAATCGATATCGCAGTGGTTTCCAGCGGCGAAACCGTCATCACCGACGCCCGCTCCGCCTTGGACCTGGCCATGTCCGTCAAGTACGAAACCGGCGCGTCCAGAATCGCCGTCGACAAGCGGGCCGTATGCGAGGACTTCTTTATCCTCAGCACCGGCGTCGCAGGCGAGGCCCTGCAAAAATTGATCAATTACCACATAAAAGCCGCCTTTTACGGCGATTTTTCCCGCTACACCAGCAAGCCGCTGCGGGACTTCATCTATGAATCCAACTGCGGCAAGGACTTTTTTTTCGTCTCCTCCCAGGAGGAGGCCATCCAAAAACTGACGGAGGCGCCCTAGAGTCTGCTTTAAAACCGGCTCTGGGAGCGGCGCGCAGATTCCATGCTTCAGAAGGCGGCCGCCCGGATCGGGCGGCCCCCATACAGGTGTCGGGGTATATTTACCCCGCGGCGCGGCGGAGGGCGGGTTCCCCCCACACATCAAAAGTCCCCACACCACAGAGGCGGCGCCCCCAGCTTTTCCTTAATAACCCCCGGCGGGGGCCGGGCCCCCCCCCCCCCGCCCCGCCCCGCCCCGCCCCCGGGCGGGGGCCCCCCCCTTCCTGGTGACGGTCTATATTTCCCCGGCGGCGCGGCGGAGGGCGGATTCCCCCCTCACTTCATCAGTCCGCACACCAGATCGGTATACCCCGAGGGATCGTCCAGGGGCAGGCCCGCGATCAGCAGCGCCTGGTTGTACAGCAGGGCGGCGTAGGTCCTCGCCTTTTCCGGATCCGCCTCCACCGCGGCCTCCAGAGCCTGGAAGGCCGGGTGGTCCACATTCAGCTCCAAAATGCGGTCCGCCTTGAGGGGCGCGTCCGGCTGGACGGCCTGGAAGTATTTCTCCATTTCAAAGCTCAGTCCTTCCCCGGCGGTGAGGCAGACGGGGTGGGACTTCAGCCGGGCGCTGGCCTTGACCTCCTTGACGGAATCCCCCAGGACTTCCTTGACGAAGTCGAAGGCGGCCTTGTGGGCCTCGGCCTCTTCCTCGGCCCTCTTTTCCGCGCCCTCCTCGAGCTCCTGGTCCAGGACGGAGCGGAATTCCTTGTCCTTGTAAGTCCGCAGGGTCTGGGCGCAGAACTCGTCCACCTCCTCGGTGAAGTAGAGAATCTCCGTGCCCGCGTCCCGCAGCCCCTCGGTCTGGGGGAGCTTGTCGATCTTGTCCGCAGTCTCTCCGGCGGCGTAGTAGATATACTTCTGGTCCTCCCGCATCCGGGAGACGTACTCGTCCAGGGTGACGGGCTTCTTCTCCGTGGAGGAGTAGAACAGCAGCAGGTCCTGGAGCAGGTCCTTGTGGCGGCCGTACTCGTTCACCACGCCGTATTTCAGCTGGCGGCCGAAGTTCTTCCAGAAGGTTTGATAGCCCTCCCGGTCCTCCGCCAGGAATTTGCCCAGGTCCGCCTTGATCTTCTTCTCCAGGTTCCCGGCGATGACCTTCAGCTGCCGGTCGTGCTGCAAAAGCTCCCGGGAGATGTTCAGGCTCAGATCCGGGGAGTCCACCACGCCCCGGACAAAGCGGAAATGCTCCGGCAGCAGGTCGGCGCACTTGTCCATGATGAGCACCCCGTTGGAGTAGAGCTGGAGCCCCTTCTCAAACTCCTTGGTGTAGTAGTCGAAGGGCGTGGCCCCGGGGACGAAGAGCAGGGCCTTGTAGGTGACGCTGCCCTCCACGGAGACGGGGATAACCCGCTGGGGGTCGGCGTAGTCGCGGAACTTGTCCCGATAGAACTTGTGGTACTCCTCCTCCGTGACCTCGGACTTCGCCCGCTGCCAGATGGGAACCATGGAGTTCAGGGTTTCCACCTCGGCGTAGGTTTCGTACTCCGGCTTGTCCTCCGGGGAGTCCTCCTTCTTCCGGGTCTTGCTGACCTCCATGCGGATGGGGAAGCGGATGTAGTCGGAGTACTTCCGCACCAGCTCCTGGAGCCGCCAGGACTCCAGGAACTCGCCGTATTTCTCCTCGTCGGTATCCGCCTTGATGTGCATGATCACGTCCGTGCCCACGGTTTCCTTTTCGCACTCGGCGATTGTATAGCCGTCGGCCCCGGAGGACTGCCACAGATAGGCGCTCTCCGCCCCGTACTTTTTCGTCACCACCGTGATGTGGTCGGAGACCATGAAGGCGGAATAGAAGCCCACGCCAAACTGCCCGATGACGTCGGTGTCCTTGGCGTCGTCCCCCAGCTCCTGCTTGAATTTATAGGAGCCGGAGGAGGCGATGATCCCCAGGTTGTTCTCCAGATCCGCCTTATCCATGCCCACGCCGTTGTCCGACACCGTCAGCAGCCGCTTTTCCCTGTCCGCGGTAATCTCAATCCGGAAATCCCCCCGGTCCATGCCCACGGCGCTGTCCGTCAGGGCCTGATAACAGAGCTTGTCGCAGGCGTCGCTGGCGTTGGAGATGATCTCCCGGAGGAAGATCTCCTTGTGGGTGTAAATGGAGTTGATCATCAGGTCCAGGAGCCGCTTGGATTCCGCTTTGAATTGTTTCTTCGGCATAAAGCAGTACACTTCCTTTTTTTCATATGATTCACAACGTTATAATATAGCATGGCCTCCCTGGAAAATAAATGACCATTTTGTAAATTTCCGCTCAAAGCGGTTGTTTGTCCGCC
>CANPTW010000091.1 GCA_947577075.1 uncultured Oscillibacter sp. | reverse complement strand
GCACCGACGGGTCCCTCCACAGTCTCCTGGAGAAGCTGGCGGCGGACGCGGCGGACCGGGGCGCCTCCTTCATTTCGCTGTATTCCGGCGAGGATGTGGAGGAGGAGGACGCGCAGGCGGCCGGGAAGCTCTTTGAAACGGCCTGTCCCGACGCGGAGGTTATGGTCCTCTCCGGCGGGCAGCCTGTGTACTACTATATCATTTCTATGGAGTAATGCGTTCTCCCGAACACCGGCCGGGAGGCTGCGCATATGCCCTTTGACGCGGGTGTTTCCCCAAAAAATCCCGGGGAAACGCCGGGATTCTGCCAGGGGGAACCAAGGGAAAAAGAAACGGGAAACGGCTCGAATCCGGGCCGTTTCCTTTGCCGTAAAGGAAAGGCGGTTCGGTATATGACGGTCGGACGGTTTGCCCCGTCTCCCAGCGGGCGCATCCACCTGGGCAATATATTCTGCTGCCTCCTGGCCTGGCTCAGCGCGAGGAAGAAGGGGGGGAAAATCGTCCTGAGAATCGAGGACCTGGATACCGCCCGCTGTCCCCGGCGGTACGCCGAGCAGATGATCGCGGACCTCCGCTGGCTGGGCCTGGACTGGGACGAGGGTCCGGAGGCCGGGGGGAAGGCAGGGCCTTACTTTCAGAGCCGGAGGACGGCGCTGTATCAGGCCGCTCTGGAAAAGCTGGAGGCGCGGAACCTGGTGTATCCCTGTTTCTGTACGCGGGCGGAGCTCCATGCCGCCAGTGCCCCCCATCGGGAAGACGGCCGGACGGTCTATGCCGGCGCCTGCCGGGAGCTGACCGCCGCCGAACAGGCGGAACGGGCAAAGCGCCGTCCCCCGGCGCTTCGTCTGCGAGTGGATGACAAGGATTATTGCTTTACGGATGGACACATGGGCGGTTACGGGGAAAACCTGGAGCGGGACTGCGGGGATTTCCTGCTTCGCAGGTCCGACGGCGTGTTTGCCTATCAGCTGGCCGTGGTGGTGGACGACGCCGCCATGGGTGTGACGGAGGTCGTCCGGGGGGCGGATCTTCTGTCCTCCACACCGAGGCAGCTGTACCTTTACCGGCTTTTGGGGCTGACGCCGCCGGAGTTTATCCACCTCCCCCTGCTGCTGGCTCCCGATGGGCGGAGGCTCTCCAAACGGGACGCCGACGCGGGACTGGACCGGCTGCAGGGCCGGGTTACGGCGGAGGAGCTGCTGGGAAAGCTGGCGTGGCTGGCGGGCTTTCATCCCTCCGGCAAGCCCAGCCCGGCTGCGGGGCTGTTGGAGGAGTTTTCCTGGGAAAAGGTGCCCAGAGAGGATATTTGCCTGCCGGAGAAGCTGTTTGAGTAAGGCTTCCGGCCGGGGCCGGAGGCTTTGGGGCAGGCTGCAACATCCCGACGGCTGACGGCTGCCTGCGGATTATAGGACAACCAACCTGCGGCCCGTCCCCCCCAAAAAAAGCCGCCCGGCGGACCGGGCGGCTTTTCGCTTTTACACTGGAAGGCCATATTTTCCCAGGACGCGTTTGATGCGCGCCAGGTTTTCCTCGCTGGGGGGGCACATGGGGGAGCGCAGCACCCCAACCCTCCAGCCCAGGAGGGAAAGGGCGGTCTTGACGGGGATGGGGTTCACCTCACAGAACATGGCGTCGCAGAAATCCTTTAGATGTACCTGCAGCTTTCCGGCGGAGGCGAAGTCGTTCTGCCGGCAGAGCTGGGTTAGCCGGTGCATCTCCGCCGGGAGGATATTGGCCGCGACGGAGATGACCCCCTGGCCCCCCAGGGCGCAGATGGGGACGGTTTCGTCGTCGTTCCCGGACCAGATGAAAAAGTCCTCCGGGCAGAGGCTGCGGGTCCGCTGGACGTTTCCCAGGTTCCCGGAGGCCTCCTTCACTCCCACAATGTTGGGAACCTCCGACAGGGCGGCATACGTCTCCGGAGTGATGGAAACCCCGGTGCGGGAAGGAACGTTGTAGAGGATGACGGGGAGGGAGACGGCGGAGGCAACGGTCCGGTAGTGGCGGAGCAGTCCCGCCTGGGTCGCTTTATTGTAGTAAGGGGTGACCACCAGAAGGCCGTCCGCCCCCCGGCGTTCGGCCTCCCGGGAGAGGGTGACGGCGTTCTCCGTGGAGTTGGACCCGGACCCGGCTATTACGGGAACCCGGCCCCCCACATGGCGGACGCAGAACTCAATGGTATCCGCCCGCTCCTGATAGGTCATGGTGCTGGCCTCGCCGGTGGTGCCGCAGACCACAACGGCGTCCGTTCCGTTTTCCAGCTGAAAGTCCAGCAGATCCCCCAGGGTGTCCAGGTCTACGCCGCCGCTCTTGAACGGTGTAATAATTGCTACGGCAGAACCTGTAAAGATAGGCTGCTTCACAGTAAAAACTCCCTTTCCTAGATATGAAAAAGGCCTGCCGCGAGCTTGCGGCAAGCCTTTTCTTTGGTAAAGACGGAATTATTTTGCCTCTATATAGCCTTTGGCGCACAGCAGCTCGGCCAGGAGCACCGCGCCGCCCGCCGCGCCCCGCAGGGTATTGTGGCTGAGGCCCACGAACTTGTAGTCATACTGGCTGTCCTCCCGCAGGCGGCCCAGGGAAACGGCCATGCCGTTTTCCAGGTTCCGGTCCAGGCGGGTCTGGGGGCGGTCCGGCTCCTCGAAGTAGTGGAGGAACTGCTTGGGAGCGGAGGGGAGCCCCAATTCCTGGGCGGGTCCCCGGAAGGCGGCCCAGTCGGCCTTGATCTGCTCGATGGAGGGCTTTCCGCCCTCCCGGAATTTCACGAATACCGCCGCCATATGGCCGTCCTGGCAGGCCACCCGGAAGCACTGGGCCGTGATGGCCGGGCCGGCGGCGCTGACGATTTTCCCGTCCTGCAGGGAGCCCCAGAGCTTCAGGGGCTCCTGCTCGCTCTTCTCCTCCTCGCCGCCGATGTAGGGGATGCAGTTGTCCACCATCTCCGGCCAGCGCTCAAAGGTCTTGCCCGCGCCGGAAATGGCCTGATATGTACAGACCA
>CANPTW010000090.1 GCA_947577075.1 uncultured Oscillibacter sp. | reverse complement strand
CCCCGGCGTGGTGGTGGAGCCCGGCGCGGTGGTGGAATACGCCATCCTGGGCGAGGGCTGCAAGATCGGCAAGGGCTGCCACGTGGGCGGCACACCGGAAAATACGCCCCAGGGCTGGGGCCTGACGGTGCTGGCCCCGGGCTGCGAGCTGCCCGAGGGCAAAAACGCCAGAGCGGGTATCATGCTGAGCCGCAACGGTGAGGAGGTGTCCAAATGAACGGACTGCATGGAATTATTTTCGCCTATGAGCGCCGCGGCGACCTACAGGAGCTGGGCTCTATCCGCTCCTCCGCCTCCATCCCCTTCGGCGGGCGGTTCCGGGCGGTAGACTTCGCCCTTTCCAACCTGGTCAACGCCGGGGCCACCGACGTGGGCATCGTTCTTCACGGACATTACCAGAGCCTGCTGGACCACCTGGGCACCGGCAAGGACTGGGACCTGAGCCGCAAGCGGGGCGGCCTGCGGCTGCTGCCCCCCTTCAACTACAAGGGCGACTGGGGCGCCATGCCCTACCGGGGCCACATCGAGGCCCTGACCGCCGTGCGGACCTATCTGGAGGAGATTCGCCAGGATTACGTGGTCATGATCGACGGCGACCTGGTGGCCAACCTGCCCCTGGGCGAGATTTTTGAGAGCCACTTGAAATCCGGCGCGGACATCACCGCCGTCTGCGCCAACGACAGCTTCATGACCGACGACGGAACCTACTTCCAGCCGGACGGGAATGGCCGGGTCACGGAGGTGTTCCTCTGCCCCCACACGCCGAGGGGTCTCCGGGGCCTGGGAACCTATGTGGTGTCCAAGAAGCTGCTTTTGGAGCTGGTGGACGACTGCGCCGCCAAGGACCAGCTCAGCTGGCGGGGCGACGTGCTTCAGGCCCGGAAGGGCGAGCTGAATATCCAGAGCTACATCTGGAAGGGCTACGCCGCCCAGATCCGCTCCGTTCAGGAGTATTACGACCGCAGCATGCAGCTGCTGGACCCCGCCATCCGGGCGGACCTGTTCTGCGCCCAGCGCCCCATCCGGGCCAAAAACGCGGACCTCAGCTCCATTTATATCGGCTCCGGCGGCAAGTGCGTCAACTCCCTCTTCGGCGACGGCTGTTCCATTGAGGGCGTGGTGGAAAACTCCATCCTCTTCCCCGGCGTCACGGTGGAGGCCGGCGCGGTGGTGCGCAACTGCGTGATCTTCAAGGATTCCATCGTCCGGAAGGACGCGCAGCTCAGCTACATCATCGCCGACAAGGATGTGGAGGTCCTTCAGGGCCGCACCCTGATGGGCCACGCCACCTATCCCATTGTCCTGGCAAAGGGAAGCAGGGTATAAACTTCCATAAAAGGGGGGCGTCCTCGTCCCCCTTTTATGATTGGAAACGCAGGTCCTGAAAGGCCGGATTGACCAGGGCCTCTCCATTTGCTATAATACAGGCAGCGCGCCGTTCCGGCGGTCCTCTCTGCTGCCGATCCCCCGGACCCCGCGGGTCTTCGGCCAAGTGCCGGGGATGATATGAAAAGGAGTAAGTGTATGAAAATTCTGTATGTGACCAGCGAAGCGGTCCCCTTCTGCAAAACCGGCGGCCTCGCCGACGTGGCGGGCTCCCTGCCCCCCGCCCTGGCGGAGCAGGGCGCCGAGGTGGCCGTGGTCCTGCCCCTCTACGAGCGGGTCCGGGACCGTTTTGGAAGCCAGCTGAACTTTGAGTGCTATGATTACGTGGACCTGGCCTGGCGCCACAGCTACTGCGGCCTTTTCTCCATGGAGAAGGACGGTGTGACCTGGTACTTCCTGGACAACGAGCAGTATTTCAGCCGGGGCACGCTCTACGGCCAGGCCGACGACGGCGAGCGCTTCGCCTTCTTCTCCCGGGCCGTGGTGCGGATGATGGACCATTTCAAGTTCTGGCCCGAGGTCGTCCACTGCAACGACTGGCAGTCCGCCCTGGTTCCCATTTACCTGAAGGACGACGGCGTCCGCGAGGACCGCTACCGCTCCATCAAAACCGTGGTCACCATCCATAACATTGAATACCAGGGCCGCTACAACCCCTATGTCCTGGGTGAGCTCTTCGGCCTGGACGCCGGCTGGGCCAAGGACGGCACCATCCTTCTGGACGGGGACGCCAACCTCCTCAAGGGCGCCATCCTCTGCGCCGACGCGGTCAACGCGGTTTCCCCCACCTATGCCAACGAGCTGAAAATGCCCTATTTCGCCCACCGGATGGAGGGCGTGATGCGCCAGTGCTCCAACAAGCTTTCCGGCGTGCTGAACGGCATCGACATGAAGCTCTACGATCCCCGGACCGACGGGCGCATTCTGAAAAACTTCTCCCTGGAGGACATGGCCGGCAAGGACGACTGCAAGGCCGAGCTGCAGCGGATGGTCGGCCTGCGGGAGGAGCCCCACACCCCCATTGTGGCCATGGTGAGCCGCCTGGTCTCCCACAAGGGTTTGGACTTGATTTGCGAAGTGCTTCATGATATGATGGAGCTCCCGATGCAGCTGGTGGTCCTGGGGACGGGCGACCAGCGGTATGAGGAGTTCTTCCATTGGGCGGCCCAGCAGTATCCCGGCCGGATGTCCGTGCGCATGGATTACAACGAGGATTTGTCCATGGCCATTTACGCCGGCGCGGACCTCTTCCTCATGCCCTCCAAGAGCGAGCCCTGCGGCCTGAGCCAGATGATCGCCATGCGTTACGGCACGGTGCCCATCGTCCGGGAGACCGGCGGCCTGAAGGACACCGTTCAGCCCTGCGAGTCCTGGCGGGACGCCGGAAACGGCTTCAGCTTTGCCAACTACTCCAGCGGCGACATGCTCCATGTGATCCGGGAAGCCGTGTACCTTTACAAGGACTATCCCGACGTCTTCAGCCGCCTGCGCCAGCGGGCCATGTCCTGCGATTTCAGCTGGGCCCGGAGCGCCAGGGAGTATCTGCGCATTTACGCCACCATCACCGGCCAGGCCTGGCCCATTCCCACCGACACCCGCCGGGCGGCGGAGATGCCTGCCGAGGAGCCCGCCCCCGTTGAAGAATCTGCGCCTGTGGAGGAGCCCGCCCCCGCCGAGGAGCCCGTCCCTGTGGAGGAGCCTGTCCCCGCCGAGGAGCCCGCCCCTGTAGAGGAGCCTGTCCCTGCCGAGGAGCCCGTCCCTGTGGAGGAGCCTGTCCCCGCCGAGGAGCCCGCCCCTG
>CANPTW010000089.1 GCA_947577075.1 uncultured Oscillibacter sp. | reverse complement strand
CCACGTCGGTGGACGCGGCGCTGCGGGTGGTGGACCGGCTGCAGGAGGAGGGCTATTGGTTTGTGACGGTGGAGGAGCTGCTGCGAATCAACGGCGTAACGCCGGAGGCGGGGGCCATGTACCGGACGGGACGGGGATGCGGCTACTGCGGCTGAAGAAAAGGCTTCTGTTCAGCCGCCGGCCAGGGGGCCGCAGCGCCGTCCCGCGGCATCGCGGCCCCGGGACCGGGCCGCTTTGTCCTGAAATCCGTCAGAATTCCCGCGCCGAAGCGCCTTGCCTTATGTGAACAGACCCTAGGGAAGGGCGGAGAAGCTTTGGATGCGGCGCCCGCAGGAAGCGCTTTTAAGGCAGGGGGAGAGGTTTGGGGATGTTTGGCATAAAATTGTATTGACAAAGGGGGAGGGGTATGCTATGATATTATGCGTGTTCAAGAGACGGCGCCTTCTAAGTGGAGAGATGTCCGAGTGGTTGAAGGAACCGGTCTTGAAAACCGGCGGCGCGCAAGTGCCCGTGGGTTCGAATCCCACTCTCTCCGCCAACTTTTCAAAAGAATCAGGATCCGCGGAAGTACCCAAGTGGCCGAAGGGGCTCCCCTGCTAAGGGAGTAGGCTGGATAAAACCGGCGCGAGGGTTCAAATCCCTCCTTCCGCGCCAACTCGGAAATTCCCGTCACCGTTCCGTTTCCGCCTTGCGGCGGAAACTGCACTCTGACGGGAATTTCTTCGCGTTCGGCCCCGATTTGCTTCGCTGGATTCGGGGCCGAAGGGGCGGGGAATGCGCGGCTGCGCCGGAAGGAAACCCTTGGCATCAGGTTGGTCCCTGGGCTGCCAAGGGTTTCGCCGCGTCTTTTCACGCGCGGCCCGATTTAATTCAGCAAGCATGGATGGGACGCGGGTAAAACCCGGCTCCGGGGGCTCCGCCGCTTCACCGGCGGCGGCCCTGCGGGGGAAAAACTGCGGGCGCGCCTGTCGGAACTTGTCAGATTTGGCCGGATGTGCTATACTGCTTCTGTAAAAAACCTGGGGCTCATGAGAACGGGCCCTGAATGCTTGTTGATGGGATGTGATGCTGAGATGCTTGACGTTCGAAAAGCGCTTCCTTCCGCCCTGCTTGCCCTTGCGCTGCTTCTGGCGCCCGCCCGGGCGGCAGAAGCCGGGGAGCTGTCCCAGTCGGGGCGGGTGGTGGCCCAGGCTCTGAAACAGATGGGCTTCACGGAGGGGGAGGATGAGTTTACCCCCTTCGGCGTGCGGTACGGCTATCCCCACGGCTACTGGTGCGACATGTTTGTCTCCTGGTGCGCCGACGAGGCGGGGGTGTCGGAGGAGGCGTTCCCCCGCTCCGTCAACTGCGCCCGGCACTGCCGGGCCTTCACGGCCCTGGGCCGCTACCGCAGCAGCGCCGCCCGGGGCGGTACATACACGCCGCTTCAGGGGGATCTGGTTCTTTTTTACAACAGCTCCGGCAGGATTCACCATGTCGGCCTGGTGCTGTATGTGGAGGACGGGACGCTGTTCACTGTGGAGGGCAACGCCCTGACCGCCCGCCTGGATTACCCCGCGGAAGAGGTTTCGGAGGCCCGCATCCCGGAGATCGAGCCCGGCGACTATGTCACGGTCAACCAATACCGCCTGGACGATCCCCGGCTCCACGGCTACGCGGTTCCCGCCTACGCAAGCCGGGAGCCTTTGGAGCTGACGGGCTTTGTGGACCTGGGACGCTATCAGGGTGCGAAGGAGGCCATTGAGGAGGTCGTGGCCGCCGGAATCATGAAGGGCACCAGCAGCCACACCTTTTCCCCCAGGGCGGGCATGAGCCGGGGGGAGTTCCTGAAGACGGTGACGGACCTTTACGGCTTTGCCGGATGGGAGGAGAAGACCGCCCCCTTTTACGATGTGCCCCCGGACCACCCGTACTACAACGCTGTTATGACCGCCCGCTCCGCCGGACTGCTGCCGGAGACGGAGGAAAACTGCTTCTATCCGGACCGGTGGATTTCCGGGGAGGACGCCCAGGCCGTCCTCTCGGCCCTGCTGCTGTACATGGGCCTGGAGGACCGGACATTTTCCTTCACCCCGGGGGACCTCTCCCAGATTCTCACGCCCTACACCACCCGGGGGGACATTGCCGTGGCGCTGTGCAGCCTCCGGGAGGCCGCGCCCCTGACGACGGAGCTTTTCACGGGCCTGCTGACCCTGGGCGGGAATCCCCTGGACTGGCCCGCCAGGACGCTGGACGGGACCTGCTACGTGCCGCTTCCGCTTCTCCAAGAGAGTTTTCCGGAGCTGAAGGTCTATGGCGCCTCCGGCGGCCGGACGGAGCATGACGCGGAAATGTCCCCCGGGTCCCGGGAGGGGCGGGAGGCGGCGGTGCCCTCCGGTTATGAGCAGTTTTCCGACGCCAAGGCCCTCCGGCAGATTTTGACCCTGGAGAGCGGGGGACAGCTTCGCACGAAGGGGTTCCTCTGGAACGGGACGCTGTACGTCTCGGTGGAGGATGCGGCAAGGCTGCTGCATGTGGAGCTGGCGGCCTCGGCGGAACGCGGGGCGCCGGAAAGCCCGCCCGCTTGAGAAAGGGCGCGCCGGCCGGACCGCGGGAAAGGGGACCCGGCCAAGGACGGGAACCCCGCTCCACGGGAAGAACGGGAACTGCGAGAGGAACCCATCCGGGTTCCTCTCGTTTTCCGCGCAGCCGGATCCGGTGCTTCGAAGCTTCCGGGTCAGGCGGGGCGGAAAATTTCCCGGGACTCCGCCCGGTCCGCCGCGTTTCAAACGGGGCCCGGATGTTTTTCCCCTTGGGGCCGACATTTTCTGGACAGGCGGGGAATAGGGTGTTATAATAAACTTGTTAGGGTATCGCTTACGAATGGGAGGGCAAAACATTTGAGTAGTATGACAATGGGCCTGTGGACGACCCTGCTGGTCACCGCCGCCGCCGGCATCGGCGGCACCGGGCTGGGCGGCGCCCTGGCCACCCTGTTCCGCCGGGACTCCGGCCGGGAGGCCAGCCTGCTTTTGAGCTTTGCCGCCGGGGTGATGGTGTCGGTTTCCTGCTTCGGCCTTTTGACCGAGGCCGCCGCTCCGGGGGCCATGGATCTGGTGGCCCTGGGCGTCTTTTTGGGCTGCGCCGTCACGGCGGGGCTGAACGCGCTTTTGGACCGGGGCCGCCCCACCGGCGGGCTGGTGCTGGCGGGGCTGGTGATGGCGGCCGCCATCGCCCTGCACAACGTGCCCGAGGGCATGGTCATCGGCGCGTCCTTCATCGGCGGCACGATGCGCCAGGGCTGGACCATGGCGGCGGTCATCGGCCTGCACAACATTCCGGAGGGCATGGCCATCTCCGCCCCCATGGTGGCGGGGGGCGAGCGCCGCTGGC
>CANPTW010000088.1 GCA_947577075.1 uncultured Oscillibacter sp. | reverse complement strand
AGCGCATGAGCCGCCACTTGTAGTGGTCGCCGAAGTAGGTGCCGTCGGGGTTCTCCCCGCCAAGCCACACCTCCACGAGGTTGTCAAACCGGCGGTCCTCATAAATCTCCCGGGGGGAGATATGGCAGTGATAGTCCGCCAGAGGCATTTTGGCGGCATAGTCATGATATAGATGCTTCGCGGTTTCGGTTTCCAACAGGAAATCCTTGTCCATAAAGGCTTTCATATCCATAAACAGCGCGGTCCGGGAATCCACTTTCCTGGACCGCGCCCCTCCTTTTCTTCGAATGTTATCGCTGGATGCGCCCGGAGCCGTCGCCGCCGGCCAGCTTCTCCACCTCGGAGACGGTGACCATGTTGTAGTCGCCCTCGATGGAGTGCTTCAGGGCGGAGGCCGCCACGGCGAACTCCACCGCCGCCTGGGTGCTCTTCCCCGTCAGCAGGGAGTAGATCAGGCCGCCGCCGAAGCTGTCGCCGCCGCCCACCCGGTCGATGATGTGGAGCTCGTACTTCTTGGAGAAGCAGTATTCGCCGGAAGCAACGTCGTAGAGCATGGCGCTCCAGCCGTTGTCGAAGGCGGAATGGGACTCCCGGAGGGTGATGGCCACCTTCTCGAAGCCGAACTTGTCCGCCAGCTGCTTGGCAACGGACTTGTAGCCCTCTCGGTTCAGTTCTCCGGCGGTGATATCCGTGGCTTCGGCCTCAATTCCAAAGACGTCTTTGGCGTCTTCCTCGTTGGAGATGCAGACGTCCACGTACTGGCACAGGTCGCTCATGGCGGACCGGGCCTGCTCCCGGGTCCAGAGCTTGCCCCGATAGTTCAGGTCGCAGGAGATCTTGACGCCTTTGGCCTTGGCGGCCTTGCAGGCCTCCCGGCAGATGTCAACTACATTGGGCCCCAGAGCCGGGGTGATGCCGGTGAAGTGGAACCACTCGGCGCCGTCAAAGATTTTGTCCCAGTCGAAGTCGGCGGTAGTGGCCTCCTGAATGGCGGAGTGGGCCCGGTCGTAGATGCAGACGCTGCCCCGCTGGGAGGCACCCTTCTCGTTGAAGTAGATGCCCACCCGGTCGCCGCCCCGGACGATCATGCTGGTGTCCACGCCGTAGCGCCGCAGGGAGTTCACCGCCGCCTGGCCGATGGCGTGGGCGGGGAGCTTGGTGACGTAGGCGGCGTCCAGGCCATAGTTGGCCAGGGAGACGGCCACATTGGCCTCGCCGCCGCCGAAACTGAACTCCAGGTGGTCCGCCTGGACGAAGCGCTCGTAGTTGTAGGGCTGGAGCCGGATCATCAGCTCGCCGAAGGTAATGACGTTTGCCATGAAGTTCCCCTCCTTATTTCTGCACCAGATGCACGGCAAAGCCGCCGAAGCTGTTATGCCGGTCCTCAAGGTAGATTGCCGTAGTCCGCCCCTTGGCGTCGGTCTTCCGGGTGGACTCGTCGAACTCCACGCCCTCCAGGCCCAGGTGATAGACCGCCCGGTCCACGCTGTTGGTCCCGATGGCAATGTGTCCGTGTTTCCCCAGATAGGGAGCCTTCATGCACTCAACGGCGGTCCCGGCAAAGACGGAGGAATTGCCGACCTTCTGGGCCATGCCGAACACGGCGGAAAAGGCCCGGGAGGTTTCCATGGCCTCTTCCTCATCGGCGCAGTTGATGCCGATATGCCGCAGCTCGAAGCCCAGCATGGTCTTCACGGCGTCCTTGCAGATGGCGGTAATTTCTTCCCACTTCTCCCCTTCGATCAGGTCCTTCTTGACCATCCATGTCCCTCCGCAGGCGGCAATCCGGTCGAACGACAGGTAGTCCATCAGGTTCTTGGTGTTCACGCCTCCCGTGGGCATGAAATTCAGGGGCAGGACCGGGGCCAGGGCTTTCAGGAAGGCCACGCCGCCGGACTGCTCCGCCGGGAAGAACTTGACCACCTTCAGCCCGGCGTTGACGGCCCGGGTCATGTCGGAGGCGTTGACGCAGCCGGGGAACACGGGGACGCCCTTCTCAATACAGTAGTTTACCAGGGCCTCGTTATACCCCGGGGAGACGATGAACTTCGCCCCGGCGGCCAGGGCCCGGCCGCACTGGTCCAGGTTCAGCACGGTGCCCGCGCCCACCAGGACCTCGGGGCAGTTTTGGGCGATCTGACGGATGGCCTCCTCCCCGGCGGCGGTGCGGAAGGTGACCTCGGCGGCGGGAAGGCCCCCGGCGGTCAGCGCCCGTGCCAGGGGGACGGCCTTGGCGGCGTCTTCAATGGCGATGACGGGGATGATGCCGATGTTGGATACGGTTTTCAGGATTTGATCCATGGCGATCTCCTTTTGCTTATGATGGAATCCATCGTATTTACGTTAAGAGCAGAAAGGAAAGCCTACGTCTATTATAATACTTGCATACTAGAAAGCAAGATGGGAGGGTGAAAAAATTTGAGGGTGAATCTTGTACAGATTTCCTAAACTTGAAGGGATTTCAGCTTCTCCGGCGGCAGCGCGCTTTGGAGCAGGGTCCAGACCTTCTCCGCGGAGGGCCCGTGGGGCAGCAGGTAGGCCCGGCCGGCGCTTACATATAGATAATCGCAGCCGGAGACACGATAGGCCATGTGGACCGTCTCCCAGGGATAATCCGCCGCCTCCGCTCCGGCGGCGACATGGATACCGCCGGGCTCCAACCGCAGGGTATAGGCAATCCGCGCTCCGCTCAGGTCCATCCGTTTCATCTGCCGCCGCAGGGAGAGGGAAAAGCTCAGCAGATAGGCCAGGGGAAGTCCCAGCCCGACGGCCAGCAGGGCCCCTCCCAGCAGGACCGCCCCCTCCCTCCGGTCCCGCAGGAGGAAGCAGGGAACGGAAAAGGCGGACATGAGCAGCGCAAAGACCAGCGGGCGCTGCCAGTGCTTCTGATGGTAAAACGCGTCAAAATAGGCGAAGCGGCGGAATACGTCCCGGGTAATTTTCGCCGGGACCAGTATGGCTTCTTTCTTCATGCAGGCGTCCTCCTTTGCTGGGGCCTCTCGGGAATTTTCACATTACTATAATACAAAGTGCACATTTTAGGCAAGACACTCCGTTGAAATTCCCGCAGCTTTGTAGGATAGCACCAAAAAAGGCCGCTGACTTTTGACTAGTATACTAGTAGACGAATAAAGAAAAATGTGGTACAGTGGACATACGTTAAGAGCAGCGCTTCCAAAATCCCTACTCACCAAATCAATTAGGAGGATACCAAGATGAAAAAGATGCTTTCCGTACTTCTTGCACTGGTCATGGTCCTGAGTCTGGCCGCCTGCGGCGGCGGCTCCGGCGGCCAGCAGTCCGCTCCCCCGGCCGACAGCGGAAGCTCCGCCCCCGCCGACAGCGGCTCCGGTGATTCCGGCGACGCGGCCGGCGACCCCAAGGTGACCCTGGTTTACGCCGAGGTCAACCCCCTGGATACCATCGTGGGCCAGACCGCCAGCGAGTTCAAGCGCCTGGTGGAGGAAAAGTCCGGCGGCTCCATCACCATCGACGTCCGGGACAGCGGCGTCCTGGGCTCTGAGAACGACGTGCTGGACGCCATCGTGGGCGGGGACGACTCCATCGACATGAGCCGGATTTCCGCCTTCGCCCTGACCAGCTACGGCGCGAAGAAGTCCATGCTCCTCTCCATCCCCTACACCTTCGAGAACCGGGACCACTGGTGGGCCTTCGCCAACAGCGACCTGGCCCAGGAGTTCCTCAACGAGCCCCAGGAGATCGGCCTGCCCCTGCGGGGCATCTTCTACG
>CANPTW010000087.1 GCA_947577075.1 uncultured Oscillibacter sp. | reverse complement strand
TCGCAAAAGAGAGAATGGGGGGTGCATTGCCCAGCTATCATCATAGCTGCAATCCTCCCCGCCCGAAGGGCCGGAAAACCCCACCCCGCCCGCAAGGGCGAAGCCTGGGAACCAGCCCCTTACCCCCGGTGGGCCCGCCGGTTCTCCGTCCGGCCCATCAGCCAGTCCACCGAGACGTCGTAGAACTCAGCAACACGCAAAAGGGAACTGTACCGGGGCTCTGTGCCCAATTCCAGATTTTGATACCCACGCATCGAAAGCCCCATTTCCGCCGCAACGGCAGGCTGGGACATGTGCAGCTCTTTTCGCAGCATCTTCAACTTTTCTGAAAATTCCATAATTCACCCTTGACACACCTAAATTTGCGTGATAATATTAAACCATACCTAATTATACGTGAAACGGAGACTGGCAGTATGACCGAAATCCCCCAAATTGTCGAAGACCTTTCCTACGGGACCGTCATAATCCCCGAGCAGGAAGAGTGGCCGGACTACCTGGGCGGCAGCCCCCTGGCTGCCCGCAGTCTTTACTCCTTTTATTACGGCCTCCGGGCCGGCTTTCAGCGCTCCAACGCCCTGGGGGAGGAGCCGTTCAGCCCCTCCGCAGAGTGAGCACCGCCACCTCCGGGCGGTTGAAGAGGCGGAACGTGGACCCGCTGTTCCCCAGCCCCCGGGTGACGAACAGCGCCGAACCGTGCTCCGCGTACAGCCCCGCCGTGTAGGAGGGGAAAAAGGTCCGGTCCGTGGACACCAGGCCGTCGGTAAAGGGCAGGCGGATCAGGCCCCCATGGCCGTGGCCCGAAACCACCAGGTCCGCGCCCAGCAGGCTGTACTCCTCCGGAAAGTGGTCGTTCCGGTGGGCCAGCAGGATCCAAAAGGGGTCCCCCCGCTGCTCGTACACCGCCGCCGCCACCGCCTCCGGGGGCGTTTGATCCGCGTAGCCGTTGGGGTCGTCGATCCCCGCCAGGACCACCGTGTCCCCGCCCCGCTCCAGGGTCACAAACTCGTTGCTCAGCACCGTCACGCCCTGGTCCTCCAGGTTTTTTTTCAGCTCCGGCACATCCCCCACGGCCCACTCGTGGTTCCCGGTGACGTAATACGTGGGGGCGATGGCCGACAGCCCCGCCGCCGTCTCCGCGGCGTAGCCCTCCGGCACCTCCCGGAAGGCGTCCAGCAGGTCCCCCACCAGGAAGATATACTCCGGCTCCTGAGCCTCCACGGCCTCCAGAAGCCGTTGGTTCCCCCCGCCGAAACGGGAGGAATGGAAATCCCCCAGCACCACCGCCCGGCAGCCGTCAAAGCCCCGGGGCAGGTCCCGGAAAACGGGGGAAAACTCCGCCGTCTCCAGGGCCGTGTTGCTCCAGCGGACATAAAGCGCCGCGAGAGCCGCCAGCGCCAGCAGAAGGAATACCCTCCGCCGGACCCGCCGGCGCTTGGAATGTCTTGCCATAGGCCCTCCCACGCCGGTAAACGGCGGAAACACCCGGATGGATTACCGGAGGATTCCGGCGGGACCAAACGCCCCGGGGGGTTTCCTCAGGCGGAGCCCGGAATTCCGGGTCGGCGGCCGCCGTTTCCAAATTCTCCGGCTATTATAAATAGTATAGCACAGGAAGTCTTTCCCTGGCGAGAGGAAAAATACACAAAGAACGCCCGCGGGATACAGAAAACTTCGTGCGCAGCGCCCCTGAAAGGCCGACCTTAGGGCGGCCTGCCGAATTCCGTCGAGACGGCCGGATAAAATTTATGGAAAACAGAAAAAAGTTCTTGCATTATGTAACCCAATGTGTTATACTCTTTCCAATGCAGCAAGAGAAAGGAGATTATCAGCATGAAAGTATTTACACAAGCTTTACCCGACGATTTGGACGACATGATCTTTCTGGATGAGCCTTGGACTCACAGCGAGCGCTGAAAACCGGAAGCCACGCCGTCGGCGTGGATTTTTCTTTTTCCGCGTATCGGGCCCCGGGCCCGTTGACGATATGACGGCCCCCGGAAACGGCGGCCGTACCCTCCATATTGCCTCGTTGAAGATCGAAACGAAAGCCCGCCCCTTGTGGGGCGGGCTTTCAGGCTGTCGAAAAAGTATTTTCGCCAGCCTGAGCAAGTTTTTCGGACCTTTAAAAAGCTCCGAAAAACTTATGATTGAAAACGAAAGGAACCCCTCCTGGGTTCCTCTCGTAACGCTCTTCCTTCCCGTCGAAGAAGGTTTCACCATTTTTTGACACTCTGAAAGCCCGCCCCTTATGGGGCGGGCTTTTTCCTTCAGTTCCGCAGGCTGTGCAGGGGCGCCGGGATGCGCCCGCCCCGCCGGATGAAGGCGGCGGAGGACTCCGGGTGTACCGGCATCACCGGGGCGCTGCCCAGCAGGCCGCCCATTTCGATGGTGCCCCCCACGCCCTTCCCCGGGGCGGGGAGGATGCGCACGGCAGTGGTCTTGTTGTTCACCATGCCGATGGCCGCCTCATCCGCGATGATGGCGGAGATCGTCTCCGCCGGGGTGTCCCCGGGGATGGCGATCATGTCCAGCCCCACGGAGCACACGCAGGTCATGGCCTCCAGCTTGTCGATGCAAAGGGCCCCGGCCCGGGCGGCGGCGATCATGCCCTCGTCCTCGCTGACGGGGATGAAGGCCCCGGAGAGGCCCCCGACGCTGGAGGAGGCCATGACGCCCCCCTTCTTCACCGCGTCGTTCAACATGGCCAGCGCCGCCGTGGTGCCGTGGGTCCCGCAGACCTCCAGGCCCAGCTCCTCCAGGATGCGGGCCACGCTGTCCCCCACGGCGGGAGTGGGCGCCAGGCTCAGATCCACGATGCCGAAGGGGGCGCCCAGCCGGCGGCTGGCCTCCTGGGCGACCAGCTGGCCCATCCGGGTCACCCGGAAGGCCGTCTTTTTGATGGTTTCCGCCGCCACGTCCAGGGGCTGCCCCTTCACGGCCTGCAGGGCGTGGTGAACAACGCCGGGGCCGGAGACGCCCACGTTGATCACTTTCTCCGCCTCTCCGGCGCCGTGGAAGGCCCCGGCCATGAAGGGATTGTCCTCCACGGCGTTGCAGAAGACCACCAGCTTGGCGCAGCCCAGGCCGTCCCGGTCGGCGGTGGCCTCGGCGGTTTCCTTCACGATCCGGCCCATGAGGGCCACGGCGTCCATGTTGATTCCCGCCCGGGTGGACCCCACGTTGACGGAGGAGCAGACCAGCTCCGTCCGGGAGAGGGCCTCGGGAATGGAGCGGAGGAGCTTCTCGTCGGCCAGGGTCATGCCCTTTTGAACCAGGGCGGAATAGCCGCCGATGAAGTTGACGCCGCAGCTCTGGGCGGCCCGGTCCAGGGCCAGGGCGAAGGGGACATAGTCCTCCGTCTCGCTGGCTCCGGCCACCATGGCCATGGGGGTGACGGAAATGCGCTTGTTGACAATGGGGATGCCGAACTCGTCCTCAATGTCCTGCCCGGTTTTTACCAGCTTCTCCGCGTAGCGGCAGATCTTCTCATAGATCTTGCCGCAGGCCCGCCCGGGGTCCGGGTCGCAGCAGGACAGCAGGGAGATGCCCATGGTGATGGTGCGGATGTCCAGGTGCTGCTGGTCGATCATTTCAATGGTAGAGAGGATTTCCTTCTGATTCAGCACGGCGCGGCCCTCCCCTTAAATGTTGTGCATGGCGTCGAAAATCTCCTCCCGCTGGATGCGGATGGAGAGCCCCATCTCCGCCCCCAGATCGTCGAGTCCCCGGCCCAGCTCGCCGAAGCTGGCGGTGGAGGCGCTGACGTCCACGGCCATGACCATGGTGAAGGCCCCCTGAAGGATGGTCTGGGAGATGTCCAGAATGTTCACATTATAGTTTGCCAGGCGGTTGC
>CANPTW010000086.1 GCA_947577075.1 uncultured Oscillibacter sp. | reverse complement strand
CTCATCGGCATGAACGTGTTCCTGGTGCTGACCATCGGCATCTTCGTGGCCGGCCTGGTGGGCATCGCCACCGCCTCCCTGGACATCTTCGGCTTCGCCCAGGCCATCTGGAGCGGCTTCACCGGCATGAACGAGGTCTTCTTCCTGACGCTGTTCTGCGGCGGCATGGGCGAAATGGTCACCCATAACGGAGGCATCAACTGGCTGATCAACAGCCTCCGGGGCATGATGAAGGGCAACAAATCCGCCCAGGTGGGCATTGCCGCCCTGGTCTCCCTGGCCGACTGCGCCACGGCCAACAACACCGTGGCCATCGTCCTCAGCGGCAGCATGGCCAAGGAAATCAGCCACGAGTACAAGGTGGATCCCCGCCGGACCGCCTCTTTGCTGGACGTGTTCTCCTGCGTGTTCCAGGGCATCATCCCCTACGGCGCGCAGCTGCTGTCCGCCGCGGCCCTGACCACCGCCTACGGCGTGGCCATCAACCCCACCGATATCATCCCCAACCTGTGGTACTGCTGGGTGCTGGCCATCGTGGGCATCGCGTCCATCTTCGTCCCCTTCGCCGACGGCACCTGTAAAAAGGACCCCTGGAACTGGGAGTATGACGTCGCCGAGTCCGGCGTGGCCGCCAAGAAGGCCCTGCTGGAGGCCGAGAAGGAGCACACGGTCTGATACCGCCCGAAAGCGCGCCGGTTCCCCGGCGCGCTTCCTCTAAACAGCACGGTTTCCTCTCCGCCCGGCAGTCCCATTCTCTCTCATAGAGTCTCCTCCTTCAGGGACTGCCGGGCCTTGTTTGTAAACTCGATGGACTCCAGGATGTTCTTCTCCAAAAGCTTTAAAAACCGCTCCGCCTGGGCGGAGAGCTTGCTCCCCTTCAGGGCGATCCAGCCGATGCGGATGCCGCTCTTCTCCGCCAGGGGCAGGGTGACGATTTTCCGGTAGCCGCTGCTCTTCGTGATCAGCCCGCTTCCGGTGGTAAAGCCGTCGGTGTAAGACAGCACCCGCATCATGGCTCCGCGGCTGTTCACCCGGATCTGCCGGGCGGGCTTTTTCAAGGACAGCATCCTGTATTCCTCGGAGAAGTCCACCGCCACGCCCTGTTCCCGCTCAAAGGACACATAGGGATAGCCCGCCAGGTCCCCCTCCGTGACCTCCGCCCGTTCCGCCAGGGGGTGCTCCTTCCGGACGTAGACGCAGGGCCCCACCACCGCCACCTCGTGAAACACCAGGGCCCTGGAATCCAGGAAGCGAAAAATCATTTTCTCCGTCAGCTCCGTCAGGCAGATGACGCCGATATCCGCCCGGTGGTCATATACGTCGTCAATCACGGCGTCCATATCCACCTCCCGGATGGAGAAATGATAGCGGTTGGCCTCCGGCGCCTGCAGCAGCTCCAAAAACGCGTCCTCGGTAAAGGGATAGCGCTGGGAGGAAACGGAAAGATGCGTGGCCGGGGCGGCGTTCCGGGCCTCGCCGTAGCGGGTTTCGATCCACTGCTTCTGCTCCAGCAGGGACGCCGCGTATCCCAGGAATTCCCGCCCGTCCGGCGTGAACTCCACGCCCCGGTTGCTCCGGATGAAGAACTGGATGCCCAGCTCCTCCTCCAGCTCCCGAATGGCGGTGGAAATGCCCGACTGGGAGAGAAACAGCTTGTTGGCGGCCTTGTTGATGGACCCGCATTTGGATATCTCTACCACATAGGTCAGCTGCTGAAACGTCATAGCGCCTCCGGATCGCCCCGCGCCCGGAGGTTCGGGCAGGGGCGGCCGCCCCTGCTCCGGCGGGCGGCGGGCCGTGTTCTGGCGGAAAAGCGAACGTCCGGTCCTGCCGTCCCAGCCATGGGACCGGGGCGGCGGCTTTTCAAAATCCCAAGTGTATTATAGAGCACTTTTTTTGAAATGTCAAATGGCTATCACTTAAAGCGCTAACAAATCCTCAGAAACTCATACTAACACCTCAGCGGGAAAAATGGTATGATAACTATTGGAAGTTGACAAAAAACCAAAGCGCCGCTCTTTGGTCCCTGGTCAACATTACCGTAATTCCGCTGTTCAACCCATCTCTCCACACTCTCACCCCACCGCCCGCCGCCGGCCGCCGGAAGGCATTCAATAGCGGAAAAAGTGAACTCCAACTTTTCCCAGCAAAAATCGGCGTGCAGCGGTGCAAAAAAGAAAGGAAGGTAAACCATTATGAACTGTAAGAACAAGGGTTTCGCCACGCGCCAGATCCACACCGGCAAGGTTCAAAATGCCGCCGGTTCCCTGTGCGCCCCCATCTATCAGACCTCCACCTTCGAGTTTGAGTCCGTGGAGCAGGGCGGCGCCCGCTTCGCCGGAAAGGAAGAGGGCTACATTTACAGCCGCCTGGGCAACCCCACCACCAACCTGGTGGAAGCCAAGATGGCCGACCTGGAGGGCGGCGAGGACGCCCTGGTGGCCGCCTCCGGCATGGGCGCCATCTCCACCGCTCTTTGGAGCTCCGTGGTCGCCGGCGACGAGATCGTGGCGGACGAGACTCTGTACGGCTGCACCTACTCCCTGCTGGAGCACGGCATGGCCCAGTTCGGCGTCAAGGTCACCCTCACCGACCTGAGCGATATCGAGAACCTGAAAAAGGCCATGACCGACAAGACCAAGGTGGTCTATTTCGAGACGCCCTGCAATCCCACTCTGAAAATCCTGGACATCGCCCTCATTGCCAAGACCGCGCACGACTTCAAGTCCGATATCCGGGTCATCGTGGACAACACCTTCTGCACGCCGTATCTCCAGCGTCCCCTGGAGCTGGGGGCCAACACCGTGGTCCACAGCGCCACAAAATACCTCAACGGGCACGGGGACGTCATCGCGGGCGTCATCGTCGGCGACAAGGAATTCGTGGGCCGGTGCCGTATGTTCGGCCTGAAGGACCTGACCGGCGCGGTCATGAGTCCCTTTGACGCGTTCCTGATGGCCCGGGGCATGAAGACGCTGGACATCCGCATGGAGCGCCACTGCGCCAACGCCAGGAAGGTGGCGGAGTTCTTCGCCTCCCACCCCGCCGTTTCCAAGGTCTACTATCCCGGCCTGGACAGCTTCGAGGGCCATGAGATCGCCGCGAAGCAGATGAAGCTGCCCGGCGGCATGATCTCCCTGGAGCTGAAGGCCGACAAGGCCGCCACCGCCGCCGCTCTGAACAAGCTGGAGCTGTGCACCGTGGCCGTCTCCCTGGGCGACGCCGAAACCCTGGTGGAGCATCCCGCCACCATGACGCACTCTACATACACTGCCGAGGAGCTGAAGGCCGCCGGCATCTCCGAGGGCCTGGTCCGCGTCAGCGTCGGCCTGGAGGACCCCGAGGACATCATTGCCGACTTCAAGGCCGTGCTGGATCCCCTGGCGTAACATTTCTCGTTCAAACGGCGGGCAGTCCTGCTGCCCGCCGTTCTGAGCGCTCATTTTTTTGTCGCTTTATTTGTTAAATAATATTAAAGTCTTGAAAAAGTGTTTACTTTTTCTTTTTCTCTTGTTATACTGAAAACAATGGCCCCGGGGTCTGAAAAACGGGCTTCGGGACCTTTCTAAAACAGCAGCACACCTTTTGCGCAGCTCGTTGAAATCAATTAGAAAGGAACGTGATCCAGCAATGATCGAAGTAACCAGCACCCCCGCCGCTCCCGCCGCCATCGGCCCCTATTCCCAGGCCATGAAGGCCAACGGCTTCCTGTTTGCCTCCGGCCAGGTCCCCCTGTCTCCGGAAACCGGCGCCGTGGTGGGGACCACCATCGAGGAACAGGCCGAGCAGTCCTGCAAGAACATTAAGGCCATCCTGGAGGCCAACGGCCTGGGCTTTGAAGACGTGATCAAGACCACCTGCTTCCTGGCCGATATGGGGGACTTCGCCGCCTTCAACGGCATTTATGGTACGTATTTCACCGGCAAGCCCGCCCGTTCCTGCGTGGCGGTGAAGGAACTGCCCAAGCAGGTCCTGTGCGAGGTCGAGATCATCGCCGTCTGCAAGTAAACGAGACGAAAGGAGAAAGCAATACATGAAAGACATCGTAGAAATCCGCTGGCACGGCCGGGGCGGCCAGGGCGCAAAGACGGCGTCCCTGCTGCTGGCGGACGCGGCGTTCAACACGGGCAAGTTCGTCC
>CANPTW010000085.1 GCA_947577075.1 uncultured Oscillibacter sp. | reverse complement strand
AGTTGATGGAGGAGGCGATGGTGAAGAGGGACGTGAACAGCACGGTGGTCAGGGCGATGGCGAGAACCGCCACAATGTTCCGGGTCCGGGCGGCTTTCATGGACCGGAAGCCTAGACGGCGGATGCAGCCCTTGTTGGCGACATGGAGCATGGCTTATCCCTCCTCCCCGGTGGTCCGGGAGGAACGGATTTTCCCGTCCTCAATGCGGATGATGCGGTCCGCCGTCTGGGCGATTTCCTCGTTGTGGGTGATCATGACGATGGTTTGGGCAAACTTCTGGCTGGTGATTTTGAGGAGGGCCATGACGTCCTGACTGGTCCGGGAGTCCAGGTTGCCCGTGGGCTCGTCCGCCAGGATGATGGCGGGCTTGGCCGCTAACGCCCGGGCGATGGCCACCCGCTGCTGCTGGCCGCCGGAGAGGTTGTTGGGGAGATTTTGGAGCTTCTTCTCCAGGCCCAGGGTCTCGATGATCTGGTCCACATAGGCGGCGTCGGGCTTCCGGCCGTCCAGCTGAATGGGCAGGACGATGTTCTCGTAGACGCTGAGGACGGGGACCAGGTTGTAGTTCTGGAAGACGAAGCCGATCTTCCGGCGGCGGAAGATGGTGAGGGCCTCGTCCTTCAACGAGAAGATGTCCTTCCCGTCCACGGTGACGGAGCCGGAGGTGGGGCGGTCCAGGCCCCCCAGCATGTGGAGCAGGGTGGATTTTCCGGAGCCGGAGGTGCCGACGACGGCGGCAAACTGGCCTTTTTCAACCTGGAGATCCACGCCGTCCAGGGCGCGGACCTCGGCCTCGCCGGAGCCGTAGTGCTTCCGAAGGGATTTGGTTTCCAGAATCGTCATATGGAAATACCTCCAAGGCAAAGAATTGGAAGCCGCGGCGGGACCGCGGGGCTTTCATGGTGCTTACGTTACCACAGGAATCTGTCCAGAATCTGTCCCAAATCTAACAGAGCTGAAAGAATTGCCCCGCCGCGTTGCCGGCGTACCCCCCGCAATAAGGAGATAATCCAATGTCTGCCGCCCTGGCAGGGCGTCTGCGTGACGCCGGTCCCGCCTATGACGGGGACACGCCCTGGAACAAAAAGTTGGCGGCCCGTATTCTGGAGCATGCAAAATACACCGATTCAGGCCCTCCGCCGGGAGCTGGCGGAGCTGCTCAAGGAAGCCCCCTGGATGAGGACGCCGCCAGGCGGACTGCCTTGGACCTCGCCGCGAAACAGCCGGACGCCATCGGCCCCGAGGCGTATGGGACGGAGCGTCTCCGGCGGGTATTTGGGAAATCCGCTCCTCTGGAAAGCCTGGACGCGGGCCTGCTTTGCGGCAGCGTTCGGAGGATCATAATACGAAAGCGCCGGGCCAGCCCCTCCCTTAAAAAACGGCAAGAGCTCCGGAAGATGCCCCCTCTTTGCCGCAAGGGTGAAATCGACCCGATCCTAACCCAGCCGCTCACCGCCTTCTCCCAAACAGCCTGCAACGCGGTTAACACAGTTTGAAAACTGCAAGCCTCAAATATTCCTGTGCTCTTTGAAAAAGAAGATATTAACGCCTGTTCTCCCGACACGGAAACGCTCATCAATCTCTATGCTGCCTTCGCAAAAGCAGAAAGCGGCCCCGATCGAAAGGCAGCAGGCTCTATCAGCAAACCGAGGGCTCCCGCCGGTAAAACCGGCGGGAGCCTGTTCTCTCTATCTGTTCGGAATGATGGCCGCGCTCAGTCGCCCAGCCGGACGACCAGCATGGAAGCGCCCGAGGCGCCGCTGGCCAGCTGGACATTGCCCACGCCGGGGAGACCGCCCACGCCGGGGATGCTGGGAGTCGTGGTGTAAGCCTGAAGCTCGATCGTGGTGCGCTCCAGCAAGGGCAGTGTGACCGTGCATTCAAACTGCTGGGCGCCCATCGTGGGGGCGATGACGCCCTCATAGTCGTCGGCGCTGGAGATCAGCAGCCGGGTCCCCACCGGCTGGACGGAGGGGATGCTGAGGGTCACACGGTAGGAGATCTGATAGGTGCCCGCCTCCTTCACGTAGAACAGCGACTTTTCCCCGAACATCGAGCTTGATTCGCCCAGGGGGATCTCCGGGCAGAGGACCGACACATCCGGAAAGACGATGAAATCATCGTCGCCGAGGCCGATGCTGTTGCCCCGGGTGTTGGAGGCGTAGGAGGCGATGGCCGTGGGGTTGGGTCCCGGGGCCCCGGTGGGGCCGGTGGGACCGGCGGGCCCTTCCGCTCCGTCGGGGCCGTCGGGGCCGTCGGGGCCGGCCTCACCCTCGGCGGGACCCTCGGGACCCTCGGGGCCCTCGGGACCTTCGGGGCCCTCGGGGCCGGGGAGGGTGGGGGCCTTCAGCACCGCGCCCAGCTTGGAGGTCAGCGCCATCTGCTGCTCCATAATGCCGGACAGGGTGTCCTTCACGCTTTTGTTGACCTGCATCACCTCGTCCAGGGAGGCCGCCTCGTCCAGACCGGGCATGGTGCCCAGGACGTATTGCAGCTTCTCGCCCTCGACGTTGAGGAGGTGGCTCAGGCTCAGCTCCTCGGCGGCGATGGAGGAGATGATCTCATTGAGGCTGCCCTCTCGGGTCAGCGGGGGATCATTCTTGGGGAATGTGGGCATTGACATAAAATACCCCTCCTTAGCTCAAGCGGACCATGGACAGGGAAGCCCCGATGGAGTTGGGCAGCAGGGTCACCAGGCCCGCATAGCCGTACACCTGCAGGGAGACCTTGGCCCCCGCCGGCAGATCCACCAGGATGTCGTTGGCGAGGCGGCTCAGAGGCGTCATCTGGGGCATGACATTGGAGCCTTCGATTTCCGCGCCGTCGACCATCAGCCGGGCGCCGAGGGTCAGGGGCGTGACGGAGTTGATATTATAGGAAACCCGATACCGTCCGGCCTCCGCCACGGTGAAGGTATCGTTGTCCCCGTTGACGGTGATGTCGGGGGACAGGATCTGGGCGTCGGGCAGAGCCACGTTGGTGCCGGACCTGAGGACCGTGAACGCCGCGCCCCTGTTGCTGGCGGCATAGGCGTTGGTGGCGGTGACATTGGGGCCAGTGGGGCCGGTGGGACCGGCAGGGCCGGTAGCTCCGGTGGCGCCCGCGGCTCCGGGGGCTCCGGCGGGGCCGGCGGGGCCGCCCGCGGGGCCGGCAGGGCCCTGGGGCCCGGTGGGGCCGGTGGGGCCGGTGGGACCCTGCATGGGAGAGGCGTCCAGAGCGCCCTGCATCTTCCCCTTCAGGAAGATCTGGTTCTGCACAGCCGTCTCCAGCAGACCGCGAACGCTCTCGTTGGCGTTCAGCACGTCCTCCACGGTCGCGGCGGGGCCGCTGAGGCCGGGCAGGGTTCCAAGGATATATTGCATCTTCTCGCCCTCAGCGTTGAGGATATGGCTCAGGCCAAGCTCCTCCATGGCGATGGAAGAAAGAATTTGATTGACAGCATCTTCCCGCTGGATGGGCGGGTCAACCTTGGGAAAACTGGGTAGAGACATAAGTGAGAAGCTCCTTTCACATTGTGGGCTGCGCTGTGAAAGCGCATAGGCACGCCGGCGGGAGAGGAAGGCTCTCCAGCGCCGTGCCCGAGATACTCTATGCGCCTGCGCGCCAACAGGTTCCGGCTGGAACCCAATTGCCGCTTCCGTCATAGGTTGGAACGGCGGCAATCGATATCATGCCGTAACACTCCGGCCCCGGCGGCCGCTTGAACGTGCTGATGAAACCTCCATTGTTTCGCCGAGAAGCAGCGCCAAACGCGGGCGGTAGAGAGGAGAACTGAGCATGGAAATGACCATTAGTACGGATACAGTCGTGATGCTGGCGGAGCTCCTGTCCGCCCTGGGCGTGATCGGCGGCGTGATCCTTTGGTTCTTCAAGTTTGTTCAGCGGAGCAGAAGACAGGCGGAGGAGCTGAGGTCCATCCGCAGGGAGCAGACCCTGATCTGCTACGGGCTGCTGGCCTGTTTGAAGGGCTTAAAGGAGCAGGGCTGCAACGGCCCGGTTACGGAAGCCATGAACCGGATCGAAGAGCATCTCAATCAGGCCGCGCACGATGAAGAGGGCTGAAGGCAAATCCTGTTCGCGGGCTCCCCCGCGCCTGCCGGAGAAGCAGAGGCGCTTAAAGCATGCGCGAATCTTATGATATTACGATATGGGGAACGGTACATTATGAATCAGATTGACTGGAAACGAAAGCTGA
>CANPTW010000084.1 GCA_947577075.1 uncultured Oscillibacter sp. | reverse complement strand
AGAGGTCGTTGTCGATGGTCTTGGGCACGCCCATGACCCGGCACTCATAGCCCACTTTCTGCATGTATTTGCTGATTTTGTTGCAGGTGTCCATAGAGTCGTTTCCGCCGTTGTAGAAGAAATAGCGGACGTCGTACTTTTTGAAGATCTCCAGGATGCGCTTGTAGTCGGTGTCGTCCACATCCGGGTCCTTCATCTTATAACGGCAGGAGCCCAGAGCGGAGGAGGGGGTGTATTTCAGCAGCTCCAGCTCGGCGGGATCCTCCTGGCCCATGTCAAACAGCCGGTCGTTCAGCACGCCCTTGATGCCGTGTTCCGCACCCAGGACGCGGGTAATATTGGGATTTTTCAGCGCGGTGCTGATCACGCCATAGGCACTGGCATTGATGACGGAAGTGGGTCCGCCGGACTGGCCGAAGATGCATGCACCTTTCAATTCACTCATGAGAACAGCCTCCTAAAACATTTTTCTTCCTTCCCAAAGATCAAAGTCCATGGTATTTTTATCATACCATTCAAAAAAAGAATTGTAAATACTTGCATTTTATTTTTTTTGTGATATTATCATAAAAGAAAATCGTTTTCGTCTCTGCAAAGGGAAGGAAAGCGGGCCCACAGCCTTTTTTCCTCCCGGTCCGGAGGCGGGACAAATAAAATTTGTCAGGAGATGATTGTTATGGCACTGGTCACTTCTACCGAGATGTTCAAAAAGGCCTATCACGGAGGGTATGCCATCGGAGCCTTCAACGTCAACAACATGGAGATTATCCAGGGCATCACCGAGGCCTGCCGCGAGGAGCAGGCTCCCGTGATCCTCCAGGTGTCCAAGGGCGCCCGTGCTTATGCTAACCGCACCTATTTGGTGAAGCTGGTGGAGGCCGCCGTCATCGAGTGCCCCGAGATTCCCATTGTGCTGCATCTGGACCACGGCGATACCTTTGAGACCTGCAAATCCTGCATCGACGACGGGTTCACCTCCGTTATGATTGACGCCAGTTCCAAGCCCTTTGCTGAGAACATCGAAATCACCAAAAAGGTCGTGGAATATGCCCATGACCACGGTGTCGTGGTCGAGGCTGAGCTGGGCGCTCTGGCCGGCGTGGAGGACGAGGTTAACGTTTCCGCCGAGGACTCCCACTACACCCGTCCCGAGGAAGTGGAGGAGTTTGTCTCCAAGACCGGCTGCGACTCCCTGGCCATTGCCATCGGCACCTCCCACGGCGCGTTCAAGTTTAAGCCTGAGCAGTGCACCCGCAACGAGAAGGGCATCCTGGTTCCGCCTCCGTTGCGCTTCGACATCCTGGAAGAGATCGTGAAGCGCCTGCCCGAGTTCCCCATTGTGCTCCACGGCTCCTCCAGCGTGCCCCAGGACTATGTAAAGATGGTCAACTCCAACGGCGGCAAAATGCCCGATGCCGTCGGCATCCCCGAGGAGCAGCTCCGTCAGGCCGCACGCAGCGCCGTCTGCAAAATCAACATTGACTCCGACCTGCGCCTGGCTATGACCGGCACGATCCGGCAGCACTTCAACGAGCATCCCGGCGACTTTGATCCCCGCCAGTACCTCAAGCCCGCCCGGGCCAACATCAAGGAGCTGGTCCGCCACAAGCTGGTGGACGTTCTGGGTTGCGACCATAAAGCCTAATTTCCCATAACGGACCAAAGGCGGGGGCGCTTTGCGCCTCCGCCTTTTGCATCTCGCGCTTTCCGCACGGAAACGGAGAGGACCGCGTCGGCGAAACACGGTATACTTTGAGAGAAGGAGGGGATGGCATGGATTGGCTGAACGACTGGAATAAGGCGCTGGACTGCCTGGAAGAAAATTTGGAGAGGGACGTCGACCCAAAGGAGCTGGGCAGGCTGGCGGGCTGTTCCGCCTACCACTTCCAGCGGATGTTTTCCTACCTGGCCGGGGTCCCGCTGGGCGAGTACGTCCGCCGCAGGCGCATGACCCGGGCGGCGGCGGATCTGCAAAACGGGGAGAAGGTGCTGGACGTGGCCCTTCGCTATGGCTACGAATCGCCCACCGCCTTTAACCGGTCCTTCCAGGCGGTGCACAAGGTGCCTCCATCCCAGGCGAAACAAGATGGTGTAAAGCTAAAAGCCTTTCCAAGAATCCGCTTCAAATTTGTACTCAAAGGAGCCGAGGAAATGGAATATCAAATCGTAAAACGGGAGGCTTTCCGCATTGTGGGCTTCCGCACGCCGCTGTCTATGGACATGGAGGAGAGCTTCCAAATAGTTCCCAGATTCTGGGCGGAAATCGGCCCGCGCCAGGCGGAGCTGTTCCCTCTGATGGGCGGGGAACCGGCCGGGATGCTGGGAATAAGCACCTGCGACGAGAAGGAGAACTACTATTATATCGCCGTGGCCACCGGCGCTCCTGTTCCGGAGGGAATGTTTGAATGGACGGTGCCTGCCGCGACCTGGGCGGTTTTCACCGGGACGGGCCGCCTGCCGGAGGCCATGCAGGAGCTTCAAAAGCGGATCGTTTCGGAATACCTGCCGGATTCCGGCTATGAGTGGGCCAAGGCCCCGGATATCGAGGTGTATCTGAACCAGCCGGGGGAGGAGAGCCGCTTCCAGGTCTGGCTGCCGGTGACAAAACGCTGACGCACCTTTTTCCTCCGTCCCGCATATCCTGTGGGGAAGGGGAGGGAAACGGTATGCTGCAGCTGCATCCATATGACCGGGAGGCCGCCGTTTTGTATGCCCACCAGTGGGCCTATGGCCGGAATCCGCTTTTTTACGATTACGAACACCTGGGAGGGGACTGCACGAACTTTGCCTCCCAGTGCATCTACGCCGGAAGCGGCGTCATGAATTTTACGCCCACCTATGGCTGGTATTATATCGACGCCAACCGGAAGGCCCCGGCCTGGACAGGCGTTCCATACCTGTACAATTTTTTGACCCGGAGCAATTTTTCCATCGGCCCGCTGGCGGAGCCCTGCCGGCTGGAGGATCTGCTTCCGGGGGATTTGATCCAGCTGTCCTTTAAGGGGGAGGAGTACCAGCATTCGCCCATCGTGGTGTCTGTCGGAAATCCGGTAACGCCGGAAAATGTTCTGATTGCCGCCCACAGCTACGATGCGGACTACCGACCCCTGTCCACCTATGAATACCGGAAAATCCGGTTTCTGCATATCACGGGTGTGATGCGGCCCTAAAAATTTTGTTCAAAAAGCTTCCGCAGGAAGCAGCAGAAGCGATAGGCGGAAACAGGGAAAGCCCACCTGAAAAAGGTGGGCTTTTTTCACGATATATTGTCCGTTTTCTTTGGGTTTTTCATATGTGACAAGGGATTTGCCTTTGCGGCTACCCGCAGGGATTCGTTGTCGATATGCGTATAGATCTGAGTGGTGTTCAGATGGTCGTGTCCCAAAACCTCCTGAACCGCCCGGACGTCCACGCCGTTTTGCAGCATCAGTGTGGCGGCCGTGTGCCGGAGCTTGTGGGAAGAGTATTCCGTTTCGTCAATCCCCGCGGCGGAGAGACGTTTTTTTACCATGGCATGGACCATGGAGCGGCTGATCCGCTTATTCTGCGAGGACAAAAACAGGGCGCCGGCGTCCCGTCCGGCAATGGGGCGCCGGACAGCCAGGTAGCGTTTCAAGGCATCCTGACAGGCGTCGTTTAAATAGAGGATGCGGACCTTGTTGCCCTTACCCAGGACCCGGATCGCTTCACCCTGAATATCACGGAGGTCCAGGCCCACCAGCTCGGATATCCGGAGGCCGCAGTTGAGAAACAGCGTCAATATGCAGTAATCCCGCTCTTGATTTTTGCCGTCCACGGAGTCCAGCAGCTCCACGCTCTGGTCCAGTGTCAGATACTTGGGCAGTGTTTTTTTCAGCTTCGGCGCGTCAATATCTTTGACAGGATTTTCACGAATAAGATGAGCCTTATTGGTCAGGTAATTATAAAATGAGCGGATCGTGGCCAGCTTCCTGGCCCGGGATGCGGTGTTGAGGCCGTAGCCGGAGGTCTGGCTGTTCTGATGCTGGACCCGGTCCCGGCTCAGATACGTCATGTAACCGTAAATATCCGTCAGCGTCACACTGGCTGCAAAATCCAGGTCCACGTCCATAATATCGATTTCGTCCAGCTCCAGACCAGCCAAACCGGCATTGCGGGTTTGCTTGAGATAGCGGAAAAAATTCCGCAGGTCCAGAAAATACTCGTCAACCGTTTGTTTGGAATGCGCTTTGACCGTCTCGTGGTATGCCAGAAAATCCCGCAGAATCTGCGGAGCCTCCGTGCGGTAATCGCTCATGGCTTGTTCATTTAAGCATAAAGCCTGGAGGCTGTCAAAGCCGCCAAACCCTGCAAATGGCGTTTTGGGCCTTGATCTCCTCCCCTAAATTGAACAAAATTTTTATTTTGTTCAATTGACTCTATCCTCTCATTTCCTCCTTCCGGGCGTCGTTCG
>CANPTW010000083.1 GCA_947577075.1 uncultured Oscillibacter sp. | reverse complement strand
CGCGGCGCCCTGGGGGCGCCGCGCAATCTGCCGGGGTCGGCTTATTTTTCTTCAGATGCCGCTCAGCGCTTCATAGTCCGGCTCCAGATGGCCGTACATTGAGCGGTACAGGGGATAGAGCTTGTCATATACCTCCGACCATGCGGGCTCCGGTTCCACCACACACCGCACCCGCAGCAGCCCCTTCGCCTGCCTGGAAAGGTCGGTAAACAGCCCTGCCGCCTGTCCCGCAATCAGCGCGTCGCCCAGGGGCACGTCGCCGCACTGCTCATCCATCAGCAGCACGGGCATCTTCAGCACAGACGCCTTGATTTTCGCCCAGGTCATGCTCTTGGCCCCTCCCCCCGCAACCCGGAGGAGCCGCGTCCCCGCACCGGCCTGTTCTATGGTTTCCAACACATGGCGCAGTGCGTAGGCCGTGCCTTCAAAAATCGCGCGCACCATATCCCGACGCTGTGTGTTCAGGGACAGCCCAAGAAAAGCGCCCTTGGCATGGGGGTTCCACACAGGGGCCCTCTCCCCCCGGAGGTACGGCAGGAATATGAGCCCCCCGCTCCCCGGCTGCGCCTGCTTCGCCATCTGGTTGAGGAGGGCGTACACATCCTCCCCTGTCTCCTGCGCGCGGCGCTTCTCCTCCTGTCCCAGCGTGTCCAGATACCATCTGACGGCCGCCCCCGTCGTGTTCACCGGCGCGTCAAACAGGTAGGGGACGCCCTTTACCGGGCAGGGCCGCGCAACAATAGGAAGGTCCATCGCGCTGGGGGCTTCGCTCCCCACAAACACCAAAGACGTCGTCCCCGAAGATTCCCCCGCCTCGCCCGTTTCGCACAGGCCCGTGGCATACATGGCGGCCAGCGCGTCACAGCACCCCGCCGCCACCGGGATCCCCGCCGGAAGCCCCGTCTCTGCCGCGGCGGCCTCCGTCACCGTGCCAATCACATCTGTGACCTGCCGCGGCGCGGGCAGCAGGCGCCCCAGCTCCACCCCGGCCGCCCTTCCGATCTCATCTGACCAGGTCAGCGTGGAAAGCTCCATGCACTGCGTCCGGGCCGCCTGGTCCAGATCCAGGGAAATCCGGCCGGTCAGCCGGTAGTTCACATAGCCATTGGCCTGGACAAAACACGCCGTCCGGGCATACAGCCCCGGCTCATGGCGTTTGAACCACAGCAGCTTGGCCGGCAGGAACGCCACATCCGGCTGCCCGCCCACAATCTCCACAAATCTTTGCCTGCCCACTGCGGCCAGAAGCTCTTTCAGCTCATCGCCGCACCGCCCGTCCATCCAGATGACCGCATTGCGCAAAGGGACGCCCTGGGCGTCAAGGGGCAGCAGCGTAACCGTCTGCGAGCTGACCGCAATTGCCCGGATTCCCGCCAGTCCATCCGCCCCCGCTTTCATCCCCAGCTCGCGGAATATTTCCACCGCGCTGTCCCACCACTGCAGGGCGTCCTGTTCCGCCATGCCCCGGCCCGGGCAAATCAGCCGGTTTCCTCGGGAGGCGGACGCAACCCGCTCCCCCTCAGCCGTGGTGAGAACCGCCTTTATATTGGTGGTTCCAATATCCATCCCCAGCAGATAGCCGCTTCCCACCGCATACCCCCCTTTCACGCGCATCGCAGGCCCCTTCGGGCCCCTGTATACGGTTATTTTTTATTATACCAGATTTTTTTGCTGTCCCCAGTCCGAAATTTGCCGCATCCATGCGGAAACATTTTAAAATAATTCCGTATCTCAACGGAAATCCTCCGCTTGCCCGCCGCCCTTCGCGGCGGTAGTATGGAAAAAACGCAAAGGAGATGCCGCAATGAAAATGCAAGCAGCTTTCATGTATGGACCCAACGACATCCGTGTGGAGGAGACCGACCGCCCTGCCTGCCCTTCGGACGGACTGGTTCTGAAGATCATGGCGGTGGGCCTGTGCGGGTCGGACATCCGGAACCTGACCAGCGATTCCAGGCACGGCGGCTACCCATTCATTTACGGCCATGAGATCGTCGGCATTGTGGACGAAACCGGCGAGGAGGAGACCGCCTTCCAGCCCGGCGACAGACTGTTCCTATTTCCCGGCACCTACTGCATGGCATGTCCCAACTGTATCAGCGGCCACAGCGAAAACTGCACCAATGTTCCCCACGGCCTGGCAGGCGCCGGCGGTTTTGCCCAGTACACGGCCGTTTCAGGCGAGAAAATCCGTTTGGGCGGAATATACCGCATCCCGGACGGCGTCAGCTTTGAGGCCGCCAGCCTGGGCGAACCCTTGACGTCCGTATATGCCTGTGAGGAAAATATCCGTGTGGGCTTCAACGATACGCTGGTCATCATCGGCGCGGGCCCCATTGGCTGCTTCATGGCAAAGCTGGCTAAGCTCCGGGGCGCCAAGACGGTCATCATGGCGGATATCAACCCCCGCCGTCTGGAGCTGGCCCGCCAGTTCGGTGTAGACCATGGGATAAACAGCGCGCAGGAGGATCCCGTCGCCGCCGTGAAGCGGCTCACCGGAGGCACCGGCGCGGATAAGGTCATCTCCGCCAATCCCTCCAACGCCGCCCAGGCCCAGAGCATTTATATGGCCAGGGACGGCGGCATCGTCGTGTTTTTCGGCGGCGTGCCGAAGGGCTCGCTCACCGAACTGGATACAAATTACATCCACTACCACAACCTTTGGATTAAGGGCCATTTCGGCGCCTCCTACGCCCAGTCCCAGCAGGCCTTCCAGCTGGCGGTCTCCCCCGAATTCCACGGGGAACAGTTCATATCCCACCGGCTCCCCCTCTCCCGGATCTGCGAGGGGATTGAACTGGCCCGCAGCGGCGAGGCCATCAAAGTAGTCCTGTTTCCCCACGGTTTCCAAGGAACCTCCTGTCAGGCGCCGCTTTAGGTTGTGAGCACAGGTTCCAGGGCCGGCATGTTTGACAGTCCCCCGGGACATATGCTATACTAAGCTACAGCAAATGTACGTAGATCAGATGCTTTGAATGCCTCGGGGGTATTTATATGGCTGACTATCTGCTGCTGGAACGCCAGCGAAAATTGCTGCGGCTGTTGAATGCCAGCCATGGTTACGTGACCGGGGCGGAGCTCTCCTCCAAGCTGGGGGTCTCCAGCAGGACGGTGCGCAGCGACATCGCCGAGATCGGCCGCCTGATTGACCCCGGCGCCGCCCAGATCTCGGCAAGCCGCGGGAAGGGCTATTCCCTGCATGTCAGTGACCGAAACACGTTTCATCGGTACATTTCCGGCACGGAAAGCCTGCTCACCCGGGAAGACCGCAACCGCCACCTGCTGCTGTCCCTGCTCTGGGCGGAGGCCCCCATCAGCATGGACGCCATGGAAGACCAGATGTTTATCAGCAGGACCACCTTGGAGACCGATTTGAAAGTTCTTCAAAGAACCCTGGACTCCCATTCCCTGGCGCTGTCCCGAAAAGGCAGCCGGTTGTCCATTACGGCCGACGAATGCGCTGTCCGCGCCCTGATCCTGCGGATATACAGCGAAAACCTGGATTTCAGCTCCCATGCCGGAATCGTTATGCAGGACGGCTTTCCCGATTCCGAGCTTCTGCGTTCCATCCGCCGCTGCCTGAAGGAGGGCCTGCGCGGCCAAGGCCTGCAAATTGACGATTTTCGTTTCATGTACTGTGCCCTCGCCGTCTGGCTCGCCTGCCGCCGCCGCGGCAAACTGCCCCCCCGGCGCCTGCCATGCGGCCCGGAACCAGCGCAGGCGTCGGCGGCCATCCGGCGTACGCTCTCCCTGCTGCCGGATGGTATCTCCCCCTGCGAGTCCGAGGAAATCCATTGGCTCAGCGCCGTGTTGGCCCGGCTGCTCCCACCCGGCTCCGCCGAATCCGCCGCCATTCCGTTGCCTCCGGATGCGGCGGCGTGGGGCATCCCTTTCCTGCAAGACCCGCAGCTCCGCCTGGAAATCGCCTCATATCTGCGCGACTGTACCAACGGGCTGGCATTCCCCCAATTCCACACGCAATATGTTTTGCAGCAAATGGCCGAAACCCATCCCCGCCTGGCCGGTACCGCCCGGGCCCTGCTGGACCTGCTCCGGGCGTATTCCCATATCCCCGAATATGCGGATCCGCTCTCCCTCCTGCCCAGCCTGCTCTCCGCCCAGCAACGCTATCTGGCGTCCTATCCCGAGGTTCAGGTATCCGCCGCCGTCGTCTGCCACATGCCGCCCCCCATTGCGCAATATATCTTTTCCCAGCTCCGCAGGCAATTTGCCGGCCGCGCCCGGTTCTGCGGCCCATTCCCGGTATACGACAGGTCCTTGCTGGAGGAGGCGCGGCCCCAGCTGATTTTATCCACTGTGGATACAAAGGATTTCCGCAGCTTTCCCACCCCCATGGTCACAATATCCCCCCAGCTCCTTTCAGACGACTTCCACCGGGTCGAGACGGCTCTTCAGCGCCTTTTGGCTGAGCGGCTCTACAAGGGGTAATCAAATCTTTACCCCCCGGCGGCAAGGCAGGAAAGCGCCATACGGGCGGGGTCTGCCCTCCGGGAATATCAGAGCCTGTTTAAAATCTCTCACAATGCCGTTTGCCGGATCTTTTCTCGTCATGCTTCGTTGGGATTTCTTAAGGAATCACTGATTTAATCCCCCAAGGGAATAGGGATGTGATAAAATAAGGA
>CANPTW010000082.1 GCA_947577075.1 uncultured Oscillibacter sp. | reverse complement strand
GATATTTCAACCTTTATCAACGTTCTTCAATTACGTTTTGCGTGTCTCTTTACAGATGGCCATGTCGCTGTAGCCGGAGAAATCGAAGTAAATCTGCAGGGTGTACGCCCCGGCCCCCAGCCAGGCCATGCGCCAGTCCAGCCCCTCTCCCAGGGCGAAGGCGGCGTTCACCACCGTGGCCGCCGTCTCGGAGAGCAGGGCCTTTTTGGCAAAGCCCACGGTAAAGCGCCGGAGGGCCCGGGCGCACCGCTCCGCGTCCGGCCGGGGGCTCTCCAGCCCGGCGGAGAACTGCCCAAACCGGGAAATGGGGCCCGAAACCACCTGGGGGAAGAAGGAGACGTACAGCAGGAAATCGGAAAAGCGCCGGGCCGGGGCGCTCTCGCCCCGGTATACGTCCACCAGGTAGGACATGGCCTTGAAGGTGAAGAAGGAAATCCCCAGGGGCAGGATCAGCCCCGCCTTCGGAAGCTCCGTGCCCAAAAGGCCGTTCAGGCTCCCGGTGAAGAAGTCCAGGTACTTGAACACCCCCAACAGCAGCAGGTGAACGGCCAGGGCCGCCGCCAGCAGAGCCCGCTTTCTCCGCCCCCCGGATATGAAAAAACCGGCAGCAAAGCTCACGGCGGCAGACAGCAGCAGACAGGGAAGCCCCTGCCACTGCCCGCAGGCGTAAAAGCCCAAGCTGACGGCGATGAGGAGATACGTCCGCCCTCTGCCCCGGGCCGGCAGGCTCAGCAGCCACGCCGCCGGGAAAAAGAAGAACAGGAAGGGCGCGGAATGAAAGGCCATGGGAACACCAACTCCAATCCAGAAAGATTCCGCGCCCCGGAAGCGGGCGCTTCTCCGCGGGCCCGCAAAAGCCGCGGAGGGAATCCCCCCCCCGGGAGGGCGGGGAAGCGCCCGCCCTCCCGGAGGAAAATTATGTCGAATTTATGAAGATTATACACCCTCCCGGGGAAAAGTCAAGCCGGGGTCCCGGCGGCGGCCCGGGGGCCTTGCGGACCGGGGCGGGAGGCGGCGCCCGCGGGACCTGCGACAGAAAACGAGAGGAACCCCCTCCGGGTTCCTCTCGCTGCGCGTTTCCCTTCCGCCGCGGGTTCTCAGCCCTGTCCCAGCCGCGACGCGACGGCGTCCAAAAACGCCTCGCTGTCCACGCCCCGGGCCTGGAAGCCGGGCTCCACCAGGGGGAGGAGATCCTTTGTCATGATCCCGTCCTCCAGCGTCCGGAGGGACGCGGCCTCCAGTCCTTCGCCGAAGGCCGTCAGGTCCGGGAGGCCGTCCAGCTCCCCCCGGCGCTTCAGGGCGCCGGACCAGGCGAAGATGGTGGCCATGGGGTTGGTGGAGGTCTTCTCGCCCTTTAAGTAGCGGTAATAGTGCCGGGTGACGGTGCCGTGGGAGGCCTCGAACTCCATGGTCCCGTCCGGGGAAACCAGCACCGAGGTCATCATGGCCAGGCTCCCGAAGGCGGCGGCGATCATGTCGCTCATCACGTCCCCGTCGTAGTTCTTCAGGGCCCAGATGAAGCCGCCCCTGGACCGGATCACCCGGGCGACGGCGTCGTCAATCAGCGTATAGAAATACGTGATGCCGGCTTTTTCGAACTCCGCCTTGTAAGCGGTTTCGTACTCCTCCTCAAAGATACGCTTGAACTCCCCGTCGTAGACCTTGGCGATGGTGTCCTTGGTGGAAAACCACAGGTCCTGCTTTTGGGCCAGAGCGTACCGGAAGCAGGAGCGGGCAAAGGCCCGGATGCTCTTTTCCGTATTGTGCTGGGCCAAGAAGACGGCGGGACCGTCCACCGTCTGGACAGTCAGCGTTTTTTCCGCCCCGCTCTTGCCTTTAAAAGTGAGGGCGGCCGTCCCCGGTTCCTCCGTGGTCATGTCCACGGCCTTGTACATGTCGCCGTAAGCGTGGCGGGCAATGGTGATGGGCGCTTCCCAGTTCTTTACCACCGGCTTAATGCAGGGCAGGACGATGGGGGCCCGGAAGGCCGTGCCGTCCAGGATGGCCCGGATGGTGCCGTTGGGGGATTTCCACATCTCGGTGAGCTCCGGGTACTCCTCCATCCGCTGTTTGTTTGGCGTGATGGTGGCGCACTTCACCGCCACGCCCAGGCGGCGGGTGGCCTGGGCGGCGTCCACGGTGATCCGGTCCTTCGTGGCGTTCCGGTTCAGCAGCCCTAAGTCGTAGTACTCGGTTTTCAGGTCCACAAAGGGCAGAATCAGCTTTTCCTTGATCATCCCCCAGAGGATGCGGGTCATCTCGTCCCCGTCCATCTCCACCAGGGGGGTCTTCATTTTGATCTTTTCCATAAAGCGCCTCCGTCAATTTGCCCGCGCGGCGTAGTAATTCATCAGGCACCCGTCCAGAAGGACCGCCTTCTCCTCCTCCGTCAGGCCCCGGACGTGGAGCAGGAGGTCCTCCTCCCCGCCGTCCGCCTTCAGCACCCTGGCGGGGATGTCCTCCCGGCCCTCCGCAATGGCGTTCCGGATGTCCGGGACAAACACGCAGTCCCCCGCCTCATAGGGGAACGCCGCCCCCTCGTCCAGGGTGAAGGGCAGGATGCCCCAGTTGACGCAGTTGGAGCGGTAGCGCTTGGTGGCGAAGGCATAGCAGATGTTGGCGAAGCCCCCCAGCACCTTCTGGCAGCTGGCGGCCTGCTCCCGGGCGGAGCCGTCGCCGGGCCGGTTGGCGAAGACGCAGGAGCCGAACTGGGTGTTCTCCGCTTTCGCGCCGCAGCGGTCCAGAAGGGCCTGGAGCTTCTCCGGGACCTCCCCCGCCAGCCGTCCGGCCTCCTGCTCCGCCGCGGCCTTGGCCCGGGCAACATAGGCGGGCTCCCGGCGGGAGAGGGTGAACTCCGCCAGCCGCAGGGGGTTGGAGCGGTATGAGGACGTCTCCCCGGAGGGAATGAGCTCGTCGGTGGTGGTGACGGCATCCCGGAGCACCGCCGCCAGCTCCACCAGGAGATTCTCCGCCAGGGGGCGCATCTTCGGCCAGTCGGTGATGTTGGGGCCGAGAATCAGTTCCTCCTGGGGCTTGGGATGGCCGAAGCCGTTGTAAACCCGCTTGCGGTAGACCTCGGCGTCGAAGTGGTAGGGACAGCGGGCAGTCTCATACTCAATCTCCGTGGCGGGGGTGATCCTGCCGCCGTTCCGGGCCGTGGCGGCGATGGACCGGGCGTCCATCAGGCACACGGCGGCGAACTGGCCCTCGCCGGGCTTGGAGCCCTCCCGGTTGGGGAAGTTCCTGGTGGTGTGCCGGAGGCTGAGCCCATTGTGGGCGGGCACGTCCCCCGCGCCGAAGCAGGGCCCGCAGAAGCTGGGCTTGATGATGGCGCCGCTCCACAGCAAATCCGCCGTGGCCCCGATTTTCGTCAGCTCCAGGCTGACGGGTACGCTGGTGGGGTACACGTCCAGGGTAAAATACCCGTCACCGCAGCTATGGCATCGGAGGATGTCCGCCGCCTCGGTGATGTTGTCGAAAAGGCCTCCGGCGCACCCGGCAATGACGCCCTGGTCCGCCCAGACGCCGCCGTCATGGATTTTCTGGAGGAGGTCCACCTTGGCCTTCGGGTAGCGCTGACCCGCGTCGGCCTCCACCGCCGCCAGGATCTCGGATGCGTTGTCCAAAAACTCCCGGATGGTCCAGGCGTTGGAGGGGTGGAAGGGCAGGGCGATCATGGGCTCGACCTGGCTCAGGTCCAGCTCGATGTACTTGTCATAATAGGCAAAGCCGCCGGGATGGAGCTCCTTGTATTCCTCCCCCCGGCCGTGGGCCTCGTAGAAGCCCCGGGTCTCCCCGTCGGTCTCCCAGATGGAGGAGAGGCAGGTGGTCTCGGTGGTCATGACGTCGATGCCGTTCCGGAAATCAATGGGCAGGCCCGCAAGGCCCGGCCCGGCGAACTCCAGGACGCAGTTGTTCACAAAGCCCCCTTCGAAGACGGCCTTCACCAGGGCGATGGCCACGTCGTGGGGACCCACGCCCTGTTTCGGCGCGCCGGTGAGGTAGACCAGGACCACCGATGGGTACGGCACGTCCCAGGTGTTCTTCAACAGCTGCTTGCAGAGCTCCGGCCCGCCCTCGCCCACGGCCATGGTGCCGAGAGCCCCGTAGCGGGTGTGGGAGTCGGAGCCCAGAATCATCTTCCCGCAGCCCGCCAGCTGCTCCCGGGCGTAGGAGTGGATGACGCTCTGGTTGGCCGGGACGTAGATGCCCCCGTACTTCCGGGCGGCGGAGAGGCCGAAGACGTGGTCGTCCTCGTTGATGGTGCCCCCCACGGCGCAGAGGGAGTTGTGGCAGTTGGTCAGGGCGTAGGGGATGGGGAACTCCCTCAGGCCGGAGGCCCGGGCCTGCTGGATGATGCCCACATAGGTGATGTCGTGGCTGGCCATGGCGTCAAAGCGGATTTTCAGCCGCTCCGGATCGCCGGAAACGCTGTGGGCCTGGAGGATGCTCCAGGCCAGGGTCTTCCTCCGCCCCTCCTCCGGAGAGACGGGGGCGGCGGCGCGGAGGGCGCCCTCCGCCAGGAAGACGCCGCTGTCGTGTAGAGTGATCATAGCGGAAACCTCCTAACTGCTGATTGCAGAAAAAAGTCGGATGCCGGGAAGGAAGAGGGCTTCGCGGGAAGGCCGGGGGGGAGTTCTCCCCTTATACGCGCTCGGCCAGGGGCACGTAGGGAACCCGCTTGCACACGGTTTTGTATGCCGGACGGATGATCCGCGGATCCTCGGCGCAGCACTCCTCGATGCGGTGGGCGCACCAGCCGGGCATCCGGGCGCTGGCGAAGATGGCGGTGTACA
>CANPTW010000081.1 GCA_947577075.1 uncultured Oscillibacter sp. | reverse complement strand
CCAGCATGGGGGCCTTCCTCCTTTCCGCCGGGGCCAAGGGCAAGCGCATCGCCCTTCCCAATGCGGAGATCATGATCCACCAGCCTTCCGCCGGCACCCAGGGCCAGATCACCGACATGGCCATCCACCTCAAGCGGCTGGAGACGATTAAAAAGCGGATGAACCGCATTCTTGCGGAGAACACGGGCCGCTCCATCGAGGAGGTCACCGACGCCTGTGAGCGGGACAACTTCATGAGCGCCGAAGAGGCCAGGGAATTCGGCCTGATTGACAAGATTCTGATCAACAAGGAAGAGAAGAAGGACGAGGCGTGAAAAGCTGCCCCCATCCCCTATAGAGAACTGAGGTAGAAACCATGAACGACGACGGCAAGAAAACCCTGCGATGTTCCTTCTGCGGAAAGCATGAGCAGCAGATCCACCGCATGATACAAGGTCCCGGCGTGCGCATCTGCGACGAGTGCGTCCATTTGTGCATGAGCATTTTGAACGACGGCTTTGAGCCCGACGCCCCCGCGCTGGAGGATCTGCCGGATCAGCTGCCCACGCCCCGGGAGATCAAGGATGTGCTGGACCAGTATGTCATCGGCCAGGAGGAGGCGAAAATCGCCCTCTCCGTTGCGGTGTACAACCACTATAAGCGCATTTTCTTCGGCGGGGACGAGGACGTGGAGCTCCAGAAGAGCAACATCCTCATGCTGGGGCCCACGGGCTCCGGAAAGACGCTGTTCGCCCAGACCCTGGCCAAAATTTTGAAGGTGCCCTTCGCCATCGCCGACGCCACCACCCTGACGGAGGCCGGCTATGTGGGCGACGACGTGGAGAATATCCTTCTCCGGCTGCTCCAGGCCGCTGACTTCGACGTGGAGCGGGCGGAGCACGGCATCATCTATGTGGATGAAATCGACAAGATTGCCCGGAAGAGCGAAAACACCTCCATCACCCGGGACGTCTCCGGCGAGGGCGTGCAGCAGGCGCTGCTGAAAATCGTGGAGGGCACCGTCGCTAATGTGCCCCCCCAGGGCGGCCGGAAGCACCCCCACCAGGAGTTCATCCAGATGAACACAAAGAACATCCTGTTCATCTGCGGCGGCGCCTTTGACGGGCTGGAGAAGATCATCGAGCGGCGCCTGGATCAAAAGAGCATTGGCTTCGGCGCCAATGTCCAGGGCAAGAAGGACAAGGACCTGAGCAAGATTCTCCACGAGGTTCAGCCTCATGACATTTTAAAATACGGCATCATTCCCGAGCTGGTGGGCCGCCTGCCGGTGATCGCGCCGCTGAACGGCCTGCGGCGGGAGGATCTGGTCCGCATTCTCCAGGAGCCCAAGAACGCCCTGGTGAAGCAGTACCGGAAGCTGCTGGAATACGACGACGTGGAGCTGGAGTTCGAGCCGGAGGCGCTGGACGCCATTGCCGACAAGGCCATCGAGCGGAACATCGGGGCCCGGGGCCTCCGGGCCGTTATGGAGGGAATGCTCACGCAGATCATGTATGACATTCCCTCGGACCCCACCGTCGTCAAGGCGGTGGTGACCCGGGAGTGCGTAGAGGGAACCGGCCAGCCGATTCTGACGAAGGACCCGGAAAAGGTGGGCTATTCCGTGAAGCTGAACCCGGGCAAGGGCGGGAAGTCCCGCCCCCCCAAGTCCGCGTCTTGAACACAGAGGAATTCCGGCGCAGTGCGGCCGGAGGGAGAGGAAGGGACAGCCGTCCCTTCCTCTCGGGCTGTAGAGGCCCGTTCCATTCTCTTCCATTCTTGCCGGGCTTCCGGCGAGCCCCTGGAAAGGAGCGTAACTCATGGAATTGACAACGTTGAATCTGCCCGTTCTGGCCCTTCGGGGCCTGACGGTTTTTCCCCATATGAACCTGACCTTTGATGTGGAGCGCCGCATCTCCATCGCCGCGCTGGAAAGGGCCATGGAGGGCGACCAGGACGTGTTCCTGGTCACCCAGCGGGAAATCAGCGTGGAGCTGCCGGAGGAAAAGGACCTGTACCAGATCGGTACGGTGTCCCATATCCGGCAGATTCTCCGCCTGTCCTCCGGCTCCGCCAGGGTCATGGTGGAGGGCCGCCGCCGGGCCCGCCTCCGGCGGCTCTGGCAGTCCTCTCCCTATCTCCAGGCCAACATTGAGGAGCTGCCGTCGGAAGCCCCCGCCGAGCCCCTGCGCCGCAGTCCCCGGACGGAGGCCCTGCTCCGCCAGACCTGGAACCTCTTCGGCGAGTATGCCCAGCTCTCCGGCAGCGTCCCGGAGGAGGTCCTTGCCGCGGTGATGGACAACCGGGAGGTGGGGTATCTGGCGGACTTTATCGCCCAGAACATCCCGCTCCGGCATACGGATAAGCAGGAGATTCTGGAGGAGCTGGCCCCCTTCGTCCGCCTGCGGAAGCTGAACGGCCTCCTGGCCCGGGAGTGCAACGTCCTGAGCTTCGAACACGAGATGGAGGGGAAGGTCCGGGATCAGCTCATCCGCACCCAGCGGGATCAGATTCTCCGCACGCAGATTCGGGTGCTCCAGAACGAGCTGGGCGAGGACGACGATGAGGACGAGGTAGAGGACTACTGCCGGAAGATCCTGGAGCTGAAGCTGGAGGAGGAGGCGGAGCAGCATCTGCTGAAGGAGGCGGGAAAGCTCTCCCGCCAGCCCTATGGCAGCGCCGAGGCCTCCGTGATCCGAAATTACCTGGACGTCTGCCTGGAAATGCCCTGGAACACGGAAACCCGGGAGCGGGTCAGCGTGGAGGCCGCCCGGAAGGTGCTGGAGAAGGAGCACTTCGGCCTGGCGAAGGTGAAGGAGCGCATCCTGGAAACCATTGCCGTCCGGCAGATGAACCCCAAGGGCAAGGGGCAGATCCTCTGCCTGGTGGGCCCGCCGGGAGTGGGCAAAACCTCCATCGCCATTTCCGTCGCCAAAGCGCTGAACCGGAAGCTGGCCCGTCTCTCCCTGGGCGGCGTCCGGGATGAGGCGGACATCCGGGGGCACCGCAGGACCTACATCGGTTCCATGCCGGGCCGGGTGATCGACGCCATCATCCGGGGCGGGTCCATGAACCCGCTGCTTTTGCTGGACGAGATCGACAAGCTGGGCAGCGACTACCGGGGGGACCCGGCCTCCGCCCTGCTGGAGGTGCTGGACAGCGAACAGAACCACGCCTTCCGGGACCACTATATGGAAATTCCGGTGGACCTGAGCCGGGTGATGTTTATCACCACCGCCAACACCACCGATACCATCCCCCAGCCCCTGCTGGACCGGATGGAGGTCATCCGCCTCACCAGCTACACCGACGAGGAGAAGGTGGAGATTGCCCGCCGCCATCTGCTTCCCAAGCAGCTGGCGGAGCATGGGCTGAAAAAGAGCGCCCTTCGGGTGGGGGACGATGTGCTCCGGGCCATCATCCGGGACTACACCCGGGAATCCGGCGTCCGCCTGCTGGAGCGGCGCATCGCGGCCCTGTGCCGGAAGACGGACATGAAGCTGGTTTCCGGCGAGACTAAGCGGGTCCAGGTGACGGAGGAGGACCTTCCGAAATTCCTGGACTGCCAGCCCTATCCCCCCGCCCTTCACACGGAGCGGGAGGAGATCGGCGTGGTCAACGGCCTGGCCTGGACGGAAACCGGGGGCGAGATCCTGGAAGTGGAAGTCAACGTGATGGACGGCACCGGGAAGCTGGAGCTCACCGGAAACCTGGGCGATGTGATGAAAGAGTCCGCCCAGGCGGCCCTGAGCTGCATCCGCAGCCGGGGCGCGGTGCTGGGCGTGGAGGCGGAGTTCTATAAAAACAAGGACATCCACGTCCACTTCCCCGAGGGCGCGGTGCCGAAGGACGGCCCCTCCGCCGGCATCGCCGTTACCACGGCCATGCTCTCCGCCCTGACGGACCGGAAGATCAAGGCCGGCCTGGCCATGACGGGGGAGGTGACCCTGCGGGGCCGGGTGCTGGCCATCGGCGGGCTGAAGGAAAAGACCATGGCGGCTCTGCGCAGCGGCATCGGCACAGTGCTCATCCCCAAGGACAACGTCCGGGATCTGGAGGAGATTGACCAGACGGTCCGGAGCGCGCTGAAGTTCATCCCTGTGGAGACTATCGACCAGGTCTTCGCCGCGGCGCTGCTCCCCCTGCCGGAGGCGGTCCGGGAGGAAGTGCCCATGTTCCAGCCCATGGGCCGGGAGAAGGCGGAAGCCGTTCTGCGGCAGTAAAGGAGAAGCCATGCCCATCAATTTTGGAAAAGCGGAGTTTGTCCGCTCTGCCGCCGCAGCCGAGCAGTTCCTGTGGGACGGCTTGCCGCAGTTCGCCTTTGCGGGCCGGTCCAACGTGGGGAAGTCCTCCGTGATCAACCGCCTGCTGGGCCGGAAAAATCTGGCCTACGTGGGGGCCTCCCCCGGGAAGACCACCCAGGTGAACTATTACCTGGTGGACCGCCGGGCCTATCTGGTGGATCTGCCGGGCTATGGCTACGCCAAGGTTTCCAGGGCGGAGAAGGAGCGCTGGGGCCGCCTGATGGAGCGCTATTTCCAGGAGGCCCGTATTACCACGGGCGTGCTGATTGTGGACGTCCGGCATAAGCCCACCGTCAACGATCTGACCATGCACGGCTGGTTCCGGGAGACAGGCTGTCCGGAAATCGTGGTGGCCAACAAGCTGGATAAGCTGAAAAAGAGCCAGATCGACCCTGCCCTCTCCCTGATCCGGGAGACCCTGGAGCTGGGGGAGGCGGACGTTCTCCTGCCCTTTTCCGCGGAAAAGGGCACGGGGAAGGAGGAACTGATCCGCCTTTTGAACGCCGCTGCGGAAGCAAGGAGCTGATAAAAGAGCCGCCCGAACTGAACTGCACCCCATTTGTTAGACAGTATGGTATACTGAATAACAAGTGGGGTGA
>CANPTW010000080.1 GCA_947577075.1 uncultured Oscillibacter sp. | reverse complement strand
CGGGTGTTTCATGTAGAAAATGGGACTGTCCGGTGATGAACACGCGACTGAGCGAAGGCGAGGGAGCCGCGCGGAAGCGCGTATAAAATCGCCGCGCCGTTCCTCGCGGCGCATCACCTGCTGTGAGGAGGATCGACTGCCCAACCTCTTGGGGGGCAAGGTGTTTCACGTGGAACAGGGGAGAATATTGTAATGGACTGGAAGAAATTTCTGAGAAGGATGCTGCTCGTCCTGCTCCTGGTCCCGCTGGGGTTTGAGGCCTGCATGGAGCTCCGGTATCCCTGCGACGAGCTTTCCATCGCGTCCAGGGACACGGAGAAGATTCTCCGCCAAACGCCGGAGGTCTTCATCACGGAGGAGGACAGGGCCCTGATGGCGGATTTGCTGGCGGTCCCTTCGGTCCAGGCGCTTGTGGAGGGCGGAGAAAACGGAGATATCTTCGCCAAAGAGGACCCGGAGGTAAAGGACGTCGCGGGAAAGTACCTCGGCGAGGAGAGCGCGGAGCACCTGAATGTCAGCGCCATCTTTTATGAGGACGGGCACGAAGTATTTCTAGGCTGGAGAGATGGAAAGCAAATCTTCTACCTCCAGATGAGGCCGGAGGGAGACGGGGCAGCGTATTACAAGCTCTACTCCCCCAAGCGGGGAACCAGCTATGAGAACTGGGACAACCAGCGGGCCCAGAAGGGCGTGGTCCGCCGCCGGTGGTTCGCCTGGCTCCGGGACGGCCTGTGGAAGGAGGGGGAGTAAGCGTGTATCTGCACCTGGGACAAAACGAGATCATCCCCCAGCGCCGGGTGATTGGGATCTTCGATTTGGACAAATGCAGCTATGAGAAGCGGACGCGGGACTATCTCGCCGCCGCCGAAAAGGAGGGGGTGGTCCTGGACGTCTCCGGGGATCTGCCCCGGTCCTTCGTGGTCTGCGACCACCCGTATCACGAGCAGATTGTCTATCTGAGCTCCCTCAGCCCCGCCGCCCTCCGCAGGCGGGCGGAGAGCGGGAAGCTGGAGTGAGAAAGGAGCGGCTTATGCCGGTTATGAACGCGCTTATGCTCAGCCTGGTCAGCCTGGGGTCCTTCTATCTCTATCCCATCTTCTGCTGTGGCATCAGCCCCATGCTTACGGCGCTGGCGGCGGGCTTTTTCCTGGCGGGGACGGCGGTGCAGGGCTTCCTGCTTTGGAGGGGGAAAAAAGCCGCCTGGTTTCCGGTTCTGTGCGCCTTGGCGGCGGGAGTTCCGTTCTTCCTGATCTATCTGTCGAGTGTGCTGGACAGATTGATCGACCAAAGAGTGACCTACGTTCCGCTGATTCATCATAACCCCTTGATTCACAGCGACCTTGGAATCTATGTGATTATATTCAGCGCGGCGGCGGCCTATGCCCTGCTTGGTACGCTTTTGGGGTGGATGATATGCCGGGCGCTGAAGCGGAAAAGGGCCCTTTGATGGGACAGCCTATGCGGCCTTGACCGGAAGTATTCCAACAATTTTGTTAGGGTCTGATCACACAAACCAAATGCGCGGATTTCCAAGCAGACTTTTGCCGGAAGGACGCGCGCTTGGGCTGATGGGAACAGGCCCTAGAGCGGGGAAAGGCGGGCTGGAGTGCAAGACCCTCGGCCTGGCTCCACAAAGAGGCTTCTCCAACCCGGCTTTTTCCGCTCTGAGAACAGCAAAGGAGACATGTTATGGAAGACAATGAAATTCTGAATACCACCGCCGTAGACGCGGGAAATGAATACGACGCCTCGGAGATCCAGGTCCTGGAGGGCCTGGAGGCGGTGCGGAAGCGGCCCGGTATGTATATCGGTTCCACCTCCTCCTCGGGCCTCCACCACCTGGTCTATGAGATCGTGGACAACGCCATCGACGAGGCCCTGGCGGGCTTCTGCACGGAAATCCTGGTCCAGATCAACGAGGGGGACACCATCACCGTGGTGGACAACGGCCGGGGCATCCCCGTGGATATCCAGGCCCAGACGGGCAAGCCCGCCCTGGAGGTGGTCTATACCATCCTCCACGCCGGCGGCAAATTCGGTGGCGGCGGCTATAAGGTCTCCGGCGGCCTCCACGGCGTGGGCGCGTCGGTGGTCAACGCCCTCTCCGAATGGCTGACGGTCCAGGTCCACAAGAACGGCGAAATCTACGAGATGAAGTTCTCCCGGGGCCAGATCACCCAGGAGATGACCGTGGTGGGGAAGACGGACCGCACCGGCACCACCGTCACCTTCAAGCCGGACCCCGAGATGTTCGAGGATACGGTCTATAACTACGACACCCTCCACACCCGCATGCGGGAGGAGGCCTTCCTGAACGCGGGCCTCCGCATCAACACCGTGGACCTCCGTCCCGGGAAAGAGCAGCAGGACTCCATGTGCTACGAGGGGGGCATCCGGGAATTTGTCACCTGGCTGAACAAGAGCAAGGACGCCCTCCATCCCGGCGTGATTTACATGTCCGGCCAGCGGGAGGACTCCGTGGCCGAGGTGGCCTTACAGTACAACGACGGCTATAGCGAAACCATCCTGTCCTTCGCCAACAACGTCCACACCCCGGAGGGGGGCATGCACGAGGAGGGCTTCAAGCGGGCCCTGACCACCGTGCTGAACAACTACGGCCGGAAAATCAAAATGCTCAAGGACGACGAGAAGGTCTCCGGCGAGGACTGCCGGGAGGGCCTCACCTGCGTCATCTCCGTGAAGCTGACGGACGCCCAGTTTGAGGGCCAGACCAAGGCCAAGCTGGGCAACTCGGAAATCCGAACCCTGGTGAACAACCTTGTGGCGGAGAAGCTGGACACCTTCCTGGAGGAGAACCCCCAGGTGGGCCGGATGATCCTGGACAAGGCCCTGACGGCCAGCCGGGCCCGGGAGGCCGCGAAAAAGGCCCGGGAGTCCATCCGCCGGAAGACCGCCCTCAGCGGCGCGGCCATGCCGGACAAGCTCCGGGACTGCAACGAGAACAACCCCGAGCTTACCGAGCTCTATATTGTCGAGGGCGACTCCGCCGGGGGCTCCGCCACCAAGGGCCGGGACTCCCGCTTCCAGGCGATCCTGCCCCTCTGGGGCAAGATGCTGAACGTGGAGAAGGCCCGGGCGGACAAGGTCTATGGAAACGACAAGCTCCAGCCGGTCATCACCGCCCTGGGGGCGGGCATCGGGGACGAGTTCGACGCCAACAAGCTCCGGTATCACAAGGTCATCATCATGGCGGATGCCGACGTGGACGGGTCCCACATCCGGACCTTGCTTCTCACGTTTTTCTTCCGCTTCATGCGGCCCCTGATTGAGCAGGGCTATGTCTACTCCGCCGTGCCCCCCCTCTTCAAGCTCACCCGGGGGAAGACGACCCGGGTTGCCTACGACGACCCGGAGCGGGAGCGCATCGCCGCCGAAATGCGGGGGGACAACCCCAACGCCAAGGTGGAGATCAGCCGCTTCAAGGGCCTGGGCGAGATGGACGCCATCGAGCTGTGGGAGACCACCATGGACCCCGCCACCCGGACCCTCCGGCGGATTACGCTGGACGACGCGGTGAAGGCGGACGAAACCTTCACCATCCTCATGGGCGAAAAGGTGGAGCCCCGGAAGGAGTTCATTGAGCGGAACGCCAAGTACGTGGTGAACCTGGACTATTGATATTCTGCTTTTGGAAAGGAGCGTCGGATATGAGTAATCGGGAATTTGCAAAAAGTCTGATTGACCAGATACCGGAAAACCGTCTGTTCTATGTAATATCATATCTGCAGGGGGCGGCGGTCCCGGATGAAACGCCGAACGCCGAAACCTTGAAGGCTTTTGCGGAATTGGATGGCGGAGGAGGTTGCCGCTTCAGCGGGACAACGGAAGAGCTTTTTTCGAGGCTGATGGAGGATTAACTGTGCTGGATATCAGATATTCCACAAAATTCAAAAGGGATTTCAAGGCCTGTGTGAAGCGGCGCTGGAATATGGAGCTGCTCCAGCAGGTAATCGATACACTGAAAATCCCGGACAGACTTCCTCAAAAAAATATGGATCATGAGTTAAGCGGAAATTATTCCGGGCATTGGGAATGTCATATAGCCCCGGATTGGCTGCTGATTTATAAACAGAATGAGAATGAACTGTTTCTTTACCGCACAGGTACACATGCCGACCTGTTTGGAAAATAAAATCCACCTCTAACAAGGAGGAAAAAATGAGTAAGAAACCCCAATACGACCCCGAGGAAATCCGCTTTCCGAACCAAAAGATTGTCGAGTCCCCCCTGGTTCCGGAGATGGAGAAATCCTATATCGACTACGCCATGAGCGTCATCGTGGGCCGGGCCCTGCCGGACGTGCGGGACGGCCTGAAGCCCGTCCACCGGCGGATTCTCTACGCCATGTACGAGGACAACCTGACCCACGACAAGCCCTTCCGCAAGTGCGCCACCGCCGTGGGCGACGTGCTGGGCCGCTACCACCCCCACGGGGACCAGTCGGTCTACGACGCCCTGGTCCGCCTGGCCCAGGACTTCTCCATGCGCTATATGCTCATCGACGGCCACGGCAACTTCGGCTCCGTGGACGGCGACCCCCCGGCGGCCTACCGCTACACGGAGGCGCGGCTGGCCAAAATTTCCGAGGAGATGCTCCGGGAGATCGAGAAGGACACCGTGGACTGGGACCCCAACTTCGACGAGACGAGGAAGGAGCCCAAGGTCCTGCCCTCCCGGTTCCCGAACCTGCTGGTGAACGGCTCCTCCGGCATCGCCGTGGGCATGGCCACCAATATCCCCCCCCACAACCTCCGGGAGGTCATCGGGGCCGTGGTCTGCGTGCTGGACGACCCGGAGGCCACCCTGACGGATTTGATGCAGCACATGGAGGGCCCGGACTTCCCCACCCGGGGCATCATCATGGGCCGGGCGGGCATCCGGGCGGCCTACGCCACCGGCCGGGGCCGGGT
>CANPTW010000079.1 GCA_947577075.1 uncultured Oscillibacter sp. | reverse complement strand
GTTTCAGGCGTTTTTGCGACTAAGGGAAAAATAGCGCTTTGCGCGGGCGGCTACAGCTTCCGCCAACATCGGCGCCATGGAGGTTTCCAATATGGCCCGGGCCCAGGAAAACGCCGCCTCAAGGGGCGATACGGAGTTTATCGCCCGGCAGTTTCCCATCCTGATGGAGCGTTATGAGGCGCTGCTGGAAAACATCGGCCTGCTGCTGGAAAAGCGGCGGCAGAATGCGCCCCCGGCGGAAAAGCTCCCGCCCCTGCCCGCGGGGGAGCTGAGGGAGCGGGTGGAAACGGCTCTGAACGAATTGGAGCATTTCCGTTCACGGGAGTGTGCCGGAATTGTGGAGGAGCTTCTCCGCCGCGAGCTGCCGCAGGATACGGCGGACAGCCTGGGGGAAATTCAGGAGCAGCTGAAGCTGTATGAGGACGACGACGCGGAAGCCCTGTTGAACCGGCTTCTGAGCAAACTTGAAAAGGAGACGGGAAGCAGATGACTCAGACGAGAAGAAGAAGCTACAGAAAGCGCATTTTAGCGGTAGACGACGCGGCCACCATTCTGCTGAGGATTACGGACGCCTTGGAAAAGTACTACGACGTGGTCACCGTCAATTCCGGCGTGCGGGCCCTGCGGTTCCTGGAGCAGGAGAAGCCCGACCTGATTCTGCTGGACATCCGCATGGTCCCCAAGGACGGATTTGAGACTCTGCGGGAAATCCGCGCCATGGAGGACCGGGCGGATATCCCGGTGATCATGCTCACCGGCATGGAGGACCGGCAGTCCGTTATGGAGGGCATCAATCTGGGGATCTGCGATTATATCCTGAAGCCCTTCACCCCCGACGATCTGCTTGAGCGGATCCAGCGGGCGCTGAACCCGGACAAACAGAACCGGATATATTACTAGGGCCGGGAGGTTTGACGTATGAATACCGCCGCAACCAAAGAAGAGCTTGCGCAGATATTGGACCAAGCCCTTCAGGATGTGACCGAGCGGACCGCCGGGGTCCGCCTGCGCCAGGGGGACCAGCCCCTGGGAGAGGACCTCTGCACGGTCCATATCACGTTTGACAGAGGCTTTGACACCAGCCTTACCCTCTGCGCGGACACCAGCCTGCTGGCCCGCATGGCCCGCAATTCCTTTCACGAGGACGCGGTGACGCCGGAGGATGTGGAGGAATTCAGCAAGGAGTATTTCAATGTGCTCTGCGGCAAGATCGTGGGGGCGATGTTTCGGGCCACACAGGTCTCGGCCCATTTCGGAACCCCGGTGTTCTACCATGGGCGCTATGAGCCGGAGGGGCAGGAGGCGCAGTTCATCCTCACCTATTCCGACGAGGAGAGAGAGGGCGCGCAGCTGATTCATCATGTGCCCAGCGCCCGGGAGGACCGGGTGGCCGCGGCCGAATGAAGGGGGTAAATCTAGTGAGCAGGCGAATTATGGTGGTGGATGATTCCCGGCTGGTCCGGGTTCAGATGGAAGACGTCCTGAAAGGAACCGATTACGAGATTGCGGCCCACTGCCGCAGCGGCGAGGAGGCCATTGCGCGTTACGCCGAGGTGGGGCCCGACCTGGTGACCATGGATATCATCATGCAGGGCATGGACGGGCTGGACGCCGCGGAGATTATTCTGAAAAGAGATCCCGGCGCGAGAATCGTGATGATTTCGTCCCTGGCCTACGAGGATACCTTTGAAAGAGCGAAAGCGATTGGGGCCAAGGGATTTGTGGATAAGCCCTTTCACCAGGAGCAGCTTTTGAAGGTGTTTGAAGAGGCTCTGGCATAAACCTGCGGGGCGGGAGCGGAAGGACCGCTTCCCCCTGGCCGGACAGAAAAAATCCGCCGGTTTTACCGGCGGATTTTTCATGGGGCCTGTTCGCATGAAGCAAATGCGGGGGTATTCGAGAGGGGTTTTTCCGGCCGTGTGAAAAGCGGGCGGGCCTTGCTTGAAAATTGGCGGGGCGCCGGATGAAGGCGGACCTTTCCACCGGGCAAGGCGGTTTGACGCGGGAATCCCGACGGGTTTCAAGCCAAATCAACGCGGGGGAAAAAGACGCCCGGAGACGGTGTTCCGCCACGTTTCAAACAGGGCCTAGGTTCCGCCGGCTTCGGGGGCCCCCTCCGTCATCAGGAGCACCTGACTGCGAATTTCGTGGAGCATCTGGGTGCTGAGCCCAAGGAATTTGATGCCGTGCCGGCAGTCCTTTTCGGAAAGCCGTTTGGACCACATCACCACGCCGACCACCGGGCGGAGCCCGCTTTCCATAAGGTCTTGATAGGTAAACGCAAGGGGCTGGCCCTCCTGATAGCAGGCGGCGCATTGGATGCACGCCCCGCTCTCGCTGATATCGACAATCAGGCAGTCCTCCAGATTGACCGGAGACGCATTCTCGTCAAAATTGTATATCCACGCGTGTTTGTTTATGGTAATTCGGCTGTGCTTCCTGCGCTCTTTCATCGGGTTCACATCCCCCCCTCTTGAAAAATAAGACCACAAGTGATTCCGGCCGGGGCCCGCCCCTTGTGGGCGCTTTGCCGTTTTCAGATCGATCCTGCGTTCATTATATTCGCTTGCGGGGGATAGTGCAAGCCCTTTCTGAAGGGGCAGTGTGCTGCGTATAGGGCTTGATTTGAATATCAGCGGGCTGAAACGCTTCTGAAACCGCCCTTCCGGCTGGGACCGTTCATTGTCCTCAATAGCGGAAATTTCCTGGAGGATTTCCGCTGCCCGCGCCCGGTGGACCTCCGCTAAATCGCCGGTAATCTCCCAAAACCGGCTCCGGTCCGTACTCCGCCGCGGGGGCGTCCGCCATATAAAAAGGGGAAAAGGCTCAAGGAGGGCCTGTATCTGCGGCCCTGGTTCCGGCGGACGGCCCTGCCTTTCACCTGCCCCATGGCCAAGGTCTTAGCGGGCGTTCGCCTGCTGATCCGGCCGTAATGCCCGTCATAATCCGTTTCCACATTCCGCCGGAGCGCCCTTTTGGAAATTTGCTTCAGGTGCCTGCAATCAAAGGCCCGCGAGATGGAGAGCCCGCTGCGGAAATGGAGATCGTTAATTATTGAGAGTGCAGTGTTTGACGGATCTGCCGTGCTCTACTGCAGCGCTTGCAATGCGCAGGTTCCCTCTGCCCCCGCGCGTTGACGAAGACCCACGGCATCTGCCGCTTTTTGTCAGGCCGCAGCGCCATAGTTTCTTTCAAATTTACAAAAACTGTGAAAATGCGGGGCGGGTGTTTTCAGGCGCGCATTTGACGGCTCCGGACCAGGTTCAACGCTGCCAAGAGTCCGGGGTATTCGCAAATGCAAATTTGATGCGCCGGTTTTCCGTGGGCTCTGATAAAAGATTTGCCGTGGCCAAGGCAGGACAGGAATCCGGCGGCCTGCCGGCAGAAACCCTGAAAATTGTGAATTATATGCTTCGCGCCGGCCAAGCCGATTATGACGAATGAATCCTCTTTGATCCAGCCGGCGGCGGTGGGCTGCCGGCATCCGACGGCCCGGAGCAGTGAGCCTTGCGGCGGGAAAAAAGCGGCATGCCGGACGGATGGAAAAGAAAATTCGGGCGGTTTTTGGCCTGTAAGTCCCGATAAGGGAAAAAACAAGGGAAACCACCCTCCGAAACGCAAGGAAACCACCCCTCAAAGCCTTGCAGCCCTGAGGGGTGGGTGTGGTTGCGGAGACAGGACTTGAACCTGCGACCTCCGGGTTATGAGGCAGCTGAGGGGCGTTTCAGGAGATGCCTCCCGTCTCACCAGTCGCAGGATTCTCACCGTTTTGAGATTTAACGCAACTATTGAGACAAACTGAGCACCAGTCTCACAGGATAAGCATCGGATAAGCATCAGCGATCCCGGAATTTTCCCAAATTCTCTTCGGGTTAGGTAAAAATGGGCGGTCATGGAGGCGGCTCCTTGGCGGCCCAATACATTTGCTTATTTTCGAGTCCAGACGTCCGAAAAAAGAGTGGACGCGGCCGCAAACCTGTGATAGAATGAGGCAAAGAAGGTGAGGAACGGTGGACGAAAAAACCACAATGGCCCAGGGCCTATATGCCACAGATGACAGCGCGGGCTACGATGCGGCCTGCAAGCGGGTCCTCTCCGAAAAAGCAATTCTGGCCCGGATCATGAAAGCCTGCTTGGCGGAGTACCGGGACTGCCCTGTGCGCGATATCGAGGAGAAGTACATCGAGGGCAAGCCCCAGGTGTCCAGCGTTCCTGTGCTGCCGGACGAGGAAGGAAGCGTCATCAGCGGCCTGGATACGGAGGACAAATCCGTTCACGAGGGAACGGTCACTTACGATATCCGATTCCGCGCCATCGCCCCCGGTTCCGGGGAAACGATTGGCCTGATCGTGAACGTGGAGGCCCAGAACGATTTTTACCCAGGGTATCCCCTGGCGAAGCGGGGAATATGCTATTGCAGCCGCATGATTTCCTCTCAGTATGGCCGGGAGTTTACGGCTCCCATTACGAGAAGCTCAAGAAGGTTTATTCTATCTGGATTTGCATGAATCCGCCAAAGAACCGGGAGAATACCATCACCCGGTATAGCCTGACTGAGGAGCACCTTGTAGGCGAGGCCGTGGAGCCGGTCCAGAATTACGACCTGCTGTCCATCGTCATGCTGTGCCTGGGCGGGCCGGACGGGGAAAATTACGACGGCGTGTTGCGGATGCTAAATGTGCTGCTCTCACATGAAACCAGCGAAGCGGAGAAGCGCCGGATTTTGCAGGACGATTACGATATTCAGATGACGCAGACCATGGAAAGCGAGGTGTCGGTTATGTGCAATTTGAGCAAGGGCGTTATGGAAAAGAGCTGGAAGAAGGGCATGGAGAGGGGTATAGCTGAGGGTTTAGAGAAGGGTATCCTGTCATCCATCGAAAGCCTCATGGAAACGATGAGTTGGACGCTTGATCAAGCCATGATTGCGCTTAAAGTGCCGGAGGCTGAACGGCAGACCTACCGAAGCCTTCTGGAAAAGCAGTGATAAACCAAGCGCTGGGAATCAATCATGGTTCCCAGCGTTTCGCTGTAATTATAGAAAAACCGAGAATGCGATAGAACAAAATTGCCAGAAAGGCAGATAAAGAAAGGTTGGAGTCAAAAAATGTGTGGAGTCATGGACCACACCCCAACTTTTTACAATTTTTCAAATATCTCTAGAAAAATCGACAGCAGGGTGCTATAATATAATTACAGGATAATCTGGAATTATCTTTATATACGGAGTCAGCGACATTCTCTACATCCT
>CANPTW010000078.1 GCA_947577075.1 uncultured Oscillibacter sp. | reverse complement strand
GCCCCATGGCGTCCAGCCGGGCGTGGAATTTCTTGGCCCGCTCGGTCACTTCCCGGATGGCGGCCTGCTCCCTGGCCATATCCTCCGCCGCAAACTCCGCCAGCAGGGCCTCCGGGTCAATCTCACCTGCGGCGATCTTCTGGCAGAACTCTTTGGCGGCGTCCAGCTTGAAATGGAGGTGCCCCGCCGTACTCATGCCCAGGCTTTCAATATCTCTGTGCCGGACTACAACGAAATAGGTCATTTTCTCCGGGTCCACCTCTCTGGCGTCGCCATAAAGGGTAAAGACCAGATTTCCCCGCCGCCCCTCCAGAAAACCGCCGCGATCCCGGAACTTGATTTCCTTTTGTCTCGCCATGGTGTTCTCCTATCTGCCGGCGGTGCCGCCGTCGGTGGGCTGCCCGGTCCGCTTGCCCCGGCGCTCCAGCGACGCCTGCACCCGGCGCTGGGCCAGTTCCGCGCTATACCGCAGGCGCTGGTCCGGCAGGCGGGTCCCGTCCTGCCCCCTGGTCATTTCCTTGTAAACCACGTGGACGGACACGCCCGTGGTTTCGGAAATTTCTTTAGGCGTCCGCCCATCTTCCCACAGTTTTTCAATTTTCTGGCGGTCCTCCAGGGTCCGAAAAGCATAGTCAGCCATATTTTTCACCCCTTTCCATTTGCCAGGTTTTTCAGGTCCTCGACTTCCTTATAAAGTTCCTGGCGGCGCTTGTCCGTGATCATGCCCAGCTGCTGGGCCATATCCAGCGCCCCAATATAGGACCAATACCACGCCAGCCTGCCCTCCCGCGTCTGGTTGTCATTTTCGGACCGGATAGCGCGTTCCGCCTCCGCCCGCATGGCGGTGATCAGCTTTTCCACGTTCTGGTCCATGTCTTTCCAGGCCGTCCCACAGCTGGGGCAATACTCAAACGGCGGGGACTTCTCGGCGCACACCGGGCAGGTTTCCCCCTCCTCGATCTGATACAGGGCCACAGTGTCGCCTTTCTGGCCGTCCTCCAGATACAGGTCGTCGCCGCCCATGGCGGCCTCGCTGCAGTTCAGGATAATGGCATAGTGGCCACAATACCGCTGGCGCTCCTCATACATGATCAGGTCCTGGATCTCCGCCAGCGTCAGCTTGCCGCGTTTCTTTTCGATCCGCAGGGCCAGGCGGCCCTTGTAGTCATAGGTCCACGACATTTCAATACCGCGTTTCATGCGTTCCCCCTTTCTTGCCCTCGTTACCTCCGGGGCGGGCTTTTTGGTTTATCTGTACTGTGCGCCCAGTAGGCCGCAGATAGAGGTGGAAAGGTCAAACGGGATCCCACGGCTCACCCGCACCTTGTCCAGCATGGCGTTGATCCCGGCGATCATCCAGTCGTCCACGTCCTCCTCCATGTTCACCAGGATATTCACCGCCGCGATACAGTCCGTAATGCTGCCCATCGCAACGCGGGCGTTGTTCTCTGCGGTCAGCACCATGCACTTGATTTCCCCGCCCTCTGTTGCGGCGTCCTGCATTTCTTTCACGGCGGCGTCCTCGCGCTTTTTGTTGTCCATCTGACCGACATATTCCACGGTGTAGAAATACGCAAGGCGCTGGATCCGCTTTGCCGTCTCGCGCCGCTCCTCTCTGGTTGCGCTCCCGGTGTCCTCGGTGCCCTCGGTGCTGTTGCTGGTGGCGGTGGCCTCCACCGGGGACTGGATCCAGATGTCAACGCTCTTGCCGTCCGGCAGGTTGACCTCCAGGCGGTTGCCCAGGTCGCTGATCCAGGCGTTCACGTCGCTGGCGGTGCTGTAATAAATGGGGTAGCCCGCCCGCTCGCTGCGGCTGGCGTCATGCTCATAACGGGTGGGGAAAATCTTTTGCACCTCTGCCCAGGCGTCTCTAATGCTGGTAACTGTCATTTTTCAGGCCCTCCTCGCACGTTTTGGCGGTTGTATGTATAAAAAATTAGGTTACACTTGGTCGCTTGACCTTGTGTAACCTAATATTAACGCCTGCCTTCACCGTGCCGCTGAAAAAATAGCGCTTGCTTTTTCGGCTGCGGCGTACTATAATGAAGACAGTCAAAGGAAACTTGACGATACTGGCATTATGTTCACGCGGCAAAACGGACCCCCGGAGAGGTGAGCTCTCTCCGGGGGTCCGTTTAGGCTTAGCCGCCCTTGCCGCGCGCGTCCAGCCAGACACATATGTAGTGACAGGCCATTCCCGCCGCCAGAGACACAAGGAAACTTATGACGATACCGGTCATCATGCTCACCTCCTCTCTGTTGCCAGATTGGAGCAGGGCAGCGCCTTTATTATACCAGCTTTCGACCATGCCCGCAAGGGCTGGGGGGGACCCGGCGGGACGCCTCAGCCCATGATTTTGTAAGAAAACCGTAAGGTTTTCGTCAGGTCCCCCGTAAGATCTGCCTGATATCCTGAGTCCGGCTTAAGGGAGGAACTCCGATATGAACGAATGTATCTTAGTGGTGGACGACGACCCCGAGATCGTCCACGCCATCGCCATCATCCTGGAGCAGGAGGGCTATCAGGTCCGAAGGGCCTATGACGGGCTCCAGGCCCTGGACCAGTGCATGGACCCGGCGGTAAAGCTCATCCTCATCGACGTGATGATGCCCCGGCTGGACGGCCTCAGCGCCCTGCTCCGCATCCGGGAGAAGCGGAACCTGCCCGTCATCGTCCTCTCCGCCAAGAGCGAGGACACGGACAAGATCCTGGGGCTCTCCATGGGGGCGGACGACTACGTCGCAAAGCCCTATAACCCCCAGGAGCTGGCCGCCCGGGTGCGGAGCCAGCTCCGGCGGTACACGACCCTTGGGGACGTGAACGCCGAGGGGCGGCAGGGTCTCATCGTCAACGGCCGCCTTTGCTACGACCCCGCCGGCCGGGTCCTCCGGGCCGACGGGGACGAGGTGAAGCTGACCCCCACGGAGACGAAGATTGTGGACCTCCTCATCCGCCATCCCGGACGGATTTTTCCCTCCGAGGAGATCTACCGCCGGGTGTGGAACGAGGACGCGTTCTCCTGTGAAAACACGGTGATGGTCCACATCCGCCGCATTCGGGAAAAAATCGAGCTGAATCCCAAGGAGCCGGATTATATTAAGGTGGTGTGGGGCATTGGATACAAAATGGAACAGCACTGAATACCGCGCCGCCCCTCTCAAGGAGAGCAGGGGCGGACGGGCAAAGGCCCTGGCGGGCTTCCTGGCCTTCTTCTTAGGGGTGACGTTGGTTCTCTCCAGCCTGGGGGCCGTGGGGAACCGGATCGCCTGGGAGCGGGACCCCGTTCCCCGCTGGGAGACGGACTGGCAGGAGACGGACGCCTTCCGGGACGAGGCGTCCCGGTATCTCCGGGAGTTTCTGACCATCGGCGCCGGGGGGAAGGTGGACTTCTACGACAGCGGCTACTGGACGGAATCCAGCGGGGACATGGCCGTGGTCCAGGAGGCGGAGGCCTTCCGCTCCTGGTGGGGCTCTTACCCCATGACCGAGGCCGTGGTGGTGGACCGGGGGAGCGCCCAGGCGCCGGCCGATTTCTCCGAGTCCGAACCGGCCAAAGCTGAACCCGGGGAAGACCGGGAGCCGGACGAGGCCTACCGGGCGGACAAGAACATCCTCTACTACATCCGCAAGGGGGAGGACGGGAGCACCTGCAGCAATGCGGGGGAGCAGTTGGACAAGCTCCTGGCCCGGTCCGTGGAGGGCTATAACTTCTATCTCCAGTTCGTGGACGGCAAAGTCTCCATCGTCAAGGACGGCAGCGCCCTGGACGTGTACGGAAACGGATTGTACAACGACGAGTCCCGGTGGTTCGTCCCCGGCTACGACAACTTCCCCGTCAGCGAGGATTTAAAGGGCGTGAAGGTGGTCATGGCCGTCCGGCGGGAGCCCCAGCGGTACTACGGCGTGGACTACAAAAACGGCGGGACCTATTACAACAGCGCTTTCTACTACGTGGCCCGGCAGGTGGAGGAGAGCCGCCGCTTTTATGAAACCCAGGGCCTTCTGCTGTTCACCGCCATGTGGTGCCTGGCCGTCTGGGGCCTGCTGCGGCGGCCCGCCGGGCGCGCCGGGCGGAAGATCGCCTCCTGGACCGCCCATGTCTGGACGGAGGCCCGGTTCCTGCTGGTCGCGATCTGCGCCGTGTGGGCCTTCCTGCCGGGCTTCCTCAGCCTGGATATCGTCTACGATCTTCTGTACGGCTATGCCTGGGACGGCAGCTATTCCTCCGCCGCCTGGGGCCTGGCCGTCCTGCGCCTCGTGACCCTGAATCTGCCGGGGGCGCTGGTCCTGTTCTGGCTCTGCTGGCTGATTTACAACGACCATAAGCACAACCCCAGGGAGGCCCGGAGGTCCCTCCTCCGCGCCCTTTTTCGAGCCCTCCGGGCAAGGGACCTGAAGCGGCCCGTTGAAAGGCGGCTGAGCCGCCGGGCGGCGCTGACGGCAGTGGCGGCTGTGATTCTCTCCGGGGAGGTTGTGCTCCTGCTGATTCTTCTGAGCGCCCTGATGGACGTTTGGGCCCTGTGGACACTGCTTCTGGTCCCGGCCCTCCTGGCTCTTTCGGCGGGGATAGGGAGCTTTCGCCGGAGCCGGGGGCTGGCAACGGACATCGCCGCCCTGGCGGACCAGGTGGAGGCCGTCCGGGCCGGGGACCTGGAAAAGCCCCTGGCCCTCCCGGAGGACGCGGACCTCCGCCAGACGGCGGAGAGCCTCAACGGCATCCAGGCCGGGATGAAGGCGGCGCTCGAGGAGCAGACCCGCAGCGAGCGGATGAAGGTGGAGCTGGTGAGCAACGTGTCCCACGACCTCAAGACCCCCCTGACCTCCATCCTCTCCTATGCGGAGCTTTTGCGGCAGGAGGACCTGCCCCCGGCGGCGGCGGACTACGCCCGGGTCATCGATGAGAAGGCCCAGCGGCTGAAAACCATGGTGGAGGACGTCTTCGAGGTCAGCCGCGCCGCAGCGGACCAGCTCCCCGTCCATCTGGAACGGCTGGACCTTGCCAAGCTCCTCCGCCAGACCCTGGCGGACCTGGACGGGCCCATCCGGGAGAGCGGCCTGGCCTTCCGGGCGGAGCTTCCGGAGGAGCCGGTCATGATCACCACCGACGGCAGGCGGCTCTACCGGGTGTTCCAGAATCTCATCGACAACGCCCTGCGCTACGCCCTGGAGGGCAGCCGGGTCTACCTGAGCCTGAAGACGGCGGGGGGAACGGCGGAGGCCCACCTCCGCAACACCAGCCGCTGTGAGCTCCCGGAGGGCGTGGACTTCACGGCCCGCTTCGTCCGGGGGGACGCCAGCCGCACCGACGGGGGCAGCGGCCTGGGGCTGAGCATCGCCAAGAGCTTTACGGAGGCCTGCGGCGGGA
>CANPTW010000077.1 GCA_947577075.1 uncultured Oscillibacter sp. | reverse complement strand
CACCGCAGCCCAAGAAGCCGGAGCCGCCCGCCGCCCCTGTTTCTGGAAAAGGGTCCAAAGATGGACTGTCTGCGGAACTTGGAAATACAATCAATCTCACCCCTGCTGTTATGAGGGGACCCGCCGCCAAGGGACCTGCCGGAACCGCCATTTCCCAGGTGTTTGACGAGCGTCTGGTTCCCCCGGATGAGAAGGCCAGGCGGGATATTCCCAGCCCCAAAGAGAACGAGGCTTTCTTTATCCTCCTGCACCCCGCCTATCTGGAGAAGTCCAAGTACAACACCATTTCCGTGGACACCAGGAGCGAGGACTACCAGGAGCTGAAAAAGTCCATCGAGCTGAACGGCGTGAAGGACCCCGTTCTCGCCCGGATCGGAGAAGAGGGCACCCTGGAAATCCTCTCCGGCCAGCGCCGCCACCTGATCGCCACGGAGCTGAATTATCCCGTCCCCACCATTATCCAGAAGATTTCCGATGCGGACGCGAAAATCCTGGTGGCGGACGGCAACCTCCACCGGCCCCATATTTCCATGTTCGACCTCTCCCGCTCCCTGCGGATGAAGATGGAGGGCATGAAGCAGAAGGCGGGCCGGAAGAAGAAGGGGAGCTTCAAGGCGGAGGAGCTGGACAGCGATGAAAAGCTGGCCCAGGAGATGGGCATGAAGGTGAGCAAGCTCAACCGGATCATCCGCCTCTCCGAAGCTACCAAGGACGTATGCGACCGGGTGGACGACAATTCTCTGCCCCTGTCCATTGCCTCCGCCATCTCCTTCCTGAAACCGGTCAATCAGGATGAAGTCCTCCACCTGTCGGACCTGGGATATAAGATTACCACCGAACGGGTGGAGCGGATGAAAAAGGTGGAGAAGGCTGGAAATCTGGATGAACAGGCCATGCGGGAGATTCTGGAGGACAAGGACCTGGCTCCCAAGCACACCGCGCCGCCTCCGGCTCCCCAGCCGCCCACGCCTCCGCCCACTCCGACCGGCGGTCCCTCCGTTCCGCCGCCCATTCCGCCCTCCCCGGACGTGAAACCGCCGCAGACGGCGGGAACGCCTGCGGCTCCCAACGCCCCCGGGCCCAGCGCGCCGAGCCCCGCTCCCTCTGCCAATCTCCCTGCGCCGGAGACCACGGTCCCGTCCTCTGGCCCTGCCGCACCGCCCGCCGGTCCCACGAATCCCCCGGAGGAAAAGCCCCCCTTCAAGGGTGAGCAGGAGCGGCCCGAGTACACCAAGGTCATCCTGGCCGGGGACCGTCTGCGGAAGTATTTCCCCGATGTGTCCATGACGCCCCGTGAGATCGAGGAAAGCGTCTATGACGCCCTGGAGGAACGCCGCCAGCGGCAGTTGAAGGCCCAGCAGAAGGAGACTATTTTCAAAAAGAACCCCATCAAGAAATAGCGCATGGAGTTTTCCGCCAATATCGCCAACCTGGGCAAGTACAACGCTGGAAACCTTGCCGCCGCATGGCAGACCTTTCCCGCCACCACAGAGCAGGTACAGTCCGTTCTGCGGGAGATCGGCGTGGATGGCCTGCGGTACGAGGAAACCATCATCCTGGAATATTCCATCGGTATCAAGGGCCTCGCCGGGCGGCTGGGGGAGTTCGTTCCCATTGACGAGCTGAACTACCTCGCCAGCCGGATCACGGAGCTGACGCCGGAGGAACGGGAGAAATTCACCGCCGCCGTCAGTCACGGAGAGTATGGGGACAGTATGCAGCATTTGATTAACCTGACCTACAATCTGGACTGCTACGAATTTCTCCCGGACGTGCGGACGGAGGAGGACTACGGGCGCTGGCTGGTGGATCACCGCCAGGAGTTCCGTCTGCCGGAGAAGGCCAGACTGTATTTCGACTACGAATCCTACGGCGAGGACACCTGCATCAACGAGGGCGGGGATTTTTCAGAGCTGGGCTACATCTACAATAACCGGACAAAGTTCCAGCAGATTTACGATGGACAGCACGTCCCGGAAAAATACAAGGTGTTCCGCTATCCCCTGCAAGCGAAGGTGAGGCCCGCCCGTTCCGGCAAGGGGCGGGACAGCCCTCCCCGCAAGCGCCCATAAGGGCGCTTTTTTCATATCAAATTTCAATAAGGAGCTGATGCTTTGAATGTTTTAGTCGTGGAGCCTGGAATGGCTCCTTATGAGAAGGAGATCAACGGCCTCAAGGATATGCAGGCTATTGTAGGCGGCATGATTACCGCCAGTTACCCCTTCAAGGAAAAGGTTGCCATTGTGAGCAACGATGAGGGCCTGCTTCTGAAAATGGAGTTCAACCGCAGCATTGAGGGCGGCTATGGCGGTATCTGCGGCCCGTTCTTCGTCTGCGGGCTGGGCGAGGAGGACTTTTGTTCTCTCACGCCGGAGCAGATGGACTTCTACAAAAAGAAATACCATCACGCGGAAATCCTGCTGGGATTCCAGGGGAGTGAACCCGTCACGCTGAAGGTGGAGCCCCGCAAGCCGCCCGGCCAGGAGCCGCCCAAGCGTCCGCCCAAGACGCGGTAAGCCATGCCCCCGGTAACAGATGAACGTCTGGCGGAGCTGACGGACCGGCTGGAAAACGGCGTCAAGGAGCTGTACGCCAGCGGGCGCTATGCGGAGTACATCACCGCCATGTCCCAATTTCATCATTACAGTTTCGGAAACGCGCTGCTGATCCTGCTGCAATGCCCCACCGCCACCAGCGTGGCCGGGTACAACGACTGGAAGAAGAAATTTGGGCGGCAGGTCAAGCGGTACGAGAAGGGCATCCAGATTCTCGCGCCCTGCCACTTTACTTACCTTGTGGAGTATGAAAAGAAGGACCCGGACACCGGACGGACGCTATACGGGCCGGACGGCAAGCCGCTGACAGAAAAGCGGAAGGAAAACGCCACCCGCTTTCGGATCGCCACCGTGTTTGACGTAAGCCAGACGGAGGGCCGGGAGCTGCCCAGCCTCGTCTCCGAGCTGAGCGGGGAGGTTCCAGACTTTGAGAATGTATACGCCCGCCTCGCCGCCCTGTGTCCCCTCCCCGTGGAGCTGGGTCCCGTTCCCGGAACGGCAAAGGGCTACGCCAGCTTTGCGGAAAACCGCGTGGTGGTCCGCTCCGGCATGAGCCAGGTACAGACCATCAAGACGCTGATCCATGAGACCGCCCACGCTAAGCTCCATGCCCCGGACTTCCTGTCGGAAAATCCAAAGCCAAGGCAGGAAAAGGAGGTGGAGGCGGAGAGCGTGGCCTATGTTGTCTGCCAGCACTTTGGCATCGACACTTCGGACTACTCCCTGGGCTATGTAGCCGGGTGGAGCCGGGGGAAGGAGCTGGCGGAGCTGAAAGCCTCCTTGAACGTGATCCACGCCACCGCCGGGGAAATTATCAACGCCATCCAGCCGCCTCCGCCGGAGCTGACCAGGGACGAGCCGTACCAGGAGCGCCAGCGGAGAACCAATTATCGAAAATCCAGGAAAAGGAAGTGACAGATTGAACGACTATGAGGAACGAAAACAGGCCCGGATCGACCGCCTCCATGAAAAAGCGGAGAAGGCCCGCGCCAAAAGTGACAGCTTGTGGAAACAGTCATCGGATATGGCCTCCATCATTCCTACGGGCCAGCCCATACACGGCGCCGCCGACCGGCGTTATCGTGACCGCATTATGGGGAAGATGGAGCAGTCTTTCGCCGCTTCGGATAAGGCGGACTACTACGAGCGCAGAGCAGAAGCGGCGGAGAACAACACCGCCATTTCCTCCGATGACCCGGAGGCCCTTGCGAAGCTGAAGGAGAAGCTGGAAAGCCTGCAAATTTCCCAAACCCGTATGAAGCAGATCAACGCCTACTACAAGAAAAACGGCACCTGCCGGGGCTTTCACGGCCTGTCTGACGAGCTGGCGGATAAGCTGGTGGAGGATATGCGGCACCACCCCTGGGACAAGCGGCCTTTTGCCGCTTACGCCCTGGCAAATAACAATCAGAATATCAACACCGTCAAAAAGCGTATCGCACAGCTTACCGAGGCAAAGGAGCTGGGCTACCAGGGCTGGGAGTTTGACGGCGGCAAGGTGGTTGCCAACGCGGATATGAACCGACTGCAAATCTTTTTTGACGAGATTCCCGATGAAGAAGTCCGCAGGGAGCTGAAAGGCCGGGGCTTCAAATGGGCGCGGAGCGTGGGCGCATGGCAGCGGCAGCTGACGGACAACGCCATCTATGCCGCCAGCCGCGTCAAGGCGATCCAGCCCTCCGACGGCTCCGATCCCATCAAAATCCAGCCCAAACGAAAACCCAAAACCGGCCCACAGCATTAAGGAGGAAAGTGAAATGGAGAATCCTAACGCCATCCCGGAGCGCATGAGAGAGATCGAGATTTTCGGCGTCCCCGCCCTGTTCACCAGCAAGGCCATTCCCCCGGAGGCCGTCTATCCCGGTATGTTCCGCTACGAGCTGCAAACCGGGAACGGCCAGCGCCCTCACCGTCTGGCGGAGGGACCGGGCGGCAAGTTCCTGGGCACCGTCCTGACCCCGGTTCCCGTTCCCATGGAGGGCCAGCGGGAGATCGGGCCGGGGGAGCTGTCCCTGGACACCGGAGCCGGGTACTACACCCCCTCCGAGTTTGAGGAAAAGTACCTCTCCCCGGACTATGATCCCACCACGCGGAAGGAACGGTATGGAAAAGAAGGTTGATATTATCCCCTTCCTGGAAGGCATCGTAGAGGAAAACACTGTGAGCTATCAATCGGATCTCAAAATGGATGAACGCATTTTGCAGGCCGCTATGCTGGAAACGTACCAGGAGGACCGTACCTTTCTCTGGATGAGCCGTCCCTGCGGAACCCGCTGCCTCCTGGAACGGGAGGTTTTTTTGCGGGAAACGAGGGCGCACATCACCTGGACGCACTATGACTACGATGCCGAACATATCAAAGCCTTCCGCGTCATTGTGGCTCCGGGGCGGCCCGGCGCCTTTGTGCTGGGCAAAATCCAACCCTTGAACTATGGCGAACAGGTCCAGCGCGTCAAGCAAAACGCCCTTCATGTTGAGGCCGTGGAAATGACCTTTCAGGACGATAAAGCCTATACGCTGCCCTTTGAGGAATACCGCAAACAGTTCCGGGAACTGCTGGCGGAGCATGGCAAGCTCAAGACGATCCGTTATCTGCCGGAAGATGAAAACGAACTGTCCTGCGTCCTCCAGGCGGAACGGGCCATTTCCGCCGCAAAAAAACGGGCCCGCCGTCCCCGAAAACCGCAGACCCGGTAGCCCGCCCCCGCACAGCGCCGCTTGCGGCGCTGCTTTAGCAAGTATGTCATCTGTTAAACACAGATGACCCTTGTTAGGGGCTGCCGCCCCTAAAACCCCGCGAAAAAATGCGTCTCACCGTGAGTAATGTCATTAAGTTGGTACGCAAGGAAGCTCACCAAAGGGACAGCGGGG
>CANPTW010000076.1 GCA_947577075.1 uncultured Oscillibacter sp. | reverse complement strand
CCTTGATCGCCCTGTTGAAAAAGACGGAGGATGGGAAATGAAATACGACTGGCTGGACGCATACCTCCTGTCCCTCCCGGGGGCGGAGAAGGACTATAAGCCCGAGTGGGCCTGGTTCCGGTACATGATCCGGGGCAAGCTCTTCGCCGCCGTCTGCTCTCCCCGGGGAATGAAGGACGAGGCGTACAACGGGCACGACCTGGTCAACCTGAAATGCGAGCCCGCCCGGGGGGAGCTTCTCCGGGCGGCCCACCCCGAAATTCTGCCGGGCTTCTACTGCGACAAGCGGAATTGGATCGCCTGCCTGCTGGACGGGGATCTGCCGGACGACGTCCTCCGGGAGCTGTGCGCGGAGTCCCACCGTCTGGTGCTGGCCAAGCTGCCCAAGTACGTCCGGCGGGAGCTTCTGGGGGAGTGAGCCCCCTTTTTGAAACGGGAAAGCGGCCCCGGCGGGCCGCGGGAAAGGAGGCGGGTTCCCAATGGTTTTCAGCAGCATGACGTTTCTCTTCGGGTTCCTGCCGGTGCTGCTGGCGTTCTATTTCCTGCTGCCCCAGCGGTTCCGCCGGGGGCGGAACGGCGTCCTGCTGGTCTTCAGCCTGCTGTTTTACGCCTGGGGCGGGCTGCGCCTCCTGGGCCTGATGGCCGTGTCCATTGCCGTGAATTACTGCGGGGGCCTGCTGGCGGCGCCGGGGCGGCGCTTCCGCCGCTGGGCGATGTGGGGCGCGGTGGCGGTGAACCTGGCCCTCCTGGGCTGGTTCAAGTACGCGGGGTTCCTGGCGGAAAACCTGGTCTTGCTGGGCCTTCCGGTGGAGCCGCCGGAGGTGACGCTGCCCATCGGCATCTCTTTTTTCACCTTCCAGGGGATGAGCTACGTGCTAGACGTCTACCGGGGCGAGGCCCCGGCGGAGCGGTCGCCCCTGCGGGTGGCCCTCTACATCGCCCTCTTTCCCCAGCTGGTGGCGGGGCCCATCGTCCGGTATACCACCGTGGCGGGGGAGATCGCCTCCCGCCGGGAGACTGCGGGGGACGCCGCCGACGGAGGCGTCCGGTTCTGCGTGGGCCTTGCGAAAAAGATGCTGCTGGCCAACGCCCTGGGGCAGGTGGCGGACGCGGCCTTCCGCTCCCGCACCGTGCTGAGCACGGCCATGGCCTGGCTGGGGGCCCTGGCCTACACCGGGCAGATCTACTTCGATTTCTCCGGCTATTCGGACATGGCCATCGGCCTGGGCCGGGTGTTCGGGTTTCACTTTCTGGAAAATTTCAACTATCCCTATCTCTCCCGCTCCGCCACGGAGTTCTGGCGGCGCTGGCACATCTCCCTGTCCTCCTGGTTCCGGGACTATGTGTACATCCCCCTGGGCGGGAGCCGCTGCGGCCCGGCGCGGCAGGCGGGGAACATCCTGGCGGTGTGGCTGCTGACGGGGCTGTGGCACGGGGCGGCCTGGAACTTCCTCCTTTGGGGGCTGTACTACGCGGCGCTTCTTCTGGGGGAGCGGTTCCTCTGGGGCCGGGCTCTGGAGCGGGCCCCCGCCGCCCTGCGGCACGGGTACGCCCTGTTTTTCATTGTGGTGGGCTGGGTCCTCTTCCGGGCGGAGAGCCTGGCGGACGTGAGCCTGATGCTCCGGGCCCTGTTTGGAATTTCGGCCCCCGGGGGCCTGGGGAGCGGCGAGGCCCTTTACTATTTCAAGGAGTTCCGCTGGGAGCTGCTGCTGGCCGTCCCGGCGGCCCTGCCCCTGAAGGGGCTTTTGGAACGGAGGCTGAACCGCCGGGCCCGGGAGGGCAGCCGCCCGGCGGCGGCCCTGCTGGCCTGGGGGCCCCCGGCGCTGGCCCTGGCGCTGCTGGCCCTGTCGGCGGTGAAGCTGGTGAGCTCCACCTTCAATCCCTTTATCTATTTCCGGTTCTGATCTGAGAGGAGGCGCCCTGTGAAAAAGCTGGCGGACCGCGTGTTTCTTCTTTGCGCGGCGGCGGCGCTGCTGTCGGTTCCGGCGCTGACCCTGGCCCGGGTAAGCGCCCGGCAGTCCCTGTACTACGAAAACCGGACCCTGGCGGACAAGCCCGCCTGGGACTGGGAGGCCGTTTTGGAGGGGGACTGGTTCAGCAGCTGGGAGGAGTGGTATTCCGACCGGGTGCCGGGGCGGACCACCCTGCTGCGGCTGACAGCGAAGGCGGACCTGGACCTTTTAAAGCGCCCCGTGGTGAACGACGTGGTGGTGAGCGGGGACAAGCTCCTGCCCTTCCTGCCCTACGGGCGCTGGGACACCCGCGTGCACCGGACCAACGCCGAGCCCTTCGCGGAGGACCTGGGGGCCTTTTCCCGGCGGGTGGAGGAGCTGGGGGGGCGCTTCTGGTTCGTGGGCATTCCCGAGCAGGGCCCCTATTTTTACGACCACTATCCGCCGGAGCTGGAAAACCGCCGCTGGAACTCCACGGCGGCGAACGCCGCCTTCTTCCAGGCGCTGGAGGACCACGGCGTGGCCTATGTCGACATGGAGGCGGTCTATGACGCCCAGGGCCGGCCGGAGGCGTACTATTCCGCCGTGGACCACCACTACCGCTGGCGGGGGGCCCTGGCGGCCTATGAGGCGGTGCTGGACCGGATCAACGGCGACGCCGGCTGGGCCCTGCCGGTAATGCGGGAAGCGGACCTGAACATCCGCGCCCTGCCCAACCCCTACCTGGGGTCCCGGAACCGCAAGCTCTACGGCCTCTGGCCGTCGGAGGAGCGGGCGGAAATCGGGGAGCTGAAGCAGCCCATTCCCTTCACCCGGAAGGACGACGGCCAGGCCTGCGGGGCGGAGGTTTACGCCCTGCCCGGCAGCGAAGAGCAGCTTGTGACCTACGGCCTCTACATGGGCGGGGACCACGGCGAAACCGTCATCCGCACGAACCGGCCGGAGCTGCCCAACGCCCTGATTTTCGGGGACTCCTTCACCAACGCGATGGAGACGCTGCTCTATACCTCCTTCAACGAAACCCGGAGCCTGGACCTGCGGTACTACGAGGAAAAGAGCCTCCGGGAGTATGTGGAGGAGTACCGCCCGGAGGTGGTGCTCTGCGTCCGGGACAACACGGCCTTTTACACCTCCGGAGGAAACGCCCGGGTCTGGACGGACGAGACTCCCGGCGCCTGAAAAGAGAAAGGGGGAACGCCTGTGAATTCCGAGGACGGGCGGCTGACCGGGCTGCAGAAGCTTCTGCTCCTCATCCTGGCGGGGATGCTGGCGGGCTTCAGCATCCTGATGGCGGTGCTCCGGGCCCATCCCGGCGTGCGGTTCGTGGGGGGCCTCCTCCGGGCCGAGGCGCAGGAGGGCCAAATCGTCTACTCCGGAAAGGCCCACGGGGACCCGGTGACGGTTGCCGTCTCCTTCCCCACGAATTTCCGCACCGTGGTGGAGCTTGCCGCCGGGGAGCGGCTCCGGGACGCCTGCGAGGTGGAATACCCCCTGGCCCCCGTGCAAACCGTCCGGGGAGCGGTGAACGGAATCCGCGTCACGCGGGACGGAACGCTCCTGTTCACCGGCGCCTATGACCCGGAGACGGACGAGTGGTACGACGAGGAGGGCGCCTGGTCCCCCCAGTTTGACGTTCGGGCCTACAGCAGCGCGGACCCCTGGCAGGGCTATGCCATTACCCCGGCCCTGGCGGTCCGCTTTGCCCTGGGCCCCGAGCCCGCCGCCTACGGGGACCCCGCCTTGTTTGCTTTCGCCGTGTTCCTGACGGTGCTGACAGCGGTGCAGATCGTCTTCCACAGGAGCCTGTTCTGCCTGCGGCACTGGGCCGCCCGGGACCCGGAGCCCTCGGACGAGTACCTGGCCCTGGAGCGGATCGGCTGGGTGGCGCTGCTGTGCGTGACGGCGGGGCTGTACGCCGCCGTATCGGCGGTTTCCTGAGAGGAGCGGGGAGGAGCCGGAGCCCGCGGGGCTCTGCCGGGCGGGCCGCTGTGTCAGCTTGAAGACCGGCCTGTTCCCACTGTCCCCCGGCCCTGACGGGAACGCCGCTGTAAAGAAACGCGAGGTTTTATGGAGACACAAAAAAAAGCCCCGGCCGCGGCTATTCTGGCGGCCGCGGTCCTGTGGGGCGTCATCGGCTTGTGGAACCGGCGGCTGATGGCGGCGGGCCTCTCGCCCCTGTCCATCGTGCTGGTCCGGAATCTGGGGGGCTGCGCCCTGCTGGTCCTCTTCTTCGCCCTGCGGGACCGGAGGGTCTTCCGGGTGAAGCCCCGGCATCTCCCCTATTTCTTCGGCACCGGCGTGGTCAGCGTGCTGCTGTTCACGGTGTGCTATTTCTCCTGCCAGAAGCTGTGCTCCCTGGCGGCGGCCTCGGTGCTGCTGTACACGGCCCCGTCCTTTGTGGTGCTCCTCTCCGCCGCCCTCTGGCGGGAGCCCGTCACCGGGAAAAAGCTCCTGGCCCTGGCGCTGACGCTGGCCGGCTGCGCCTGCGTCTGCGGCGTGTTCAGCGGCGGGCTGTCCGTGACGCTGCCCGGCGCCCTCCTGGGCCTGGGCTCCGGGTTCTTCTACGCGCTTTACAGCGTCTTCGGCCGGTACGCCCTGGCCCACTACCCGCCCCTGACGGTGACGGTCTGGACCTTCCTCTTCGCGGGGCCGGCGTCCCTGGCGCTGCTCCGCCCGGCGGAGCTGGCGGCGGCCTTCGCCCCGGACCCCGGTTTGTGGCTGACGGCCCTGGCCCTGGCGGTGTGCTCCACCGCCGCGCCCTATGTGCTGTACACCTGGGGCCTGGCCCGGATGGAGCCGGGCCGGGCGTCCATCCTGGCCAGCCTGGAGCCGGTGGCGGCCTCCCTGACGGGGGTGCTGGCCTTTGGGGAGCCCATGGGGCCCCTGACGGCCTTGGGAATTCTCTGCGTCCTGGCGGGCGTGTATATTTTGAGGTGAAGCATGGCAAAGAAAAAGGATGAGAAGACCAACGTGATGCGGATTCTGGACCAGAAGAAAATCCCCTACACCCCCCATTTTTACGAGGAGGAGGAAGGCCCCCAGGGCACCCGGGACTACGGCGTCCACGTGGCCCAGGCCCTGGGCCAGGACCCGAAGCGGGCCTTCAAGACCCTGGTGGCCCGGGGGGCCTCCGGCGGGTATTACGTCTTCGGCGTCCCCGCGCCGGACAGCCTGGACCTGAAAAAGGCGGCGAAGGCGGCGGGGGAGAAGTCCGTGGAGCTCCTGCCGGTGAAGGACATCAACGCGGTGACGGGCTACATCCGGGGCGGGTGCAGCCCCGTGGGCATGAAGAAGGCGTACCCCGCGGTCTTCCACCGGACGGCCCTGGACTTCGGGACGATCTATATCTCCGCCGGGAAGATCGGCGCCCAGGTGGAGGTGGAGCCGGAAGCGCTGTTAGCCCTTCTCCGGGCGGGGACGGCGGACATCACCGCGGAGTAGGCAGAGGCCCAGGTGGAGGCCGACGGCAAAGGCGTCGGCGGACCACTGGAAGTAGTAGTGCCTGGCCCGGTCATAGAGGTCGACCCGGCGGCTCTCCTTAATGGGGAGGGCGTTCAGAAGGTCGATCAATTCCCCATGGGGGAAGCGGTCCAGGTCTATGAGGACGTCTTCGCCATAGGTGTCGAAGAGTCGTTGGATGGTAGCGTCCATAGCGGCACCTCCGTTTTACGTCTTAATTTGTCATGTTTATATAGTACGACAAATTTTGTCATATGTCAAGGAGAAAATAAATGGGCACCTTAGAAATCATGGGCCAGCGCATCAAAGCGCTTCGCAGGGAGCGGAAGCTTCGTCAAAAGGACATGGGGGACCTCCTTGATATGACGCTGCGGAATTATCAGCGCATAGAACATGGAGAACTTAATCTTCCGGCCTTGACATTATGTGCCCTGGCGGATTATTTTGAAGTAAGCGTCGATTACCTGCTGGGGCGGAGAGAGGAAAGGGTGGGCCCTTGAGCAAGGGCGGGGGTTTTTCCGGCCCTTCGGGCGGGGAGGATTGCAGCTATGATGATAGCTGGGCAATGCACCCCCCATTCTCTCTTTTGCGAAAAGAGAGAATGCGCCGTGCACGGTGGAAGAGAGAAAACGGGGGCGCGCAAGCAGTGCCTCCGGTTCCCGGCATGTCTCCAGTCCGCGGCGTGGTGCGGGCGGGGGTTTGTCCTATGAAGAATC
>CANPTW010000075.1 GCA_947577075.1 uncultured Oscillibacter sp. | reverse complement strand
TTTTTTTCTCCCCACAATTTCCCCCCCGGGGGGTGTTGTTCCCCCACCCCCCCCCCCCCGGGGGGGGGGGCCCCCCCCCCCCCCCCCCGGCGCTTGACTTCATCGTCTCGCACGTGCGTATCGCCCGCCGGCTGAAAAAACGCATCTGCGCGTTTCAACTGCGGTGGCTGTGATAAGCGGCCCCTTTGGAAGGGGGGTCATTCCAGCGCCGCCTGGAGCGTGCCCCAGAACTCCACGAGCTTGCTCTTCAGCACGTAGCCCTGGTTCTCCTCGGTGATGAGTCCCACCTGAGCGGAGGAGAGCCCCGCGGCCAGCGCCTCCTGGGGGACGTCCGCCGCCGCTGCGGCGCACAGGGGCGGGAAGACCACGCACCACCAGTTCCGCCCGGCGCCCTCGCCGATGACCACCCGCAGGGCCAGGTACTTCCCCGCCGGAAGGGTGAAGCCCTCGTACTCCCGGGTGGGGAAGGCGGCGTCCTCCAGCCGGACGCTGACGCCGTAGGAGTATCCGTTGGCGGCGATCTCCTCCCCGGCGATCCGCTCCAGCTCCAGCAGCCGGCCCCGGAGGAGGGCCTCCGCCTCCCGGCGGTCGGCGGAGCGCTCCAGAAGGGCTTCCGCATAGGAGAGCACCCGGTCGCGGACCTTCAGCTTCAGGGCCTGGTCCTCCTCCGAGTCGGAGTTGGCCAGCACATGGAGGCGGACCACCCGGTCCGACAGCTCCCGTTCCGTCTGCAGGGCCAGGGCCCCGGAGGTCAGAAAGGCCGCCAGAAGCAGCAGCAGCGCGATTTCCGCCAGTCTCAGCGTTCCCGTCCGTTCGGTTTTCATATGTCGTCCCTTCCCTTCCCGGCCCGCCGGGGCCTTTGAGGGAAGCATGGACCGCTTCGCCGGATTTTATTCCGGTCCCAGGAAATTTTTTCTTGCCCAGGCTTCCAGCGCCTCGTTCTCCGGCGGCTCCTCCGGGGCCGCCTCGCCGTGGGTCTCCTCCAGGTTGGAGGTGTCGATGGGGGCGCTCTCCTCGAACTGGTCGTAATAGTCCTCGTCCTGGAGGGTGGGGCGGCGCTTCCGGGCGATGGCGGTGATGGTGGGATAGAGCACGATGGCGATCAGCCCCCCGGAAAAGCCGTTGTTATAGAGATTCAGCCCCGCCACCGGCCCGCCGGTCTGGAGGACCAGGGAGGCGTGGATAAACCCGGCCAGCACGCCGTAGGGCCAGCCGAAGTGCCCGGAGATGGGGGCCAGGGTGGTGCCGAAGAGGCCCGCCAGCTGGAGGGAGGGATAGTCCGGCGTGTGGTGCATCCCATAGGCCCCGATGTACACCCCCAGCATGACGGGAAGGATGTTCCGGGCGTGCTTGCCGAAGGCGGAGAAGCCCATAATGGTGAAGATGCCGCCGATGGTGGGCCCGTTGAGGTCCCCGCCCACCAAAAGGACGTAGGCCATGCCCAAAAAGCCGTTGACCCCGATGTTCACCATCACGGGGCCGTATCCGAACATGCGGAGATAGTCGCTGGGCGCCCGGCCGGTGGTGGAGAGCATCCGGCGGTAAGCCGCCCACACGCTCCAGGCGGGAACGCCCGTGGCGAAGAAGCCCAGCAGAATCAGGGCGGAGCACAGCAGCCCCAGCACGGCGATGAAGCCCGTGTTATAGCCCTCAGCCCAGTAGAGAACGGAGTCCGGGCTGTCCCCAAAGGCGGTGAGCACGGGCACGATCATCATGGCGAAGAGCCCGCAGGCGAAGCCCATGTTGTAGAGATTCATGCCGTTTTGAACCTTATAGGTGTACGCGGAGAGGGAGGGCAGGAGGAAGCCGATGAGAATCCCCGTCGCCGCCCCCAGGGGAAGGCTGGCGTGAACGCTGCCCAGGGCCATATAGCTCACCAGCGGAGCCAGGGAGGTGGCCAGCAGGGACACGGAGGCATGCCTGGAGAAGGGCTCCCTCTGGTACTTGGCGTAAAGCCAGGTACCCAGGATGATGGGCCAGATGTTGAGGAAGTTCTTCCCGAAGAGGGAGAAGCCCGCCATCAGCCCCATCTCCACAATGGTGAAGCCGTTGAAGGGGTCCCCGGAAAACTTGATGATGCAAATGGAGATCATGGTCACCAGCCCCGCGTTGACCAGGGCCGCGCCGGGGCCGCCGATGGACACGTAATCCGTAATCAGCAGGTCCTGCATGGTGACGATGTGGTAAAGCCCCTTGAGAATATCCAGGGGGGCCTCCAGCGTCAGGCCCAGAAGCATCAGCCCGACGGAAAAGACCAGCGTGGCCGGGAATAGGTTTTTGTAGCGGTCCTGCATGGCGGTTCCCCCTGTAAGGACGGTTTGGATACTCCATTATACCGGGAAACGGGAGCGTACGCAAGGGTGTTTTTGGCGGTTCCGCCAAACGCCGCGGGAACATCCGGAACGCGCCCCCGGCGGCGGAATGCGCGGCCCCCTTCAGCGGGCGCCGCCGCTCAGAGGCTGCGGATTCCAAAGGCCGCCGGCGGCATGGCGTCGGACAGGGCCATCAGGGTGTGGTTGAAGCCCCCGCTGTAATCAAAGTGAAGGTCCGAAAGGGTGGCCCCGCAGAGGCGGTCCGGCATGGAGAAGGTGAAGCGGCTCCCCTTTCCCAGGCGGGATTCCGCGGTGAGAACGCCCCCGTGCCCCTGGGCGATGCCCCGGCACAGGGCCAGGCCCAGGCCCAGGCCCTGGGGCGGCGGGGCGGGCTTTTCGGCCTGGTGATAGCTGTCAAACAGGGTTTCCAGCCGCTCCGGGGGGATGCCGGGGCCGGTGTCCTCCACGGAGAGGAGAACACGCCCCCCGGTCAGCCGCAGTTCCACGGTGACAAGGCCGCCGGAGGGCGTGAATTTAAAAGCGTTGGACAGCAGCTGATACAGCAGCTGCTCCAGCGCATCGGGGCAGAAGGCGCAGATGTGGTTGTCCGCGGCGCAGATCAGGCGGGTTTCCAGCCCCCGCAGCGGGGCCAGCGAGGCGCTTTGCGCAAAGACGTCCGTCACCAGCTCCACGATGTCCCGGTCCCGAAGGGGAAGGGGCGCGTCGCCGAGGTAGCGGGTGGCGGAGAGATTGTTCACCAGCCGGACAAGCCGGTAATAGCTCTGGTCCACCAGGGCGGCCTTGGCGTCCAGGGCGGGGTCCTGTTCCCTGGCCGCCGCCGGGGCCAGCCGGGCCGCGGCAAAATAAAGGCTGCTCAACGCGCCCCGGAGCTGGGTTGCGGCCTGGGGAAGCAGCGAGAGGTCCAAGTCCATGAAGGTCTCCTTTCCGGCGAAACTCCCGGAGAGGTTCCCCCCTCCCACTGGAAGCGTCTGGGTTAGCATTTGCTGAGGGAGGCGGTCCAAGCCGAGGAAAAGACTGCCTCCCCCGGAAATATCATAGCAAAAAGACCGCGAAAACACAAGGAATTTATCGAAGAAGGTCGAAATCTGTCGAACTTGAGGGGATAACGGGGAGAAAAAACGCCGTCCGGAGGGACGGCGTTTTCAAAACGGTAAGCATGTGCTTATCCCCTGTTTGAAAATGGGATGCAGGGGCGCTCCCCGGGAGGGGGCGGCGGGCCGCCGGGCGGGCGCTTACTCCTCCGCCTCCTGAACGGCGGGCTTTTTCCGGCGGCCGCCCCGGCGGGGGCGGGTCACCTTCACCGCCTTTTCCGGCTCCGGCTCCGGGGCCTGAAAGATGCGCTTGAGGTGGTTGTACAGGGCGCAGCCCCGGGCGGAGCCGTACTCCTTCACCAGGGCGTTGCACAGCTCCTGGCGGTCCGACGCCCGGAGGACGAAGGGCAGATGGAGACAGCTCTCAATGGAGGGGCGGAGGGCCACCTCCTGGAAGGCGCCCGCGTACCGGGCCTGAAGGGCGTCGATGGAGGCGGCGTAACCCTTGTCCTGGCTGATCACATAGGCGTAGTCCGCCTCCCGCTTGCCCACCAAAACCCCCAGCTCGGTGATGATCTGGAAGTCGATGGAGTTCTTGCCGCCCCGGACGCTTTCAATATACTGCACGTCCGCCGCCGTTCCGGCGCAGAGCTTCTGGAGCTTGCTGAGGGCCAGGCCCTTTTCCTTTTGATAGAAGATGAGGACGGTGTCCTGCTCCGAGAGCATATCGATTCCGGTGAGTCCGGTGCCGATGTTGTTGTCTCCGTCCACGAGAAAAATTGTTTTCATGAATCCGGTTCCTTTGTATTGTATTCGCGCCGGGTCCGGCGCGTGAGGGTACAGAGGCCAAGTATATCAGCTTTCCCAAGGAAAAGCAAGGGGGAAAACGAGGCCGCGCCCCCTTTTCCCCCGCCGCCGGAAAGGCGGGCCGGCGGGGCCCCGTTCCGGAGGGGCCTCAGATGCGCTCGACGGGCAGCCCCTGGAGATAGCGCCGGACCACGTCAAAGGCGTGGTTCGCCGCCAGGCCCTGGATGCGGTCCCGCCGCCGCCGGCCCAGGTCCAGGGGGCGGCAGAAAGTCCCTTCCGGTGCGGCCAGGCCGATGTACACGATCCCCACGGGGACGCCCCGCTCGTCGGCGTCCGGCCCCGCCGTGCCGGTGACGGAAACGCCCAGGTCCGCCCCGGTGATCCGCCGGACCCCCTCCGCCATGGCCCGGGCGCACTCCGCGGAGACGGGGCCGTACTTATCCAGAAGGCTCTGCGGGACGTGGAGGACGTCCCCCTTGACGCTGGTCCAGTAGCTGACCACGCCGCCCCGGTAGACCGCGGAGGCCCCGGGGATGGCGGTGAGCTTTTCCGCCACCAGCCCGCCGGTGCAGCTCTCGGCGGTGGCCAGGGTGAGCCCCCGCCGGAGGAGCTGGGCGCGGCAGCACTCCGCCAGATCCGCGACGTCCACGCCGTACACCACGTCCCCCAGGGTCTCGCAGACCATCTCCCAAACGGGGGCCAGCATGGCGCGGGCCTCGTCCTCGGTGGGGGCCTTCGCCGTGGCCCGGAGGCGGACCTCACAGGGCTTGGCGTAGGTGGCCAGGGTGGGGTTGGTCATATGGGCCATTTTTTCGTGGAGCAGCTCGTCCACGGAGGGTTCCCCCATGCCGAAGGTCATGATGTCCCGGGAGACGATGACCTCGTGGGAGAGCCTGCGCAGATAGGGCTCCACGTGGCGGCGGAGCATGGTTTCCATCTCGTGAGGGGGGCCCGGGAGCATGAGGACGTGGATGCCCTCCGCCTCGAAGGCACAGCCGGGGGCGGTGCCCACGGGGTTGTCAAAGACGGCGCAGCCCTCCGGCAGCTCCGCCTGCTGGGTGTTGTTCTCCGGCATGGGAACGTGGAGGGCGGATTCGTAAAAGGCCCGGATGTCCTCCAGAATATCCGGGTGGAAGACCAGGGGCCTGCCGAAGGCGGCGCAGACGGTCTGCTTGGTGAGGTCGTCGTAGGTGGGGCCCAGGCCCCCGGTGGTGATGAGGATGTCCGCCCGGCGGCGGGCGATGTCCAGGGCCTCCTTCAGGCGCTGGGGGTTGTCGCCCACAACGGTGTGCCAGAAGACGTTGATCCCCAGGGCGGAGAGGCTCTGGCTCAGAACCTGGGCGTTGGTGTTGGCGATGTTGCCAAGGAGTAATTCGGTGCCTACGGCGATGAGTTCGGCTGTATGAGACATGGCGGGCTCCTTTTTTTCCCCTCAAAGGGGGGGGGATTTGTACTCGCCCTTGCGGGCGGGGGGGGCAGCAGCCATGATGATGGCTGGTGCATTGCACCCCCCATTTTCTCTTTTTGGTTGCGCCAAAAAGAGAAAACGGGCCGTGCACGGTCCAAAAGAGAAAAACCGCTTTACGGGGGACGGGGGACGCGCAAGGGCTGCCCCCCATATCAGGCATATCTTCGGGCCGCGGCGTAGGTTTAGCGGGGGTTTTGGTGGTCGAAGAATCGACTGCTCTCCTCTTTCCGCTGCCGCTTATGCGGGCGGTTGCGGCGGACTGGCTGAGGTTGAATTGGGCTATCCTTTGTTCCCCGAAGGGAACCAGGCTTTACGCCGGAACCGAAAGAGGAAGCGGTAGAAGCAGTTCTAAAGTACGGTCGGCAGTGCGGCAGCAAAAAGAGAACGGCAGACGATTCTTCACAGGACAAACCCCCGCCCGCACCACGCCGCGGACTGGAGACATGCCTGGAACCGGAGGCACCTCTTGCGCGCCCCCGTAACCGCATCCCCTTGTTTTTCTCTTTTGGACCGTGCACGGCCCGTTTTCTCTTTTTATTCGG
>CANPTW010000074.1 GCA_947577075.1 uncultured Oscillibacter sp. | reverse complement strand
GAACTCGCATCCCCAGCTTGGAAGGCTGGTGCCCTGACCATTGTGCTACACCTGCATAGACCTCGACGAAAGGTCCGGCCCTCCCTGGAAATCGTCAGCTTAGACAGCATACCACGAAACCATTCCACTGTCAAGCGTTTCCGCCGGGTTTTTCCAGTTTTTTTTCAGCCCAGCTCCAGGAAGGCGCCCAGCAGCCGCCGCCCCGTTTCCGGGGGGGCCAGCCGCTCCGGATGCCACTGCACCGCCCACACCGGAAGCCGCTCATGGCACAGCGCCTCCACCACGCCGTCCGCCGTCCACTGCACCGCACGGAGGCCGCTCCCCAGCCGGTCCGCCGCCTGGTGGTGGGCGCTGTTCACCGTCAGCCGTTCCCCCGGGGAACCCGGCAGGGGGGAGGGGGCCGTCCGCACCCTGTGAAGGCGGTCCCTTCCGTCCTCCAGGACGCCGTGGCCGGGAATGTCCTGAATCAGGGTCCCGCCGAAGAAGACGTTGACGCTCTGGAGCCCCCGGCAGACTCCCAGCACCGGCTTTCCGGCGGCGGTGAAGTCCTGGAGAAGCTGGAATTCCGCCTCGTCCCGCTCCGGCTCCAGGCCGCGGGAGGCGGTATTTTCCCGGCCGTAGCGCCAGGGCTCCAGGTCCCCGCCTCCCGGAAGAAGCAGCGCGTCCCACGCCGCCCCCTGCCCCAGGGAATCCCTGCCGAAGACCGGCCTGCCCCCGGCGGCTTCCACCCATAGGCGGTAATTCTCAAAGCGCTCCGCTCTACCCCAGATATATACGGTTTTTCCCATGGCTCCGCCCTCCCCGCCGCGTTTTGTTCAGTCTATGCGGCGGAGCCGGGGGTGGTGCCGGCAGGGAGCTCCGGGGCCGTTCATCCGCCCGGGGCGGCGCCCTGCGGGCCCGCGGCGCGCTTCCGCATAGGCCGCCTTCCCGGCGCCCGGGCGGGCGGCGCCCTCCGCCGAAGCCGGGCAAGTTTTCCGGGCGGTGGATATTGACTTGGCGGACCGTTCGTAGTATGATTTTCCTGTACCCGCTTTGGCCGCTTCCGGGGGATATCTCCCGGAAGTCCCGCTGTTTTGGGAGCGAGAGACAAAACTATAGAATGGGGGATTTCCTGAAATGAAAAAACTGCTTTCCTTCACGCTGACGCTTCTGCTGATCCTGGCCCTGGCCGCCTGCGGCGGCGGCGGTTCCGACGGCTCCAGCGGCTCTTCCGGTGCCGGCAGCGGCGAGGTTCAGGCGGAAGACGGCTTTGCCGAGGCCCGCATCGGCGATGTTGTACATTCTTATTTCATGGATTTCACTGTAAACGGCGCGTATACCACCGCTGAATACCACGGCCACACCGCCCCGGAGGGCAAACAGGTCCTGGTGGTCGAGCTGACGGTGAAGAACACCTTCAACGAAAGCCTGCCCATGTATGACGACGATTTCCAGGGCCAGTGGAGCGCCAGCGCCGAGACTGAGGAGTATGCCTGGCCCATCACGGAGGGCGAGGACGGCAGCGACCTGGACACGGTGGCGGAAGAGCAGCTGCCCGCCCAGTACGAGCTGGGCGTGAACGAGTCCCGGACCGGCATGCTGGTCTTCGACGTGCCCGCCGATGAGAAGGACTTTTCCATCTCTCATCTGGAGCTGTTCGACGACGGCTCCGAGGGAGACACCTTCTTTGTCTACTTCACCGCCGAGGCGAAATAAGGGGATTTCCAACAAACGGGGCTGCCGCCTGAAAGCGGCGGCCCCTCCTGTTTTTTCCCCGCCGCAAAAGAGGACGCAGGCCGTGCCGGAGGTTTCCCGCCCTCTGCTTCACCCCAGGCAGCGGTTGGCCGGCAGGAACAGCCATGCAGAAATTCTTCAGCGGTTCCGGGGCTTTCCCGGTTGCCATTTTTGCCCCGGCTTGCTATAATGCCTTGTACACATTATATAGTAGGCCCCGGAGGCCGGAACAAACGAGAGGAGCGGATGATGATGGATCGCTGCGCGTTGGCGTATCAGTATCATAAGGAGGGCTGGAACTGCGCCCAGGCTGTCGCGGGGAGCTGCGCGGACCTGGCGGGCCGGACGCCGGAGGAGGTCATGCCCCTGCTGGGGGGCTTCGGCGGCGGAATCGGCGGCAGCCACGAGGAGCTCTGCGGCGCGGTCAGCGGCGGCGTGCTGATTCTGAGCCTGTGCTTCCCCCATGCCCGGGGCGGGGACCAGGCCGCCAAGCAGAACCTCTACCGCCTGTCCAGGGAATTCCGCCGGCGGTTTTTCGAAACCTTCGGCTATACCCGCTGCGGGGAGCTCCTCCGGGCCCGGCCCGGCGTGACGGAGAAGACCCCCGCCGCCCGGCGCCTGGGCGCCGCCGCCCACTGCGACATCATGATCGTAACGGCGGTGGAGCTGCTGGAGGCGCTGGTGGCGGAGGAGCGGGGGCGCCTCTGAGCCGGAGGGGCTTCCGCCGCCTGCGGCAGGTCCGGGCCGGTCAAAATCTCCCCCGCCGGGCGCCGCTTCCCGAAGGAGGGGATTGACATTTCCGGAAATGCCCGTTATCATAAAAGAATCTGTCCGGGGCGGGCTCCCGCCCTGAAAGACGGCAACGAAACATACAAGAGAGGAACGAAAAGTTTATGAAACGGGAGCGTTTTCAATCCCGCCTGGGCTTCCTGCTGGTAAGCGCGGGCTGCGCCATCGGCATCGGCAACGTGTGGAAATTCCCCTATGTCACCGGGGAGAACGGCGGCGGCGTGTTCGTGCTGTTTTACCTGCTCTTCCTGGCCATCATGGGCGTGCCGGTTTTGACCATGGAGCTGGCGGTGGGCCGGGCCAGCCGCAAGAGCGCCGTTCAGGGCTATCAGGCCCTCCAGAAGCCGGGCAGCAAGTGGCACATTCACGGCTGGTTCTGCGTGGCGGGCTGCTGCCTTTTGATGATGTACTATACCACCGTTTCCGGCTGGATGCTGGGCTACTTCTTCAAGTTCGCCGGAGGGGCTTTTGACGGACTGACCACCGAGGCGGTGGAGAGCGTCTTTCCCGCTATGCTGGGGAACCCCGTGGAGATGACCTGCTGGATGGTGCTGACGGTGCTGGCGGGCTTCCTGGTGGTGAGCTTCGGCCTGCAAAAGGGCCTGGAGCGCATCACCAAGTGGATGATGCTGGGCCTGCTGTGCCTGATCGTGGTGCTGGCCGTTCACAGCCTGATGCTCCCCGGCGGCATGGAGGGCGTGAAGTTCTACCTTCTGCCCGACTTCGGCCGGGCGGCGGAAGCGGGCCTGGGCAATGTCATCACCGCCGCCATGAACCAGGCTTTCTTCACCCTGAGCCTCGGCATCGCCGCCATGGAGATCTTCGGCAGCTATATGAGCCGGGACAACACGCTGACCAGCGAGGCGGTGCGCATCTGCCTGCTGGACACCTTCGTGGCCCTCATGGCGGGCCTCATCATCTTCCCGGCCTGCTTCGCCTTCAACGTGGAGCCGGGACAGGGCCCGGCGCTGATCTTCATCATTCTGCCCAAGGTCTTCGTGAACATGGCGGGGGGCCGTCTCTGGGGGTCTCTCTTCTTCCTGTTCATGACCTTCGCCAGCTTCTCCACGGTGATCGCCGTCTTTGAAAACCTCCAGGCCAACGCCATCGACAACTTCGGCTGGACGAGGAAGAAGGCGGCCCTGGTGAACTGCGCGTTCATCCTCATCGCCAGCATGCCCTGCGTCCTGGGCTACAACCTCTGGAGCGGAGTCCACCTCATCGGCGGCCGGGACGTGCTGGACAGCGAGGACTTCATCGTCACCAACCTGCTGCTGCCCCTGGGGTCCCTGGTGTACCTCCTCTTCTGCGTCAGCAGAAAGGGCTGGGGCTATGACCGCTATCTGGAGGAGGCCAACGCGGGGGAGGGCATCAAAATGCCCCGGTGGCTGTGGCCCTACTTCCAGTTCGTGCTGCCCCTGCTGGTGCTGTTCATCCTGATTCAGGGCCTGCTGTAAGCGCCCGGCTCCCCCAGGGGGTTTTTCATACGAAGCAGTCAGGGCCGCCCGGAAGGGCGGCCCTTTTTCTGCGGAGAGGAGCTTGCGTTCCGGGGCAGTCCCCTCAGCCCCGGGGGAGGAAGAGGGAAAACCGGGCGCCCCGCCCGGGACGGGAGAAGGCCTTCACGTAGCCCCCCTGGCCCTCGGCAATCTGCCGGACCAGGTACAGCCCGACGCCGACGCCCTCGGCGTCGGACGCCTCCGCCCCGCGGTAAAAGCGCTGAAAGAGCTTCTCCAGCTCCTCCCCGGCCACGCCGGGGCCGGTGTCCTGCACGTCGATCCGGGCGAACAGCTCGTACGCTTTTGCCCGCACGGTCACGCCGCCTTGGGACGTGTATTTGACGGCGTTGTCAATCAGGTTGCACACCGCCTCCGCCGTCCACTTGGGGTCGAAGACCGCCTCCGCCGGAGAGGGCTCCAGCGTCAGGGAGAGGCCCTTTTCCCGTGCCCTGGGGGAGAATTGGAGGACGGCCTCCTCCAGCATGGGCAGAAGCGGCCCCGGCCGGGGCCGCAGGACCAGCACCCCCGATTCCAGGCGGGAGGTCTTCACCAGCGCGTCAATCAGGGACCGGAGCTTTTGCGCCTGCCCGCCCAAGGCGGCGGTGTACGCCCGGCAGTCCTCCGGGACCCGCTCCTCCAGAAGCTGGGTGTACAGCAGCACGTTGGCCAGGGGGGTCTTGGTCTGGTGGGAGATGTCCGCGATGAGGGCCTGGATGGTATCCCGCTCCTCCTGGAGACGGCCGGCGGACACGGCGGAGGCGCCGAGGTAGTGGGCCAGCTTCGTTTCCACGGCGGAGAGGAGGCTCTCGTCGAAGGCCTCCTCCCGGAAGGTCCCCTGGATGGCCTCGTCCAGCATGCGGTCCAGGCGGCGGAGGAGCCGCCTCATCCGCAGACGGCCCCAGAGGAACGCCGCCAGGGCGGCCGGCACGGCCGCCAGGCACAGGTATCCCGCTTCCGTCATGCCTCAGCCCTCTTTCTCCCCGGCGGCCCAGGTATAGCCGATGCCGTAGACGGTTTTCAGATAACAGGGCTTGGAGGGATTTTCCTCCAGCTTGCCCCGGAGGCGCTTCACCGTCACGGACAGGGCGTTTTCGTCCACGTACTCCGCCCCGTCGGTCCAGACCCGGTCCACCAGCAGCTCCCGGGGCAATGTCCGCCCCCGGTTCTCCACCAGGATGCGGAGGAGCTTCTGCTCCGTCTTGCTCAGGTCGATGAGCCGCCCGTCCCGCCGGAACTCCATGCGCTCAAAGTCGAAGGAGAACCCGCCCAAAACGATGGGCCCGCTCTGGGCGGCCCCGCGGTCCCGGCGGAGCTGGGCGTTGACCCGGGCCCGGAGCACCGCCAGGGAGAAGGGCTTCGTCACATAGTCGTCCGCCCCGGACTCCAGGCCCGCCACAATGTCCGTCTCCAGGTCGTTGGCCGTCAGCAGGATGACGGGCAGGGAACTGCCCCCGGCCCGGAGCTCCCGGAGGAGGTCCAGCCCGCTGCCGTCGGGGAGGTTCACATCCAGCACCAGCAGGTCGAAGTCCCCCGCCCCCAGGGCGGACCGGGCGGCGGAGAGGGTCCGGCACAGGACGGCCTCCGCCTCCGGGCCCTTCAGGGCCAGGCAGAGCCCGTCCCCCAGGGCCCGGTCGTCCTCCGCGATTAAGATCTTTTTCATGACACGCTCAGGGCGTCCTCCAGCACCAGCCCGGGGTTGTGCTTTGTCAGGAAGCCCACGGACCACTCGCCGCCGAAGGCCACCAGCAGCCGGTCCTTGAAGTCCTCCAGAATGGCGGAGCCGGTGCAGAGGACCAGCTCGTCGGGCTTGCAGGGGCACTGGGTGATGAGCCGCAGGTGGTCGTAGGGCAGGCCCTCCATGTAGAGCTCCACGCCGTACTCCGCCTTCATGCGGTACTGAAAGACGTCGAACTGCAGGGTGCCCACCACGCCCACCACGACCTCCTCCATGCCGCCGCCGGGGCGCTTGAAGATCTGGATGGCGCCCTCCTGGGCGATCTGCTCCGTGCCCTTGATGAACTGCTTGCGCTTCATGGTGTCCTTGGGGGCCACCCGCATGAAGTGCTCCGGCTCGAAGGTGGGGATGCCCGCGTAGCGGAACTTCTTCCCCGGTACGGTGACCGTGTCCCCGATGGAGAAGATGCCGGGGTCGAAGACGCCGATGATGTCCCCGGCGTAGGCCTCCTCGATGATCTCCCGCTCCGCCGCCATCATCTGCTGGGGCTGGCTGAGGCGCATCTTCTTGCCGGACTGGACGTGGAAGTACTCCGCGTCCCGCTGGAAGCGGCCGGAGCAGATGCGCATGAAGGCCAGCCGGTCCCGGTGGGCCTTGTTCATGTTGGCCTGGATCTTGAAGACGAAGGCGGAGAAGTCCGGGGAGAAGGCGTCGATCTCCTCCTCCCCCGCCATGCGGCTCAGGGGGGCGGAGGTCATGCGGAGGAAGGCCTTCAGGAAGGGCTCCACGCCGAAGTTGGTCAGGGCGGAGCCGAAAAAGACGGGGGACAGGGTCCCGGCCCGGACGGCCTCCAGGTCCAGCTCCCGGCCCGCCCCCAGGAGCTCCACCTCCTCCTGGAGCTGCCGCCGGCGGTTTTCTCCGATCATGTCCCCCAGGTTGGGGTCGTCCAGGTCCACGGCGGTGGAGGCGGCCTTTTTGGCGTGGCCCTCGCCGGAGAAGAAGAGGATGCGGCCCGCCTCCCGGTCGTAGACCCCCTGGAACTCCTTTCCGGAGCCGATGGGCCAGTTGACGGGGCAGGTGTCGATGCCCAGCTCCGCCTCCACCTCGCCGCAGAGGGCCAACGGGTCCCGGCTCTCCCGGTCCATCTTGTTGATAAAGGTGAAGATGGGGATGTGCCGCAGGGCGCAGACCCGGAAGAGCTTCCGGGTCTGGGGCTCCACGCCCTTGGCGGCGTCGATGACCATGACGGCGGAGTCCGCCGCCATGAGGGTGCGGTAGGTGTCCTCGGAGAAGTCCTGGTGGCCCGGGGTGTCCAGGATGTTGACGCAGTAGCCGTCGTGCTGGAACTGCATGACGGAGGAGGTGACGGAGATGCCCCGCTGCTTCTC
>CANPTW010000073.1 GCA_947577075.1 uncultured Oscillibacter sp. | reverse complement strand
CCATTCAGGGCGGCTTCATCCTCCGCTCCGAGAACGTGGAGGTCAACTGCGCGTTTGACACCCTGGTGCGCCTGCAGAAGGCGGAAACCGCGGGAGAAGTGGTGAAGAAGCTGTTCTCATAAGAGCTGGCGCACTTGAAAAATCCGGTTTTTTAAGTGTGCCGACCATAAGCAAGGAGGAAGTGTCTTGGCGAAAAAAATCAAAGACACCGATTACCTGGCGATCTCGGCCCGCATCAAGGCCATGGAGACCGGGCTTCTGACACGGGAACGGATGGAACAGATTCTGGAGGCCCGCAGCGACGAGGAGGCGGTGAAAATCCTTCAGGAGTGCGGGTATCCCGAGCTGGATGCCCGCAGCCCCGAGGCCATGGACGCCGCGCTGTCGGCGGCCCGGGAGGCCACCCTCTCCGATGTGCTGGACGGCGCGCCGGACCCCAGGTATATCGACATTTTCAAGCTGAAATACGACTATCACAACATCAAGGCCGTGCTGAAGGCCCAGGCCATGAACACGAGCCCCGACTCCATGCTGATGGATATGGGCCGGGTTCCGGCGGCGGTTTTGAAGGAGGCCGTCCTGACGGGGCGGCTGGACGAGCTGCCGGAGAGCCTCGCCGCCGCGGCGGCGGAGGCGCGGGAGGTGCTGGATTCCACCCGGGACCCCCAGCTTTCGGACATCTGCCTGGACCGCTGGTGCTATCAGGAGATGAACGCCGTGGCCGAGGAGACGGGCAGCGCCTTTCTCGCGGGCTACGTCAAAATCCAGATCGACGCGGCGAACCTCCGGGCCCTGGTCCGGACGCTTCGGATGGGCAAGAGCGGGGACTTTTTGAAAACCGTCCTTCTGGAGGGCGGCGACATTGGGGCGGACGCCGTTTCCGCCGCCGGGACCTCCGGCGGCCTGGCGGAGTTCTATGGGCCCACGCCCCTTCAGGCGGCGGCGGAGGCGGGCGCGGAGGCCCTTCGGGGCGGTTCGCTGACGGCCTTTGAAAAGCTCTGCGACGACGCGGTGGGCGAGTACCTGGCCGGGGCGCAGTTCGTGCCCTTCGGCGAGGCCCCGCTGCTGGGCTATCTGGCGGCCCGGGAGACGGAATACACGAATATCCGCATCCTGCTGATGGGCCGCGGGGCGGGCCTGCCCGCCGAGGTGATCCGGTCCCGGCTCCGGGCCGGCTATGTGTAAGGCGGTGAGGTGACACTATGGCTATGACCTATCAGATCGCCGCCGTAGGCGATTGGGAGTCCGTCATGGGCTTCCGGGCCCTGGGGCTGGACACCTACCCCGTCGCGGACGCGGCGGAGGCCAGGGAGAAGGTCCGGGAGCTGGCCAAGGGAAACTGCGCCGTGATTTACCTCACGGAGCAGCTGGCCAAGGACATGGAGGACGTGATCTCCCGGTACAAGGACGAGCTCCGGCCCGCCATCATCCTCATTCCCGGCCGGCAGGGGTCCCTGGGCATCGGCAAAAACAACATCCAGCGCGCGATTGAGCGGGCGGTAGGCGCGGATATCCTTTGATATCCAAGGGGGATTTCATCCCCCTTAGACGCTCCGGCGGGCTGGGCCCGCCTCCGCTGAACCCCCCTCCAGTGACGTCGGTCACTGGAGCCGCCGCCTTGGACAGCCGTTAGCGGCTTTGCCGCTTTACGGATGTCGCATACCCCTTTGCGGGTGCCAGGCGGCTGGAGTCGTGGTATGTTTCTGACGTGCATGCCGCCAGGAACATGATTCCAATTTATTTCCCCGCTATGGCGGGGGAACCAAGGGAAACGCAGGTTTCCCCTGGACTCTTTTCCGCGCATGCCTTGGCGGGGAAAGGGGTTTTCCGGCAAATTTATCCTGAAAGAAGGTTGCATAAATTTGAGCGGCAAAGTTGTTAAAGTTTCCGGGCCGCTGGTCGTTGCCACGGGCCTTTCGGACGCCAATATGTCCGACGTGGTCCGCGTCGGCCCCCAGCGCCTGATCGGAGAGATCCTGACCATGAAGGGCGACGCCGCCTCCATCCAGGTCTATGAGGAAACCTCGGGCCTGGGCCCCGGCGCCGTCGTCGAAACCACCGGCGCGCCCATGAGCGTGGAGCTGGGCCCCGGCATGATCGAGGGCATCTATGACGGCATCCAGCGCCCCCTGGAGAAGATCGTGGAGAAGGTGGGGGCGAATATCACCCGCGGCGTGGAAGTCTCCGCCCTGGACCACGAGAAGAAGTGGGACTTCACCGCCACGGTAAAGGCGGGGGACAAGGTGATTGGCGGCGACGTCATCGGAACCGTCCCCGAGACTCCCGTGGTGCTCCACAAGATCATGGTGCCCCCCAACCTGAAGGGCACCGTCAAATCCATTCAGAGCGGCAGCTTCAAGGTCACGGACACCGTGGCCACCCTCACCACCGAGGACGGCAGGGACGTGCCCCTGACCATGGTGCAGAAATGGCCCGTCCGTATCGGCCGCCCCTATGAGAAGAAGTACTCCCCCGAGCGTCCCCTGTGCTCCGGCCAGCGGATCATCGACACCATGTTCCCCATCGCCAAGGGCGGCACCGCCGCCGTCCCCGGCCCCTTCGGCTCCGGCAAGACCGTGGTCCAGCACCAGCTGGCCAAGTGGTCCGACGTGGACATCGTGGTCTACATCGGCTGCGGCGAGCGCGGCAACGAGATGACCGACGTTCTGCGGGAGTTCCCCGAGCTGAAGGACCCCCGCACCGGCGAATCCCTGATGAAGCGGACGGTGCTGATCGCCAACACCTCCGATATGCCCGTGGCGGCCCGGGAGGCCAGCGTCTACACCGGCATCACCATCGCGGAGTACTTCCGGGATATGGGCTATGACGTGGCCGTCATCGCCGACTCCACCTCCCGCTGGGCCGAGGCCCTCCGCGAGATGTCCGGCCGTCTGGAGGAGATGCCCGGCGAAGAGGGCTACCCCGCCTACCTCTCCTCCCGTCTGGCCCAGTTCTACGAGCGGGCCGGCTCCGTGGAGTGCATCGGCTCCGACGAGCGCCGGGGCAGCCTGACCGCCGTGGGCGCCGTGTCGCCTCCGGGCGGCGACCTGTCCGAGCCCGTCTCCCAGGCCACCATGCGGATCGTCAAGGTCTTCTGGGCCCTGGACGCGTCCCTGGCCTATAAGCGGCACTTCCCCGCCATCAACTGGCTGAACTCCTACTCCCTGTACCTGGACACCCTGAAGCCCTGGTTCGACGAGAACTTCGGCGGGGACTTCATGAAGGACCGGGGCCGGGCCATGAGCATCCTCCAGCAGGAGGCCAGCCTGAACGAAATCGTCCAGCTCGTCGGTAAGGACGCCCTGTCCCCCTCCGACCAGCTGACCCTGGAAGTGGCCCGGATGGTCCGGGAGGACTTCCTCCAGCAGAACGCCTTCACCGACATCGACGGCTATTCCAGCTACGACCGCCAGGGCAAGCTGCTGGCGCTGATCCTCCGCTACGAGGTTCTCTGCCGGGACGCCATCGCCAAGGGGGCGGACGTGATGAAGCTCTTCGACATCCCCGTCCGGGAGAAGATCGGCCGGGCCAAGAGCGTCCCCGCCGAGGAGTACGTCAAGGTCTACGAGGAAATCGCGGCCGAGATGGAAACGCAGGTGGCCGGGATCGCCGCCCAGGGAGGTGACCAGTAATGATTCGTGAATACAAAACCGTAGAGGAAATCGTAAGCCCCCTGATGATGGTCCGCATGGTGGAGAACGTCACCTACAACGAGCTGGTGGAAGTGGAGCTCCACGACGGCACCACCCGCCGGGGCCAGGTGCTGGAGGTCAACGGCGACACCGCCGTGGTCCAGCTCTTCGAGTCCGCCGCGGGCATCAACATGGCGGACGCCAAGGTCCGCTTCCTGGGCCACCCCCTGCAGCTGGGCGTGTCCGGCGACATGCTGGGCCGGGTCTTCAACGGCATGGGCCGCCCCATCGACGGCGGCCCCGACATCCTGCCCGAGGAGTACCGGGACATCGACGGCCTGCCCATGAACCCCGCCGCCCGGGACTACCCCAACGAGTTCATCCAGACCGGCGTCTCCACCATCGACGGCCTGAACACCCTGGTCCGCGGGCAGAAGCTGCCCATCTTCTCCGGCTCCGGCCTGCCCCACGCCAACCTGGCGGCCCAGATCGCCCGGCAGGCCAAGGTGCTGGGAGACGAGAGCGCCAACTTCGCCGTGGTCTTCGCCGCCATCGGCATCACCTTCGAGGAGTCGGAGTTCTTCGTCAACGAGTTCAAGCGCACCGGGGCCATCGACCGGACGGTCCTGTTCTCCAACCTGGCCAACGACCCGGCGGTCGAACGTATCGCCACCCCCCGCATGGCCCTGACGGCTGCGGAGTACCTGGCCTTTGAGAAGGACATGCACGTGCTGGTCATCATGACCGATATCACCAACTACGCCGAGGCCCTCCGTGAGGTCTCCGCCGCCAAGAAGGAGGTCCCGGGCCGCCGCGGCTTCCCGGGCTACCTGTACACCAACCTGGCGACCCTGTACGAGCGGGCCGGACGCCAGCTGGGCAAGAAGGGCTCCATCACCCTGATCCCCATCCTGACCATGCCCGAGGACGACAAGACCCACCCCATCCCCGACCTGACGGGCTATATCACCGAGGGCCAGATTATCCTCTCCCGCGCCCTGTACCGCCAGGGCATCCATCCCCCCGTGGACGTGCTGCCCAGCCTCTCCCGTCTGAAGGACAAGGGCGTGGGCAAGGGCAAGACCCGGGAGGACCACGCGGACACCATGAACCAGCTCTTCGCGGCCTACTCCACCGGCAAGGACAACAAGGAACTGATGTCCATTCTGGGCGAGGCGGCCCTGACCCCCACGGACCTGCTGTACGCCAAGTTCGCCGACGAGTTCGAGCGGCGCTACGTGAACCAGGGCTATGAGGAGAACCGCTCCATTTTCGAGACCCTGGACCTGGGCTGGGAGCTCCTCAGCATCCTGCCCAAGGCGGAGCTGAAGCGGATCAAGCCCGAGCTGATCGAGAGATACTGGCCGAAAAAAGACGAGCAGTAAGGAGGGGTGAGCCATGGCGAATATCACGGTAAGCCCCACCCGAATGGAGCTCACCCGCCTGAAGGGCAAGCTGCGCACCGCCCAGCGGGGCCACAAGCTGCTGAAAGACAAGCGGGATGAGCTGATGAAGCAGTTCCTGGAGACGGTCCGGGAGGTCCGGGCCCTCCGGGCCGAGGTGGAGGAGGAGCTGATGACGGTCCACGGGGCCTTCACAGTGGCTTCCGCCCTGATGAGCTCTGAGGCCATGGAGCAGGCCCTGCTCTACCCGAAGCAGAGCGTGGTCCTGACCCAGACCACCCAGAACATCATGTCCGTCAATGTGCCGGTGTACGACTTCCAGACCCAGACCCGGTCGGACTCCGACATCTACCCCTACGGCTTCGCCGCCACCTCCGGCGAGCTGGACACGGCGGTGGACGCGTTGGGGAAGGTGTTCCGGAAGCTCCTGAAGCTGGCGGAGATCGAGAAGTCCGCCCAGCTGATGGCGGAGGAGATCGAGAAGACCCGGCGGCGGGTCAACGCCCTGGAGTACGTCATGATCCCCGACACCCAGGAGGCCATCCGGTATATCAACATGAAGCTGGACGAAAACGACCGCGCCACCACCATCCGGCTCATGAAGGTGAAGGACATGATCCTCAAAGAGTCCCTGGAGGAGAAGCGGGAGGCCACCGCGAAGGCGGTCAAGGCCTTCGGCGGCCAGGGAGAAGACCCGGCGGAGGTCTGAGAAGGACGCATCCGCTTCAGCGGGAAAAATAACTTACGGGTACGGCCTGAGAGAAATCTCAGGTCGTACCCGCAGCCGAAAAGCAAGAGCCATATGGCTCTTCTGTGCTGTGATACAGCACAGAAAGACCAATTGAGAACAAGCGTCGGGCGGGGGTGCCGCACCCCGGCCTTGGCGCCCAGGGACTTGAAAAAGGACGGCAGGGAGTGTGAAAAAATTGAAGGTGCTGATGTTATCCAAGAGAAGGAACGTCTTTTGCGACTACGCGGAAGCGGTCCTGAAGAGCAATTTTGCGGAGGGGGACTTTTTGTCCGTACGGGGCGGCGCAGGCGATCCGCTGGACGAGGAATTGTGCTGGCACCGCCCGGACTATATCCTCTCCTTTGTGTCCCCCTGGATCCTCCCCAAGAGCCTGCTGGATTCCGCGCAGAAGGCCGCCGTCAACTTTCACCCGGGCCCGCCCGCCTATCCCGGAACGGGATGCTATAACTTTGCGCTTTACGAGGGGGCGGAGGAATACGGCGTCACCGTTCACCACATGCGGGAAAAGGTCGACAGCGGCGCCATCATCATGACGTCCCGCTTTGCCGTCGCGCCCTTTGAGTCCGTGGAGACGCTGAAGCTGAAGTCCATGAATCACCTGCTGTACTGCCTTGAAAAAATAGCGCGCCTCATTGCGGAGGACCGGCCCCTGCCGGCGTCGGAGGAAACCTGGGAGCGCAGGCCCTTCACGAGAAAAGAGATGCTGGAATTGTTCAGGGTGGACCCGGCGGAGCACGACCGTGGAGAAATTGAAAGGCGGATCCGGGCGGCAAGCTATCCGGGCTCTCCCGGGGCATATATTCTGGCGGAGGGCCATGCATTCTATTTCCCCTATGAGGAAAGAAGGCCCATCGTTGACTAGGGGCTGTTTGAAACGTGGCGAAATGCCCGGCGGCGAGCGGTTTTTTCGCTGGGCGAGGCGATTTTTCCCAGGAATCCTGGCGGATTTATTTTGAAATCAACGAGGCGTCCGCGGGAAAAGATCCGCCGGTTGGGTGTCTTGGCATGCTTCAAACAGGACCTGGAGGGTGTCTGCAAACCCCGTAAGACGCGGTCTTGGAGCGTCCGGCGCCGCCGGGACCTCGTTCATGTTCCTTGAGATCCGTCGGGATTCCGCGCCGAAGCCCCTGCCTGGCGGAAAGGCCCGCCCCATCCGGCACGCCGCCGGGCTGCGAACGGACTCCCGCCCTATGAAACGGCCGGGAAGAGCAGGCGGAAGAGGTCCGGCCGCAGGGAAGCGCCTGCGGGGAAAAAGTGGCAAAGGGAAAAAGGAAGACCGCCGACGGCGATCTTCCTTTTTTGGAGGTGACACCCGGATTTGAACCGGGGAATCAGGGTTTTGCAGACCCTTGCCT
>CANPTW010000072.1 GCA_947577075.1 uncultured Oscillibacter sp. | reverse complement strand
TCCGCCGCCATGACGGCGCAGTTCTGCTCGCTCTCCGGCGTGGAGGCCCCCAGATGGGGCATGGCGATCACATGGGGCGCGGACACCAGGGTGTTGGTGGGGAAATCGGTGACGTAGGCGGTCACCTGCCCCGCGTCCAGGGCGGCGAGAAGGGCCTCGTCGTCCACCACGCCGCCCCGGGCCAGGTTGATCAGCCGGACGCCGGGCTTCATGGCGGCCAGCGCCTCCGCGTCGATCATGTGGCGGGTCTTCTCGTTGAAGTGGATGTGGGCGGTGATATAGTCCGCCTTTCGATAGAGCTCGTGCACGTCCCCCACCACATGGACGTGGCGGTCCAGCCGCAGGGCTGCGTCCACAGAGAGGAAGGGATCGTACCCATACACGTCCATCCCCAGGTCCAGGGCCACATTGGCCACCAGGGAACCGATGGCCCCCAGGCCGATGACTCCCAGCGCCTTCCGGTAGAGCTCCGGCCCCACGAAGGCGGACTTGCCCTTTTCCACCACGGCCTCCACGTCCACGCCGGCCTCGGCCTGGCTGCGCACCCAGCGCACCGCGCCGGTGACGTCCCGGGAGGAAATCAGCATAGCGCAGAGAACCAGCTCCTTCACCGCGTTGGCGTTGGCGCCGGGGGTGGAAAAGACGGCCACGCCGGACTGGGAACAGCGGTCCAGGGGGATGTTGTTCACCCCCACCCCCGCCCGGGCGATGGCCAGCAGACTGCCGGGAAAGGGGTAATCCCGCAGATCGGCGGAGCGGACCAGGATGCCCTCCTCCTCTACGGCGTCCGCCCCCACCTGATAGCGGGCGGGGTCCAGCCGCGCCAGCCCCTCGGGGGCAATATTATTAAACGTTTTGATGCGATGCATAACGGCAAACCTCCAAAAGAGCAATTGAACTGACACGCGGAAAGCCCCAGAACAGGCTCTCCGGAAGAACTTCTTCCTTAGTATAATCTACTTTGCCGCCGGGAACAAGGTGCATTTCCACAGTATTTTGGCCAATTGTTGTTTTTACCATGGAGTTTTTAGCGAGAACCTGCTATCATAAATACAACTGCCTGAAAAATCATCCTCCAGGGAAGGACGCGCCGGAGCCCGCCCCATGGCGCTCCGGCCGCCCGGCCTCTTCGCCTCACATCGGAAAGGAGACGCCTATGCCCATTTTCACACCCAAGCCCCTGTCCAAGTCCCATCCCCTGCCGGACCCCGCCGGGGACTATCGGACCGCCCGCCGGGCCGAGCAGTACCGGGTCAGCGGCCGGGCCATCTATTTCCCCGCCTTTCCCGGCACCCAGTATCTGGCCTTCGCCTCCCTGACCCGGGCGCTGACCCGGAACACCAGCCTGCCCCTGACGGGGTGCTGCGGCAAAGCCCTTCCGGTGACCCGGCTGCGGCTGTACTACGACGGGGAGTTCTATCAGGACTTCACCTTCGAGAAGCGGGACGCCGCCAACCAGGTGCTGGACGGCATTGCCGCCGCCTGCCCGGATCTCCCCGTGGAACGGGAGGACCGCGCCCAAAGCGCCGTCTGAGAAACCGGGGGCCAGCGCCGCTTCTCCGCCCCCCTTCAAAGGGGGGCTTTTCCCCCTTGGGGGGCCCTTTTCCCCGGGAGGTTTTCGCCCTTTTTCGAAAATCCTTAAAATTTCTCTTGACCTTCCCCCTGCTGGAAGGTATATCATATAGCCAGCGAAGCCGAAAAGACGTATCGCTTCTTTTCCCCCGACGGGCCCGGAGCGCTGTATCTCGGGGCTGTGGGGAGAAGAATCCCGGGGGAGCCTTTTCCGCCGCGCCGGCCGTAAGCTTCGGGAACCGAGGTGAGGGACATGAAAATCAACGAGGTGGAAGCCCTGGTGGGCATCACCCGGAAGAACATCCGCTTTTATGAATCCGAGGGGCTGCTGGCTCCCCGGCGGAACAGCGAAAACGGCTATCGGGACTATGGCGGCGCCGAGGTGCAGACCCTCCTCCAGATCAAGCTGCTGCGGAAGCTGGGCGTATCCCTGGAGGAGATTCGGAACATGCAGCGCGGCATCCACACCGTGGGGGACGGCATGCGCCGCCACCTGGTCACCCTGGAGCGGGACCGGGAGAACCTGGAGCAGGCCATCCGCCTCTGCGCAGGGCTGACAGACCGGCAGGAGCGGCTGGGGGACCTGGACGCGGAAAGCATCTTAAAGGAGATGGAAGCCATGGAGCAAAGCGGCGCCACATTCCAAAACAAGCAGCGGCGGGACGTCCGCATCCGTTATGTGGCCCCGGTGGTCATCACCCTGGTGATGGTTCTGCTGATGGGGGGCTCCGCGGGGCTGCTCCTCTGGCTTGCCGCCGCGAACGCCCGCAGCGCTCCCCCGGCCTTCATGCTGGCGGTCATCACCCTGGTCCCCCTGGTTATCTGCGGCGGCGTGGTGCTGGCCCTGGTCCAGCGGATCCGGGAAATCGGGAGAGGAGAGATTGACGATGCGAAACACTACTAAGAAAAAGATCGCCCCCATTGTCATCACCGCGGCGGTGGTGGCGTATATGGCGCCGCTGGTTCTGGCGGTGCTCTCCGCCCTGGGGCCCTCCGGTCCGGGGAGCCTCGCCGTCCCCCTCCTGCTGGCTTACGCGGTCCTGGGCGGCGGGGTGATCGTCGGGATCATCCGGGCCCTGCTCCAGCGTCTGGCCGAGATTGACGGCGGAGAGGAAGAGGAGGCCAGCCAGTACTGAGGCCCGCAAAAAGCGGCGGAGCGCCCGAAGGCGCCCCGCCGGCATCGGCCGCAGGAGATCATCACCAGTGTCCATCCGCGGAACGGCTGTGCTCCCGCCGGTTCCCCAGCTGGATGTTGAACAGGGTCTTGGTCAGGGTGTCGATCTCCTCCTTGCCCAGCTGGGCAAAGAGGATTCCACAGCGGAATTCGCTGGGGCCGCACTCCACCACCCGGATGACCTCGCCCACGAAATCCATGGCCACATAGTCTTCCAGCTTGATTTTCAGGCGCAGCACCTCGCCCTCCCCATGGAGGTACTCCGTGGAGATGCAGCAGCCCCCCGTGCTGATGTCCACCAGGTTGCATTTCTCCGGGCGCTCACAGCGCTCGTCATTGACATAGTAAATCGAAATGGGAACGTTTACCGCCAGGCGGAAGGCGTCCCGGTGGTTCTCATGCACCGCCGGTTCCAGGTTTGTCAGCCGCATCAAAATGCGGGAGGATTCCGCCACGGTGGCATGCAGGAAGAACTGGGTCATCTTGTTGTCACAGCCCCGGACAAACACCGTGCTCCCCGGTTCACAGACCTTGAAGGACAGCCCGCCGGGATGGCGGCCCATGGTGAGCTCCGTCCCGGAGCGGGCGGTAATGAGCCCGGTGTTCAGCACCCGGCCGGAGGGGTCCACAATTTCAATCGGCATCTCCCGGCACAGGTCGGGAAGTCCCGAATCCTGCTCCTCCTTCACCGGCGCCGCCGGGACCGGCTGAATGTCCTCATACTCCTGATCGCGGGACAAAAAAGAAAAAATACCCATACCGCACCACCTGTATCCAGTATTTGCACGGCCCTCCCAGCGGGACCGGCCGTTTGATATAGTTCCGCTTTGCGGGTATTATAACATAAACCGGAATCCGCCGCAAGCCCTTCTGCGTTTTTGCGGGGGAAGCGGAGGCGGGCGGCGCCTCCGGCGCCGCCTCTCCAGGCCGGAAGCGGCGGGTTTCCGGCCCGCACGGCGCGGCCGCCCGGAAGAAACTACCATGGGCGGCGTTTCGGAAAATGGAAGCTCCCTTCCATTATAAGGAGGAATCCAGATGACGGTCACAAAAAAGGACCGAAGACGGACGCAGCGGAGGCAGGCCGTTTTGAGCGTGATCCTGTTTGCCCTGCTCCAGGCGGCCTGCGCGGCCTGCTTTGCCGCGCTGTGCCTGATCACGGACCTGCCCAGGTGGGCCTTTTGGCTGTTCGCGGCCCTGGCGGGCCTGTGCGCGCTGCCGGTCGTTCCCGCCCTGGTGGTGTTAAAACAACGTTTGCAAGAAATTGAAGGAGGAGAATCCGATGCTGCTGCTGAATATTGACCACGTGCCCGGAAGGGAAATCGAGGCCCTGGGAATTGTGAAAGGGACCGTCGTCCAATCCAAGAATTTCGGCAAGGATTTCATGGCCGGGATGAAAACCCTGGTGGGCGGTGAAATTGTGGGCTATACCGAGATGCTGAACGAGGCACGGCAGATCGCCACGAAGCGCATGGTGGACGAGGCCGCGGCCCTGGGGGCCGACGCGGTGGTCAACGTCCGTTACGGCTCTTCATCCGTGATGCAGGGAGCCGCCGAGGTGGTGGCCTACGGCACGGCGGTGAAGCTGAAGTAATGCGGGTCACCTTTCTGGACCACAGCGGCTTCCTGGTGGAGACAGACTTTGCCGCGCTGCTGTTCGACTGGTGGAAGGGGGAACTCCCGGCAATCGCGCCGGGAGTCCCCCTGTACGTCTTCGCCAGCCATCGCCACGAGGACCACTTTAAGCCGGAGATCTTTTCCCTGGACAACCGGAAGGAAGAGGTCCTGGACGGCGGGGACCGGGACATTTATTTTCTCCTGGGCAAGGGCATTTCCCTGGACCTGCGCCGCCGCCAGCGCTGGGGCGTTTCTCCGGTGACGGCGGGAAAAGCCCGGGTGCGTCAGGGCGGCCAAACCCTCTCCCTGCCTCAGGCGGAAATTGAAACCCTGTCCTCCACCGACGAGGGCGTCGCCTTTCTGGTAACGCTGCCGGACGGGCGGACCATCTTCCACGCCGGGGACCTGAACTGGTGGCACTGGGAGGGAGAGGACAAGGGTTGGAACCGGAACATGGAAGTGAACTTTAAAAAATACGTGGAGCCTCTCCGGGGGCGGAAAATCGACCTGGCCATGCTGCCCCTGGACCCCCGTCTGGGGGAGGCCGGCTTTTGGGGGCCGGCGTATTTCCTCGAAACGGCGGACATCCGGCGCTTTCTGCCCATGCACCAATGGGGAGATTTTGCTTTTACAAGGAAATTTTTGGAAAAGCATCCCGCCTTTACAGCCCGCACGGTTCCGGTGGAACGGGCCGGGCAGGTCTTCGAGCTTTGACAAGGGAACAGCCCGTCCGCACGGAAGGATGCGGCGGCTGAAAATTTATGAGGAGGATCCGCCATTATGTACGCTGTCGGAGCCGTCGGCGTGCTCCTGCTTCTCGCGGGCGTCTTTCTGCTGACCCGGCATGCAGACAGCCCGATGCTGGCTGCCGGCGTCGTCTGTATCCTGATCGGTATTGCTCTGGCCAGAATCAGCCGGGCAAACAGGAGGAAATAGCATCCTGCCTGATTTTTCGGGACGGCCGGAGGGGGCAAATCAACGCCCCGCCTTAACGGCGGGGCGCTCTTTTCATTCGTCTTTCAGCAGGTATTCCGGGCCGAAGCCGTGAGGCAACAGCTCCCGAAGAGAAAGCGCCAGCTCCTCCCCCTTGGCGTTGAGACTGATGATCTCCATATCCGGGGCAAACTCATAGAGCACCTGGCGGCAGACAGCGCAGGGAACGCAGAAGTCCTCGCACCGGCCTGCCACCACAATGCGGACGAAGTCCCGGTGCCCCTCGCTGACGGCCTTACCCACCGCCACCCGCTCGGCGCAGAGGGTGGGGGAATAGGCGGCGTTTTCGATGTTGCAGCCGGTAAACACCGTTCCGTCGGAGCATTCCAGGGCTGCGCCCACGGGAAAGTGGGAGTAGGGAATATAGGCGCGGTCCAACATGGAAACGGCGGTTGCTTTCAGTTCTTCACGAGTCATAACATGTCCTCCTTTTCAGGTGTTGTGGGATGGGGGGACGGGGGATTTTGCCGCTCTGTCCAGGCGGCGCTCAGCGGTTGTGCGTACAGCGGGACTTATTCCCAGCTCACCTCCCTCTCGGGGCGGACCTCCAAGTCTATGATATCCTTTGCATCATAGAACTGCAGATAGCGATCCCGGGAATGGCGCAGCGTCGTGCCGTCCGGGTGAAGGCGGTCGCAGATAACCGCGCAGATATCCTTCTTGATAAAGCTGAAGCTCTCTACCCCCACGGAGCAGAAAATCCGGAACCCCTGGCTTTGCAAGTATTGGAAGGCGGGTCCGGTGAGCGTCCAGTCATTTCCGTCGGGGCGTTCGCCGTGGGGATAGAAAAGGACGGTAGTCTCCCCCACCAAACTTCCAACCTCATCCAGCCAGCGCTGGGTGTCCGCCTCAATCCGGGTCATATTTCCATCCCCCAGGCGGATATGACCCCAGGTGTGGCTGCCAAACGTCCAGCCGGTACGGCGGAGCTCCTCTATAATTGGGACTACAGCCTCCCGTTCCTTTTGGCGGCCGGCCTCCTTGGCATCGTCCCATTCCTTCGTATCCGTCTGGGTGCGGTAACCCAGGATGCCCTCATAGCCCGTGAGGCTCAGGCAGCCCTTGGCCCCGAAGGGGGAGAAGTCCGGATGCTCTTCCACAAATTTGTCCAAAATCGGAATGGCATCCAGGTCCCGGCTGATCACCTCGTTGCCCTCCGGGTCCTTTCCCCAGGAAGCAATCTTCAAATCCTCCCCAATGATAAGCTTATAGGCGAAGCCATTTTCCAGCATGTATGGATAGTAATTCGTGTCATCATAGCTGAGGACCAATGGTTTTTTCCCTTCGGGAAGATAGAGGGTATTCCGAACCATTTGGGGCCCGTCCTCTCCCTCCTTCTCACTCCAAACCGAATGGATGTCCACCAAGACATAGCCTTTCTCATAAACGCTTTCTAAAATTCTGTTGTATTCGTCCACCGTGACCATAAAGTCGTCCAGCCCATTGGCCTGACCGTCTCCGTCAAAAGCCAGCTCCGGGTAGGCAATGACAGGATGAAAAAACAGGTGCTCTACGGTACCTGTCCAAGGAACAAATCCCTCTTGCTCCACAGTGGGATCGCTGATCTCATAAGGCTCTGGCTCAGGGGGCGCGGGCGGGGGCAGCGACGCCTCCTGAGCTTCCGGCTCCGGAGGCAAGGGCGTATCCTTCTCCGGGGCGGCAGGGGCGGCGCAGGCAGTCAACAGCGCCAAAAGCATCAGCACACTCAATAAACGGCCCATGGCGTTGGGCTCCTTTCTGTCGAAAAATCTGTAAAAATAGTATAACAGATTATCCGGTAAAAAGGGGTAACAATTTCATGACAGTTTTCCCAGGCGGGAAACCCTCCGTCACGGCTTTGCCGTGACACCTCCCTTAAAAAGGGAGGCTTTTTCATAACTTATTAAAAAACCATCTAAGTCCTCCTATCCAGCTCAGCAACTACGATTATGGATTCCCAAAGGAGCTGAGCAAGGCCGGCGTCTTCAACGTCAGCAAGGTTGACAGCAACGGCGAC
>CANPTW010000071.1 GCA_947577075.1 uncultured Oscillibacter sp. | reverse complement strand
GGAGCGCCGGGGCCTTTCCAACCTCAAGTCCACCGCCGACGCCCTGCCCGCCTATGTCCAGCCCAAGAACATTGACCTCTTTGTCAAGCACGGCATCTACACCGAGGAGGAGGTCCGGGCCCGGTATGAGATCCATGTGGAGAACTACGCCACCGTCCTCTCCATCGAGGCCAGCACCATGATCGATATGATCCGCCATGAGATCCTCCCCTCCGTCTCCGGCTATGCCGCGGACCTGTGCGAGCGGGCCTTCAAGAAGAAGGAGACGGGCTCCTCCTGCCGCTATGAAACCTCCGCGGCCCAGAAAATTTCGGCCCTGACGGACACGCTGATGGACGGCTGCGTGAAGCTGGAATCCGACCTAGCCGCCATTCCCTCCGGCCCGGAAGCGGCGATGCGGTACTGCCACGACGTGCTGATTCCCGACATGAGCGCCGCCCGGGAAACCGCCGATAAGCTGGAGAGCCTGACGGACGCCAAGGCGTGGCCCTTCCCGGTGTATTCCGAGCTGCTGTTCTCCGTTTAAGGAACCCTCCCAAGGGGAGAAGCGGCCGCCCCTGCGCCTCCGTTTTCGGGGCTGGAGGAGCTGTGGAGGCCCCGGAAAGAGCGGAAGCTCCCGGCGGAAAAACCGCCGGGAGCTTCCGTTTGCCTGGGGGAATCCGCGCCGGAGCGGCGCGCGGACCGCCGAAGCGCGGGAAAGGCCGCGCTTGCCCTCCCCTCAGTACCGCCCCGTCCAGTCCGCCATCAGCAGCACCGGCAGGGTCCACAAAAGCAGGAACAGCTCCAGGGCCAGGGGATTCAGCAGGTCATAGGCGCCCAGGCTTGTGAGGTAAAAGGTCAGCAGCGTTCCCGCCCAACTCCCCAGCAGGGAGATGGCCGCCGCCCGGCGGACCGCCTTGCACAGCCGGAGACTCCCCGCCACCGTTTCCGCATAGGGCAGCAGCCCCTCCCGGAAGAGCAGGGCCCGGGGGATATCCCGGTCCTTCTCCGCCTCGCTGAGGGCGATGCGCTCCGTAAGGTCCGGGTATTCCAGGTGGACGCCCCGGCTGAATTTCCGCCGGATCAGGGCGGGGGTGATGTTGGGGTCCCGGGAGGCCAGGATGGGCTGAATCCGGCTGCGCTGCATCATCCGCAGGGCGAAGTCCACGTTTTCCGCCGGGTTGTACTTCACGGCGAAGACGGCGGCCAGCTCCCGGTCCACCGCCAGAAAGACCCCGGTTTTGAGGTTGACGTCCGCCGGGAGGCGCACGTTCATTTTCCGCATGAAGGAGGCGCTGCCCATCCACACGGACTCCCCCCGGATGGACCCGGACCAGCCGCCCTCCTCATAAAAGCTGAAGTCGTCCACCTTTTCATACCGGCCGCCCTCGCTGCGGACCAGGCCGTTGAAGAGCTTTTCCAGCCCGGACCCGGCGGCCCGGGCCATGGAGGCCGCCAGGGAGACGGCCCGCTCCGGCTCCTCGCCGTAGAGCTTCCGCCCGTTGAGCTGAACGGTCCCGGGGGGGAAGAGGTCGGAGTCGGTGACGATCATCCTCCGGCGGGCGCTGATCTTCTGGGCCCCGGACCAGCCCGCCACGGCGCAGCCGGTCTTTTGCAGGTGCTCCGACAGCTTGGACCAGGGGAGGGCCCAGCACAGGGGCAGGGAGAAGGTCGCCGCCGCCGGAAGGATGGCGGAGAGGTTCAGCAGGAAGCCGCCGCCCGCCTCCTGGCCCGCGGAGCTGAGCCCCGCGAAGACCAGGGCCGCCGCCAGGAACACCGGCAGCAGCGCCGTCTGCCAGAGGGTGGCCGCGTCGCTCCGGGAAGCGGTGGTGAAGAAGCCGGGCACGGAGCCCCGCTGCTTGCAGGCCCCCTGGTGGGTGTCGGTGACCAGATAGGGAGGCTCGTCGTCCACGGAGGCGGCCCGGAGCATGTCGTAATTCCCCTTGCTCTCCCGGCGGACGCCCCACTGGGCGAAGACCAGGGCCAGGCAGCTGACGGCGGCGTAGGGCGCCGCCCTGTCGGCGGAGGGGTCCCCCAGAAGGCGGGAAGCGCAGTCCGCCGCCGAAACCAGGGCGGAGAGGGAGATCAAAAGCTCGCTGACGCAGCGCCGCCGCAGAAGCATGCCGAAGCCCTTCAGGAACACGTGCCGGCAGAAGACCGCCGTCAGTCCCAGGCAGGCCAGAAGAAAGATGCACTGGACGTCCGGGTCCCCGGACAGGTAGGGCAGCTTGATCTGGCGGCGCTCCAGAAGCAGCGCCAGGGTGGGGGGCAGGGCCGTCAGCAGGGGCAGAAGCTGGGTGTGCCTCCGGCGGGCGTAGAGCTGGCGGGCGTCGTGAGCCGCCTCCCAGAGCTCCGGCTCCGGGCCGATGGGCTCGGGGTCGTACTCCGGTTCCGGCTCCGGAGGCGGGGGAAGGGGCTCCGTCTCCTCCAGGGGGCGGCGGGAGAACAGGCCCCGGCGCCGGGGCGGCAGAAGGGGCTCCCGGGCCTCCTCCATCACGGCGTCCACCGTGCTGCCCACCACGTCCTCCAGGGAGATGGGGCGGGGATGGGGGATTTTCAGCCGCTCCACGTCCACCGCCGCCGCCCGCTCGGCCTCCTGCATGGGGTCCGGGGCGCCGGGATGCGCCCCCGGCGGAGGGGGCTCCTCCGCCGGGGGAGGAGCTCCGCCGGAGGCGGCGGCTTCCGCCGGAGGCTCCGGCGGGGGCGGCGGAGCGGAGGCGTCTTCCCCGGGGGCGGAGGCTTCCTCCGGTCCGGGGGGAGCCTGCTCCGCCGAGCGGAGGAGCAGGTGCTCCAGGCTCCCGCCGTACTCGGCCAGGATCTCCTCCAGGGAGTAGTCCTCCTCCTGGGCGGGGGAGGCGGGGATGTTGTTGTCGTCCTTTGCGGTCATGGCGTTTCTTCCTTTACCAAAGGGATGGGGGCGCCGTCACAGGCGCTTGAAGGGCGCCCGGCGGGGCTCAAAGCCGCTGGCGCACCGCCTCGTAGAGCAGAATGGCGGCGGCGGCGGAGGCGTTCAGGGAATTCAGCTTCCCCCGCATGGGGATGCGGACCAGGAAGTCGCAGCGCTCGCTTACCAGGCGGCCCATGCCGCTGCCCTCGCTGCCGATCACAATGGCGGCGGGACCCTTCAGGTCCGCGTCATAGAGGGCCGTGGACCCGTCCGCCGCCGTGCCGAAGACCCAGATTCCCCGCTTCTTCAAATCGTCCAGCAGGGCCGGGAGGTTGGGCACCCGGGCCACGGGGACGTGGGCCACCGCTCCGGCGGAGGTCTTGGCCACCACCGCCGTGAGGCCCGCGCTCCGGCGCTTGGGAATAATCACGCCGTGGGCCCCGGCGCACTCCGCCGTGCGGATGACGGCCCCCAGGTTGTGGGGGTCCGACAGCTCGTCGCAGACCACCAGGAGGGGGGGCTCCCCCTTGTCCGCCGCCGCTTGGAGGATGTCCTCCACCCCGGCGTACTCCCGGACGGCGCTGAGGGCGATGACGCCCTGGTGGGCGTGGGTGCGGCTCATGGCGTCCAGCTTCCGCCGGTCCGCCTCCACCACCACGGCCCCGGCAGAGCGGGCCTTGGAGGCGATGTGGCCCAGGGTCCGGTCCGTCTCGCCCTTCTGGATGTAGATTTTATCAATGGCCGTCCCGGCCCGCAGGGCCTCGATGACGGCGTTCCGGCCCTCGATGACGCCGTCGGCCTCGGGGGCGGGGAATTTGCGCTCGTCCATAGTCGGTGCCTCTCCCCTCAGAGAAAATTTTGTCGATACAATTGTCAGTATAACATAAAATCCGCCAACAATAAAGTGGGAATTTGCAGGCCGGAGCCGAATCGGGCGCGGCGGCCCGGGAAAAGCGCCGGAGGGGCCTGAAAACCGGCGGAGACGGAAGCCGGGCTGAATTTACAGAAACTTCATGAAACCGCCTTGTGACTTTCCGGGTTCTGTGATATACTGCGATATAATTTCGCCAATTCCCGCAGCTTGACATGGGGCGGATCAACAGAGCGGAGGCGGAGGGCGCCTTCCTCTGAAAGGAGCTATTGCATACATGGACCAAAACAACAACAAAAAGCCGGATCAGAACAAAAACAGCAACTGGCGGGGCTTTATCCACCTGATCTGCTGGGCCGTGCTGCTGGCGGTGCTGGTGAGCTACGCCACCACCTACATGACCAGCATGGGCCACCAGGCCAGCTCCGTGGAGCTGGAGTACAGCGAGTTCCTGGACATGCTGGATGCCGGCGAGGTCGCGGGGGTGGACTTTGACAACAGCGAGTCCGTCCTCATTATCACCCCGGCGGACGGCTACGTCTACACCAACGGCGAGGGGATGGAATACGCCAAGTCCACCCAGGAGGACGGAACCGCCGTCTATACCTGCGTAGACGAGGAGGGACGGGAGCTGAGGCTGTCCCTGGAGTTCTTCACCGTCCAGCTCCAGTCCTATGACGCAATTGTGGAGCACATCCGGGCTCTGAGCGGGGAGAAGGTCCGCATCAACCAGGACTACCAGCCCCCCATGAGTCCCATCCTGCTGTTCCTGGTGAATCTGGCCCCCTTCTTCATCATCATCCTGGTGATGAGCCTGGTCATGAACTGGATGGCCAAAAAGGGCATGGGCGGCATCGGGGGCATCGGCGGCGTGGGGAAATCCAACGCCAAGGTCTATATGGAGAAGTCCACCGGCGTCACCTTCCGGGACGTGGCGGGCCAGGACGAGGCCAAGGAGTCCCTGACGGAGATCATCGACTTCCTCCACAACCCGGGGAAATACACGGAAATCGGCGCCAAGCTCCCCAAGGGCGCCCTTCTGGTGGGCCCCCCGGGCACCGGCAAGACCCTGCTTGCCAAGGCCGTGGCGGGAGAGGCGGGGGTGCCCTTCTTCTCCATCAGCGGCTCCGACTTTGTGGAGATGTTCGTGGGCGTGGGCGCGTCCCGGGTCCGGGACCTCTTCAAGGAGGCCAGCAAGGTGGCCCCCTGCATCGTCTTCATCGACGAGATCGACACCATCGGCAAATCCCGGGACAACCGCATGGGCGGCAACGACGAGCGGGAACAGACCCTGAACCAGCTCCTGGCGGAGATGGACGGCTTCGACCCCACCAAGGGCGTCATCCTCCTGGCGGCCACCAACCGCCCGGAGGTGCTGGACCAGGCCCTCCTCCGTCCGGGACGGTTCGACCGGCGGATCACCATCGACCGGCCCAACCTGGCGGGGCGCATCGCAACGCTGGAGGTCCACACCCGGAATATCCGCCTGGGCGAGGACGTGAATTTGAAAAAGGTGGCCCTGGCCACCGCCGGGTGCGTGGGCGCGGACCTCGCGAACCTGGTGAACGAGGCGGCCCTTCGGGCCGTGCGGAAGGGAAGGAAGCTGGTCAGCCAGGAGGATATGCTGGCCGCCTTCGAGCTGGTCATTGCCGGCACGGAGAAGAAGGGCAGCGTCCTGACGGAATTCGAGAAAAAGCTGGTGGCCTATCACGAGGTGGGCCACGCCATGGTTGCCTATAAGCAGAAAAACACCGAGCCGGTGCAGAAGATCACCATCGTCCCCCACACCCAGGGGTCCCTGGGCTATACCCTGCTGATGCCCGAGGAGGACAAGACGGAGCTCCGGACCAAGGAAGAGCTCATGGCGAAGATCACCGTCTCCATGGGCGGCCGGGCCGCCGAGGAGGTGGTCATGGACACCATGACCAACGGCGCCTCCCAGGACATTCAGGAGGCCACGAATGTGGCGCGGAACATGGTGGCCATGTTCGGCATGAGCGAGGAGTTCGGCATGATGGCCCTGGCCTCCCGGAGAAACCAGTACCTGGACGGGGGCTACGGTATGGACTGCGCCCAGGACACCGCCGCCCGGATGGACAAGGCCGTGAAGGTCCTGTTGGACGAGGCGTATAAGACCGCCGTGGAGGTCATCAAGGAAAACCGGGAGGACATGGACAAGGTGGTGGCCTATCTCCTGGAGAAGGAGACGATCACCGGCGCGGAGATGGTGGCCATCATCGAGGGCCGGGACCCCGCCCTGGTGGAAAACCCCTACGCCTCCACCCGCCCGGCGGAGATCGAGGCCCCCGCCAAGAAGGTCCACATGATTTCCGAGAAGATCCTGGCCCCCTCCGAGCCCGGGGAGGAAGCGCCCCGGCCCGGGGAGGCCCCGGAGGAGCCGGACTCCGGATGGGAGGCTCCCCCGTCCGGGCCCCGGAAGCCGGAGGACGCGGCCGCTCCGGAGGAGGAGCAGCCCTGACGGACCGGAAAGGCGCGTCAGACAGGCGCCGGCCGTGTAGGAGGAAACCGCCCTGTTCCGGGCTTTCCGCCCCCTTGTTGTTCTTGACAACAGGGGGGCGTTTTTTTACAATGAGGGGGTACACTACTCAACATGGAGGTTTTCTTATGAAGCGTTCCGCAGGCATTCTCCTGCCCATTTTCTCCCTCCCCTCGGAGTACGGCGTCGGCTCCCTGGGGGCGGAGGCCCGGGCCTTCGCCAACTTCCTTCAGGACGCGGGTCAGTCCTGGTGGCAGATTCTCCCGGTGGGACCCGCCGGGGCCGGGGATTCCCCCTACGCCAGCGAATCCACCTTCGCGGGCAACCCGCTGTTCATCGACCTGGACCTTCTGGCCAAGGACGGCCTGCTGACGGAGGAGGAGCTGGCCTCCACCCGGGTCCCCGCGGGGGACAGGGTGGACTACGGCGCGCTGAAAAAGAGCCGGGAGCCCCTGCTGCGGGCGGCCTTTTCCCGGGTCAGCGGAGAGGCGGCGGAGGCCGCCCGGGCCTTTGCCGAGAAGCGCCCCTGGGTGCGGGAGTACGCCCTGTACCGGGCGGCCAAGGGGCGCTTCGGCAATCTCCCCTGGTTTGAGTGGCCCGACGAGGGGCTGCGCCGCCACGAGCAGCCGGCCGTGGAGCGCTGGCGGGTGGAGCTGGCCGAGGAGGTGGCCTTCCACACCTGCGTCCAGTACTGGTTCTTCTCCCAGTGGGCGGCGCTGAAGACCTATGTCAACGACCTGGGGCTGGGCCTCATCGGCGACCTGCCCATCTATGTCTCCCTGGACTCCGCCGACGTCTGGAGTGAGCGGAAGGAATTCCTCCTGGACGAGGAGGGCAGGCCCGCCAAGGTGGCGGGGGTTCCGCCGGACTATTTTTCCGAGGACGGCCAGCTCTGGGGGAACCCCCTTTACGACTGGGCCGCCATGAAGCAAAACGGCTTCGGCTGGTGGATCCGCCGGGTGGAGGGGGCCGCGGGCCTGTTCGACGTCATCCGGCTGGACCACTTCCGGGGGCTGGAGAGCTACTGGGCCGTTCCGGCGGAGGCGGAAACCGCCAAGAGCGGCGCCTGGGAGCGGGGGCCGGGCATGGACCTTCTGGGCGTGCTGACCTCCTGGTTCCAGGGGATCGCCTTCATCGCCGAGGACCTGGGCATTTTGACGGAGGGCGTCCACAAGCTCCGGGAGGACTCCGGCCTGCCGGGGATGAAGGTGCTGGAGTTCGCCTTTTCCGATCCCTCCAACGCCTACCTGCCCCACAATCATCAGCCCAACTGCGTCTGCTACACCGGCACCCACGACAACGACACCGCCGCCGGGT
>CANPTW010000070.1 GCA_947577075.1 uncultured Oscillibacter sp. | reverse complement strand
GGCCTCTCACGCCGTTAACATCGGTTCGAATCCGGTACGGGTCACCAAACTTTCTCAAGTGAGGAAGTACTTGACAAGTGAATAGAAGCGTCATATAATAAGTTTGTTGTCCGGGTCTTATCCGGTTGACATACGGAGCGATGCTTAAACGCTTCTCGTCCCCAGTCGTCAAAAATCCTGATTTTTGGCGAAGAGGAGGGGCAAAGGAGCGGAGCGCAGTTCTCGACGGAAGCTGAAAGCTTGCGGCGGGAACGGAGCAGAGCGGATTTCGCCCCGACGAAGTTGGTGCTGATTAGAACGAGGGTCCACCCGTTCCCATTCCGAACACGGTAGTTAAGCTCGTTTCTGCCCACAATACTTGGCTGGCGACGGCCCGGGAAGATAGGTGGCGCCAACACAGGACAGGTTACTTCGGTAACCTGTCCTGTTTTTTTGCAGCTTCTGACGGTTGCGCTTATTTGTGTGAACGTATTATTTTCTCTTTACAATTCGAAACAAATGTTCTATACTGGTTCTGTTAGCGAAACAAAGGAAGGGGCGTTTCTATGCGGGCGAGACAAATCAGCTGCTGTTTTACCGGGCACCGTCCTGGAAAGCTGCCCTGGCGCTACGACGAGTCTGACCCTCGCTGTCACTCCCTGAAACGGCGTATCGCCGATGCGGTGGAGGCTGCCTACCAAGAGGGGCACCGTCACTTTCTCTGTGGAATGGCCCTGGGATGCGACATGTATTTTTGTGAGTGTGTGCTGGCCCTGAAAGCGATCCACGCTGATATTACGGTGGAGGCGGCGATTCCCTGCCCCAGCCAGGCCGACGGCTGGTCTTTGGCCCAGAGGGCCCGCTATCGGCGCCTGGTAGAGGCTTGTGATTTTGAGACGTTGGTATCCGCCTCTTATACCCCTTACTGTATGCAACGGCGGGACCGCTATATGGTGGATCACGCTTCTCTTTTGATTGCCGCATTTGGCGGCACGCCCGGCGGAACACGGTATACAATTGAATATGCGATGAGCCGCCGGCTTACCATTGTGGATCTGCCGCTGGTGACAGGGGAGGTCTGAATTTTTGCCGTGTGCGCTGCATATTTCGCCGCTTCCCGCAAAACATAAGGCTGAAACTTTTTGAGCCCTTCGGCTCTTTGTTGGGAGGCGCCTCTATGTTCACAAAGCGGACGGATTTGGCCCTGGAGGCCAGGGAGCTCTGGCAGGAGTCTGCGGAGAAGACTACCCGGCTTTCCGGGGTTAAGGCCGTAAAGTCCAAGGAGGAGGGCTACCCCGTGACACGGGTGGACATCCTGAATCAGCAGGGGGAGGAAGCCTTGGGAAAACCCAGGGGAAGTTACCTCACCCTGGACTTGACCAGCTTCTGGCAGAGGAAGGCCGATTTTTTTGAGCGGGCGGTCCGGGCGCTGGGAAGCCAGCTGAAGGCTATGCTTCCCGGCGAGGGCGCGGTGTTGGTAGTGGGCCTGGGAAATGCCGCCATGACGCCGGATGCCGTCGGCCCTCTGGCGGCGGACAGCGTGCTGGTTACCCGCCATCTGATTGCCGCCATGCCGAAGCATTTTTCGGGCTTTCGCCCTGTGGCGGTGTTTCGCGCGGGCGTTCTGGGCACCACGGGAGTGGAGTCCGCCGAGTCCGTCCGCGGGCTGGTGGAGCAGGTGAAGCCCGCTGTGGTCATTGCCATTGACGCCCTGGCGGCCCGGAAGGTGGGCCGGATGTGTACGACGGTTCAGCTCACGGATACCGGCATTGTGCCCGGCTCCGGGGTGGGGAATCACCGGGCGGCGCTGAATATGGAGACTTTGGGAGTGCCGGTTTTCTCTGTGGGTGTGCCCACGGTTGTGGACGCCGCCACATTGGCGGCAGACCTTTTGGAGGAGGCGGGAATTCCGGAGCTGGATGAAACCCGCCTCCGGCACGGCAAGCAGCCCTTGATGGTGACCACCCGGGATGTGGACCAGCAGGTCCGGGATCTGAGCAAGGTGGTGGGCTATGGCATCAATTGGGCCCTTCAGGATTTGGAGATTGAGGAGATCAACGCACTGCTTGCATAAAGCGACACGGCCCGGAGCGATTCGAACCTGCACGCACAACCGTTGAACGCAGGTTCTTGGCCCAAAATGAACCCCCGCCGGCGGACAAGGGTCCGCGGCGGGGGTTGCCTTATTCGGATAAATCCTGCAGCGCGCTGCGGGCGGCGGCCTGCTCCGCTTCCTTTTTGCTGTGGCCGGAGCCGGAACCGATGGGGACGCCGTTCAGCAGCACCTCCGCCGCAAAGGTTTTGGCGTGGTCCGGGCCCCGCTCCCCCACCATGCGGTAGGTCAGCACCTGGTCCGCCTGGCGCTGGACCAGCTCCTGCAGGGCGGTCTTATAGTCCCGGCGGCGCTCTTCCACGACCTCTTCCCGCTCCGCGTCCAGCAGCACCCGATGAATCAGGGCCGACGCGGCGGAGATGCCCCCGTCCAGATACACCGCGGCGAAGACCGCCTCTGTGGCGTCCGCCAGGATGGAGGTGCGGGTCCGGCCCCCGCCGGATTCCTCCCCCCGGCCAAGGCGCAGATAGGCCCCCAGGTTCAGCTTCCTGGCCACCTCATAGAGGCTCTGCTCACAGACCAGGGCCGCCCGGATGCGGGTCAGGTCCCCCTCCGGCAGGTCCGGGTGCTGCACGAAAAGAAATTCCGCCGTCACGAAGCCCAGCACGGAGTCCCCCAGGAACTCCAGGCGCTCGTTGCTGGAGAGCCTGCCGGTCCGGTGTTCGTTGGCATAAGAGCTGTGGCACAGGGCCTCTTCCAGCAGGGCCTGATCCTGAAAGATGTAATTCAGTTTTTTCTCGAGTTCCCTCATAAACGGTCCTCTCCAAAAGGACGCCCCGTACAAGTACGGGGCGGCTCCTCTGATGTTTGGCTTACAGCAGCGGGCGGAGTCCTCTTACTTGTTCAGCTTGCCGGCCAGGTAGTTCACTGCGTCGCCCACGGTTTTCAGGGCGCTCAGCTCGTCTTCCTGAATTTCGCCGACCTCGAACTCCTCCTCCATGGCCATGACCAGTTCCACAAGGTCCACGGAGTCCGCGCCCAGGTCCCCCTCGAAGGCGGTGTCCGGGCCAATCTCTTCCGGCTCCTTGGCAAACTGCTCCGCCACAAGCTCCCGCAGTACTTTGAGAATCTCCTCGTTTGACATTGCCGATTCACTCCTTAAAAAACTTGTTTGGTCCAAAAACCAAAAGGCTTTTTATAAAGCCTATCATACGGCAAGTGCCGCTGTGCTGTCAAGGGACATCCGGCATTTTTTGTCCGTTTCCCCCCACTTTCATCAATTCGATATGTTCCCGGATATCGGAGATGAAGCCGCTGGCGGCGTATTCCTCCGCCCGCAGGATGGCGTTGCGGATGGCCCGGGCGTCGGAGGAGCCGTGGGCCTTGACGACGGGCTTGGCGACGCCCAGGAAGGGCGTGCCGCCGACTTCGCCGGGGTCCAGCAGCTTTTTCAGCTCCGCCAGGTTCCCCTTGACCAGCCCGGCGGCGAGCTTGGTCTTGGCGCTGGAGAGGAACATGCCCTTTAACTCCTTCAAAAGGAACTTGCTGGTCCCCTCCAGGGATTTCAGCATGATGTTGCCGGAAAAGCCGTCGGCCACCAGCACGTCGGCCCCGCCCAGCATCGCCTCGCTGGCCTCCAGATTGCCCACGAAGCGGAGGCGGCCCGCATCCCCCGCCGCCGCCAGCAGGGCATAGGCCTCCTGGTGCAGCTTGTCGCCCTTCTCCGGCTCCGCGCCGATGTTCAAAAGGGCCACCCGGGGGGACTCCACGCCCAGCATCCGCTTGGCGTAGAAATTCCCCAGATAGGCGAACTGGAGGAGAAACTCCGGCGTGCAGGTGTCGTTGGCCCCGCAGTCGCACAGGACGGCCCGGCCCTCCGCCGTGGGGATGACGGGGCCCATGGCGGCCCGGCGGATGCCCGGGATGCGCTTGACCACAAAGGTGGCGCCCCCCAGCAGAGCCCCGGTGGACCCGGCGGAGACAAATGCGTCTCCCTCGCCGTCCCGCAGGAGGCTGAGTCCCACCGTCAGGGAGGAGTCCTTCTTCTTCTTGAACGCCGTGGCGGAGGCGTCGGAGATCTCCACCACTTCCGTGGCGTCCCGGAGCTCCACCCCGGAGGGGAGGTTTTTTTCTCCGCACTGCTCCACAGCCTTCAGGATGTCCGCCATCCGGCCCACCAGGATCACGCTGGTGCCATACTGCTTATGGGCCTCCAGCGCCCCCTGGACGACGGCCAGAGGGGCGTTGTCGCCGCCCATGGCGTCTACGATGATTTTCATGCCAGACCCTCCCTTGTGTTTGGTTCTCTCTCTACTCTAACACGGTTTCCCGCAGCCTGTCAATGACCTCCAGGGACCGCCGGGACAGCTCGGCGTTTTTGTTCCGCTTGCCCCGGACGCGGCGGCCCAGGGGCGGCATGATGCCGAAGTTGATGTTCATGGGCTGGAAGGCCGCCACGGACGGGTTGGAGATGTACAGTCCCAGCGCCCCCACGGCCGTCTCCTGAGGGAAGTCCACAGGGTCCAGGCCCCGGAGCCGCCGGGCCGTCTCCACCCCCGCCAGGAAGCCGCTGGCGGCGGATTCCACATAGCCCTCCACCCCGGTCATCTGCCCGGCGAAGGAAATCCGGGGCTCCGCCTTGAGGCGGTAGTACCGGTCCAGCAGCCGGGGGGAGTTCAGGAACGTGTTCCGGTGCATGACGCCGTAGCGCAAAAACTCCGCGTCGTGAAGGGCAGGAATCATGGAGAACACCCGCCGCTGCTCCGGGAAGCGGAGGTGGGTCTGGAAGCCCACCAGGTTGTACACGCTGCCCTCCTGATTGTCCCGCCGGAGCTGGACCACGGCATAGGGCTCCTTCCCCGTCCTGGGGTCCGTCAGGCCCCGGGGCTTCAGGGGGCCGTAGCACAGAGTCTCCCGGCCCCGGCGGGCCATGACCTCCACGGGCATGCAGCCCTCAAAGACCTTCTTGTCCTCAAAGCCGTGGACCTCCGCCTCCTCCGCCGCAATGAGGGCCTGCCAGAAGGCGTCGTACTCCGCCTCGTCCATGGGGCAGTTGACATAGTCCGCCGTGCCCCGGTCGTAGCGGGAGCCCATCCAGGCCCGCTCCATATCGATGCTCTCGGCGGACACCAGGGGGGCCGCCGCGTCGTAGAAGTGGAGGGCGGAATCGTCCCCCAGAAGGGTCTGGAGCCGCGTCGCCAGGGCGTCGGAGGTCAGGGGGCCGGAAGCGATTATCACCTCGCCCTCGGGGATCTCGGTGACCTCGCCGGGGACCACGGTGATGCCGGGGTGGCTCCGCACCCGCTCCGTCACCAGGGCGGCAAAGCCGTGGCGGTCCACCGCCAGGGCCCCGCCCGCCTCCACCCGGGTGGCGTCGGCACAGGAGAGAATCAGGGAGTCCAGGCGGCGGAGCTCCTCCTTCAAAAGGCCCACGGCGTTTTCCAGCTGGTCGCTGCGCAGGGAGTTGGAGCAGCAGAGCTCCGCGAAGTATTCCGTCTCATGGGCGGGGGTTTTCTTTTCCGGCTTCATCTCCCGGAGCGTCACCTGGACGCCCCGCTTGGCCAGCTGCCAGGCGGCTTCGCTGCCGGCCAGGCCGGCGCCTATTACCGTTACGGTCATGGGGGTCACCTCCGTTGATGGGGTTTGTACTTGCCCTGGCGGGCGGGGGGGGGATTGGGGGTCAGCGATGGCTGGGCAATGCACCCCCCATTCTCTCTTTTGCGAAAAGAGAGAATGCGCCGTGCACGGTGGAAGAGAGAAAACGGGGGCGCGCAAGAGGTGCCTCCAATTCCAGGCATGTCTCCAGTCCGCGGCGTAGATTGGGCGGGGGTTTGGCGGTCGAAGAATCGTCTGCCCTTCTCTTTCCGCTGCCGCTGATCCGGCGGCTGGGGGAGGAACTCCTCCCTCTGCAGGCCATTCCTCCAGGTCTTCGCCTATCTCTTCTCAGACCTGCCCAACAGGTAATCTGTGGACACTCCAAAAAGATCTGCCATTTTCATCAGGCCGGGTACGTCGGGGTAATGCTTTGCTCCCTCATAATACTGGTAGGCCCGGAGACCGACTTCTAAATATTCGGCCATCTCTTTTTGCGTCTTCTTCCGCTCTTGACGCAACGCCTTTACCCGCTGTGCAAAAATTTTCATGGCAAACCCTCTTGACTTGCCGACAAAGTTCGTATATGATATATACGAACTTTGAGGGCAACTTTTAAAAACTATAAGGAGGCAACCCTATGTCACCCTTAATGCAAACCATCTGCAGCCATCTTTCAAGCTGCTGCCTAAGCCGCTACATAGACCGTGCGGAGCAGGAGGCCAACGCTATGGAGCGGGACTGCCTCCGCGCAACGCTGGCCGCAGCCCTGCCGCATGCTTACCAGGACCTCTTAGAACACTATGACGACCTCCACCTCTGCCGCCTCACCCTGGAGACGGAGGCTATGTTCCAGGCCGCTTTCGCCGCCGCCCGGGAGCTGCTTTAGCCCCCGTTTGAAAAATGGCGGAAAGAGATCCGCTGTTTGGGCGCTTTGACTTTTTAAAACAGACTCTAGCCCTCCTCGGGAGCTTCGGCCTTCTTGGCGGCGGTTTTTTTGGCGGCGGGTTTCTTCGCCGCCGCCTTTTTCGCCGTGGCGGCTTTCGCGGTTTTTGCCGCCGGCTTTTTGGCGGAGGCGGCTTTCGTGGTCTTTGCCGCCGGCTTTTTGGCGGAGGCGGCTTTCGTGGTCTTCGCCGCCGCTCTTTTGGCGGCGGGCTTCTCCTCCTCCGCCGCCGCGGGGGGCTCCTCCCCCTCCTTCTTGGCGGCGAAGCGGGGATAGCCCCGCTTATCCTCCGGCAGGAAGTTGGAGCACTCCGGGTTGATGCAGAAGGGCTTCCTGGCCCCCCGGCCGGCCTTCTTGAACAGGGTGTGCCCGCACACGGGGCAGTCGTCCTTCACCGGCACGTCCCAGGTCATGAAATCGCACTTTTCCGCCTCGTCCTTGCTGGTCAGGCGCTCGCAGCAGTAGTAGGTGTACTGCTTCCCGTTCTTCTTGCTCTTGCCCGTCCGCTTCATCAGCCGTCCGCCGCACTTGGGGCAGCGGCCCGGCATCTCGACGACCAGGGGCATGGTGAAGCTGCACTCCGGGAAGCCCGGGCAGGCCAGGAACCGGCCGAAGCGCCCGGTTTTCACCACCAGGTTGCGCCCGCACTCGGGGCAGACCTCCGTGGACACCTCGTCGGGCACCTTGATGCGCACGCCCTCCAGGTCCTGCTCCGCCTGCTTGAGGTTTTTGTCGAAGTCCCCGTAAAAGTCCCGGAGAACCCCCTTCCAGGGGATGTCCCCCCCCTCCACGGAGTCCAGCTTCTCCTCCATATGGGCGGTAAACTGGAGGTCGGCGATGTCGGTGAATTTATCCTTCATCAGCTCCGTCACCACCCGGCCCAGGTTGGTGATCTTCAAATACTTGCCCTCTTTTTCCACGTACAGCCGGTCCAGAATCGTGGACACGGTGGGCGCGTACGTGGAGGGCCGCCCGATGCCCTGCTCCTCCATGGCCCGGATGAGGGACGCGTCGGTGTACCGGGCGGGGGGCTGGGTGAAGTGCTGGCTGGGGGCGAAGCCCTTCAGCTCCAGGGCCTCCCCCTCCTGAAGGTCCGGGAGGGGAGATTCCTTCTCCTCCTTCTCCTCGTCCCTGCCCTCCTCGTAGACGGCGGTATAGCCGGCGAATTTCAGGCTGGAGGAGCTGGCCCGGAAATC
>CANPTW010000069.1 GCA_947577075.1 uncultured Oscillibacter sp. | reverse complement strand
AACGTCCGCCAGCTGGAAAACCTGATGGAGCGCCTGGCCATCACCGTCCAGGACCCCATCATCGACCTGGGGCACCTTCCCCCGGAGTACGCCGCCGGCTCCGCCGCTCCCGCCCCCGCTCAGGAGGGAACCCTGGCGGAGCGGATGGACGCCTACGAGGGGCAGATCATCCGGGAGTCCTACCGCCGGTGGGGCACCACGGTGGCCGTGGCCAGGGAGCTGGGCATCTCCCAGGCCACGGCGGCCCGGAAGGTGGCGAAGTACGTGAAATAATCCGCCCGACAGGAGAACCCTATGAGCCTTGTCCAACTAAAAACCGAGCTGCGCCAGGAGCTGAGGCTGACCCCCCAGCTGATGCAGTCCATGGAGGTCCTGCAGATGACCTCCCAGGAGCTTTTGGAGTACCTCGCCCGCCAGGCGGAGGAAAATCCCCTTCTGGACCAGTCCGACCCGCCGGAGCGGGCCTATGAGGAGCTCCGCCGCCAGGCCGGGTGGATCGACGGCGGACTGCGGAACCGGGCCGCCTCCCCCGGTGGGGCCGCCGCCCCGGAAGCCGGGACGGCGGACCGTGAGCTGGAGGGCCTGGCCGCCTTCCTCCGGGACCAGATTCAGCGCCTCCGCCTCCCCAAGCCCCTGGCGGCCCTGTGCCAGTACCTGGCGGAGCTGGTGGACGAGGACGGGTATCTGGCCCAGGAGGATATCGACGGCCTTGCCGCCCTGAAGATCCCCCGGGCCCTGACGGAACAGGCCCTGGAAACCCTCCAGGGCCTGGATCCCCCCGGCGTGGGGGCCCGGTCTCTCTCGGAGTGCCTGCTCCTCCAGCTCGGCCGCCGGGACGGGGCGGACCCCGTGGCCATGGACGTGGCCGCCCGGTTCCTCCCCGAGCTGGGGCGGAAGCACTACGCCGCCATCGCCCGGAAGCTGGGGGTCTCCCCGGAGGCCGTCCGGCGGGCGGAAAGGGTGATCGCCTCCCTGGAGCCCCACCCCGGCCGGGCCTTCCAGAGCGCCGGGCCCCCGGTGTACATCCGGCCGGACGTCTTTGTTGCGGAGCTGGAGGGGGAGTGGCGGGTGGTCCTGAACGACTACTACCTCCCCCGGGTCTCCGTCAACGACTACTATCTCCGCCTTCTGAAGAGCTCCGACGAGAAGGAGACGCGGGACTACCTCCGCCAAAAGCTCCGGCAGGCCAAGTGGCTGCTGGACAGCCTGGAGCGCCGGGGGAGCACCCTCCGCCGCTGTGCCGAGGCGGTGCTGGAGGCCCAGAGGCCCTTTTTCACCGGAGAGACGGGGGCCCTGGCCCCCATGACCCTCTCCGCCCTGGCGGAGGGGCTGGAGCTCCACCCCTCCACGGTGTCCCGGGCCGTCCGGGGGAAGTACCTCCAGTGCCGCCGGGGCACCTATCCCCTTCGGTACTTTTTCAGTCTTCCCGTCAGCGGCGGCGCCTCCCGCCAGGCGGCGAAGCAGTCCCTGCTGGCCCTGATCCGGGAGGAGGACGGCCGGAAGCCCTACAGCGACCAGGACCTCTGCCGCCTTCTGGCGGGCCGGGGGATCTTTGTGGCCCGGCGGACGGTGGCGAAATACCGGCTGGAGCTGGGCCTGGGGTCCTCGGCGGCCCGGAGGAAGTGACGCAGAACGTAAGGGGGCCCCGCCGTTTTGAAACGGCGGGGCCCCTTTTCCATTCCGAAAAATCCGGAAAAGCTTACTTGGCGGCTTCAATCGGATTGGGAGCGTAGGCGGCGCGGTACAGGAAGGTCACGATCTGGCCCCGGGTGCAGGCCTTCTCGGGCTCGAAGGTGGTGCCGTCTCCGGTGCCGGAGGTGATGCCCTTCTCCACGGCCCAGGCCACGGCCCCGACATTGTGCACGTCCTTGTCCACATCCGTGAAATTGACCTCGGCCTCGGCCTCAGGCTGTCCGGCGACGCGCCACATGAAGCCCACGGCCAGCATCCGGGAGCAGGGGGCGTCCAGGTTCTCGTCCTCTTTGATGAGCTTTTGCTCCACGCCCCACTTGGCGGCGGCGTCCCGGTCCTTCACGCCTTCCGCCGCGCCGGGCTTTCCGTTGGCCCGCCACAGGAAGGTCAGGATGTGGGACACGGTGCAGGTGTCGGAGGGGCCGAAGGTGGTGTCGGTCTTGCCGGTGGTGATGCCCTCGGCAACGGCCCAGTCAATGGCCTTGGCGAAGGGGGAGGCGGCCGGGACGTCGGTGAACTTGGGGGCGGCGGGGGCCTCTTCCCGGGCGCCGGGCTTCACGTTCTGGACCTGGTCCACGTTCTTCTTGGGGTCGTAGGTTTCGGAGGCGTCGTAGTTGAACTCCAGCTCCGTGGTGATCTTGTCGCTCTTGGGGGTGAACCAGATGGCGCCGTCCAGGCTCATGGTGCATTCCGCCAGCACGGTGGCGCCCGCGGGGGCCTCGGCGGCCACGTCCAGCTTGCCGTCCTTGTCAAAGAAGACCATGGTTCCGCAGTTGTTGGCGTCCGGCTTGATGTCTTCGCCCTTCATTTTTTTGTTGGACCCGTTGTAGACCACCTTGCAGTCGATATTGGGGCCCACGCCTGCGTCGCCTTCCTTGGTGGCCATTTTATAGTCCCAGCGGGAGGCGAAGTACACGCCGTTCTCGTCGGGCTTCAGCACGGTGCGGATTTCCTTGGTCTCGTCGGTGACGCCCTTGCAGTCCTTAAAGTCCTGAATCAGCTGGACGGAGCCCGCGGGGGCCTCGGCCTGCTCCTGGGCGGCGGCGTCCAGGGGGAAGGCGTCCACATTGTTGGCGTCTTCCGGCTTGGCGTCCTTGTACTGGAACTTCACGGCCATTTCCAGGTCCTCGGTCTTGGGCATGGCGATGACGGTCCAGTTCTCCAGGTCCACCTTGAACTTGGCGACCTTTTTCGCGTCGTCCGGGGCGCTCTCGGTGCTGGTTTCCACCTTGCCGTTCAGCTCAAAGACGCTGACCTTCACGTCCTTCAGGCCGTCCAGCTCCAGGTCCTTGGTCTTGACCTTGTAGTCCTCGCCCTTGTAGGTGACAGTAAGGCTGATGTTTTCCACCTCATACTTCCAGGGGGAGATGTAGTAGCCGCCTTCCACGTCCACATAGGTGGCGGTTCCCTTGCCGTCGTCCACGCCCTCCGTCTGGAAGTCGTGCTTGACCTTCATCTCTTTGGCGGTGTAGATGGTGCTGGCCGCCGCCCCGGGAATCAGGGCGCAGGTCAGAACCAGCGCAAGGAACAAAGACAGAAACTTTTTCATTGGTATGCCTCCATTCGGTTTTGGGAGGGCGTCGCGCCGCCGTCCCTGTCTCCAGTATAGCACCAAAATCTGTAAGTTTCAATTCGGCCGCCGCCGAAATACAAACGTTTGCCTTGTCTGTTTTCACGATATTCCGGGGTTTTTTTGCGAAAAACCGCCGGCGGACCGCAGGTCCGCCGGCGGAAACGGCCTTGGAGGGCCCTCCCCCCTTATCCGTGCTCCCGCTCGTACCTCTGCAGAAAGTCCACCAGGGCGGCCACGCCCTCTTTGGGCATGGCGTTGTAGATGGAGGCCCGGAGGCCCCCCACGCTCTTGTGGCCCTTCAGATTGTCGAAGCCCGCCGCCTTGGCGGCGGCGGCCACGGCGGCGTCCTGCTCGGGGCTGGGGGTGACGAAGGGCACGTTCATGAGGGAGCGGTCCTCCCTCCGGACGGAGCCGGTGAAGAAGGAGGAGCGGTCCAGGAAGTCGTACAGAATTTTGGCCTTCTCCTCGTTCCGGGCGTTCATGGCCTCCAGGCCGCCGCTGCCGAGGAGATATTTGAAGACCTTTCCGCAGCAGTAGATGGCCCAGCAGTTGGGGGTGTTGTACAAGGAGTCGCTGCCCCCGTGGATCTTGTAGCGCAGATAGGTGGGCACGAAGTCCGGCAGATCGTCCCGCAGAAGGTCCCGGCGGACGATGACGACGGCCATGCCCGCGGGGCCCACGTTCTTCTGCACGCCGGCCCAGATGAGGCCGTACCGCGCCACGTCGCAGGGCCGGGAGAGGAACATGCTGGACTGGTCGGCCACCAGGACCTTTCCCCCGGTGTTGGGGAGGCGGCGGAAGGTGGTGCCGTTGATCGTCTCGTTTTCGCAGATATAGACATAGTCCGCGCTGTCCGGGATGTCCAGGTCCGAGCAGTCGGGAACATAGGAGAAGTTTTGGTCGGCGGAGGAGGCGGCGATCCGCACCTCCCCGTATTTCCCTGCCTCGGCGATGGCCTTTTTGGACCAGGCCCCGGTTTCCACATAGCAGGCCAGGCCGTTTTTCATCAGGTTCATGGGCACCATGGCGAACTGGAGGGTGCCGCCCCCCTGGATAAAGAGGACCTGATAGTCCTCCGGGATGCCCATCAGCTTCCGCAGGTCCGCCTCGGCCTCGTCCCGGATGTCCTGGAAGACCTGGGAGCGGTGGCTCATCTCCATGACGCACATGCCGCTCTGGCGGTAATTCATCATCTCGGCGGCGATCTCCTCCAGCACGGGCTCCGGCATCATGGCGGGGCCGGCGGAAAAGTTATAGATACGGCCGTATTTCATGCTTGGTTTCCTCCGTTTCAAGCTGGCTTCGGCGGGACCGGGCCGTCCGCCCGGAGGGGGCCGGTCCCGTGAAAGGCCACATAGTGTGTTTCAGTATAGAGGATTTTCCCGGCGGAATCAAGGGTATCCGCCGGATTTTCCCCGGGGCGCCGCCCGGCCGCCCCGGCGGCGCTTGCAATTCGCGGAAAAACTGCTATACTGTATTCCTGATCTTTTCGTGCCGCGGACGCCCCGCCGGGGAAAAACGCGGCCGCGCTTTTCAAATGGGCCGCCGCAACGGCCGCTGCAAAAATCCCGCCCTTCCGGCGGGAAAGGGGGGGACGTCATGAGCATGAAACGCGTCGGGGAGGAGCTCCGGCGGCGGCTGGAGCAGGCGGGAATCTATGCCCGGGCCCTGGGGAAGTGGCTGGCCCTGGCCACGGCGGCGGGGGCGGGCTGCGGCCTTCTGGGCGCGTGGTTCCACATCGCCGTGGAGACGGCAGCGGAGCTCCGGGGGGAGCGGCCCTGGCTGCTCTACGGGCTGCCCCTGGCGGGGCTGGCCATCGTGGCCCTCTACAAGCTGCTGAGGACCGAGGGCCAGGGCACCAACGACATTTTCAACGAGGTCCATCAGGGGGGCAGCATCTCCTTGCTGCTGATTCCCGCCATCTTCCTGGGCACGGTGCTGACCCACCTCTGCGGCGGCTCCGCCGGGCGGGAGGGGGCGGCCCTCCAGATGGGCGGGGCCCTGGGCTACCGGGTGGGGCGGCTCTTCGGCTTCGACGAGCGGGATCTGCGCATCGCCACCACCACGGGCATGGCGGCCTTTTTCACCGCCCTGTTCGGCACGCCCCTGGCGGCGGCGGTGTTCTCCATCGCCGTGGTCAGCGTGGACTCCTTTTACCACGCCGCCTTTTTCCCCGCTCTCATCGGGGCCCTGGAGGCCTACGGCGTGTCCCGTCTCTTCGGTGTGGAGCCCACCAGCTTCCTGGTGGAGGCCCCGCCTCTGGCCACGGGGCTGCTGATCCGGGCCGGGATCCTGGCGGGGCTGTGCGGCATGCTGTCCGTGGTCTTCTGCGGAACCATCCGCCTGACGGAGCGCCAGCTCCACAAGCGGATTCCCTCTCCCTGGCTCCGGGCCTTCGCCGGGGGCTGCGCCGTCATTGTGCTGACGTGGATTTGCGGGACCACGGATTACAACGGCGCGGGCATGCAGGTCATCGCCGCCGCCGTGGAGCAGGGGACCGTCCGGCCGGAGGCCTTCCTGCTGAAAATTCTCTTCACCGCCGTCACCCTGGGGGCGGGGTTCAAGGGCGGGGAGGTGGTGCCCTCCTTCTTCGTGGGGGCGGCCTTCGGCTGCGCGGCGGGGCCGCTGCTGGGGCTTCCGGCGGGCTTTGCCGCCGCGCTGGGGCTGACGTCCGTGTTCTGCGGGGCCACGAACTGCCCCCTGGCGTCCATTGTGCTGGCGGTGGAGCTTTTCGGGGCGGAGGGGATGCTGTACTTCGCCCTGGCCTGCTGCGTCAGCTACGTGCTCTCCGGCTACGGGGGGCTGTACTCCAGCCAGACCATCCTGCACTCCAAGCTCAAGGGTCTGTACATCAACGTCCACACCAACGACGGACCGGTGGAGAACGAGACGGCGGCGGAGGCGGTGAAATAGCCTTACAGCCCCACCGGCAGGAGGCCCCGCTCCCCGAAGACGCGCTTCGCCGCGAAGACGGCGTTCAATACCCTGGGGAAGCCGGCGTAGGGGACGCACTGGAGAAGCGCCTCCACAATCTTCTCCGGCGAAAGGCCCACGTTCAGGGCGGCGCTGAGATGCACCTCCAGCTGGGGTTCGCAGCCCCCGGCGGTGAGGAGGCTGGCCAGGGTAATCATTTCCCGCTCCTCCAGGCTCAGCCCCGGGCGGGCGCAGACGTCCCCAAAGGCGAACTCGGCGATATACCGCCCCAGGTCCGGCGCGACGCCCTCCAGGGAGCGGAGCACCGCCCCGCCGTCCCTGCCGTCGATTTTGTCCAGCAGCTCCATGCCCCGTTCAAAACGCGTCTGTTCCATGTTTCTGTTACCTCCTGAAATAGATTGTGCTTGGAGCGTAATCCTTAAACCATGGTTCATGTCAAGACTTTTTTTAAGGCGGTGTTTCTCCATGACCATCGGCGCGATCTCCCGGCGGACCGGCCTGCCCGAGAGCACCCTGCGCTATTACGAGAAGAAAGGACTTCTCCGGGTTCCCCGGGACGGCGGCGGGCGGCGGGACTACGGGGAGGGCGACATTGCCTGGATTCAGTTTCTCCGCCGCCTCAAGGAAACGGGGATGCCCCTGAAGGACATCCGCCGCTATTCCCAGCTGCGCTACGCCGGGGAAGCCACTCTGCCGGAACGGCTGGAAATGCTCCGGGCCCACCGGGAATATGCGCTGGCCCAGCGCCGCCGGTGGGAGGAATACCTAAACAACCTGGACGAGAAAATCGCCCTTTACGAGCGGTCCGTCATTGACCGCCCCGGCGGCGCATAAAATACGCCTCCCAAGGCATACTGTCCCAAACAGTATCTGCCGCGGGAGGCGCATTTTTATGACACAGATTTTACAAGAAACCGGCATGACGGTCCTGACCACCCTGCTGTCCATTCTGGCCCTGTTCCTCCTCACCAAGCTGATGGGGGCCAAGCAGGTGTCCCAGATGACCATGTTCGACTATGTCGTCGGCATCACCATCGGCTCCGCCGCCGCGGAGCTGGCCACGGAGCTGGAGGAGCCCCACAAGCCCCTGACCGCCATCATTGTGTACGGCCTGGTGGCGGCGGGCATCTCCGTCCTGTGCTGCCGGTCCCTGAAGGTCCGCGCCCTTGTCACCGGGCGGCCCCTGGTGCTGCTGGAGGACGGGGTCATCTACCGGGAGAACCTGAAGAAGGCCAAGCTGGACCTGAACGAGTTCCTCACCTACTGCCGCATCGGCGGCTGGTTCGACCTCAGCCAGCTCCAGACCGCCGTCTTCGAGCACAACGGCACCGTCAGCTTCCTGCCCAAGGAGGCGGACCGCCCCGCCACCCCGGCGGATCTGAACAAGAACCCCTCCCAGTCCCAGGTCCAGACCCCCTTCGTCATGGACGGGAAGCTCCTGGCGGGGAACGTCCGCCAGTCCGGCAAGGAGGACGCCTGGGTCCGCCGTGCCCTGCTCCGCCAGGGCTACCGGGACGAGGGGGAGGTCTTCCTGGCCCTCTGGGGCGGGGGCGAGGAGTTGACCGTGTTCCCCATGGACCCCGGGCGGAAGGCGGACGTTTCCGGTCAGTGAGCCAGAATAAATTTCTCCAGCTCCTCCGGCGTCTTCACCACGGCCACCGCTCCGGCTTCCTCCAGCTCCCCCGGCGGGGCGTAGCCGAAGAACTCCACCCCGGCGCAGTCCACGCCGCAGGCCCGGGC
>CANPTW010000068.1 GCA_947577075.1 uncultured Oscillibacter sp. | reverse complement strand
GCACGGCCCGTTTTCTCTTTTTATTCGGGAATAAAAAGAGAAAATGGGGGGTGCATTGGACCAGCCATCGCTGGCTGCCATTCCGCCCCGCCCGAAGGGCCGGAAAGCCCACCCCCGCCCGCCAGGGCGAGCCCCAAGTCCCCTGCAGGGGGAAAAAGAAAACCGCCCCGAGCCTTTCGGCTCAGGGCGAATGCACATCCGCGGTACCACCTGATTTCGCGCCTCCCCGTGGGGAGCCGCGCGCTCACGGGCGCTTTCACGCCCTTCCCCGGTAACGGAGGGATCAGCCGTCGCGGCTTACTTCCCTTCGGCCGCGCCGCTCCGGGACGACTTCGCCGGCGGCTTCCCGGGAGCTTACACCTGCCGCTCCCTCTCTTCGCGTCCGCCCGCCGGATACTGCTTCCCATCCTTGCGGTTTTTCAATATGCGGGACATTATAATATACTCTCCCGGGATTGTCAAGGGAGGCGCCGGAAAAAGTGCCCGGACAGGCGCGCCGGAAGGGGAAGGCCCCCTTAGTCCGCAATGGTGGGCACGGCCTCCGGCGGAATGGGGCAGGTATAGCCCCCGGCGGTCCGGTCCTCAAACTCGGCCCGGGCCGCCGCCAGAAGCGCCGGGTCCTCCAGCAGGTCGATGGCCGCGGCGGCCAGCACCTTTCCGGCGTGAAGGGCCGCCCGGCGGCCGATGTCCGTCCGGCCGATGGAGACGTTCTGCCAGCTGTGCCCCGGCGCGCCGTTGGGCCAGGCGGCGGCGTGGATCTGCCCGGTGGGGGTCTGCCAGCTGACGTCGCCCACATCGGTGGAACCGGGATTGAAGGCGTCCCCCTGGTAGAGGGGAAGGAGGAAATCGTTCATGGCGTGGCCGTTCCCGGCCCGGAGGGCCCGGACCTGCCGGGCGACGTCCCCGTCGTTCTCCGCCCCGATGCCGGGAACGCGGTCGCTGCCGGGATAGGTCCCAGCCAGGGCATCGGCGTAGGCGTGCTCCTCCGCCGTGTGGCCGGGAACGCCCAGGGCCTCAAAATTTTGGTAGAGCACGCCCTCCAGCGTGTGGTTGGGCACGGTGTCCGCCAGGCCGTCGATGAAGGTTTTCTCAAAGGTGGTCCCGGTCATCAGCGCCGCGCCCTGGGCGATCCGGTCCACCCGCTCCTGAAGCTCCACCGCCTCCGCCACGCGGTTGGAGCGGACCATGTACAGCACGGAGGCCCTGGGCTGGACCACGTTGGGGCTCCGCCCGCCGGCGTCGGTGACGGCGTAGTGAATCCGGGCCCGGCTGCTCATGTGCTCCCGGAGGAACTGGACGCCGATGTTCATCAGCTCCACGGCGTCCAGGGCGCTGCGGCCCCGCTCCGGGTCCCCGGCGGCGTGGGCGGCCACGCCGGTGAAGTGGTACTGGGTCTGAATGCAGGAGTTGCTGGAGCCGGTGACCACCTCGTTGGCGTCGTCCGGGTGCCAGGTCAGGGCGGCGTCCAGACTCCGCCAGAGGTTCTCCCGGGCCATGAAGGCCTTGGCGGCGCCGCCCTCCTCCCCCGGACAGCCGTAGAGAACGACGGTGCCGGGGCTCCCGGTCTGTTCCAGATAGGCCTTCACCCCCAGGGCGGCGGCAAGGGCCCCCGCCCCCAGCAGGTTGTGCCCGCAGCCGTGGCCGCAGCCGCCGGGGACGAGCTCCTCCCGCTCCAGGCTTCCGCCCTTCTGGGAGAGGCCGGAAAGGGCGTCGTACTCCGCCAGGAGGCCGATTACGGGCTTCCCGGAGCCGAAGGAGGCGGAGAAGGCCGTGGGAATGCCGCAGATGCCCCGCTCCACCCGGAAGCCCTCGTCCTCCAGGACCTCACAATAGCACGCGGCGGACTTCTCCTCCTGAAGGGAGAGCTCCGCGTATTCCCACACCGCGTCCGAAACGCGGTACACGATGTCCGACTTCGCGTCAATGGCGGCCATGGCCGCCTGTTTTTTCTGCTCCATAGGGAGGCTCCTTTCTTTGCCCGGAGGCGCCGGCGGTATCGTCAGGCACGGAAAGCCGCTCATGCAGCCTGCAATGCCGACGATAAAAATGGGGGGCGAACCCCCCGTTTTTATGGTTGTATGCGTACATTAGAGAACTTTGCTCAGGAAATCCTTCAGTCTCGGGTGCTGGGGCCGCTCGAAGACAGCCTCCGGCGAGCCCTCCTCCAGAAGCAGCCCGTCCGCCATGAATAAAATCCGGTTGCCCACTTCCCGGGCGAAGCCCATCTCGTGGGTGACCACCACCATGGTCATCCCCTCCCGGGCCAGGCCCTTCATCACGTCCAGGACCTCGCCCACCATCTCCGGGTCCAGGGCGGAGGTGGGCTCGTCAAACAGCATGACCTGAGGCTCCATGGCCAGGGCGCGGACAATGGCCACCCGCTGCTTCTGGCCGCCGGAAAGCTGGATGGGATAGGCCCCCGCCCGGTCCTTCAGGCCCACCCGGTCCAGCAGGGCCAGGGCCTTCTCCTCGGCCGCCGCCCGGTTCATCCCCTTGACCTTGACGGGGGCCAGGGTCATGTTGTCCAGAATCGTCATGTGGGGAAAGAGGTTGAAGTGCTGAAAGACCATGCCCATCTTCTGGCGGTGCTGGTCGATGTTCACCTTCACCACCTTGCCCTGGGGGTCCTTATAGGTCCGCTTGGTGATGTCCACCCCGTCGAAGACGATGGACCCGCTGGTGGGGTCCTCCAGCAGGTTCAGGCTCCGGAGGAAGGTGGACTTGCCGGAGCCGGAGGGCCCGATGACCACCATCACGTCCCCCCGGTTGACGCCCACGGTGACGCCGTCCAGCGCCTTGATGGCCCCGCGGTTGTAGTGCTTCTTCAGATCCGTGACCTGGATCAGGTTACCGTTTGTCGCCACGGCTCATCCTCCTCTCAAAGTAGGCAATGATCTTGCTGGTGGGGAAGCACAGGCAGAAGTACAGGGCCGTGGCGATCAGCAGGGGTTCCATGATGATGGAGGTGGCCCCCTTCACCGCGTTCACCGCGGACATGATGTCCTGCACGCCGATGGTCCAGGTGATGGCGGATTCCTTGATGATGACCACGAATTCGTTGGCAATGGCGGGGAGGATGTTTTTCAGCGCCTGGGGGAAGATGATGTACCGGAGGTTCTGGGTCTGCCGGAGGCCCAGGGAGCGGGCGGCCTCGGCCTGGCCGCCGTCGATGGACTGGATGCCCGCCCGGATGATCTCGCAGAGATAGGCTCCGGAGTTCATCCCCAGGGCCACCACGCCGGGGAAGAAGCGGCTGAAGCGGATGAACCCGAACATGCTGAAATTGGGCAGCTTGATGGCGGTGAACACGCCGTAATAAATGATGAAGATCTGCACCAGGATGGGGGTGGACCGGAGAATCTCCACATAGGCCGTGGCCAGGAAGCTGAGGGGGTTGAAGCGGCCGAGGTGGTAGACAAAGCCGCTGTCCCGCTTCATGCCGGAGCCGTCCCGCTCAAAAAAGCCGAAGACCCCGGGGAACGCGTGGGCCAGCCACAGGAAGGGCCGGAAGCTGCTCATCCGCATCACCGCCAGGATCAGGGCCAGCACAAAGCCGATGATCACGGTGAACAGGGACAGCAGGATGGTGACCACCAGCCCCTCTTTGAACATCTGCGCATAGGTGGCGACCACAGAGAAGTTTTTCATCTGTACGAACATGGGGGGGCTCCTTTCAGTTGGGGATCATGCCGGAATAGGCCAATTCCCCTCCCCGCGCCGGGGAGAGGAATTGGATAAAACCGTCTGCGCTCAGGCCGCGGCGTTGCCGTCCGCGTCCAGCAGGCCCTCGTACGTCTCGCCGGAGGCAAGCTCGTTGGCGTCGGCCACAAACTGGTCCATGCTGCCGTCCTCCAGGGCGGCGGCGATGGCCAGGTTGACCGCGGCCAGCAGGGCCGGATTGTCCTTCACCACGCCGATGGAGGAGCCCGCCACGTCATAGGGCACGTCCAGCACAATGCACAGGTCAGGGTAGTTCTTGGCATAGCTCTCCGCCACGGCCGTCTCGATATAGGCGCCGTCCATCTTGCCGCCCAGCAGCTCGGAGATGATGTCGGTGACCTTGGCCAGCTGGATGATGTCCGCGTCGGGGCTGTTGGCCTGGGCCAGGTCCACCTGGATGGAGCCGATCTGCGCGCCGATCTGGTACTCGGCCTTATTGGTGGACTCCAGGTCGGGGAAGAGGTCCTGGTTGCTCTGGAGGCAGACGAAGGACTGGCCGCCCTTGTAATAGATGTCGGAGAAGTCCATAATGTTCATCCGCTTGGGGTCGGGGGAGAGGCCCGCCATGCCCAGGTCGGCGGACTTGGTCTGGACCTCCATCAGCACGCCGTCAAAGTCGATGGGGGTGGGCTCCAGCTCCAGGCCCAGGAAGTCGGCCACGTACTCGGCCAGGGCGATGTCGAAGCCCGCCAGAGTGGGGTTCCCGGACTCGTCGATGGCGTAGAACTCATAGGGGGCGAAGTCGGGGCTGGTGGCCACGGTGAGCTTGCCCTCGGTGACGGTCTGGAGCAGGGGCTTGAGCTCGTCGATGGTCATGCTGGCATAGTCGGGCTCGGAACCGCCGGCGTCCTGTCCGGCGTCGGCGGCGGGAGCGGAATCCCCGGCGTCGTCGGCGGGCTTATCGCCTCCGCCGCAGGCGGCCAGGCTGAGGACCATGGCCAGGGCCAGTAAAAGAGAAAGCAGCTTTTTCATAACAACAATCTTCCTTTTCGTCCAAGAATCCCCGCCGGGAGAACGTCCCCCCGCCGGGGCGGCGGAAGACGCGTCCCCCGCCGACTGTGGTTACCTTAGCACGCGGGGGTCCACAAGTCAATACTTTTTCAGAAACTGTGCATAATTATTTGGCGTATTTCTCCGGTTTTCCCGAAAATTTCCGTTGCGCCCCCGGTTATTTGTGCATTTTTTATGCAGGCTATCCAAAACGAAGCGGATATTAAGATGAATATTCATCCCCGGCCTGCCGGCGCGGGACCGCCGGAGGGGCGGCGCGCTCCCGCCGCCCCGGCTCCTCCGGCATTTTGCCCACCGGAGGGGACGATTTATTCGGAAGTTTCCCTGATTCCGACAGTTGCGGAGAGAATAAAAATGTGTTACCATGCTGGAAGGACAAATGACCGCAATGGGCGGACTGGCGATTCCGTCCGCCGGGGTGCGCGTATGGAGGATGCGATGTCGAAACCGATTAAGTATTACATAGTGGCGGCGGACGCGCTGCCGGAAATTTTTGTCAAGGTGGCGGAGGCCAAGCGGATGATGCAGGCCGGAGAGGCGGACACCGTGGGGGCCGCGACCAAAATGGCGGGGATCAGCCGGAGCGCTTTTTATAAGTACAAGGACTCCGTCCAGCCCTTTAACGACATGAAGTCGGAGCATATCATTACGTTTTACGCCATGCTCAAGGATGTGGCCGGGGTGCTGTCCAGCGTGCTGGCGCTTTTTGCCGCCTCGGGGGCCAATATCCTGACCATCAACCAGAGCATTCCCACCAACGGCTGCGCGGCGGTGACCATCTCCGCCGAGACCAGCCGGATGGCGGAGTCCCTGGAGCAGCTGATGGGGGACATCACCGCCCTGAGCGGCGTGCTGAAATTCGAAATTCTGGCCGGCTGAGGAAGCGGCCCGGTTTTTCCGCGCCCGGGGCGGGCCGCTCCGGCGCGGAAGGCAGAGAAAGGAACAATGCGTAATTATGATACAGATTGCGATCCTGGGCCTTGGCACCGTGGGCACCGGCGTTGCCAGGGTGGTGGCGGAGAACGCGCGGCAGATCGAGCGGAAGCTGGGGGAGGCCCTTCAGGTAAAGGCCGTTCTGGTCCGGCATTTTAAGGACGGCCCCTACCGCCAGCTGATGACCGACGATTTTTCAAAGATCGAAGGGGACGACGAGATCCGCGTGGTGGTGGAAACCATCGGCGGCGTGGACGCGGCTTACGAGTACACGAAGCGGGCCCTCTCCGCCGGGAAGCACGTGGTCACCGCCAATAAGCAGCTGGTGGCGGAGCGGGGGTGCGAGCTGCTGGCCCTGGCCAGGAGGAAAAACGTCAGCTACCTCTTCGAGGCCAGCGTGGGCGGCGGCATCCCGGTGCTTCATCCGCTGACGCAGTGCATGGCCGCCAACCGCATCGACGAGGTCTGCGGCATTCTGAACGGAACCACGAATTACATCCTCACCCGCATGGTCCGCACCGGGGCCTTCTTTTCCGACGCGCTCCGGGAGGCCCAGGCCAAGGGCTATGCCGAGGCGGACCCCACCGCCGACGTGGAGGGCGTGGACGCCGGGCGCAAGATCTGCATTTTGGCGGATCTGGCCTTCGGCCGCCAGACCGACCCGGAGCGGGTGCCCATGGAGGGAATCGGCAGGCTCAGCCTCCGGGACGTGAAGATCGCCGGGCGGGCGGGCTACCGGATCAAGCTGCTGGGCCGGGCGGTGCGGCTCCCCGGCGGCGGGCGCACGGCCTATGTGGCCCCCCACCTGATTCCGGAGGACCATCCCATGGCCGGCGTGGAGGACGTGTTCAACGCCGTGATGATCCGGGGCAACGCCACGGGGGACGTGATGTTCTACGGCCGGGGGGCGGGGGAGCTGCCCACGGCCTCCGCCTGCGTGGCGGACGTGATGGAGTGCCTCCAGGCCAGCCCCAAGCGGGACGAGATCGGCTGGTCCCCCGACGCCGGGGGCTTCGAGGACCCGGAGAAGCTGAAGAGCCGGTACTACTTCCGGGTTGAGGGCAGCCTCACCGACGCGGCCATGGCCTTTGGCCAGGTGGAGGTCCTCAGCGAGGACGGAGAAACCGCCTTCCTGACGGACGCCCTCAGCGGCGCCGAGGCGGCGCGGCAGTCCCGGTCCCTGAACGTTCTGGCCCGCATGCGGGTGCTGGACTCCGGGTCCGCCGGCTCCGGCCGGGAGGCGTGACGTCCTTCCGGCGGCTTCCGGGTATGAATCCGGCCCCATGGGGCAGACTCGGAACGGGGCGCGGCTCCCCGGCGGCCCGGAGAACGGGACGGGGATTTCAGCCGGGGAAGCGCCACCAACCCGCCGGGTCCGGCGTATGATAGAGCGGGGGACCCGGTTCCCCGCAGCCTGATTTCAAGCGAAAAAGGAAGCATGACATATGAGTTTAATTGTACAGAAATTCGGCGGCAGCTCCGTGAGCGACGCCAAGCACATCCAAAATGTCGCCCGGATTATCGCGGAGACCTATTTAAAGGGCAACGATGTGATCGTGGTCCTCTCCGCCCAGGGGGACACCACCGACGAGCTGATCGCCAAGGCCCAGGAGGTCAACGCCCACGCCTCCAAGCGGGAGATGGATATGCTGCTTTCCACCGGCGAGCAGGTGTCCGTGGCCCTGTGCGCCATGGCGCTGGAGGCCATGGGGCTTCCCTGCGTATCCCTGGCGGCCTGGCAGGTGGGCATTCAGTCCTCCACCGTCCATTCCGACGCCAGGATTAAGAAAATCGACTCCGAGCGGGTTCAGGCGGAGCTGGACCAGCACCGGATCGTCATCGTCACGGGCTTCCAGGGGGTGGACCGCAACGGCGACGTCACCACCCTGGGCCGGGGCGGGTCGGACACCAGCGCCGTGGCGCTGGCGGCGGCCTTCCGGGCGAAGCTGTGCCAGATCTACACGGATGTGGACGGCGTGTACACCACCGACCCCAGAATCGTCCCCAGCGCCCGGAAGCTGGAGGAGATCACCTATGACGAGATGCTGGAGCTGGCGTCTCAGGGGGCCCAGGTGCTCCACAACCGCAGCGTGGAGCTGGCGAAGAAGTTCAGAGTGAATTTGGAAGTCCTTTCCAGCCTGGAGCGAAAGCCCGGCACGAAAGTCAAGGAGGTTACCAAAGTGGAAAAGACCAACATCGCGGGCGTGGCCAAGGATACCAGCATTGCCCGGATTGCCCTAGTGGGCCTGCAGCACAATCCCGGCGTGGCGTTCCAGGTCTTTGACCTGCTGAGCAAGCACAACATCAATGTGGACGTGATCCTGCAGTCCATCGGCCGGGAGGACACCAAGGACATCACCTTTACCGTCCACAAAAAGGACCAGCCGGAGGCCGAGGCCATCCTGGTGGAGCACAAGGAGGCGCTCCGCTTCGACCACATCGAATCCGACGACGCCATCGGCAAGGTGTCCATCGTAGGCGTGGGGCTGATGAGCAACTGCGGCGTGGCCGCGAAGATGTTCGAGGCCCTCTACGAGGCGGGGGTCAACATTCAGATGATCAACACGTCGGAAATCCGGGTGTCCGTCCTTCTGGACGAGGCGGATGTAAACCGGGCCGTGCGCGCCATCCACGACAAGTTCTTTGACGAAATCTGAGCCCGGCCGGAGGGGCGGCGCCCGCCGCCCTTCCGGCCCCGGAGAAGCCCCGGGGGAGGAGCCCCCCTTTCCAAAAAAGGGAACTGATAGAGGAGGACGTTTTGTATGAACGCCATTGTCACCGTCCTGGGACAGGACAAGGTCGGAATCATCGCCGCCGTCTGCAACCGCCTGGCAAACTATAATGTGAACATTCTGGACATCTCCCAGACCATCCT
>CANPTW010000067.1 GCA_947577075.1 uncultured Oscillibacter sp. | reverse complement strand
GAGCGAATCTTACGATATGGGGAACGGTACATTATGAATCAGATTGACTGGAAACGAAAGCTGAGCTCCCGCAAGTTTTGGGCGGCGATGGCGGGCATCGTCACGGGTCTGGCCATGGTGTTCGGACTGGATGAGAGTACCATCAGCTCTGTGGCGGGCGCCGTGGTATCGGTGGCTTCCGTGGTGTCCTACATCATTACCGAGGGCAAGGTGGACGCGGCAGGGGTCAAAAAGGCTGCGGATGATAAGGTGTGAATCGAAGCCGCGTGTTGGCCTATGCCGAAAAGCGCGCGCCAAAGGGCTCCCGCCGGTTTTGCCGGTGGGAGCTTCCTTTTGACAAACGCTCGTTCTTCAAGGCGCCGTTCTCCGCTCCGCCCGATCGTTCCACCGCTTCAGCATAGCGCAGAACTGCTCCCGTGTCAGCCCCTGGCGGAGCATCAGATCCCCCTCCTCATTCCCGAGGAGGGTCCCCTCCTTCAGAGCCCATTCTACGCCCTCCTGATAGGCGGGACTCGGGTTGTTATCCATCGTCTTTCCACATCTCCAGACTCCTTTTAAACTCCGCCCACTTCTCTGGGTCCACATAATAGGCCGGGCAGTGCTTCTCTGATAGTATAGTCAACGCAGTTGAAAAGAAGCATACCCTTCTTTTCAACCGGCGGGCCAATGGCCCGCCGGGGCGCAAAGCGCCTATGCGTTTCCTATGAAATCAAGCACCGTGAGCCGCTCACGCGGCTTACGGCGCTGTAAAACAGCGCCGTATGGAAAAGAATCCTTTGGACTCTTTTCAACTGTGCTGACGATAGGCCGCGTTATTCGCCGCCGTATCCCCGTCGTTGCCGGTGTAGTGGATGACCAGATACCGGGGCTGGTCCGCCGTTCTCTTCTCTCCGTAGCTTTCCGGGTTTGCCGGCAGTTCTTTTATGGTCAATCCCTGTTCAGCGTTCACCGTGGAAACGCCTCCTTCAGACTCCGCCGGCTGATCTGCGGGCCCGCTCATGGCAGCTCTACAATGTCCATGACCGCACCCTCCACACATAAGGCGCTTTTGGCGTCCAGCACCAGGGACAGGCATGTCTCGCATCCGCAGTCTGAACAGGGATGCAGCACGGCGGACATGCGCAGAGACTGGGGGCCGCAGGTCAGGCCCTCCATCGGGAAGCACAGCGGCAGCGCGTCTGTAAACATGCCGCAGGGCGACTGCTTGAGAAAAATGGTACCTGTCTCTTTCGCCGGAGCCGCGGCGCGGACATTCAGCGTGCACTGGACCGTGTACGTCTTCCCCGGGCTCAGATAGATCTGGCCGGAAGCGCACTCATCCCAGCGAATGGCTTTCCCCGCCCGGCTCCGCTTTCGCCAGGTCAGGCGGCTGCCCGGATCCCACAGCGCCCCCTCCCGCCGGCCCGCCAGCTGGAGGGCGCTGCCCTCACAGGTCCGTTCCCTATGGGGAGCCGGATGGGACGGCGGACAGGGGGAGGGACAAATCGGGGAGGAACCGGGCGGACAGGGCGGGGGACCGGGCGGGCAGGGCGGAGGCGGGGGAAGCGGGCAGAACTCCAGCACCTGGCTCAGCTTGTTTTTCAGCAGCATTTGGTTCTGGGTGACCGCCTCAACAAGAGCGGTTACGCTTTTGTTGACGGTCAGCACATCCTGCGGACGGGCACAGGGACTTGTACCCGGCAAGGTTCCCAAGATATATTGCAGCTTCTCACCCTCGGCATTGAGGATATGGCTCAGGGCAAGCTCCTCCATGGCGATGGACGCGATAATCATGGTCAGAGCCTCTTCCCGTGTCATATCCGCCCCATTGGGGGGAAAGGAAGGCATCGACATATTCAAAACTCCAGTATGCGTTCCGGTCAATGCCGGAACGAGAATGCGCGGCAGGATATTCATGCCGCTGTTCCACTCTATGACGGCCGGGGCGGCTCTGTTCCAGGGGGAACCCTCCGGCCGGCCGGCGCATAGACTACCTCGGGCGCGGCTTTGCGGAGAGTTCCTCTTCCCCCGTGCCGCACCGGCGCGCCCCTTATCTGAAAGGAGATTCTCTCTTATGTCTCTGCCCAGTTTTCCCGCATCCGACCCGCCCATTGAGCGGGAGGACGCGGTTAATCAAATTCTCTCCTCCGTCGCCATGGAGGAGCTCGGACTGAGCCATATCCTCAATGCCGAGGGTGAGAAGCTGCAATATATTCTAGGCACCCTGCCCGGCCTCAGCGGTCCCCCCGCCACGGTGGGCGACGTGCTGGCCGCCAACGACAGCGTCCGCGGCATGCTGGAGACCGCCGCACAGAATCAGCTCTTCCTGAAGGCGAAGATGCAAAAGGCGCTGACGGCCTCTCCCATGCAGGGTCCCGCCGGACCCGCCGGTCCCACGGGGCCCACCGGGCCCGCAGGCGGTCCGGCCGGACCCACCGGCCCCACCGGAGCCACGGGGGCCACCGGGGCCACCGGAGCCACGGGGCCCACCGGGCCTGCCGGCGCGGCGGGCGCAATCGGTCCCACTGGGGCCACGGGCGCGGCGGGCGCTACCGGGCCCACCGGACCCACCGGGCCCACCGGAGCCGAGGGGCCCGCCGGTCCCACGGGTTCTGCGGGCGCGGCGGGAGCCACAGGAGCCACCGGGCCTGCCGGCGCGGCGGGAGCCACAGGAGCCACGGGACCCACCGGGGCGGCCGGGGCAACCGGGCCCACCGGAGCTACGGGACCCACCGGACCCACCGGGCCCAATGCCACCGCCACCTCCGCCTTTGCCGCCAATACCAGCGGCGCCGTGCTGTCCGCGATTGCGGGGGCCACCCCGATTCCCCTGCCGGACGGCCAGCTGCTGTCCCCGGACATCACGGTCAACGGGACAAACACGGTATTCACGGTGAACACCGCCGGACGCTATCAGCTCTCCTACAACGTCAATACCACCACGGCCCTGCCCAGCGGCACCCGCCTGCTCATCAACGGCGCGCCCAACACGGCCTCCACCGTGGTGCCGGCGGTGCCCCTGAGCCACTTCTCCAATGAGATCCTGCTGGATCTGAACGCCGGGGCTACGGTATCCCTGCAGATGTTCGGCATCGTCTCCGCGGCCACCCTGCTGCCCGGCTCCACCGGCGCGGCCCTTTCCATCACCCGTCTGAGCTGAGGAGGGATGTCTCATGTCAATGCCGTCTTTCCCTCAAATCAATCCCCCGCTGACCCGCGAGGGGAGCCTCAATGAAATCATCGCCTCCATTGCCGCCGAGGAGCTCAGCCTGAGCCATATCCTCAACGCCGAAGGCGAGAAGCTGCAATATGTCCTGGGCACCCTGCCGGGCTTGGAGAAGGCGGCGGCCCTTGAAGAGGTCATGCGGGTCAACCAGAGCGTGCAAAATACCTTGGCTGATATCATGGAGCAGCAGACGCTGCTGACCGAAAAGCTGAGCGCCGCCTTGCGCGCCCCGGTCCTGCCCGGTCCCACTGGGCCTGCCGGTCCCGCGGGCGCCACCGGGCCTGCCGAAGGTCCTGCCGGGCCTGTCGGGCCCACCGGCCCCACCGGAGCAGATGGCCCCGCCGGCACAACGGGCCCCACAGGAGCCGCCGGGGCTGCCGGTGCCCAGGGGCCCGCCGGTCCCACCGGAGCGGACGGAGCGGTTGGCCCCGCCGGAGCCACCGGGCCTGCCGGTGCCGCCGGTCCCACGGGCCCCACCGGCCCGGATGGGGCGGCCGGTCCCGCCGGAGCCACAGGCCCCACGGGGCCGGACGGCGCGGCGGGCGCAGCCGGGATCGCGGGCGCGGCTGGCCCTCTCGGCCCCGCCGGTCCCACCGGGCCCGCCGGACCGACAGGAGCCCCGGGACCAAGTCTCCTCTCCGCCTTTGCCGCCAACACCCAGGGAAGCAGCATCCCGGTGTCGCCGAATGGGACTCTCGTCGCCCTGCCCAACGCCCAGGCTCTGTCCCCCGGTTTTACGGCCAACTCCTGGAACACCGTGTTCACCGTGCCTGAGTCCGGCGTCTATCAGATTTCTTACCATGTGAATACCACGACGGCCCTTCCGTTGAAGACCCAGCTGGCGATTAATGGGGCGGGCAGCGCCCTCTCTACCATCGATCCGGTGGTACCCACAACCAGCTACGAAAATAAAATCAAGATGATTCTTCCCGCGAACTCCAAAATTTCACTTCGGATCTTCTCCAAGATTGCCGGAACCGCTGTCCTGACAGGCGGCGGCGCGGGGGCTTCCCTGTCCATCATCCGGCTGGACGAAGCCATCGGGGCGGGTGAAATGCCGCCTGACCCCGGGGAACACGACAGCGATGTCGAGATAGGGGACGACTAGGCGGAGCGCCGCTGAACGATTGCTCCCGCCGGCAAAGGCCGGCGGGAGCAATCTCCTGACCAGATAAAAGGAGGTTTTGCAATGGTAAGCGTCAGCCTGTGTATGATCGTGAAAAACGAAGAGGACGTACTGGCGCGCTGTCTGGAGAGCGCGGCGGATCTGGTGGACGAGATCATCATCGTGGACACCGGCTCCACCGACCGCACCCGGGAAATTGCCGCCCGCTTTACCGGCAAGGTCTATGATTTTCCCTGGCGGGATGATTTTTCCGCCGCCCGCAACGAGTCCTTTTCCCATGCCTCTATGGATTACTGTATGTGGCTGGACGCGGACGACGTGCTGCTGGAAGAGGACCGAGGGGCTTTTCTTGCCCTGAAGGAGACGCTGGACCCCGCTGTTTCGGTGGTGATGGCGCCTTACCACGCCGGATTTGACGAGAGCGGCCATGTGACGTTCTCCTACTACCGGGAGCGCCTGATTAAAAACCATGCCGGAATGCGCTGGACGGGGGCCGTCCATGAGGCGATCAGTCCGGCCGGAAAAATCCTGTACGCGGACTTTGCCGTCACCCATCGCAAGACCCGCCCCTCGGACCCGGACCGGAACCTGCGGATCTACGAGGCGCAGCTGGCCGCCGGGAAGAGCCTGGACCCCCGTCAGCAGTTTTACTATGGACGGGAGCTGTACTACCACCGCCGCTGGGCGGAGGCGCTGGACGTCTTCGAACGGTTTCTGGCGGAAGGCCGGGGGTGGGTGGAAAACGAGATCGACGCCTGCTGCCACTGCGCCTATTGTCACAGGGAGCTGGGCCATGACCAGGCGGCGCTGGCGGCCCTGTTCCGCACGTTTGAATATGACCGCCCCCGGGCCGAGGCCTGCTGCGAGATCGGGTCTTGGTTTTTCCAGCGGGAGCAGTACCGCCGGGCCGCCTACTGGTATGCCCTGGCCCTGACCTGCGTCAGGGACGATCGCCGAGGCGCATTTGTGTCCCCGGACTGCTATGGCTACCTTCCCTGCATCCAGCTGTGCGTTTGTTACAGCCGCCTGGGAAATCAGAAACGGGCGGAGGTTTTTAACGAGCTGGCCGCGGCCTGCAAACCGGATTCAACGGCGGTCCGCCGCAACCGGGCGTTTTTCCGGAGCCTGGCGGGGCGGCAGACGGGGTAACGCTGCGTTCATTTGAATCAGGGTTATAATTATGATGATGCGTAGGGAAAACAATATACAGCGGGATGCGCCGATGCTTATTCCTCGGGAAGCACCGCAATCGCGCGGCCGGGTCCTCCGGACGAGCCTTCAATTTTTAACGGCAGGAAGATAAACGCCGCTCCCCGCGTCGGCAGCTGGTCCACGTTGCACAAGCTCTCAATGTATGCCATCTCATGCGCCAGCCCCGCTATGTGCGAGGGAATGCCGTCCTCCGCCGCGCCTACGCTGGCCCCGTCGGTAGCAATGCACTTGATTCCGCACTCGTACAGATACTCCACGCATTCTGCGTCAAGGGTGGGCCAGCCGCCGCCCGTTTTCTGGTAGGGCTTCAGGAAATACGATTCCCCCTCCGCTCCCGGCTTATAAAAATCAGCCCATCCGGTGTAAAGCACGACGATTTCCCCAGGCGAAAAGCATCCGTTCTCTTTTTCCCATGCGATCATGTCCGCCTTGGTAAAAAGCGGGCTGGTTCCCATGCCCCCCTTGTCCCGAAGATGGCTGATATCGACCACCACCGCTTCGCCCAGCATTTTCGAGATATCGACCTTATCTCCGGTGATTCTGCCGGATTCGCAGGCGTTAGGCAGCCCGGAATCCGGAAGGGGGACATAGTGGGAGGGAGCGTCGAAGTGCGTTCCCGTGTGCTCGTCGATCACCATCCACCCCGTGTGGTAAGCGCCGTATTTGTTGCGAAGGACGCAGCCGGCCTCTGAATCTATCCGCTTGAACCAATTCCAATTGGTGCGTTTAAACGGCATATGCGCAGGCCACGCGCAGGGCAGGTCCTCGCTGAGCAGCAGCGTTAAGTCAACAATCTTTCTCATGATTCATGCCTCCTTGTTTGTTTCCCGGGCGGTTCCAGCAGGACCGCCCCATTTTTTAAATTCCGCCTTTAATAAGCGTCCGCAGTTTTTGACCGGCCTGCCAAAACCCCATGCCCGCGCTCAACGCGCCTCAGATCCGTTTCTCTTTTTTGAAAAGCGCTTCCATCTCTCTGCGGAGAATGATGGCCTCGTCCTGCGTGTCGAACTGGACGGCGTCCCACGTGATTACCTGGCCGCGCTTCACCGGCTTCACCATTTTCATCGACCCGCTCAGCCCCATGGGGACGGCTCCAAGCCTGAGGCTTTCATCCGCGTTAAAAAACTCGCCGTGGGCGCAGAAGCCGCCCTCTCCATCCAGGACCTCGCCCACAAGCAGATCCTTCTTGGCGATAGAGACTACATCCGTGGAGAAATATTTACAGGCTCCCGTCGGCTTGCGGAGAATGCTCATCACCGCTGCGGTCACCCCCAGCTCAAGACCAATGCCATGAACCGGATACATGTACGCGGAATAGCGCTTCGTGTCGTCCGTCGGATACCACGCTTTGACGACGGCGTCTTTCATCATGGGGCGGCCGTCTGTTTTCATAACCACGTACATGCCCGCCCGAAAAGCGCCGGGAACCGGTGCGGAGACGCCCTTATCGGGATAGTTTGGAGAGCAGACCTCCATGACTCCCGAACGCGTGAGCTTGCCCCCCACCTCGACAGGCCGCAGAATGCCGGGCAGATCCTCGAAACCGGCGGGGTAATAATGGAGCCCGCCCTCCGGCGCCTGCAGGTTCACGGCGTTCGCCACAACGCACATCTCAATCGAACCCTTGGTATTGTCCAGGAAGGAACAGTATCCCTTCGGATTCATTCCGAACCGGTGGGCCTCCTCCACGTCGTAACCGAATCTCCGGAATACCTCGTCCGTAGGCGCCAGTTCTTTGTCGCCAAGGGTGTACGGCCGCCACTCACCGGCCGCCTCAATTTCAAAGCCGCAGGTTCTGGCCCAATCGATCATGGCGCACAGCTTCGCCGGCTGATCTCCATAGGCGTAAGAAATCAAAATGCCGGCCTCTTCCGCCATGCGGTTCAGGATCGGCCCCACAGCCGCCATGCACTCAATGTTGACCATAATCATGTCTTTATGGTACCGGCACGCCATCTTCCCGTGGTGAACGCCCGCATAGGGATTCCCGGTCGCGTCGACGATGATATCGATAAAGTCGGACTGAAACAATTCGTCGGCGTTTTCGACAATGCAGGTGGTTCCATTTTGGGCCGCTTCCTCAAAGCTCTTGGCGCTGTAACGCTCCTTGGGCCACTCTACCAGGTCGCAGGTTTTCTGCGCGCGCTCGGGATTCATCTCCGCGACGCCAACAAGCTGCATCCCGGGAATCCTGTCAATTTGAACGATGAACGTGGAGGGAAATCTCCCAAAACCGATCATTCCCAGGCGAATGATTTTCCCCCTTTCAGCCCGCGCCCCCAACTCTTCATAAATACTAATGGTTTTCACGACAGCATTTCTCCTTTACAATTACAATATAGTCTGCATCCGCTGCAGAACCTGAAAACGCCTGAAAGCGCGGCGGCCAGGCGCTGCAGTGTATGGATGCGGCGTTCCGCAAGAGCCGTTTAAAGTTTTAGGGAGGGTCCTTGCGCCCGGCCTGACCGGCCGGCCCAGGGCTTGCCCGCCCCAGCCTACCGATCCCCGCCGTCCAAAACAGCTCCGCAGCTGGCGGAAGAAACCATGGCCCGGTAGCGCCTGAGATAGCCCGTCACCTGCCTGGGGGGCTGGGGCGCGGCCGCTTCCCTCCGCCGGGCAATCTCCGCTTCGCCGACCAGCAGCTCAATCTTGTGGCCCGGGATGTCAATGGCGATCGGGTCCCCGTCCCGGACGTAGGCCAGCAGGCCCCCCGCCGCCGCCTCGGGAGAGACGTGCCCGATGGACGCCCCCCGGCTCACCCCGGAGAACCGCCCGTCCGTCACCAGGGCGCAGGTGGAATCCAGCCCCATGCCCGCCAGGGCCGCGGTGGGGCTCAGCATCTCCCGCATGCCCGGGCCGCCCTTGGGACCCTCGTACCGGACCACCACCACGTCCCCGGCCTGGACCTTCCCCGCGTACAGCCCCTCGCAGCAGGCCTCCTCGCTGTCGAAGCACTTCGCCGGCCCGGTGTGCACCAGCATCTCCGGCAGCACCGCGCCCTTCTTCACCACCGCGCCGTCCGGTGCCAGGTTGCCGTACAGCACCGCCAGTCCGCCGGTCCGGCTGTAGGCGTTCTCCTTCGTGCGGATCACGTCTTCATCCAGAATCTCCGCCTTCGCAATCCGGTCCGCCCAGGTCCCGTCCACCGTCCGGGCAGAGGGGTCGATCAGGCCAAGGTCGTCCAGCCGCTTCATCACGGCGCTCAGCCCCCCCGCCCGGTCCAGATCCACCAGGCAGTGCTCCCCGGCGGGGTTCAGCTTCACCAGGTGGGGCACCGCGT
>CANPTW010000066.1 GCA_947577075.1 uncultured Oscillibacter sp. | reverse complement strand
CCAGCAGATAGCTGTCCGCCGTGGACATGATGACGGAGAGGATGCCCGCCAGGGCCAGCCCCGTCAGCCCGATGGGCAGGACATGGATAGCCAGGGCCGGGACGACCGCGTCCGTGTTCCCATAGGCGGCCAGAACGTCGTCCCCAAGGACCTGATGGGCGGCCACCCCCATGAAGTAAACCAGGGCGATGGTGACGCCATAGACGGCGGTTCCCAGGAACATCCCCTTCTTGGCGGAGCTCCGGTTCTTGGCGGCAAAGGCCCGCTGCCACATCTCCGCTCCCGCCATGGTAAAGACCAGATAGGTGACGATATCCCCCAAAATGCTGCCGTTGAGATAGGGCCTGGCGAGAGCCGGGTCCAGCCCCGCCAGGAAGCTGGAGAAGCCCCCGATGCTCCGCAGGGAGGCCGCGGGAATCAGGATGTATACAAATAAGATCAGCATGTAGAACTGGAGCACGTCGGTGTACACCACGCCGAAAAGCCCGCTGGAGGCGGTGTAGACCATGAAGATGACGCAGGCAATCAGCGCCCCGGCCTCATAGGACAGCCCCACCTGTCCCCCCAGCATGTTGATGATGGTGGCGGTGGCCGTCACCTGAGAGGCCACGGTGCCCATCATGGTGAACGCCACCATGGCGGCCAGCATGATTTTCGCGGTTTTTCCGAAGCGGCGGTTAAAGAGATCCGGGATGGACGTCACGTCGTACTTCATGCCGATGTCGGAGATTTTCCCGGCGATGCCGGAAAAAATAAACATGCCGAGGAGATAGGGAATGGCGGTGATTACCGCCTTGAACCCGCTGGAGTAGGCCACTCCCGCCCGACCCATCAAACCGCTGCCGCCGATAATGGTGGCGCAGACCGTCGCCATCATCACCAGCGGCCCCAGGGAGCGGCCCGCCACATAATAGTCCCCGGTATTTTTGACCCGGCGGATGAAATAGACGCCCACGGCCACCATGGTGACCAAATAAAGCGCGATGATTCCCAGATCCAGGGGACTGAGCTGCGTGTGATCCATATGTACCTTTTTCCCTTTCCGTTTCCATCGCCTGCCCTTACGTCGAAGTCCTCTCACAATAGAAGTCTTTCCGTTTGCCGCGCCGGAGGAGAAACGCCGTCTCCTTTGCGGGAGCCTGTCCTTATGCTTCAACAGTATAGCAGAAAAAGGAAATCCCGTCGAGGGCCTTTTGAAAAATCTTCCTGAAAAGTAAACATTTTTTGGAAAAACAGTGTTCAGATGATGCTTTGTCTTTAATAAAGGATGATTTAAATAAACACCTGAAACGTGGAAATTCTGTTGACACGCGTAATATAGAGGAGATTTGTGCGGATTTGTTTACAGAAATATTAAGAGATTTGGCAAAAGGTGAATCTAAAGGAAGTGAGTTCGTACAGGATAAAGAGTAAAAAACAGCCCTTGCAGCATTTCAATCTGCAAGGGCTGTTTCTTATTCATTGTTGTATGAACCTGGTTATACTAACGCCCAACACTATAAAAACAAGAAAAAGGTAAATCAGCAATTATATATTTATAACATGAACAGCCCCCCATCAATTAATGATGAGGGGCTGCCTTTATCATCCTGCGTAAGCTCTGAAAAGAAACGTCGCAATTTGACCCCGGGTACAGGTCGCCTCCGGACTAAATGTCGTTGCGCTGGTGCCACTTGTAATATTTTTGCTGACCGCCCATGAAACAGCCATACTTGACACATCTGTAAAGGAGGCGGCAGGGGCCGAGGGACTTCCCGCCAATTTCCAAAGATAGGTCACGGTTGCGGAGCGGGTACAAGGGGCATTTCCCCTGAATGTAGACCCAGATACAAGCCCCTTTTCGCTGGCCCATAGAGCAGCTTTATAGAAATAGTCGTTTTCCTTTATATCGGAGAACGGATTTTTGATTGTTGGCTCCGGCTGTCCTTGAGAACGCCATAAGAACGTAAGAATTTGTGCCGTTGTGCAGGTGCTATTAGGGGAAAACGTGGTGTCGCTGGTGCCGGCTGTGATTCCCTTCTCTACCGCCCAGGCCACAGCGTCCGCATAGTAGGCATTGGTGGTTACATCGGTGAATTTCGGCTTGCTGGGTGTGGTGGGTGTGGTTGGAGTGCTGGGGGTAGTAGCAGAGGTGAAAGGATTTTTTGTAGAAGTTGTGCCTTTTTCCGGGACATAAAAGAAAACTATACCTGCTACATTATCGCCAACGTTGGAAGTATCTTTACCCGTTTCCATGTTGGCGTATTGCAATTCTACACCAAGAATATAACCCCCGCCATCCAGAGTTACAGACGTAAACCCCGGATAATTAAATACACCAAACTCACTCGCACGGCAAACACTATTTTCCCATATTACGTCATACTCGAAAATTGTCCGCGTAAGCACGCTATTAGGTAATGTTACGACTGTACCCTCAGGGACCGCATAGACTGTATTCATTCTGGACCAAAAGAACTCATTCAGATAATCGAGAGCGGGGCCAAAATAATCTTCGTCATAAGGCTCTCCCTCTATAAACATTTTCATGGAAGTCCTATCAATCCCTTGTATGTCCGAACGGGAAAGTGTGTACAAAATCGGATTTGAGAGTGTATAGGTGCCGTTTTTGTCATCAAACATGGTGTCTCCCGGCTGATTGACAGCCAGTACCGGGACCGTCAGGCCAAAGCACATAACCAAGGCCAGCGCAAGGGATAGCAATTTTTTCCTCATATTGTTCTCTCCTTCGTTTTTATAAGGGTTTCCCCTGTCTTAATGGTACTTGCCTTTGGGGGTAGGACGATTTCCCGGCCCCCATAGGCTTTCCCATCAAGACAACAAAAGCGGCGCAGGGGTTTAAATCCCTACACCGCCGAAGCTACGCACACAAGCCATTGATTTCCCCATTGATTATTGCCGGGAAAACCGTTATAATGGACTTTGGGCGCAGAAAATTTCTGCTGTGTGGGATGGGGCTTAACGGGCCTCCTGCATAGGGGCGTTGGGACGGCCATCCCTTCGCCCTGCCTTTTATGCTTTTGCTGTCTCGTAAGCATATTTTACACTATTTCGACTGTATACGCAAGCGGTTTTTTTGTTGTTGACAAAATGGCGTGTTGCGATATCGACAGATAACAGCCCGCCACGGCTGACGGCTGGGCGGTTGTCGGCAGTTTGGCATAAGGCGGGATTAGCGGTTTGGCATGCTATTGCAATTCTGACGAATTGCTGACGCTCTGACGCCCCGCGAGGCGTAGGATAAAGGGCTCTCCCTCGGTTTACCATGTTTGCCTTTTGAAATATAAATACAGTGAAAACCCGCTCCACATATCATATGTGGGGCGGGTCATCTTTTGGAAACGCGCCTTTGTATTGGTCTTTGTTTGGTCTTTACTGCTGCTGAAAGCCAGCTTTTTTTACTTGAATTTACTTGCGTGTCCTTTTGAAAAGCCTTGATTTAATGCGGGTTTGCGGCATCTGCTATAAGTTATCAGAAGCAGGAAAAAATATTTGGAAAATTCCGGCCCATCCGAACCGGAAACCGGGTCTTCTGAGAAGCGCGCGGGCCCCCTGTGACGCCGGGAGGAGCCGCGCCCCGGGCCCCGGCGCCCGTGCCGCCCCGGCGCCTTCCGTCCGCTCACGGCGGCGCAAACGCCGCCGCGGGATCGCAAAGCCCCCGGTGTTCCAGCGGAACACCGGGGGCTTGTTGGTCAGTAAGGCAGCTTTGCGTCCCCGTCCATGAAGGCCAGGACCCGCCGGCACTGCTCCTCGTCGGTGATGGGAGCGGGGCAGTAGTTGTTTGTCTTTCCGCCGGTGTGAACGTAACAGGGGATGATCTGGGAAGACGTCTCCGTCAGGCTCCCCTGTTCCACCCGAAGGGTCAGCTGATAGATGATGGTCCGGTTCCGGGGCTGGCGGCTGCCTCCAAAGCAGAAGTTGCCCAGGGAATAGACAATTTCCCTGCCCTGATAGGTTTCCCGGGGCTGGAGCACATGGGGGTGGTTCCCCAGAACCAGGTCCGCCCCGCAGTCCACCAGCCGGCGGGAAGCCCGGACGCGCCAAGGCTCCGGGGCGTGGACGCCCTCCGCGCCGCCGTGGTAAAAGACAATCTGAAAATCCGAGCGGCTTTCCGCCTCCTCAAGGCGCCGGACAATCGTTTCCGCCTGCGCCTCGTTCCAGAGGCCGTGGCAGATGACGGCAATGCGGAACCCGTTCTTTTCCAGATAGAACGTCCGGTTGTTGGTTCCGTATTCCAGCCCCGCGGCAGACACGGCGTCCACCGTGTCCCTGTAGCCCGCATCGCCATAGTCTCCGGTATGGTTGTTGGCCAGGGAAACGGCCTCCACGCCGGAGGAGGTGAGAATGTCCGTATTGGCGGTTCCCGACCGGAACCAGTAGGCGGGGTCCGTATTCTTTTCCTTAGGGGTCAGGCCGCGGTCCGTCAGCACGTTCTCCAAGTTGACCACCGTAAAATCATCGGCCTCGAAGACCGGGCGGACGTGCTGAAGGAAGTACTCCGGTCCCTCCCTGGCGGCGTAGTCCAGGAAGCTCCCCGCCGTCCGCTTCCCGTGGAGAGAGGCCAGAAGCATGTCTCCGGTAAAGCTCAGGACGATGCTGAAATTCTCGGCGGTTTCGCCGGGCCGGGGCATGGGGCCGTCGAAGGTGGGAAGATCCGGCTCCCACAGCATGGGATCGCCGGGGTCCCACTCCGCCGCCAAAGCGGAAAGGGAAAGCAGTTGGAGCGCCGCCAGTAAAGCCGCCAGATATCGCCGCATGGGAATTCCCCTCTTTCCGGAAAAGGATGATTGCATTTCCAAACCCATTCTAGCAGAAGTCCCGGGAAAAGGGAAGAGCCGTTTTCAGCCTCAGCCCAGCAGATACGCGTACTTGTTCAGCACCGTGAGGATGAACACCTCAATATCCGCGGGCAGGTCGTTCCCGGCGTTCAGGTCCGCCTCGAAGACCTTCCCGTCCAGCCGGACCAGCACGCGGCTCCCGTCCAGCGGCAGGAAGCCCTGGTTGTGCACGCTCTCGTCAAAGCCCTCCCGGGTCTTGAAGAGGGTGAATTTCTCCCGGTAGGGGGCGGAGTCATAGGGGCAGAAGATGGCGCAGTTGCCGCACTCGTTGCACATCCGGTCCACGTGGAGAATCTCATGCCGCCCGTCGGGCAGCTCGATGACCACGTTGGCCCGGTTGGGGCACACGTCGGCGCAGACCTGGCACACCACGTTGCAGGTGAGGCAGCGGTCCCCCTCGCACTTGGCGGACTCGCAGAGGACGCCCTTCTTCGCGATGGCGTCCGCCCGGCCGGCCCTGGCCTTGGCGGGAATCTCATAGCGGTGGGGCGCGCCGACGACGGCGTCGGCAAAGGCCTGGGCGTCGGCAATGCCCTCCACCACCGTGGCGGGACCCCGCATGGCATCTCCCCCGGCGTACACGCCCTCCACATTGGTCTTGAAATCCGGCAGGCCCTTGGCGTCCACTTCAATGCCGTTGGCGGTGAAGAGCTCGCTTTCCACCTTCTCGCCCACGGCGGAAATCACGGTGTCGCAGGGGATTTCCACAAACTCCCCGGTGGGCTCCGGCTTCCGGCGGCCCTTCTCGTCGGGCTCGCCCAGCTTCATCTTTTCGCAGCGGAGCCTGCCGTCCTTCTGCTCCGCGGGGGCCACCAGCTCCAGGAACTTCACGCCGTCGGCGATGGCCAGCTCCAGCTCCTCCGCGTCGGCGGGCATATACTTCTTCGTCCGGCGGTACACCAGGGTGGAGGACTCCGCCCCCGCCCGGAGGGCCGCACGGGCGGCGTCCATGGCGGTGTTGCCGCCGCCCACCACGGCCACATGGCCCAGGGGCACGTCCTTTCCGGCCTTCAGGTCCTTCAGCCAGCCGATGACGGGCACCACGTTGCCGGGGATGTCCAGCTTCCCGGCCTTCCAGGCGCCCACGGCGAAGAAGATGTGGGTATACCCCTGGGCCTTCAGCTCGGCGACGGAGGGAGCGGGGGTGTTCAGCCTGATTTCCGCGCCCATTTTGGCGATGAGGGCCGCGTCCTTGTCGATGGCCTCGTCGGAAATGCGGAAGCCGGGGATCACCTGCCGGACGATGCCGCCCAGCTTATCGGCTTTCTCAAAGACGGTGACGGGGATGCCCGCCCGGCCCAGGAAGTAGGCCGCGGCCATGCCCGCGGGGCCGCCGCCGACGACGGCCGCCTTTTTCCCGCTATCGGCCGGGGCGGGGGCCTTTACCTTGGACATATATGCGTCATAGCCCTTCTCCGCGGCCACCAGCTTCGTGGCCCGGATCTGCACGGAATCGTCGTAATAGGTCCGGGTGCACTTGGTCTGGCAGCGGTGGGCGCAGATGGTGCCGGTGATGAAGGGCAGGGGATTCTTCTCGCAGATGAGCCGCAGGGCGGAGGCGTACTCCCCCTTCCGGCAGAGCTCGATATACTCCGGGATATCCTGGCCGATGGGGCAGCCGCCCTTGCAGGGAGCGGTGAAGCAGTCCATCAGGGGCACCTTCTCATAGAGCTTCCGCCGGGGCAGGGGCTTCACGGCCTTGACGTGGTACTTGTCGCTCCGGGCGGCGAGGGCCAGGGCCTCGATGCCCGCCACGTCCACGCCGGTGAAGGGCCGGAACTCCAGGGCGTCCAGCTTGTCGCCGATCTGGACGAAGCGCTGGTAGCCGCCGGGCTTGAGCTCCGTGGTGGCCATGGTGATGGGCCAGATGCCCAGGGCAAAGAGCTTGTCGATGTTCAGCGCGTCCGCGCCTCCGGCGTAGCTGATCCGCATCCGGCCGCCGAACTCCCGGGAGATCCGGGCCGCCATGGTGGTGGTCAGGGGGAAGAGGGACTTGCCCGCCATATACATCTCCTCGCTGGGCAGCTCCCCGGCCTTCACGTCTACGGGGAAGGTGTTGGACAGCTTCAGCCCGAATTCCACGCCGCACTTGTCCGCCAGGGCCTGGAGGTGGCGGAACATGGGGACGGCGTCCTCGTACTGGAGATCCTCCTTGAAGTGGTGGTCGTCGAAGGCAATGTAGTCATAGCCCATGCCGTCCAGAATGGACCGGGCCGTCTCATAGCCCAGGATGGTGGGATTGCACTTGACGAAGGTGTGGAGGCGCTTTTTCTCAATCAGGTAGCTGGCGATCCGCTCGATCTCGTCCGGCGGGCAGCCGTGGAGGGTGGAGAGGGTGACGCTGCCGGACACCCGGGGGCTGATGCCGTCGATGAAGGCGCCCTCGGCGGGGAAGAACTCCTTGAGGACCTTGCGGCACTCCTGGAATACGGGGGTCCCGGAGGCGTCCACCATCTCGGCGAGGAACTTGTCCACCTTGGGGCCCTGGATGCCCGCCAGGTCATAGCCCACGGACATGTTGAAGACAAAGGCGTCGGGGTCGCCCAGGCCGTAAACCTTGGCCATGATCTTGCAGGCGCACCAGGCCTTGACGTATTCCTCGAAGGCCTGCTGAACATAGAGCTCCGTGGACCACTCGCAGTTATAGCACTCGTCCTCCGCCAGGATGCAGGGCCGGTTGACGCAGGCGGAGAGCTCCGCGCCGTCCATCTTCTGGACGGTTTTCAGCTCGAAGAACCGGGCCCCGGCGAAGTAAGAGGCGATGATGTTCTGGGCCAGCTGGGTGTTGGGGCCGGCGGCGGGGCCGAAGGGAGTCTCGATTTTCTCGCCGAAGATGGGCAGGGTCTTCACGCCCGCCTTATAGGGCTTGTGGACGCCGAAGACGGTGCCCTCCTTCTGGTACTCGGCGGTCACCCAGGTCATCAGTTCCCGGAAGGGAATGGGGGTCATGAGTTCGGACATAGGAAATTCCTCCTTAATAAGATCAGACTGGTTTTCCGCCGTTCCGGCGGGGAGGGTGGTGTCAGCCCCTTGGGGGCCGGTCCATTTGCACCCCCCATTCTCTCTTTTGCGAAAAGAGGCTGCGTCCGCAGACGCGTGTCGGAGGCCAGCCGCCGCACAGCGTCTTAGGCCGGAGACGAATGCGCCGTGCACGGGGGAAGAGAGAAAACGGGGGCGCGCAGGCAATACCTCCGGTTTCACGGATGTCGTTTGGCCACGGCGTAGTTTTAGCGGGGGCTTGGTGGTCGATGCATGATCTGCCCGGCCCTCCTCGCTGCCGCTAACTTGGTGCTTCCGGAGGCGTTACTTCTCAATATTCGCAATGGTTCAGCGTTCCCCACAGCTTCTTGGAAACCTGGAGGATTTCCGCGTTGACGGCCTCCTCGTCGATTTCCGTGAGAACCCGGTCGCGCATTAAAATTTTGCCGTTGACCATGGTGGTCTGGCACTGGCGGCCCGTCATGCCGAAGAGCATGTGCCCGTCGATGTTGGCGTCGGAGAAGGGGGTAAAGGGCTTGTAGTCCATGACGATGACGTCCGCCGCCGCCCCGGCCTTCAGGACGCCCATCTCCGGGAAGCCCGCCCGCTGGGCCATCTTGGCGTTGTTCTTAAAGAGCATATCCGTCACCTCGCACCAGCCCACGCCGGGGAGGCAGGCGTTGTGCCGCTGGATGGTCAGCGCTGCCTTGATGCTCTCCAGCATGTCGTTGGTATAGGCGTCGGTGCCCAGGCCCACCAGGATGCCCCGTTTGTAGAGCTGGAGCACCGGGGAGCAGCCCACGGCGTTGCCCATGTTGCTTTCCGGGTTATTGACGCACATGGTGTCCGTTTCCTTGATAATCTCCATTTCCGCGGTGTTCACATGGATGCAGTGGCCCAGGATGGTCTTGGGGCCCAGAATCCCGTGGTCCTGGAGCCGCTGGACCGGGCGGCGGCCATAGTTCTGGAGGCTGTCGTACACGTCGTTCATGCCCTCGGACACGTGGATGTGGTAGCCCACCCGGCCCCCGTTGGCCTCCGCCATCCGGTCGAAGGTCTTGTCGGAGATGGTGAACAGGGCGTGCCCGCCGAACATGGCCTTGCGCATATCGGAGGGGTGGGATTCGCAGTAGTCGATGAAGTCCCGGTTCTCCCGGACGGACTGGAGGGACTTCTCCTCGCCGTCCCGGTCGCTGACCTCATAGCACAGGCAGGCCCGGAGCCCTAAGGACTCCGTGACCTCGGCAATCTTCATCAGGGAGCCGGGGATCTCGCAGAAGGAGGCGTGATGGTCGAAGATGGTGGTAACGCCCTGCTTGATGGAGTCGATCACCAGAGCCTGGGCGCTGGCCCGGGTGGCCGCCAGGTCCAGGTGGCGGTCGATGTACCACCACTGGCCGTCCAGCACCTCATAAAAATTGGTGGGGGCGTACCCGTTGATGCTGAGGCCCCGGGCCAGGGCGGAATAAATGTGGGTGTGGGCGTTGATCAGGCCGGGCATGATCACGCCGCCCCGGGCGTCCACGAACTCCGCCTGGGGATACCTGGCCTTCAGGTCCGCCGTAGTCCCCACCTCGACGATTTTCCCCCCGTCGGTGACGACGCCGCCGTCAGGCAGATAACCGACGCCCTCGGGGTCCCGGGTAATGAGCTTGCCGTTTGCCAGTAGGATCATAGGGATGCTCCTCCTTAAAAAATTGATTTTGGATAAAAAGAAAAGGCGCCCCAAATCCACTCGGACTTGAAACACCTATCGGCCCGCATGGAGAGACAGGTGCGGGCCCGTGCGCGCGGCACTCCGTTGCAGCCATCTATCCTT
>CANPTW010000065.1 GCA_947577075.1 uncultured Oscillibacter sp. | reverse complement strand
CGTCGTGCTGGAACTGCATGACGGAGGAGGTGACGGAGATGCCCCGCTGCTTCTCGATTTCCATCCAGTCGCTGGTGGCGGCCCGGGCCCGCTTGCCCTTGACCTCGCCCGCCTGGGCGATGGCCCCGCCGTAGAGCAGGAGCTTTTCCGTAAGGGTGGTTTTGCCCGCGTCGGGGTGGGAGATGATGGCGAAGGTGCGCCTCCGGGCGATCTCGTCTTGGAAAGCGGCCATGGGATAGCCTCCTAAATCGTCGTGATAATGGGATTGTTTCCACAAAATATATAATATAGCATAAACCCGGGGCGTTTGCAACCGGGACAGCCGGCGCGCGGCGGGGAAAATCCCGGGGGGACGGATTTTTCTCGACCTTTTCCCCAAAGTATGCTATAATATAGTCAACGCAGTTGAAAAGAAGCATACCCTTCTTTTCAACCGGCGGGCCATAGGCCCGCCGGGGCGCAAAGCGCCTGCGCGTTTCCTATGAAGGCAAGCACCGTGAGCCGCTCACGCGGCTTACGGCGCCCCTGCGCGCGGCCCTGTGCGGAGCCGGCGGCGCCGGATCAAAAGACGGAGGGGGAGGGGACTTCCATGGAGGAGTACCGGGTTCTGCTGGCGGACGACGAGGAGGAAATCCGCACCGGCATCAGCCGGAAGATCGACTGGGCCTCTCTGGGCTTCCGGCTGGTGGGGGAGGCGGGCAACGGCGAGGAGGCCCTGGAGCTGGCGGACCAGCTCCGCCCGGACGTGGTGCTCACCGACATCAAGATGCCCTTTTTGGACGGCCTGGAGCTCTGCCGGAGGCTGCGCATCTCCCTGCCCGGGGCGCGGCTGGTGGTCTTTTCCGGCTTCGACGACTTTGAATACGCCCGCCAGGCGGTGAGCATGGGGGTGTCTGAGTATATTTTGAAGCCCATCAACGCCCCGGAGCTGATCCAGGTGCTGAACAAGCTCCGGGAGCAGCTGGACCGCCAGCGGCTGGAACGGCGGGACATGGAGACGCTCCGCCGGAGGTATGAGGAGAGCCTCCCGGTGCTACGGGAGCTGTTTTACACCCGGCTTTTGAGCGGCCAGCTCCGGCCCCATCAGGTGCAGGACCGGGCCGCCCGGTATGAGATCGATCTGCCCCAGGGGCTTTGGACCGCTGCGCTGGCCCATGTGGACGGCCTGGGAGACGAGGGGGAGCGGGACGAGCTGCTGCTGCTGTCCGTGCAGTCCTTCCTGGAAAAGCACTTCGCGCTGGAGGGCTGCTCCGCCCGGGCGGTGCTTTACGGGGACATGGCGGCGCTGCTGGTCCATCTGGACCGGGAGGAGCGGCTCTACCCGCTGCTGGAGGAGCTGGAGCGGCTCTCCCGGCTGTCCCAGAGCTATCTGGGCCTGCGGCTGACCACGGGGGTGGGCGTCCCCTGCCAGGGACCGGAGGAGCTGAACCGCAGCGCCCAGGGCGCCCGGTCCGCCCTGGATTACCGGGTCCTGGCCGCCGGGGGGCGGGTGATTTACATCGGCGACCTGGAACCGCAGTCCACCGCCGCCCCCTCCTTCGAGGAGGAGGACCAGCGGGAGCTGTCCGCCGCCGTGAAGCTGGGCACGCCGGAGCAGGTGGGGGAGGTGGTCCGGGGCCTGATGGAGCGGCTGAGCTGCGCGGGGCTGTCCCTTTCCAGGTGCGACCTCTTTTTGCTGGAGGTGGTGACCTGCCTGGTGCGGCTGACCCGATCCGGCGGCGTGGAGGTGGAGGAGGTCTTTGGCGAGCGGTTCACCGGAGCGGTGTCCGTCTCCGATTTCTCCAGCCTGGAGGAGCTGGGCCGCTGGCTGGGGGAGCGGTGCCGGAAGCTCCACGAGCTGCTGGGCCGGCGGCGCAGCGATTCCGCCTGGCAGATGGTGGAGCGGGCCAAGGACTACATCTCCGGCCACTACACCGACGAGCAGCTCAGCGTCGAGGCCCTCTGCTCCCACATCCACCTGTCCCCCACGTATTTTTCCACCCTGTTTAAACGGGAAGTGGGTATGTCCTTCACCGCCTATGTCACCCAGGTGCGGATGGAGGAGGCGGCCCGGCTCCTCCGGGAGACGGATGAGAAGACCTACCGCATTGCCGAGGCCACGGGCTACGGCGACCCCAACTATTTCAGCTATGTGTTCAAGCGGCATTTCGGCCTGTCCCCGTCGAAATTCCGGGCGGGGCAGAAGGGAGAGGAACGGCGATGACGTGGAAACGATATGCGGCCCTGTGTGCGGCCCTGCTTTTGACCCTCGGCCTGACGGCCTGCCAAGGGGAGGAGAAGTGGATAGAGGGCCTGGTGGTGGAAGTCCAGACGGACGAGGCCGGGGACCCGGCCGCCTTCGTGGTGGAGGACGTCCGGGGGGAACGCACCGGCGTGCGGCTGGCGGAGGGGTCCCGCCTCTGGCCCCGGGGCAGCGGCACCTGGACCGATGAGGAGCTCCGGGCGGAAATCCGGGCGGATCTGCGGGTGGACGCCTGGGTCCATGCCGGCTGCTATCCCCGGCGGGAGAAGCTGGAAACGGCGGACGGGACCGTGAACGCCTATTGGGCCACCAGCGCCGGCATCGCAGGTGAGCTGAGGCGGGGGGCGGCGGCCCTCCGGGACGGGACGAAGCTGGACGTGCTGGAGCTGGACGGATGGAACAGCCGCCGCTACCGCCTGGCGGATGGGACGGAGCTGCTGGAGGTGGACGAGCCCTCGGGCCCGGAGAACTACTATGTCGGGGACCTGGAGAGCTTCGACGATCTCAGCGAGGCGGCGAAGGAGAAGGTCCGGCAGTATTACGAGGACCAGGGCCCGCTCTATGACGAGGCGGACACGCTGGAGCGGTGCTATGCCGCCTGGAAGGAGCTGGGAGAGGAGTACCGGAGCGGCCACATCCGGCAAGACGTGTCGCCCAGCGCCTCCAGCGAGCGGGTGATGTACTTCAGCACGGAGCTGATGCTGCCCCGGGAGTACGGAACTGCTGTGTGCAGCAGCACCAGCTTTCAGGACGCCTTCGACCGCCGGACCGGGGAGCGGCTGGATACCTGGGCCCTCTTCGCCGTGCCGGAGGCGGAGGTCCGCAGGCGCCTGCCGGAGCTGGTGGGATGGGTGGAGGACACGGCCATCCTGGCGGAGATGTCGGCGGCCCTGGAGCCGGAGTGGATCCAGTTCTGCCAGAGCGGTCTGCAGGTGGGCTTCCCGGCGGGGAGCCTGCCCGGTGAGGAGCTGGACTATTACATCAGCGTGGACTGGCGAAACATTCCGGAGGGCTTCCTCCAGCCCTGGGCCGTGCCCAAAAGCTGGAAGGAGAACCCATGATGCCGCACAGGCCCATACCCGCGCGCGTTTCACGCCGGGCCATGGCCCGGCACTGTTTTTCCCTTGGAAAAACAATATGCGCTGCGAGAAGGGAGGCGGCTCCATGAGCTTTTTCCGAACCCTCGCCGCCAAGTTCGGGGAGCGGTACCGCAGGATGAGCATCCAGATGGTGCTCTCCCTGTCCTTCACCGCCGTGGCGGCGGCGGGGATGCTGCTGATGAGCGTCAGCCTGATCTGGCGCTTTTCCTCCGCCAGTGAGCAGCTGGTGGCGGAGAACAGCCGGCGGGTGCTGGCCCAGGCCAACCTGAACCTGGACAGCTACCTCCGGCGGATGATGCGCATCTCCGACACGGTGTATTACCGGAGCATTAAGAATATGGACCTGGCGGAGGGGGACCTCACCGCCCCGCTGGGGCTTTTGTACGAGGAGAACCGGGACGACCTGGTGTCCCTGGCGGTCTTCGACGGGGAGGGGGGCCTGGTGGCCGCGGTGCCGCTGTCGGCGGTGAAGGGGGACGCCGCCCCCGTGGAGAGCGACTGGTTCCAGGCCGCCAGCCGGAGCATGGAGAACCTCCACTTCTCCACCCCCCATGTCCAGAATATCTTTGACGATCCGGACTACCCCTATCGGTGGGTGGTGTCCCTGAGCCGGCATGTCCAGCTGACCCGGGACGGAAGCACCGAGGGGGGCGTGCTGCTGGTGGACATGAGCTTCAACGGCATTGAGCAGGTCTGCCGGGACGTGACCCTGGAAGGCGGGGGATACCTCTACCTGATCGACAAGGACGGGGAGCTGATTTACCACCCCCGGCAGCAGCTCATCTACGCGGGGCTGCTGGAGGAAAACAACCGGGAGGCCGCCTCCTACCGGGACGGAAGCCGCCTGGAGCGCTTCCGGGGCCAGTCCCGGCAGGTCACCGTCAAGACGGTGGGCTATACCGGCTGGAAGCTGGTGGGCGTGGCGCCGGCGGGGAGCTGGCTGGCCTCCTCCCCTCAGCCGATGCTCTTCGGCCTGACGCTGCTGCTGTTTTCCATCTTTCTCATGGCCTTTTTGAACTTCCTGATCTCCGCCCGCATCTCCGATCCCATTCTCCGGCTGGAGCGATCCATCCGGGAGCTGGACAAGGGCCTTGCCAATGTGGAGATCGAGGAGGGGGGCTGCTATGAGGTCCAGCGGCTGAGCCACGCCGTGGCCTCCATGGTTTCCACCATGCGGCACCTGATGGACGACATCATCCGCCAGGAGGGGCAGAAGCGCCGCAGCGAGCTGGAGGTGCTCCAGTCCCAGATCAATCCCCATTTTCTTTACAACACCCTGGATTCCGTGATTTGGATGACGGAGTCCGGCCAGCAGAAGGAGGCCATTTTGATGGTGACCTCCCTGGCCCGGCTGTTCCGCATCGCCCTGAGCAAGGGGAAGAGCATCATCCCCCTCCGCGACGAGCTGGAGCACGCCCGGCACTACATGAACATTCAGCAGATCCGCTTTAAAAACAAGTTTGTCACCCGGATCGAGGCCCGCCCGGGAACCGAGGAACTGTACACCCTCAAGCTCATCATCCAGCCCATTCTGGAAAACGCCGTGTATCACGGCTGCGCCAGCGCGGAGGACGACGGCGTCATCCGGGTTACCGCCTACCGGGAGGGTGAGGACCTGCTGATCGACGTGGAGGACAACGGCCTGGGCATGCGGCCGGAGCTGGCAGCCTCCCTTCTGGATGAGGACGGGCCCCAGGTGCGGACCGGCGGGTCCGGCATCGGCGTGCGGAACGTGCACCAGCGGATTTCCCTCACCTTTGGGGAGGGATACGGCCTCAGCATTTTCAGCGAACCGGACGAGGGCACGCTGGTCCGGCTCCGCCTCCCGGCCCTGAGCCGGGAGGAAGCGAACCGCTGCCAGGAGGGGGAGGTCCTATGAAGACGGGAAAAAGCGGCCTGATCCAGGGGGGCATCCTGGCGGCGCTGGGGCTGGCGGCGCTTCTCTCCCTGGTGATTCCCCAGCTCCTCCGGGAGCGGAAGGACCCCCAGCTCCTGTCCCTCTCCGTCCTGCTGCGGGACAGCGACAGCTCCGGCTGGGCCATTGCCCGCCAGGGCATGGAGCAGGCGGCGGACGAGCTGGGAGCGGAGCTCCGCTTCCTCACCCTGGCGGAGGCGGGGGACAGCGGGGAGCAGGAGGCCGTCCTCCTCCGGGAGATCGACGGAGGAGCGGCGGCGCTGGTGGTGGTCCCGGCGGACCCCGGGGCGCTGTCCGCGGCGTTGGAGCAGTGGCGGCTGATCTGCCCCGCCGTGACGCTGGAATCCCCCATGGAGGGCGCGGCGGGGACGGTGGCCCCGGACAACGCGCTTCTGGGGCGGCAGCTGGCCCAGGCCCTGCTGGAGGACTGGGACGAGGGAGAGGTGCTGCTGCTGGACACCGCCGGGAGCTGCACCGGAATTTCCGGCCGCCTGGAGGCGGCGGAGGCGGTCCTGACGGAGGCGGGGCTTCCGGTGCGAAGGGCCGGAGAGCTGCCGGAGGGGGCCCGGTGGGTGATGGCCTTCGAATCCGCCGCTACCCTGCGCACCGCCGAGCGGAGGGAGGCGGAGGGCCGGGACTTTGCCCTTTACGGCGTGGGGGCCGCCACGGCGGTCACCGCCCAGCTGGAGCGGGGGAACATCGCCGCCATGGCCGCCTGGAGCGATTACGCCGCGGGCTATCTCGCGGTGCGGCGGGCCGTGGGGGCCGCCCGGGGCGAGGAGGGGACGGCGACGGCCCTGCCCTTTTCCGTTTTGCGAAAGGAGGATATCTATGCGCCGGAGAATCAAAAGCTGCTGTTCCCGGTTATGTCGTCTTCCGGCCGGTAAGGGGGCGGCCGCCCTGGCGCTGGCGCTGGCGCTGCTCCCCGGCTGCGGCGGGGGAAAGGACGACGGCCTTCGCATCGGCGTCGCCCTTTACACCCAGGACGACACCTTTATTTCCACGGTGGCCCAGAATCTGGAGGGGATAGTGCGGGAGGCGGAGGGCGAAACCGGGCGGCAGATCACCCTGTTCATCGCCGACGGCCGGAGCAGCCAGGCCACCCAGATGGACCAGGTGGACCGCTTTTTGAGCCGGGGCTGCGACGTGCTGTGCGTCAACCTGGTGGACCGGACGGCGGCGGCGGTGATCGCCGACAAGGCCGAGGCGGAGGGGGTGCCCCTGATCTTCTTCAACCGCCAGCCGGTGGAGGAGGACATCCGGCGCTGGGACCGGATCTACTACGTGGGGGCCAGCGCCCAGGAGAGCGGCGCCCTTCAGGGGGAGCTGGTGCTGGACGCCTGGCAGGCGGACCGGGAGACGCTGGACCGCAGCGGCGACGGCGTCCTCCAGTATGTCATGCTGGAGGGGGAGCCGGGGCACCAGGACTCCCTGCTCCGGACGGAATACTCCGTCAAAGCCCTGACGGACGCGGGGGTGGAGGTGGAGAAGCTGGGCAACGAAACGGCAAACTGGAACCGGGCCCAGGCCGCCGCCCGGACCGCCCAGTGGCTGGAGGAGTTCGGGGACGGGATTGAGGTGATCTTTTCCAACAACGACGACATGGCCCTGGGGGCCATCGACGCGCTGGCGGAGACGGAGCGGAGCCGCTGGCCCCTGATCGTGGGGGTGGACGCCACCGCCCCGGCCCGGGAGGCCGTGGCCGCCGGGCAGCTCTACGGCACCGTCCACAACGACAGCCGGGGACAGGCCCAGGCCATGATGGACCTGGCGCTGGCCCTCTGGAACGGGGAGGACCCCGCCCAGGCGGTGGATCTGGAGGAGGGACATTACGTCTGGCTCCCCTACCGGGCGGTGACGCTGGCGAACCTGGAGGAGTTCCAGGAGGGCTGAGGCCGCCGCCCCGCGGGGGACGGCGGGGCTTCCTGCGTTCAATCCTTGACCTCCCGGGCGTTTTCCCTGTTCCGAAGCGGCAGACGGCCAGGGGGAAACGCGGCTTCGGAAAACCGAGCGGGACCGGCCCTTCGGGCCGGTCCCGCTGCAGAGTGTCAAAAGATGGTGAAGACTTCTTCACCGGGAAGGAAGAGAGTTACGAGAGGAACCCAGGAGGGTGTGCCTGATAAAGAATGACGCACAGAACACAAAAATATCAGGCAGTCACCGCAAAAAGAAGCCAATGTGACACAATTTAACACCTTTGAAAAAGCACGATTGAAAAATCGTGCTTTTTCTTTTGCCCAAAAGGAGGCCCTGACCATGCCGGAAGTCATTTTGTCAGATTATTTCTACGGCGATGAATCGGAGGAATTTGTCTTTTTCAAAATCCCCCGCCAGTTAATTACAAACCCCAAATTCAAGCACGTCTCCACGGACGCCAAGCTGCTGTACGGGATGCTGCTGGACCGCATGAGCCTGTCCGCCCGGAACAGCTGGTACGATGACACTGGGCGGGTCTATATCTATTATTCCGTGGACGAGATATGCGGGGATATGACCTGCGGGCGGGACAAGGCCATGAAGCTGCTGGCGGAGCTGGACACGAAGAAGGGTATCGGCCTGATCGAGCGGATCAAGCAAGGCCAGGGGAAGCCCACAAAAATCTACGTCAAGCGGTTCACCACCCGGACCGTACCGCCAAAACCGGCCCCGTCTCCGCCGGAGCCTTTCGCGCCCATTTCAGAGGTCGATTTTCCCGACTTGCAGAAGTCGGAAATTCCGACTTCAAGAGGTCGGAAAAATCGACTTCCAGAAGTCGAAAAAACCGACCCTAATCATACTAAGAGAAACCAGACGGAGCTTATTCAGACTGATCCATCCATCTTCCCCCGGAGACCCCCAGCGGCGGGATTGAAGATGGAGCGATACGAACGCAGAGAAGAGCTGAAAGAGAATATTGACTACGAGCGTTTGCGGAGGGAGCATCCCTGCGATGACATAGACGACCTGCTGGAGCTGATGCTGGACGTGGTATGCAGCACCGCTCCCACCATACGGATCAGTGGCAGCGACGTTCCCACGGAGGCGGTCAAGGACCGTTTTTTCCAGCTTGACAGCGGGCATATCCAGTATGTGATTGACTCGCTGAACCAGACCACCACAAAAATCCATAACATCCGGGCCTATCTGCTGACGGCGCTCTACAACGCGCCGGTGACGATAGGCCCTTACTATTCCGCCGCTGTGCGGCATGACTTCGGCTGAATATTACTTCCGAACGATAAGTTCGGGAGTAATATGTGCCATGTTTTGCGGTTGCCGCCGTTTGCGGCGGCGAGCAAAACGGCTCAAATCAAATTTATTATTTCTGAATTTTAATTCAGAAATAATAAATCCCACCGTGGGACGCAATTTCAGAGGAAATAAATCCCACGGTAAGACGCAAATCCAGCCGGAATCCTCAACTTTCTGTTAAGAATCAAATCTCACCGTGAGACGCGATTTTTAGCAAATACATTTCAAAACTGGAGGTATTTATGGCAAACGAAAACAGCAGAGACCCCACGATCCCCAAGCCTCAGAACATCCCCCTGGCAAAAATCCACGATCTGCCCGGCATCCCCATTTCCAGGCAGCCGGACAAGACCTACGGCGGCCTTGTCACCAGCATCCAGACGGGCGGGGTGAAGGAGCCGGTGATCCTCCGGCTCCGGGAGGACGGCGAGTACCAGCTTGTCACCGGCTACCGGCGCAAGAGGGCTTGCGAGCTTATGAAAAAGCAGGACATTCCCGCCCTGGTGTACGAAATGAGTTTGCAGGAGGCCATCAAGTATCACGGGCAGGCAAACGGGAAACCGGCTGTTCCTGTCCCCGGCAGGCTGATGGAGCCTGGAGCCAATGGCAAAAAGGAGGAAAAGGCCGACCTCAAGGGACCGGAAAACCCGACCCCTGGCGAGAAGCCCAAGGAGACCAAGCCTCCCGAGGGCACCAAGGGACCCGAACCCGCCCAGGAGGAGAAGAAGGAGGCGCCGCAGCCCAAGAAGCCGGAACCGCCCGCCGCTCCCGGCGAGAAGCCCAAGGAAACCAAGCCTTCCGAGGGCGCCAAGGGACCCGAACCCGCCCAGGAGGAGGAGAAGGAGGCACCGCAGCCCAAGAAGCCGGAACCGCCCGCCGCCCCCGGCGAGAAGCCCAAGGAGACCAAGCCCCCCGAGGGCGCCAAGGCTCCCGAGCCTGCCCAGGGTGAGATGAAGGAAGTCCCGCCCCCCAAGAAGCCGGAGTCGCCCGCCGCTCCCGGCGAGAAGCCCAAGGAAACCAAGCCTCCCGAGGGCGCCAAGGGACCCGAACCCGCCCAGGAGGAGAAGAAGGAGGCGCCGCAGCCCAAGAAGCCGGAACCGCCCGCCGCTCCCGGCGAGAAGCCCAAGGAAACCAAGCCTTCCGAGGGCGCCAAGGGACCCGAACCCGCCCAGGAGGAGGAGAAGGAGGCACCGCAGCCCAAGAAGCCGGA
>CANPTW010000064.1 GCA_947577075.1 uncultured Oscillibacter sp. | reverse complement strand
GGCTGATGACCAACGCCTACTATCCCTTCGACCTGGAGAGCGAGGAAGCCATCTACAGAAAGTGCTTCTAAGCCCTGTCATAAGCATTCTCCTGCACCGCGGAGGCCGGACTTGTCTTTAAAGACGGGCCCGGCCTTTTTCCCGCCGGACGGCCCCGGTCCCTCGTCCGCCTATGTCCTCCTACGGGCGGAGGCTATTGACACTAAAATCCGAAAAATGGTATACTATATAACAGCTTGAGTCAGAACCTGTTTTGCAGAGACAACGGGGAACGCTTTGGCGCGGGAAGCCGGGGGGTCCTTCCAATGCGTCGGAATGGAGACAGCCAATGAGAGAGAAGGCAAACAAAGGAAAAAGACGGAGAGGGCCGTTTTTGCTCCTCTCAATCGTCCTTGTTTTTTGCATTCTGGGGACAATTGTATACACCGTCTCCCGGAGGATAACCCGGGAGATGTCCGCTTCGGCCATTCAAAACGTGAGCGAGAGCCTGGATCTGCTCCAATGCACCATTGAGGCGATCCTGCGCAATGAGGTGGAATTTCAGGCGCTGATTGCGCAGGAGATCGCCGCGGCGGAGGATCCGGAGGCGTATATCCGCACCCACGAGAAGAACCGGACCATGTCCAAGATGTCGCTGATTCTTTCCGGGGAAACCGAGGGCGTTTCCAATACCGGGGATTCCTTTACCGAGGAGGGGCTGGATTTTTCCCGGGGCGGGACCGTGGAGGGGCTGCCGGTTTCCCAGTCGTATCTGAACTATATGGGGCTGTGGGCGTACACGATCAAGTGCCCTGTTGAGCGGGACGGCCGGGAGCTGGGGACTCTTTATGCCGAGTATGTTTATGACGCGATTGACGAGGCCCTTCCAAACGGGTTTTACAACAGTCAGGCTTCCCTGTATATCATGGACGCGGGGAGCGAGCGCTTTGTCCTGAAACCCAAGGGGATGGGACAGCGGAGCGCAGGCCACCTGAACCTGGCGGATTTTTACCGGGCGAACAATATCCGGGACCCGGACATTCAGGCGGAGGTGCGGGAGTGCCTGGAGGGCGGCAGGGATATCCTGTTTTATCACAGTGTCCGGGAGGTACAGGCGCTGAACTATATGTGGGCCGTCAACGGCGGGACCATTTTCCTGGTGGGCTATGTGCCGGTGTCGGCCATCCAGCAGGAGGGACGGGCGGTCAACCAGAATATATTCATTGTCGTGGTTTCCATGCTGGTGGCGTTCTTCCTGTGCATTCTCCTGTACTACTTGAGCTGGCGGCAGCAGGATAAGCTCCGGAGGGAGCGGGAGGAGGAGCGGAAGCTCCTCAACCGGCAGCTGGCGGAGGCCCTGCGGGCCGCGCAGATTGCCAGCGAGTCCAAGACGACGTTCCTCTCCAACATGTCCCATGATATCCGCACGCCGATGAACGCGGTGCTCGGGTTTACAACCCTGCTGGCCACGGAGGCGGAGAATCCGGCCAAGGTGCGGGAATACACGAAAAAGATCATGGCCTCCGGGCAGCATCTCCTCAGCCTGATCAACGACATCCTGGATGTTTCCAAGATTGAGAGCGGAAAAGTCGTGCTCAACTTTGAGAAGTTCTCTCTCAACGATGTGGTTTCCTCCGTGGAGGCGATTATTCAGCCCATGGCAAAGGCGAAGGGGCAGGAGTTCCATCTGGAGGTGACCGGCATCCGGCACGAGTACCTGGAGGGGGACGAGACGCGGATCAACCAAATCCTGATCAACCTCCTTTCGAACGCGGTGAAGTATACGCCGGAGGGCGGGCATATCCGGTTCCGCATCATCGGGCTGAAACAGCGGTCCAGCCAGTACGAGCATATCCGGATTGAAGTGGAGGACGACGGCTATGGAATGACGCCGGAGTATCTGGAGACGATCTTCGACGCCTTTACCAGGGCGGAGAACAGCACGACCAACAAGGTCCAGGGCACCGGGCTCGGCATGGCGATCACCAAGAGCATCGTGGAGCTTATGGGGGGAACCATTGAGGTCTTCAGCGAGGTGGACCGGGGCACCCTCTTCCGGGTGGATCTGGAGCTCCGCGCCCTGGAGAACAAGGCGGACCGGCAGTTCTGGGAAGAGCGGGGCATCACCCGGATTTTGGCGGTGGACGAAGACGCGGAAAGCCGGGAAACGGTCCGGACGCTTATGGAAGACGCGGGCGTGGAGGTGGCGGCCGCGTCCGGCGCGGAGGAGGCTCTGGAGTGGATACGGCGCAGCGGCGGGGACTGCCAGCTGCTTCTGCTGGATTGGGAGGCCCATGGCCTCCGGACGGCCGGGGAGCTGCGGGAGGCGTTTCCAAGGCCGGTTCCCGTCGTGTTCTTGGCGGAGTTCGACGCGGAGGGAACGGAAGAGACCCTTCCCATGGGGGGCACGGCCCTGCTGACAAAGCCGTTTTTTGTCTCCGCCTTCCGGGAGAAGGTCGCGGAGCTGTGGGCGGAGCCCGACGGCGGGGCCCCCTCGGAGCCGGAGGAGGCCAACGATTTGAAGGGGCTGCACTTTCTTGCCGCGGAGGACAATGAGATCAACGCGGAAATCCTGGCGGAGCTCCTGGAGATTGAGGAGGCCACCTGTGAGATTGTGGAAAACGGCCGCTTGGCGGTGGAGCGATTCCGGCAGTCGGAGGAAGGCGAGTTCGACGCGATTTTGATGGACGTCCAGATGCCGGTGATGAACGGCCACGAGGCCGCCCGGGCCATCCGCGCCCTGGAGCGGGAGGACGCGAAACGCATACCGATTATCGCCATGACGGCAAACGCCTTTGCCGAGGATGAGAAGGCGGCGCTGGGCGCCGGCATGAACGCCCATGTGGCGAAGCCCCTGAATATGGAGCTTTTAAAGAAGGCAATCCGGCAGTGCGCCGAATGGAGGGAGGAGGAGCAATGAGGAAACGGAACTGGAGGGCCGTCTGGGCGGCGGTCCTGGCGATGCTGCTGCTGGCGTCCTGCGGCGGCCATGAGGACCCCAAGAACCTGATTTCCCAGGAAGAGGGGGAGGAGCGCATTGTCAATCTGTTCAGCCCCATGGAGAAGACGGACCCAAACGCGGAAAACGTGGCGCGGGCCGCGTCGGATCTGACGATTGCGCTGGCTGAGGAGAGGCTGGGTGTAACCGTGGCCTATAAGACCTATACGGCGGAGAACTATCAGGATAAGACCTATGACGAGGTGGCCCTCGACCGGGCGCGGAATGATGTGGACGATCTGTATCTTCTGAATCCGGACACCATTTTGGCCCTGGGGGCGGAGGGGAAGCTGGCGGACCTGTCCGGGCTTGACAGCGCAAAGAACCTGCGGGAGATCATCAGGACCGCGAACACGGTGGACGGAAAGCTGGTGGCAATCCCGCAGGAGGTCGTCGCCTATGGCCTGTTTGTCAACAAGGACCTGTTCGACCGGTACGGGCTTGACCTGCCGGAGACGCCGGCGGAATTTTTGGAATGCTGCCGGGTGTTCAAGGAGAACGGGATTGAAACGCCCGTGGGCGCAAACCGCTGGTGGCTGGAGACGTTTGTCTTTGCCCAGGCCTATGCCGACTTGTATAACGGCGGAAACACGGAGGCGGAAATTGCGGCGCTTAACAGCGGAGAGGCCAAATACAGCGATTACATGCGCCCCGGCTTTGAATTTCTCCGGGAGCTGATGGACCGCGGTTACATCGACGCCGGGAAGGCCGCGGTCAGCGAGGCCATCGAAGGGGAGGGGGCGGATTTCCTGGCGCAGAAAACCCCCATTGTCATGGCCTATTGGGGCGCGGCGAACACGGAAACCGCGTATGGAAAGACGGATTTTGAGATGCAGGTAATCGGCTTCCCCAGCAGCCGGGGCCAGATGCCCGTCATGCCGATGACCGGCTTCGGCGTCGGCGCGAACGCGGAGCACCGGGCGGATGCGATGAAGGTCCTCGATGTGATCACCTCCGACGAGGCGCTCCGGATCTATTCGGAGACGAACCGGGTGATTTCCCCCTCCAAAAACGTGAAGGTGGACTGCGTTCCCGCGCTGAGGCCGCTTAACGACCGAATCGAAGCGGGCGTGTATGTCCTGGGCTCTAACGCGGGAATGAAGGTGGAGCAGTGGGGAAATACCTGCCTGATTGTGCGGGAGCTGCTGAACGGCGCCACGGTGGACGAGTGCATGGAGGCGTTCGACGAGCTGCAGGCCGCGGCGCTGGGCTGAGAGCGGCCCCGCCGGAAAAGGGCGGCTTCCCGCCGTTTGCGAACGAGTGCCGGAGCCGGTTTTCAAACAGACGCTAAGGCCCTCTCCTTTTGAGGAGGGGCCTTGGTTTTTTTATGGAGAGACGCGGAAGAGCCGGGGACATGACCGGCTGGATCATATGGCCGCGCCGTCCGCCTCCGCTTCTTTTGAAAGGAGATCCAAAAATCGGGACGCCGCTTATCTTTCCCGCCGGTTGGCCGATTTATATAGTATAGCCAGCACAGTTGAAAAGAGTCCAAAGGATTCTTTTCCATACGGCGCTGTTTTACAGCGCCGTAAGCCGCGTGAGCGGCTCACGGTGCTTGCCTTCATAGGAAACGCACAGGCGCTTTGCGCCCCGGCGGGCCATAGGCCTGCCGGTTGAAAAGAAGTGTATGCTTCTTTTCAACTGCGTTGACTCTATAGCCGCCGCGGCGGAAAAGGACCCGATGGATGTTCAGCCCCAACGCCGCTTGGCCGCGCTGCGGCCTTATGGGACGGACGATGCAGGGCGGAAAAGCACGGCGGTTTCGCCGGTCTGGGTCCTGTTCACATAAGCCCAAATTTGCCGAAAGGATGTGCGTTTGGACGTATGTGAACAGGCTCCGGCGGGTGTCTTCCCATTCCCGGAATACCGGATGGGGGCTGATTTTTTCGTCGGGCAAGGCGCTTCGGCGCAGGAATCCTGACGGATTTCAAGCCGAAGCAGCGCAGCATGGCGGGAAAAGACGTCCCAAGACGGGGGCTTGGGAATTGGAAGACACCCTCTAGTGAAAGGAGGCGCTTGAAATGGGAGAGCTGACGGTTCGCAGAAATAAGGGCTTTGCCGTGCCCCGGTATCCGGAGACGGGCAGGGCGGAGAAGCCCTCCGGCGCCGCGCAGGCGCAAAAGACGGCCAATCCCACGGGATTTACGGTTTCAGGGACGCTGCAGCAGCTGATGACCAGGGCCGGCCGGGCGGAGAACCACATCCGGGAGAGCCGGAGGACGCTCCAGGGGGGCGAGGCCGTGCTGGCCGAGGTGCAGGACAGCCTGGATCAAATGGCGGACCTGGCCCAGGCGTCCGCCGGCGGCGGGGCGGACCGCTCTGCCCTCCAGGCGAAGCTGGAGCGGCTGCGGGAGGAGATCGACCGCATGATCCGCAGCGCCGTGGCCGGGGATGCGCAGCTGTTCCTGGATGGGGACGCGGGGAGCGAGCTGGAGGCGCCGCCCTCCGCCGTCCTGGAAGAGGAGCCGGCTGAGGCGGAGGGCGTCCGGACGCTTCCGGACTGGCTGCTGAAGGGTATTGCGGGGGACGGCCTCACGGCGGAGGACCTTCTGGCGGCGCTGGGGCTGGACCGGAGCGCCGGAGCCGCCGAGCTTCTGGCTGCGGTTATGAGCAGGCCGCTGGAGAGCGACCCTGCCGCGGGCCGCCTGGCGGCGCTGTATTTGGGGGCGGTCATTGCCGGGGGAGATTTTTCCAAGGCCGTCGACCTGAAGGCGGCGGCGGAGGGCCTGGGGCGGCTTCTGGAGACGGTGGCGGAGGGCGTCCCGGCGGACCGGGCCATCGAGCTTTTGACCGGAGGCGCGTTTACCGGCGTCTCCAATTTCCAGAGCCAGTTTGCCGGAGGTACGGCCCCCGGGCTGCAGGTCTTCCTGACGGAGCTGCTGCTCTCCGGCGGCGGAGATCCGCTTTTAGGCGAGGTGGCGCTTCTGGGCCTCCTGTCGGGGATGGAGGGAATGAAGCTGGAGCTTTTGATGGGCCTGCTGGCGGCCGCCTCCGGCTCCGGGGCTGCCGCTGCGGAGGAGGGAGCGCCGTTCGCTGCCGGAGAGGGGGCTCCGGGCGGCATGGAAGCGGCGGCGGAGCCGGGCGCTGCGCCGCAAGTCTCCGTTATGCGGTTTGGGGAGGTTGCGGCGATTGGAAGGGACCTTTCCTGTGTGTCCTTCGACGAGGCCTCCGGCGAACTGACGGTAAGCGGCAGCGGGGAGGTGCTGCTCCAGGGGACGGGGACGGCGGAACAGGCCGTCCGGATTACCGGCTCCGGGACGGTGGCGCTTCAGAATGTGAATGTGCCCGTGCTGACCGTTGCCGCCCCGGAGGGCCGTGTGTTCTGCGGGGGGGAAGTCCTCCTGGCGGAGGTCCGGATGGAGCCGGGGACGGCTCTGGTTCTGGACGGCAGCGGCCTGACGCGGTTCGGCGTTTTCCGGGCCGACGGCTCCAATACGCTGCGCCTGCTGGGCGGGGCGGCCGCGGCAGAGGAAGGGGAGGACGGCTCCCCCGGATTCCTGCCGGTTCCCGTGGTTTTGGAGGGGCCCGCGGTCCTGGCGGCGCGGGCGGTCCGCGTGAGCGGCCCCAAGGGGGAGACGCTGAAGCCCTTTGACGTGGTCTGGAAGACCCTGCTTCCGGGATGGAGCGCCGTTACCGCGGTGGAGACGGAGGGCAGGCGGGCGAAGATGAGCCTTCTGAGCGGCGGACGCTCCGATCTTGTCCGGCTGTGGCTGGAAAGGGGGGACCCCTCCAGGGGGTATGCCGTCCATACGCTGGCGCTTCGGGGCAGAGACAAGTTCGGCCGCCCAAAGACCCGGTATGCCTATCTGCATTGGAACCAGGGGACCCAGGCCTTTGAGGAGACCGTCATGTACCCCAACCCCTTCACCGTCACCGGCGGGGAGCCGGGGCGGGACTGGCGCTATGAGGAGGAGTCCCACACGCTCCGCATCCTGTCCGGCCAGGTGACCGCCATCTCCGGCGGCGCCGGAACGGACGCGAACCAGGCGCCCTTCAGCGGCAGGATCGCCCTGGCGGACGGCATCGGCAGCGTGGAGCTGTCCCTGGGCGGCGTGGCCTGCCGGGTGTCCCACGGCCAGGCCTTCTGCCTGGGCCGGGGGAATGCCGTGACGCTTCTCCTCCAGAGCGGGACGGACAATCACTTTGAGGGGGGCAAGGGCTGCGCGGGCATTTCGCTGGGGGACGGCACCACCTTGTGCATCAACCGCGTGGAGCCCCGGGACGGCGGCCGGACGCCCATGGGCGCCCTCTTTGCGGCGGGCGGCGACGGCGGCGCCGGAATTGGCCGGGACTGCAGCGGCAGCCGGGATCAGACCAGCCATATCTTGATCCGGGGCGGCGCGGTTACGGCCACCGGAACCGGCGGGGGCGCGGGCATCGGCGCCGGAAAGCGCAGCGCCATGGGAGCGGTAACCCTGCTGGGGGGCACGGTCAGCGCCTCCGGAGAGAAGGGCGGGGGCGCGGGCATCGGCGGCGCGCTGGGGGCGCCGGTGGGCGACATCAGTATCCGCGGGGGCAGAGTCGCCGCCGCGGCCGCCGGACATGCCGCCGCCATTGGGGCCGGCGTTCGGGGGGCCTGCGGGGACATCCTGATCACCGGGACCGCCCGGATTGTGAAGGCCCTGGGGGGAGATCCCGGGGCGGACATCGGCGCCTGCCTTTTCGGCAGCTGCGGGAAGGTGGTGGTTTCCGGCGGGGCGGACATCGGAAGCGCGAAGCTCTGGATGCGGACGGGAATTCCCCTGCAGATGGGGGAGGAGGCGGTGACCCTGCCCCAGTTCCGCCTTTCCGTCAAGGCGCTGCGGCTGGACCAGGCAAGCGTATCCACCCAGGAGGCCGCCCGTGCCGCGAAACGGATTATCGACGCGGACCGGCGCTGGGTGGCCCAGATTCAGGCGGCGTACAGCGCGCTGTATGAACGGCTGGAGCAGAATTCCAACGGCGTGTACAGCGTCCGGCAGTACATCGGGGTGACCAAGGGGCTGATGCGGGATACCGCCGCGGCCAGCGCCCTGGTTGAGGACATGAGCCGGTCCATCCCCCTCCAATCCTCCCAGGCGATGCGCACGCATACCAAGCGGGGAACGGAGGATGTGCGCCAGCTGCTTTGGGACGGCCCGCGGTGACCGTGCCGCCGGCAGGGCGGGAAAATGAAAGCCGTCATACGGACGGTCCCGCGGCCTGCCGCCGTACAGGGAGCGTGTTCGCCGGAACGGAAGCCGTAAGTCCGCCGTGGGCGGCGGGCTGTCTGCCGATTGAAATAAGGAGGCCGCTGAAAAGCGGCCTCCTTCGGTTTGGCGGGGTTCTTATAAACCCCTTTGACGGCCTGCGGGACTCCGGGGACCCGCAGACGGCCGGAACACGGAGAAAACGGGCTTGCCGAAAGGCAGGGGCGCCGGAGGCGAACCCCGGGAGGTGTTACCGCACGTTCCGCACAACCAGGGCCGTCAGCGCGAAGAGGCCGATGGCGTTGGGAATGACCATCAGGTTGTTGAACATGTCGGACAGCTCCCACACCAGGTCGTTGGAGGCCAGCGTTCCCAGGAAGACGAAGACCAGGGCGATCAGCGTATAGACAAGCGTGGACTTCTTTCCGAAGAGATAGGTCATGTTGATCTTGCCGAACAGGTTCCATCCCAGGATGGTGGAGAAGGCGAAGAAGAACAGGCAGACGGCGACGAACATCGCGCCCACATTCTCGCCGAAGACCGTACCGAAGGCGGTCTGGGCCAGATTGGCCTTGCCGATGGTTTCCGTCACCGCGCCGGTGTAGCCGCCTGCGAGGGGGCCGTCGGCGGTGTAGAGGGTGGAGATGATGACCAGGGCGTTGAGCGTCAGCACCACGAAGGTGTCAATGAACACGCCGATCATGGCCACGACGCCCTGATCGTGGGGGTGGTCCACATTGGCCAGGGCGTGGGCGTGGGGGGTGGAGCCCATGCCGGCCTCGTTGGAGAAGAGGCCCCGCTTCGCGCCCTGGCTCAGGGCGATTTTCAGCGCCGCGCCGAAGCCGCCGCCCAGGATGGCCTGGGGCTGGAAGGCGTACCGGAAGATCATGGCGATGGTGGCGGGGATGTACCGGATGCGCATGGCCAATACCACCAGGCCGCCCAGGATGAACAGCGCGGCCATGACGGGCACAATCTTCTCCGTGACGGAGGCCAGCCGCTGGATGCCGCCCAAGAAGATTGCGCCGCAGATGATCACCAGCACAACGCCCACGATCCAGGAGGGGACGCCGAAGGCGGTATGGAAGGTGGAGCCGATGGAGTTGGACTGGACCATGCAACCGAAGAAGCCCAGGGCCAGAATGATGGCGATGGAGAAGAAGCCCGCCAGGAACTTGCCGAAAGCCCCTTGGAAGGCGGTGGTGATGTAGTACACGGGGCCGCCCTGGATGGTTCCGTCCTTGTCCCGGACCCGGGTTTCCTGGGCCAGCACGGCCTCGGAGTAGATGGTGGCCATGCCGAAGAAGGCGATAATCCACATCCAGAAAATGGCGCCGGGGCCGCCGGTGAGAATGGCGCCGGAGGCGCCCACGATGTTGCCGGTGCCCACCTGGGCGGCAATAGCGGTGGCGAGGGCCTGGAAGGAGCTCATGCCGCTGGAGTGCTTGTCTCCGGAGAGGGTCAGGCCGCCGAAGACCTTCCGCATGCCCTCGCCGAAGCAGCGGATCTGGACGAAGCGGGTCTTGATGGAGAACCACAGGCCCACGGCGATGAGCAGGAATACCAGGATGTAATCGGAGAGGTAGGCGTTGATGGTCTTCACAACGGGCAGAAGCGTGTCTTGAATTTGCTGAAGCATGGTGTTCTTCCTCCTAAAAATGAAAAGGAACGGCGTTCAGCCGCTCCGGAAAAGAGGTGTGGAAAACGCGCGGGCACCCATCCCGCGTCCATCCACTCTGTCCTTTTACCTGAGAGATTCGACGGCGTGAGCCGCCTTGCACCTTCGGTCCCCGTTTCCGGGCTTCTCCAGAGTTACATCCATTCCCGGTCCCTGTCCGATCTCGGACGCCTGAGAGTGTTACTCCTTCGGCAGGCCTGCGCCGTTTTCCCGGGAATTTCCTTTGCCGTTATCCAATTATGACGTGATTTTACCACAGCTGCGCCGCGTTGTCAATTGTATTTGAAAAAGGGGGGGAGGGTCCCACCGTGCATTTCCAGGCAGAAACGTGAATTGGTGGGACAAAGAGACGGGCATGGGTTCTCTAGGGACTGTTTACATAAGCCCAAACGCATGTGTTTCCGGCAAATTTTGTGGTCTGCAGCGTTAAAAATTTTTGCCGGGCGGCCGCCCGACCGCAAATGTTTGCCTTGCATCCGGCAAAAATTCCCTCGGGAATCCGCACATGTGGGCTTATGTGAACAGACCCTAGAGGGTGTCTTCAAACTCCCGAAACGCGGACCGGCGGCATCTTTTTCCGCCATGCCGCATTGCTTCGGTTTGAAATCCGTCAGGATTCCCGCGCCAAAGCGCCTTGCCTAGCGAAAAAATCTGCCCCGGTCCGTCACTCCGGGAATTGGAAGACACCCTCTGGGAACGGGAGGGGGCACAAGCCCCCTGTTGTTACATCTCTCTATATATAAAGAGCAGTGGCAGACGGGGCCTGAATATCCAGGCCCCGTTTGGTTGGAGGACCGCACCCAGGCCCGACCGGCCGGCCCAGGGATTGCCCGCCCCGGCCTACCGATCTCCGTCATCCAAAACAGCGCCGCAGCTGGCGGAGGAAACCATGGCCCGGTAGCGCTTGAGAT
>CANPTW010000063.1 GCA_947577075.1 uncultured Oscillibacter sp. | reverse complement strand
TATTCTACAGAGATACAAGTGTCTCAGATGTCAGTATCTATTTCTGCGCTTAACTATATGTTTTCATCATCACCACTGCAATCAGTATATAACATTTCAAAAGATCACCCTTCAGTTCTCAACTATACTTTTCCAAGCATAATTGAAGCTGATGACAGATATGGACATTTACGGATTTATCAGACATTTAAGCATGAATGGACTCACAACAACATAAGCTATAAAATTTTACCACTTATCGAATATCGGTTTCATCATCCCCTGGAGATTATGGATGCGGTTGCAAAAATAGCTGCTGTAAGAAATTTGTTTACTTTTTTCGCAAATCACTATCTTCCATTAGAAAATATTTTGTTTGAAAGTGCGAGGTCTGAAAGCGAGGAAAATTCAACCTCATGCGATTGCATTTTGTATTTAAATAGGGAAGAAAATATTCCGACTCCACAGGAACCGTTTTTGATTACGACTGCTATATTTTCTGAGAAATTTGAAATGGTCTGGAACAGGTGGTTGCAAATATATGAAGAAGCAACATATATTTCAACACTCTTCTATGAAATTGTTTGTAACCGTTCGACTCGAGTAAACCGATTTCTCAATTTATCTCAGGCTATTGAGGTTTATTCTAATCGATATCGAAAGGAAACAGTAGTAGAAATAGCAAGGACGCGAGAAAGGACACGAAAAGATAAGAAACCTCCTATACATTTAAACCACCGTCTTGAGGACATATTTTTACTCTTAAATCCTTGCTCGGAGATAGAAGAAAGTAAAATTTCTATTATTGCAAAATCCCTCGCTGATATGCGAAATTTCTTTACACATTATGACAAGACGAAATATATTGAACCATCATATCAAGAAATGCTCGCAGCTTGTCATGTCCTTGAATTAGTCCTGTTAGCAATTATTTATTATGAAATTGGAATTCCTGGAGAGCACATAAAAGCTTGCAAAGAAAGAATTGAATTTCAACGATTTGATGAATTTATTGAAGTATTGATAGCTCGGAAGAGACTTATGTTGAATGAATAGGAAATATCTATGAGTATTGTAGTAAATGTACTTACTCCATCTTGCTCTTGGGTAGCCTTTGACGGCAGAGCACAGTGCGAGGGAAAAATCACCACTGAATTTCAAAGGAAAGCCATCATGGTAAATAAAAATGTTTGCCTTGGCTATACAGGAACACTGGAATTTGCACAGCAAGTTATCCAAAATCTAGAAAAACATACTGTTGGCGTTTCGGAAATGAAAAGCGATACAATTGCCTATGCCATTAAAAAATTGTTATCCATAGCCAAAGACCAGTTATCGGATATTCCTATTGTTAATTTTCTGGCAACTGGGATTAACAGCTCGAATAAATTAGCTACTTATACGCTTGGCACAAAGTTCTCCATTCATGAACATATTCCTTCTGAGCATCAATGCTTATGTACCGCACTCTATTCTGCACAAAACAGTTTGGATTTTCCTTCCTATATGCGTCAAAAGATGAGATCAGGTTTTATTACAGAGGATATGATAACAACAGCGATACGCAATTATATTATCGCTGTTTCTCAAATTGACACATCTGTAAACACCAATATTACGTTTATGAAAATTACTTTTTGAGTATCTGAGATTTATTTTTTAGTATGATATTTTTCCCACCGTAGCAGTCGATAGTTTGAAAGTGGCCCGCCTGCGGGCTGGTTGATTGAAATCCCGCAGGGGGAACCCGTAAAGAATCCCCCCGGACACCCCCTCCTTGCGGAATTGGGGAGTGCGGTCTAAAAAATCGATTTTGACCGCTTATTGCAGAAAGCGGCAAAAATTAAACGATTTTCGCCGCTTTCTTAACTTTTGACGCAATTTTTTGACCTGCATTTTTAGCGTCTTGACCCACAATCCGTTTTTGGCTGTATCAATTCTTCAGTTTCGTTTTTTCGCAAGAAACAGGCAAGACCCACAACCTGACCCACACAGGAAAATAATCAGAAACGAATACACCGCAGCGGAGAGGATGCTGTCCGCTGTGGTGTTGTCTTTTGTCATTTCGGATTTACATCATCTGTTCCATAAATGCTCCCATCTTTTCCGCCGCTTCATCCTGTGCCTGCCGTGTGGCGTGGGTGTAAGTGCGGAGGGTAAAGTCGGCATCATAGTGTCCCAGCATGGTGGATACTGTTTTCACATCTACGCCACTCTGAAGCGCCATGGTTGCGAAGGTGTGCCCTTATGGCATAATAGGAATTTAACAGTAAAAATTACATCAAAAGCATAGCAGGTGAGACATATCGAGTTTCCTTTCTTGGTGCGCCCGCCATATCATAATTGACATTGCATCGATTGGCTTTTTCAAATTGCACACTGGTAAAGGATTCAAAATCGACGATGAGGATGTACTTGGAGTTGGAGAGAAGATGGTCAACTGCAGCCCAAGTCCATTTGGCCTTTCCAGTCGGGGAGGGTATCTGTTTTGCGTAAAGCATATCTACCACTTTTCCCAGACTTGCCCCGGCCAGGTAGTAGTCAAAAATCACGCGGATGTTGGAAGCTTCATCTTCATTGCCCTCGGAGGAACCACTATGTAAAAGCGGTAGGAGAAAAAACCGGAGGTTTGGGCGGAGAAAAATAGAGATACCCCACCGCTATTTCAATAGCAGCAGGGCATCCCACGCAAGCGAAAGAAATTCGATGAGCCTATAGGCTTTGCTGGTAATAGGCCCTAAAGGGGCCTGTACATACCACCGACACAGACGGTGGTTATGATTGGCCATGGTAACGAACGTTTTGGGTAGCTGTAGTCAATAAAACCATCAGGTCATTCCGTTATGATTCACTGTCATCAACTCGTAGTTTTAGGTCCACTTGGGAATGGGCATATCAGAACCTATATAGATAAAATTTTTCCTCTGAGGATAATAGGTCGCCCGGTATCCGATGAGCCAGTTTTCCAGTTTGCTCCCCGGAATAGCCTCCCTTGTTTTTCTGACTGCCTGATCATAGAGTTCCTCTGCTCCTTCTGCAGAATATAGTTTCAGCAATTTTGCTATCTTTGAAAAGCTGACCGGATCTCCGGTGAGAATTCCGCAATGCAGCAAAACTGCCGTTTCTTCCACAGGATTTAAGGCTTCGCCCATAAGTTCCTGCACGTATTTCAGCACATATTTGCGATATACCAACTCTCTGGGGTCTTGTGTTATCATCATGACTCCACCTCAAGCATCAAAAACATCATGGTCCATATGACACAGACGCAGGTCACTTTCCCGGCATAGATTTTCTGTCTCTCGACCTGCGTTCAACGCACAAATCACAAAAATACGCACCATCTTTGCGATGTACTGATTGACGTGCTGATACTCCATCATTGCGCAACGGTGGATCGAGTAAAGATAGGCCAGCATCCCCGCATCATAGCAGTCATCGTACAAATGGTGCTGCGGGTAGATATGCCACCACCAAAGCTGGCTTTTGATCCTTCTGTCGGCATATGCATCGAAAGGCCATTGCTCCATATACTGTTCAATACGCTCCGGACATACTGCCTTTACCTTCTCCATCGCCCGGAAGCACTCTTCTCCGAGCCTGCGCCTGCACAGAGCATAGCGATTGCGTTCATAATAGGTTCTGGAATCTCTTTGTTCCACCGTTGTCATTCGGCGTTCCTTCTGACTCTCCTCCCTTTTTGCCTTGCGCTTCTCCCAGGATCGTCGGTTATACTCTGTAATGCGTTCTTTATTTTTGGCTCGATACTCCCGCCGGTAGGCAAGGAAGGCATCATGATTTTTCCGTCGGTATTCCCGCACTCTGGCGGCATGGACCGCCTTATCCACGCTCTGGTAGTATTCTCGCTGCTGTTGGCGAATCTCATCCCGATGGGCTTGATAATAGGCTTTTTGCCGGGCCTGCCTTTTGGCCTGTGCCGGGGTCAAATCTGTTCCTTTTCTCATAAAAACAACTCCTGTACTTAAATTTGGCAAAGTGCCAAGTCCAAGTATAGGAGCTGCTATATTTTATGTCCAATATTTTGCCAGACCTTTGCTGTCAAGCGTCAGCTTTGCCGGGAGAAGAAAAAGGGCGGGAAATACCACTTTTCCCTGCCCAAGAACAACAAGAGCTGTGTCCTGATCTTGGCCCCCCTCGGTCGGGTTTGCTCTTTAAAGCGGGGGCGGCATTAAGACGGTCCAAGAAAATCTAGGCCACGTGACCACCGTCTTTACCCTGGATATTTACGTTCACGTTCTGGACGAAATGAAGCACGCCGGTGCTTCCCGCATGAAAACCGTCTCCAAACTGAATATGAAAACCCCCGAAACCATGCGGCTTCAGGGGGCCCTTTGGAGTAAGCGGTCAAAATCGATTTTTCAGCATCAAAGCCCCGCATCCCTCGCCCTCTCTTCACCGCAAATCCAGCGAAGCGAGTTGCGGTGAGAATTTCCGAGCTGGTGTATGTGCCCGCTTTTGGATTTTGCCTAAAACGAAAATATCAATATTCCATTAGATTTGTACCCGTAAAGAACCATTTATAAAACAACAAAATATACGAGCAGTCACCTGAGATCAAACCTTTGTGACAACATCCAGTCAAAACCTCCGGCAAAGCCGGAGGCTTGAGTAGGCCCTAGAAGGGCCTGATATGGATGAAGCCCCTTAAGGGGCCCCGAAAGGTTTGCCGAATGCATTTCTTTCTCGGGCCACCCCTTAAGGGGCATTTTCTTATGCCTTCTTATTCTCGCGACCCGTAAACGGGTCCACAAATTCCTTTTTTTATTTTTCCCTACCATATCCACATAATACCCTCTTGCCCAGAAATGCCGGTTTCCGTATTTGTACTTTAGATTCGCATGCCAATCGTAAATCATTGAACTGCCTTTTCCTTTTTAGATATCCCATAATTTGTGCCACACTGTACTTCGGCGGTATACTGATGAGCATATGAATATGATCTGGACACGCTTTTGCCTCTATAATTTCTACATCCTTTTGCTGACACAATTTCCGCAAAATCACGCCGATATCCTGCCTGATTTGTCCATATATCTCCATCCTGCGGTATTTCGGTGCGAATACGATATGGTATTGACTTCTCCAGCTGGTATGTTCTAAACTGCTTATGTCTTTATCTTTCACGATGAAGACCTCCCTGTTTTTGTATTTGTGTGGTCGGCAAACCGCTTTTTCTCTAACAGGGAGCTTTTCCTTTTTCTACTTTACTCCTCGCATTAAGCTATTTTTTTACCCCCGGCCTAGCCGGGGGTTGCCTTTGGTACTACCAAAACGAGCTGAAAAAGGCCCCCTTGAAGGGGGCCTTTTCGCGGTGGAATGGGTTTGCCCGGCGGGGGAGGGAGGCGCTTGCGGGTTCCTCGCACCAGGCGGCGATTACTCGCCCAACGGCGCGTAATATCCCTCCGTATTGGTGCCGACCCAGCCGTTCCGCACGGCCTCCTGGGCTTCCTCCAGGGTTTTGAAGATGGGCTCTTTCGCGACCGGCGTGCTTCCGTTTTGGTTGGGCCAGCCTTGGGCCTTGGCCTCCATCATTTCTTCAAAGGTCTTGACCACGCCGTCTCTCCGGTTGCCGATGCCGCACTGAAATTCTCCTATGACACGGTGGTCTTCGTCATATAGCGGAATGGTATATCCGGTTACGTTGTTTTCCTCCATCCAGTTCCAGCAGGCCTTATGCTCCTCCCAATCATCATCGCAAAGCGCCCAAGTAGAGGATTCCGCCGTAGAAATATAACCCTCCTCGTCCCCGGTGCCCAGCGCAGGCTCCAGGTCGGGATAGCGCACCGCTACATCGGCCGCGGCGGAGGCGCCGAAGCGTTCCCGCACCTCCGCTTCCGACAGGCAGGCGACGCCGGTGAGCCGGCCGCCGGCGTCCCGGACGGCCTTGATGTAGACCTTGCCCTCCGGGTCGGTGTACAGATTTTCATTCTGGTCCAGGAAGATCTTCACCTCTCTGCCCCCGAAATAGCACCTTCCTGTGCCGGTAACCGCCACGCCGAATTTCTCGTATTCCTCCAGCCCCTGTTCCGGGGCGCTTTGGTTGTCTTCGCCGTTCGGCTTTACTTCGGGAGTATCGGCGGGAGGGTCGGTACTGCCCTCCTGCCCACCCGCTCCGGCGGAAGCCGCGGCCCGGTCAAAATAGCGCTCCGGGTCCGTGGCGGCGCCGTTCACCAGCACTTCAAAGTGCAGGTGAGGCCCCGTAGACTGACCGCTGTTGCCCACCGCCGCGATGGTTTGGCCCAGCTCCACGGCGTCGCCGGCCTTCACCTCGACGCTCCGGCAGTGGGCATAGAAGGTCTCCAGCCCGTCCCCGTGGTCCAGGCGGACGTAATTGCCCTGCCGGGCGTCGAATCCGGCCTCCTTGACCGTTCCGGCCGCCGCGGCGTAGACGGGAGTCCCCTCCGCCATGCCGCCGATATCCACGCCGGTATGGGTCACCGCGCCTTCACCGCCGGGCTTCGCCCGGTTTCCGAAGGAATTCGTAATCCGGGTGCTGTTCACGGGCCAGATCATGGACGCTCCCTCGGGCATGTCCGCCCGGCCCTCCGGCAGGAGGGGAAGGGGCTGGCCGCCCTCCGGCAGGAGCGGGGTCAGGGGATAAGCGTATTGGGCGTTTCCATAGGAAATGTCCATGGTCAGCTCGTCGAAGGCCGCGCCGCCTACCGCAAAGGAGTAGGTCATCCGGGGAACCCACTCCGCCTTTTCGCTCTCCTCCTCCAGGTAGTGGACGCTCATACCGGAGCCGTCCTCCGTCGTCAGGCGTCCCCGGATAAAGATGCTCCAGGGCTCCTGACTTTCGGGGATGGTGAAGTACACGTTCCCGCTGTCATAGCGCACGCTGTCCGCCAGGGTTTCTACTTTGAGGGCGTCGGAGGACAGCTTCCGGTCCTGAGAGAACTGGGCCTGTTCCTCCGCCGTGGCCAGGCGGAGGCCGGAGAGCTTCCCGCCTTCATAGACGGCATAGAGCTCCACGGCGTCGGAACCGTAGGCGCCGTTTCCGGCGTGCTCGGTGATCCAGATGCCGGTTTCCTCGTCGTAGATGCCCCGGACCTCATGGCCCTCCCAGGTCATGGCAAGGCCGTTGCCGTCCAGATCGGGGTCGTCAAAGGTCCACGCCAGTCCGAAGGGGGCGTAGGGGGCCAGGTCCCTGTCCCACTGGGCGGCCGATTCCGCCGAGGACCGGGCGAGAAGTTCGCCGTCGGTCAGAGCCTCATAGGGAGGCGCATCCGCCTCCCGGGGCTTGGCGGAGGTGGCAAAAGCCGTGGTAATGCCCAACACCAGCGCCAGGGCGGCGGCGCAGGCCAGCAGGGATTTTCGCTTGATGCTCATGATGGCTTTAATCCTTTCTTCCATGCCGTTCCGATGGGCGAAACCGCACAGAGGCACATGTTGATGTTCCGCAAGGCGGATCAGGGCCAGGGCGTACCGGGCCCGGCAGTCCTCTCCCAGGGCCAGCACCGCCGCCTCGTCACAGCGGAGCTCCATATCCCGGTTCCCCAGGACGTAAAGGACCCAGACCGCCGGGTTGAACCAGTGGAGGCACAGCGCCGCCGTCAGCGCCAGCTTGAGCAGGCCGTCCAGCCGCCGGATATGGACCCGCTCATGGGCCAGGACGCAGGTCAGCGCCTCCTCGTCGGCCAGGTTCAGGGTCTTGGGCAGAAGGATTACCGGGCGGAGGAGCCCATAGGTCAGCGGGGCGGCGATCCGGTCGGAGATCCGGACCTGGACCCTCCGGCGGAACCCGGCGTCCAGATCGGCGCAGCCTGCCGGAAGGGACTCCCGGAAGCGCCGCCGCCAGCGGACATAGCGGGCCAGGAACCACGCGGCCAGCAGCAGTCCCACGGACAGCCAGAGAACCGTCCAGACCGGGAAGGGCGCGGAAACCGCCTGGGGCGCCGGGGCCGCCGGCTGGGTGGGGAGAATGAGAACGGGGGGCGCCGCCGGAGCCGGGGGAAGGGCGGGAGCGGCGGGAGCCGCCTCAGGGCGCAGCGCCCCCAGCAGCGTATACACGCTGAAGCGGGAGGACCATTCCGCCGGAACCAGGAGCCGGGCTGCCGCCAGCCACCACAGGGCCACGAAGGTCCCCTTGGGCAGGCGGCGAAGGGTCAGCGCCCGAAAGGCCGCGATTGCCAGGATGAACACCCCGCCGGAGAGGGACATTTCCCAAAACGTCATGGCCTTCTCACCTCATTTCGTTTACGATGTCCCGGAGCCGCTGGAGCTGCTCCGGGGAAAGCCTCCGGCTGCCAAGCAGGGAGGCGAAGAGCAGATCCGGCGAACCGTCGAAGAGCCTGCCGATGAGCTCCTCCGTCTCCGCCTCCTGAATCTCCGCCTTGCTGACCAGAGCGTGGCAGAGGAAGTTGGGCTCCGTCCGCAGGACGGCCCCCTTCGCGATGCATTTCTTGATGACCGTATACGTCGTGTTTACATTCCAGCCGATTTCCTCCCCCAGAATGGAGGAAATCTCCTTGGCCGTGCGGTCCCCCAGGCGCCAGAGGACGTCCATGACCTTCAGTTCCGAGTCAAACAGCTTCATTTGGTTCAGCCTCCTATTTCAAACTATTGCAATAGTTTATGCTGATATACTATCACAGTAGTTTCGGCTTGTCAATACGACTGCGATAGTTTTATAAAAAATTTTTCCAAAGGGAAACGGGGGGATCTGCCGCCGGGCCTTCCCGCCGGATGCGGAGCGCTGTATGGCTCTGCGGGGCGGTACGGAACAATCCGGCCGCGGCGGCCGAAACGAAAGGACGGCCAGCGCCTGAAAGGCGCTGGCCGTATGACGCGTATGCTGTTTTTTCAAGCCGTCTCCTTCAGGAGGCCGACCGGGCTGGAATTTGGTTTTCCCGGAAAAACCGGGGAAGGGGACTCGCCGGAAAAGACGTGTCCTTAGAATTCCAGGTTCTTTCCCTCGCTGTCGAAGAGGTGGCAGACGCTGCCGTCAAAGTGGAGGCGGATGGTGGTTCCGGCGGCGAAGCTGACGCTGGAGAGGTCCAGGGTGGGCACGATGACGACCACGTCCCGGCCCTCGGCATTGGCATGGAGGTGGACCTCGCTGCCCATCATTTCGCTGACGTCCACGGTGGCGGTCAGCGTATTGTCCCCATCGCCCAGGGTGATGTGGCTGGGCCGGACGCCCAGGGTGATGGCCTGGGAGTTCACGTTTTTAGCGGTCAGGGCCTTCTGCTTGTTCTCGGGCAGGGCAATCTTGATGCCGCCCACAGAGACGCTGTATTTGCCGTCCTCCTTCAAGAGCTTGGCGTCGAAGAAGTTCATCTGCGGCGTGCCGATGAATCCGGCGACAAAGAGGTTGGCGGGGTGATCGAAGACCTCCTGGGGGGTGCCGATCTGCTGGATCCAGCCGTCCTTCATGATGACGATCCGGTCGCCCAGGGTCATGGCCTCGGTCTGGTCGTGGGTGACGTACATGAAGGTGGTGTTGATTTTCTGCCGGAGCTTGATGATCTCGGCGCGCATCTGGTTGCGGAGCTTGGCGTCCAGGTTGGAGAGGGGCTCGTCCATCAGCAGCACCTTGGGCTCCCGGACGATGGCGCGGCCGATGGCCACGCGCTGGCGCTGGCCGCCGGAAAGAGCCTTGGGCTTCCGGTCCAAATACTGGGTGATGTCCAGGATTTCGGCGGCTTCCTTAACCCGGCGGTCAATCTCCTCCTTGGGGGTCTTGCGGAGCTTCAGGGGGAAGGCCATGTTCTCATAGACCGTCATGTGGGGATAGAGGGCGTAGCTCTGGAAGACCATGGCGATATCCCGGTTCTTGGGCTCCACGTCGTTCATGAGCTGGCCGTCGATGTACAGTTCGCCCTCGCTGATCTCCTCCAGACCGGCGACCATCCGCAGGGTGGTGGACTTGCCGCAGCCGGAGGGGCCGACCAGGACGATGAACTCCTTGTCGGCGATGTCCAGGTTGAACTCCTGCACCGCCACGACGCCTTTGTCCGTCACCTGGAGGTTGACCTTCTTCTCGGGGTCCGCCGCCTTTTTCTTGGCCTTTTTCTGGTCTCCGCTGTGGGGGTAGATCTTCTTGATGCTCTTGAGGTTCAGAGTTGCCATAGCGTACTCACTTTGACGAAGCGGCCTCCGCCGTCTCCGCCTCGCCCCGGGAAGCGCGTTCCCGCGGGCATTACGGCAGGTCTCCACACTGCCGCACCGCAAGTGAAAGCGGGGGGTTCCTCCTTTTTTGTTTGGTGCCGGGGGCGATAGAAATGGAGTCGCCCTCCGGCCCGTTGATTTTATGGAAAGGCGGGCAAGCCGCCAAGTCCAACGTTGAGATTGGGAATCAGGCCGTGACGGCCGCGCCCTTGAAGATGATGTTGCGGATAGACAGGTCCTTCTGGTCCAGCAGGACGACGCTGGCCTCCTTGCCCGCGTCCAGGGTCCCGGTCCGGTCCTCGATGCCGATGGACCGGGCGGGGTTATAGGTGCAGGCCCGGACCGCGTCCGCCGCCGGGATGCCGAAGGCAATGGCCTGGCGCAGGCAGCCCATCAGGCTGGTGACCGAGCCCGCCAGGGTTTCCGGGTGGCCCAGAATGGTGGCCCGGTTGCCGTGGACCTCGATCATCTGCCCGCCGAAGGGATATTCGCCGTCGGGCATGCCCGTGGCCCGGAGGGAGTCGGAGATAATGATCATGCGCTCCTTTCCGAACAGGCCGAAGGTGAGGCGCACCACCGCCGGGTGGATGTGGATGCCGTCGCAGATCAGCTCCGGCATGACGGAGGGAACTTCATAGGCCGCGCCGATGACGCCGGGGTCCCGGTGGGCCAGGGGCGGCATGGCGT
>CANPTW010000062.1 GCA_947577075.1 uncultured Oscillibacter sp. | reverse complement strand
AAGCGGAGTGTCCTCCAAGGATACTCAAATCCTATAAGGACACTCCGCATGGTCCGAGTGGCGGGATTTGAACCCACGGCCTCATGGTCCCGAAGTCCAGTCTAAAGTTCCGTTGAACTCTTTTAGGCCCGTTTAACGCTCTTTTCTACAGAACCAGAGATGTGTTTGTCCCGTCCCCTCCGTTGTGTCCGATTGAATTTTTCCTGTCGTGGGTCTTCTTGTGGGTCAGGCAGAGAAAGCGGGACGTATATCCTGTTTGATACCCGTCTTTTCCTCCTGTATTTTTGCCCATGTAACACGCGTCACTTCCTCAACAAAATGCCGTTCCTTGGGCGTAGCCGAATAATAACGGATTCCGAATTGCTCACATACGTCAAACAGCAAATCTGTATATTCTATGTTTTCTTTAGAAGGCAAAGCAAAATAACCTCCAGCTTCTTCGGCCAGCGCATCGATTTTGAAAAAACTTTCCGCATTCCGTTCCATGGCTAGTCCTCCTCCCTAAGATATCTCGAAAACAGCCGCCATGCATCCTCATCCGCCAGCATAAACCTCTTCGGCCCACCGGAGGACGCACTTGGAATTTGCCTGGCATGAAAATCCTCAGCATAGTGTTTCGCCAATTCGTCTGTTTTGGCTTCAAATACGACGTCTCCCCGGCAGCCGTGGTCGATGGAAAATTTAATGCCAAACGCAATCAGCGCGGCTCCGATGCCATAATATTTGCGACCGTGTTTGGGCTCCATGGTAGGGTTGCTATGCGGCGCGCTTTCAGCGTATATGATATAAACATAGGCTTTCCGACCGGTGATTTGGTATGCGCCCAGTGCAATCAGTTCTCCATCCGGCGCCTTCATTGCGTATTTTTCTACAGCGGGATTTGATAAATACGCAGAGGTCCAATCTGTCTGCCAGCGTGGTTCACGGCGTGTGGAATTCACATCCTCTGCGGTGGCTGGAAGAATTTCTACATGGACACACGCATGATTCGATTTTTGCAGAACAAACGGCGAAAAAATCATTGTTTGCCCCTCCCCAAAAAGTATTTATATTATACCACAGAAGAAGGGCAAACACAAGTCGGCCCTCTCAAAAACTGCGTCGCTATAAACAAAGAATAGGGAATTTTTTTATTCCGGAAACTATCACTGCCCATTATAATATACAGCAGTACGTGAAAGTCAGGTAATACAGAAAAAAGGGAGCAATGACATGGGCGATATTTACCAAAAAGCACAGCAGGAACAGACGAAGGGATTCTACCAGGAAATCCTGGACAAACTGGAGAGCTTTCCTGCCGACATGCCGGACTGGAGAGACGCCTTAAAAAACGTCATTGACGACGTCATTCAATCTGGTGAAAAATCGTTGGTCGAGGCACAGTCGGCGGCAAAAAAAGAACCCTGGGACTTCTCCCGTGAAAAATCCCGGGCCATATTTGCGTGTGACGACGAAATCGTTATCCGACCAATTACGCCGGAGGACGAGAAATTTTACTGCGGCGTCAGGGCACAGTATTCGATCATGTACAAATCTGTGTACAATGCGGCGAAAGAGAAAGGGGAAAACCTATTCATAAATGAAATTTCACCTCCAGAGGTGTTCTATTGCGTCATTGAGAAGGACGGCATTCCCGCCGGCTATCTTGGGATCAAGGACACAAGCGCCGACTTATGGGAAATTGCGATAGAGCTGGGGGCGAAGCACACTCGCCAGGGTCTTGGGCCGCAGAGCATCCGCTTGTACTTGAATGAGATTCAGCGCATTACAGGCAAGGGAGAATTTAAGGCAGTAATTGAGGTGGACAACCTTCCCTCACAAAAATGCTTTGAACGGCTGGGCGCCAAGCTGGTGGAGCTGTGCGACAGTGTGGTCTTAAAGACCGACGAGGGGAAAAGGAGATTTGAGGAGAGAAACCTTGGCCTCATTGACGCGCACATGGTGGAGCTTGCCGACCGCCTTGGGACAGAACCGAGGACCCTGTTGAGCCATCTTCTTGATTACCGGCTGACAGGTCCCCTGTAAACATCAGTCTGTCGAGGAATACTCAAAGCTGGCGCTGGGATCCGTATGCTGAAACAGCAGATCTTTCCCATGCCGGAAGCGATAGCATACCTCCGCACAGAGGCTCTCGTGAATAGCGCGCTCCATGCGGCCCTCCGCCGGGGCCCGGAGGGCCTGCCTTCGCTCGGTCAGAAGCTCCGCTTCCAGGCAATACTTCCCCTGGCGGATTACCGCGGCCGAGGGGGACCAAGCCTCGATTCGGGCCCCCCGATAAGTTGCCAGGCGGTATTCCCGGCCGCCGTGAAAGACGGAGCAGATACAGCCGGTAAAGCCTCCCACGGGCAGGGGGATCGTCGCAACCGCAAGCATCAGGCTGCCGCCCTCCATCCCGTCCCATGCGCACTGAGTCCAGAGGTACTTACTGGGAAAGGAACGGCCCCGGTCCGTCTCGATATATCCGACCCCATCGGAAAAATCCAGGGTCTCGCCGTTCAGCTCCAGCGCTCCGCTTAGAGAGTCCCTCATGCTGACGACGCCATGGGCGCACTGCATCCCCGAGAAAAACCGGAACAGCCCCATGATGTCGGACTGAAGGGCGGTAAACGGGCCATAGCACAGAGCGCCTCGGAGAGAAAGGCCGTCCCGCTGGATTTGGAGGTCGATCCCCCGGCAGTCAAAGCGGGACGACCCTAGCTGGATCTGGAACGGCTGCCGGGAAATTTGAAGCTGTGGGTACTCCAGTCACCATGACCTGTCGTTGGAAATGACCTGGAGAGACGCGGAGCGGCATCCCTCGCTGTCGATGTGGAAGGCGGGAATCAGGGCGAGGGTCTGTCCCTGCTGGGTCTGGTGCTTGAAATACCAACCCTCAAAATAGGGCCGGTCTGTTCTGCGGAAGAAGCTCATGATAATCATCACCCCGGATTCAGTTTTCCCTGAATCTGGGGATTTTATATGGAAGAATTTCCAAATGAGAAAATGCCTCAAAACTTATCAGGCCGTATTCAAGGAAGAACCATGCGGTTCGATGAGAGGAAAAGGGCGGATTGCGCAGAAGGTGCGGATAATCCCATTTCTCGGATTATCCGCAAGAAGAAGGGAACCAGAGGAATAGCGGAAGGAAAGAAGGGAAAAGCGGGAAGGATCAAGGAATTTCCCGAACCAAAGAGCTGACTTTTTGAGATTCATGACAGCAAATTTAAGCCTCACCCAGGTAGAAACCCGGGCCAGACCGCGGTGGCGGGTATAACGCATGCCATGTTTTTCCTTTGCATCTGCAAAGACCCGTTCAATGCTTTCTTTGCGTAAGGAATACATCTCCTTCCCCCGCCGGGTTTTGCGCAGCTGTTCAGCCAGGTCAAGGTGCTCCTGCCCAATGTGAGTCGTAAGCAGACGCCGCCCTTTCCCATTGGCGCTGCAGAGCTGCCTGCAAGGACAGCATTGGCATAGCTTGGGGCTACTGCGATGCATTCGTTTTCCATCTTTGCCGGTGGTGGTATGGCGGAGCGCCTGGCCTTTCGGACATGCAAAGCAATCCTGAAGCCGGTCATACGTGAAGTCCCAGGGACGAAAGCGGTCTTTCCTGCCCTTGCAGCGCGTGTACGGAAGGATGGGAATACAGTTGTCCTCCAAGGGCTTTTTGGCGATCCAAGGTGTTTTGCAGCCCGCGTCCATGACGATGAAGGCTGCTTCCGGGAATCGGCCTGTTACCTGGCCATACACCGCATCCCACGCTGTGCTGCCGTTTGCATTTCCGGCGGTTACTTCTACCCCTAATATCCAGCCATGCCGGTCACAGGCGGTATGGGCCTCGCAGGCAGATTGCCGCTCATGGCCGCCTTTCGCAAACATTCCGCACTCCGGGCCGGTGGTGGACACCGTTTTACGCACCGTCCCGCCGCCGGAACCGTCGGCTGCTTCGCCATCATCGTTTTTCTTCCCCAGCTTCTCCCGTTCCGCCGCCGCTTCCTCCCGAAGCTGCTGCCCGTACGCCTTTGCCGTTCGCGCTGCTTGTTTCTTTTGATATTTCTTTTTGTTGCCCGGCGCCTTGATGTGCGTTCCGTCTATAAACACCATCTTAGGCCCTGCCAGTTGATGATTCAGCGTTTTGTTCAGAATATGCGCAAAGATTTCCCCGCTTAATTCCGGTAAATCCATTCATAATCCATTACCCGCTCTACTTTCCGCAGCAGATGTTCTTTCGGCACAATACCTTCTATATCTGTTAGGACTGCTTCTTTCCGGCTGTCCTTTTTCCGGCTTTCTACTCCGCTTCACTCCTCCTTCATTTTACCAAAAACCCTCGCCAAAGGCGAGGGTTTTTGACAGGCTGAACAGCCGCCCTTCGGGCGGCTGTTCTTCTTTCCTTCGTTACTTCGTTCCAAAAATCCGGTCGCCCGCGTCCCCCAGGCCGGGGACGATATAGCCGTTTTCATTCAGCTTTTCATCCACCGCGCCGCAGTAGATGTCCACGTCGGGGTGGCTCTTCTGGATGCGCGCGATGCCCTCCGGCGCGGCCAGGAGGACCATCAGCTTGATGGTGGTGCAGCCGTACTCCTTCATGAATCCGATGGCGGCTTCGGCGCTGCCTCCGGTGGCCAGCATGGGGTCCACAATCAGCACGTCCCGTTCCGCCACGTCCTTGGGCATCTTGCAGAAGTACTTCACCGGCTCCAGAGTCTCCTCGTTCCGGTACAGGCCGATATGGCCCACCCGGGCGGAGGGCACCATCCTGAGCACGCCGTCCACCAGGCCCAGGCCCGCCCGAAGAATGGGCACCACGGCGAACTTCTTCCCCTTGAGCATGGGGGCGGTGGTTTTGCAGATGGGCGTCTCCACCTCGCAGGTGGTCAGGGGCAGATCCCGGGTGGCCTCATAGGTGATCAGCATGCCGATCTCGGAAACCAGCTCCCGGAAGTCCTTGACACTGGTGTTCTTGTCCCGGAGGATGGTCAGCTTGTGGGCCACCAGGGGGTGGTCCATGACGTGTACTTTTCCGTTCATAAAAATACTCCTTCTATCTTGAAATAATGAAAATCCAGTCGTCAATCCCCGCCGCCCGGGCGCTCCGCCGGGCCGTCAGGGCGCGGGAGGGCTCTTCGGCCGCGCTTCCCTTTGCAGGCGCAGCCGCTCCGCCTGGGGCGGGCGCAGGTACACCGGGGCCAGCTCCTGGGCGGAAACCAGTCCCCCCGCCCGGGCAATATCCTCCGCCTCCAGGGCGACGGACACGGCGTTTTCCTTCAGCAGGTGGGGCGGGGCCAGGCGGCAGGAAATTCCGGACGCCGTTAAAACGTCGAAGCACATCCGCCCCCCGTCTCCCAGAACGGTCTTGGGGCGGGGATCTCCCCGCAGCTCCTCCGCCAAATCGGAAAGCGCGACGGCCCGGTCCGGGGTCAGGCGGGTGAGGACCCCGGCCCTGGCCTCGAAGAGGGCGTTATAGATCTGCTGCCGCCGGGCGTCCATGGCGCAGACGATGAGCCCGTCCCAAAACGACGCGTTCCGGGCCAGGGCCGCCAGGGTGGACACCGCCGCACAGGGCTTGTCCCCGGCGAAGGCCAGCCCCTTTGCCGTGGCAACGCCGATCCGCACGCCGGTGAAGGACCCCGGCCCCGCCGAGACGGCGACGGCGTCCATCTCCGCAATGGTCATATCCGTATTTTTCAGCAGGCATTCCACAATGGGCATCAGGGTCCGGCTGTGGGTCAGCCCCGTGTCCTGAAAGCCGGAGGCCAGGACCCTCCCGTCCTCCGTAACGGCGGCGGAGACGGCCTTGGCGGCAGTCTCCAGAGCCAGGATTCTCATATCGGCCCCACTCCTTCCACGGCGACGATCCGCCAGTCCTCCCGCTCCGGGTGCCGGGCGATGGAGACGGTGACGGCGTTCTCCGGCAGGGCCTCCTCCACCCGCTCGCTCCACTCCACGGCGCAGACGCCCCCCCGGTCCAGATAGTCCTCCCAGCCGATGTCGAAGAGGTCGGCGGCGTCCTCCAGCCGGTACATGTCGAAGTGAAACAGGGGCAGGCCGGTGCCCTCGTACTCGTTGACAATGGTGAAGGTGGGGCTGGTCACCCGGCCCTCATAGCCCAGGCCCCGGGCCAGGCCCCGGGTGAAGGCGGTCTTCCCCATTCCCAGGCCACCGCGATAGGCCACCACGGCCCCGGGCGCCAGGGCGGCGGCCAGGCGGCGGCCCAGCTCCTCGGTCCCGGCCTCGCTATGGGAGATGTAATCCACAGGCAGTCATCCTTTCGGGCTTCCTTAAAATCAATTCAGTATATCACAATTTGAACAGAGTGTAAAAAGAAATTTCCGCCGTTTACAGGTTTTTTTATTTGTGATACAATACCTTGTTCCCATCTGCCGCAACCCGCGGAAACAGCGGCGGGAAGGGAGGCGGATACAGGCGGCGCGGAACGAAGGAGAAGCCGCCGTGATGTGCCGCCTCTGTCCGCCGGACTGCTGTCCGCGTTTTTGAGGGCCGCTATACGCCCGCCGTCCAAGGAGAGTATCATGCTGAACCGACTGAAAGCCACCCTGGCAGACTTCATCCAGCAGGCCGACCTGGTGCTGCTGGCCCTTTGCTGCACCGCCACGCTGTACGGCATCGTGCTGGTATACAGCGCCACCCGATACCTGGAGCCCAGCACGGGCATGCGCCGGATGATCATCCAGTCCGCGGCCCTGGGTCTTGGAATCTGCGTATACATTTTCTTCTCCATGCTGGACTTGGAGTCCATTACCCGGAAGTGGAAGTGGATGCTGGCGTTCAACGTGGTTTTCATCCTTTTGCTGCGGACGCCCTTCGGCGTCAGCGGCGGCACCGGCAACCGGGCCTGGCTGAAATTTCCCCTGGTCCCCTTCCAGATCGGCCCGGCGGAGGTGGTGAAGATCACCTTCGTCCTCCTGCTGGCAAAACAGATCGAGTGGCTCTGGCAGGAAAAGGAGGATCTGAAGTCCTTTCCCTCCGCCGCCTTTGTGGCGGGGCACACCTTCGGTCTTTGCGGGCTGTACTTCCTGGTTTCCCATGACATGGGAAACGGGCTGGTCTTCGTGTTCATCTTCCTCTGCATGGCCTTTGTGGCGGGCTTTGCCCTGCGGTGGTTCCTGCTGCTGTTCGCCGGGATCGGGGGAGCCGCCGCCGCCGTGCTGCTGCTGGACCTGGTGCCGGAGAACATGCAGTACATGCTGAACCGCTTCATCGTCCTCTTTGACCACAGCTTCGACCCCCGGGGGGTGGGCTGGCAGCAGACCCGGAGCCTGCTGGCCATCGGCTCCGGCGGGCTCTATGGGCGGGGCTATCTGGACGGCAGCCTGACCCAGAGCAGCAGCGAGTCCCTTCCGGCAAAGCAGACGGACCTGATTTTCTCCGTGGCGGGGGAAGAGCTGGGCCTCTTCGGCTGCATTGCCATTATGCTGCTGCTGGCGGCCATTATTTTCCGGGTCCTGCTGGTGGCCAAGCGGGCCAAGACCCCCTTTTACCGCTACGTCTGCGTGGGCATGGCCTCCATCCTGATCTTCCAGACCGTCATCAACATCGGCATGTGCCTCTTCGTCATGCCCACCATCGGCATCACCCTGCCCTTTTTCAGTTACGGCGGGTCGTCCATCGTCACGCTGTACATGGCCATGGGGGTGGTGTCGGGCATCAAGAAGCGCTCACCGGAAATGCGGAGGGCGGCAAGGTCGCCGTTGCGGTGAGAAAGGAGTAAGACTATGGACGAAAACCGGCAGACGGTGGTGAAAAAAACCGTCCGGACAGGCGTCACCTTCGGCAGCGCCCTGGCCATGGTCATCAGCTACACCACCTGGCGGTCCGTGGGCTGGGCCATTTTCCATGGGCTGCTGAGCTGGGTATACGTGATCTATTTTGTTTTAAGGTACTGATACGCTCTCGCCCGCCCCGGTTTTCCGGGGCGGCGGTTTTTCGCATAATTTCAAGGAATGGGAAAACACTACTCCTGTACCAATTCATACAGGAGGATGATTTCCTATGAAACAACAGCTCACCACCGCCGCCGTCCTGCTCCTGACGGCGGCACTGCTGACCGGCAGCGCCTCGGCGCTGTTCGGAAAAAAGGAGGAAGCCGCCCCGGAGGCCGGAGCCCCGCAGGTCTGGGACATGGAGATCCGCACCTATCGGGACATCCCCGGCCAGGGCCAGTTCCTGGCCTCGGACCCCGAGGGGGATGAAATGACCTTCGCCCTGGCGGAGGAGCCCCGGAAGGGCACCGTCGTCATTGAGGGCGGCGGATTCACCTACACCCCCGACGAGGGCGTCACCGGCTCCGACCGCTTCACCTACACCGCCACCGACAGCCAGGGCCACGTCTCGGTTCCCGCCAAGGTCACCGTGGCCATTGACAAAACCCGGTCCGGAGTCACCTACGCCGACACCCAGGGCTCTCCCGCCGCCTGCGCCGCCCAGAGCCTGGCGGAAAAGGGCGTCTTCACCGGGGGGAAAATCGGGGACCTCTATTACTTCCAGCCGGACCAGCCGGTGAGCCGAAGCGAATTCCTGGCCATGGCCCTGGAAACCGCCGGCCGGGAGGTGACCGGCGTCACCATGACGGGCTTCTGTGACGACGAGGCCATTCCCACCTGGGCCAAGGCCTACGCTGCGGCCGCGGCCGCGGACGGCGTGATCCAGGGCAGCCACACGGCGGAGGGCGTGGCCTTCCGCGGAGACGAGAGCGTCACCTTCAACGAGGCCGCCACCATTCTGGACCGGGTGCTGGACCTGGGGGATGTGGACCTGGACGTGTGGTACGCGGACCGGGGCGCGGCCCCCTCCTGGGCGGCCCAGGCCGTGGGAAATATGGAGGCGGTCAGCGTTCTTTCCGCCGGGAGCTTCGGGAGCCAGACCATGGAACAGGCGGTGACCCGGGCCGACGCGGCCCAGATGCTGGCGGCGGCCGGCGTGCTGCTGGAGGGCAGCGAGGAGCCCCGGGGCCTCTTCGGATGGCTGGGCTGAACGCCGCGCCACAGATTTGAACAGGAAGGCCCGCCGGAATCCGCCGGCGGGCCTCCGCTTTTCCGGTTCCGGATTCCGTCCGCTTCCGGGCCGAAAATATGAAATATGAAAAAGGCTCTTGACATGGAGCGGGCTCCACATGGTATGCTGGGATACGGACCGGGCTTTGAAGCCCGCAACATACACATAAGGAGGACGCGAGATGCGGTATCGCACTTTGGGAAGGACGGGCATCCGGGTCGGCGAGATCGGCATGGGCTGCGAGGGGTTCCTGGAAAAGACCCCCGAGGAGGTAAGCCGGTGGCTGGACGTGATGGAGGCCGCGGGGGTCAACTGCATCGACCTCTACGCCCCCAACCCGGACTTTCGTTCCAGCCTGGGCCGGGCGCTGCGGGGGCGGCGGGAGAAGTTCGTTCTTCAGGCCCACCTCTGCTCCGTCTGGAAGGACGGCCAATACAAACGGACCCGGAACATCGCTGAGGTCCGGGAGAGCTTCGGGGACCAGCTGCGGCGGCTGGAGACGGACCATGTGGAAATCGGCATGATCCACTATGTGGACTCCATGGCCGACTGGGAGGCGGTCCGGAGGGGCCCCGTGATGGAATACGCCCTGGAGCTGAAGACCTCCGGCGCTGCCGGCTGCCTGGGCCTCTCCAGCCACAATCCCCAGGTGGCCCTGGCGGCGGTGCGCTCCGGCCTGATCGACGTGCTGATGTTCAGCGTGAACCCCTGCTACGACCTCCAGCCCGCCGGAGAGGACGTGGAGGAGCTGTGGGCCCCCAAGAACTATGCCGCGCCGCTTCTGAACATGGACCCGGAGCGGCAGGAGCTGTATGAAACCTGCCAGCGCCTGGGGGTGGGCGTCACGGTGATGAAGGCCTTTGGCGGCGGAGATCTGCTCAGCGGGGACCTCTCCCCGGCGGGAAAGGCCCTGACGGCCTGGCAGTGCCTCCAATACGCCCTGGACCGCCCCGGCGTCGCCTGCGTCATGTCCGGCGCCCGGAGCCTGGAGGACCTGGAGCGGAGCATCGCCTTTGAGGAGGCCCCGGAGGCGGAGCGGGACTACGCCTCCGCCCTGGCGGCCCTGCCCAAAATCAGCTGGAGGGGCCGCTGCATGTACTGCGGCCACTGCGCCCCCTGTCCCAAGGGGATCCGCGTGGCGGACGTCACCAAATTTCTGAACCTCGCCCAGGCCCAGGAATCCGTCCCGGAGACGGTGCGGGAGCACTATGCCGCCCTGCCCCACGGGGCCGGGGAATGCGCCGCCTGCGGCGCGTGTGAGACGCGCTGTCCCTTCGCCGTCCCCATTATGGAAAACATGCGCCGGGCGGCGGAGCTCTTCGGGAGGTGAGAACGTGAAACAGACCCGCACGGTTTTAATCCTGGACGGCCAGGGCGGCGGCGTGGGCAGCCAGCTGGTGAAGCTGCTGAAGCCCCGGCTTCCGGAAAACTGCCGCCTCCTCTGCGTGGGAACCAACGTCATGGCCACCGCCGCCATGCTGAAGGCCGGAGCCGTCCAGGGCGCCACCGGCGAAAACGCCGTGGTCCACAACGCCGCCCGGGCGGACCTGATTCTGGGGCCCATCGGCGTCATCCTGGCCAACGGCATCCTGGGGGAGGTTTCCCCCGCCATGGCCGCCGCCGTCTCCGGGGCCGAAGCGCCCAAGATCCTGATCCCCTCTTCCTCCTGCGGCATTCAGGTCGCCGGAACGGAGGAATGCCGCCTGGAGGAATACCTCCGCCGGGCGGCGGACCTGGCGGCAAGGGAGCTGGAAGTATGAAGGTGGATTTTCCCGCCATTGCCCGGGAGCACTGGGCGAAGTATCCCCAAATGGAGCCCCGGGACTTCGCCAAGCTGGCCTATCAGAGCGAGTTCGGCCCCGCCCACATGGTTCAAAGTCCGGACAAGGTGCTGGCCGCCCTGCTGGCGGAGCGGAGGGAGGCGGGAACCGAGCCCCGTTCCCCGGAGCCCATCGGAAACGGCCTGTGCCGCTTCCCCATTACCCAATCCCTTTCCACCCTCTGGGAGCTGCCCCTGATCGGGCGGATGTTCACCCGGACCATGTGCTCCACGGAGGGAACGGAGGCGGGCCTAGCCCAAAAGCTGGATCAGCTGGCCGCCCTCCCCGTCCCCGGCATGGGGGAATATCTGGAGGGCTGGCGGCGGGAGGGCTGTCCCCCAGTCTCTCACAGCGAGGCGTTCCGGAGGGCCTACAACCCCCACTACCGGGTCCTGCGGCTGGACTTCGCCCGGTATCTCCCGGCGCTGGTCCCGCTGGAGAAGCTGGCCCGGGACGCCGGGATTCCGGGGAAGAGGCCGGCTCTCTTCGCCGTGGACGGCCGCTGCGGCAGCGGGAAGACGGGCTTCGCCGAGCTGGCGGCGGGCCTTCTGGTCTGTTCCTCCGATTTGGTCCACATGGACGACTTTTACCTCCCGCCGGAGCGGCGGGGGGAGGACTGGATGGACCTTCCCGCCGGGAACATGGACCTGGCGCGGCTGCGGCGGGAGGTGCTGGATTCCCCCGGCCGGGACGGCGGGGACACGGCTTACCGGCCCTACGACTGCCGGACCGGGCTTTTCAGGGACCCCGTGGAGCTGTGGGAGCCCCTGACCATCGTGGAGGGCACCTACTCCCAGCACCCGTCCCTGGCGAAATACTACGACTATAAAATCTTCCTCACCTGTGAGCGGGAGGAGCAGACCCGCCGCCTCCGGGCCC
>CANPTW010000061.1 GCA_947577075.1 uncultured Oscillibacter sp. | reverse complement strand
TTTAACGCCAGTTTTGCGACTAAGGAAAAAATAGCGTTTTGCGTGTCCGGCTACACCATCGGCCTGGGGGAGCTGTTTGGCTTTGAGACTCCGGAGAACTTTGACTACCCCTATGTCTCCGCCTCCATCACCGAGTTCTGGCGGCGCTGGCATCGGTCCCTCTCCTTCTGGTTCCGGGATTATCTGTACATTCCCCTGGGGGGCGGCCGGCGGGGCACGGCCCGGAAGTGCTTCAACAAGGCGGTGGTCTTCCTGCTCTGCGGCCTGTGGCACGGGGCCAGCTGGACCTTCGTCCTCTGGGGGGCATGGCACGGCCTCCTCTCCGTCCTGGAGAGCGCCCTGCCCATGGAGCGGCTTCAGGAAAAGCCCCTGGGCCGCTGCCTGGGGCACGTCTATACGCTGCTGGCCGTCTGCGTGGGCTTCGTGGTCTTCCGGGCGGCCTCCGTGGGGGAGGCGGCAACGGTGCTCCGGGCCATGTTCACGGGCTTCGCCCGCCTGCCCGCCTCCACCCTGGCCCTGGAGCGGATCAGCCCCGCGGTGTGGTGCGCCCTGGGGGTGGGCGTCCTGGCCAGCCTCCCGGTGGGTCCCCGGCTGAAAAAGCTTCTGAACGGCGGCTGGGCGGAGGGATGCTCCTACGCCGGGGCGGCGGCGCTGTTCGCCCTCTGCCTCCTGGCGGCGGCGGGCAGCGGCTTCCAGCCGTTCATTTACGCCCAGTTCTAGGGCCTGTTCTCATCAGCCCAAACGCACGTTTTTCCGGCAAATGTTGTCGTCTGCGGCGTTAAAAATGTTTGCCGGGCGGCCGCCCGCCCGCAAATGTTTGCCTTGCATCCGGCAAACATTTCCTCGGAAATCCCCACAGTTGGTTTCCTAGAGTCTGTTTTAAAACCGGCGGAATGCCGGATTGGGGCGGATTTTTCTGCCAGGCAAGGCGATTTGACGCGGGAATCCTGACGGATTTCAAGTCAAATCAACGCAGTCCTGGCGGGAAAAGACGCCCCGAGACGACGTTTTGACGGTTTTAAAACAGACTCTAGGGGGCCAGCGAAAGGCAAAAAAATTTCCCGGATTTTCCGAAACCATAAAACCAAACCGGGCCTTTTGGGTACTTGATTAGTAGAGCGAACCCGGGGTATGCCCCGCCGCCCTCCGGGGCGGCGGGGACGGTCCCCGTTCGAAAAACACTTGCGAGGCGCTGCCATGAAAAAGAAGCTCCCATACGCCGCCTTTTCGGCGCTGATCCTGCTGCTGTGCCTGATCCCCTCCCTGGGAATGCCGGCGGGCCCCCGGGGGGACCCCGCGGGGGGCAACCAGGCCCTCTCCGCCGCGCCCGCCCTCCGGAAGGCGGACGGGACGTGGAACACGGCCTGGCTCTCCCAGGTGCAGGACTACGCGGCGGACAATTTCTTCCTCCGGCAGGAGATGATCACCCTCTGGTCCGCCCTGAACGCCCGGGGGCTTCACAGCTCCATTACCGGGGACGTGGTGCTGGGGGAGGACGGCTGGCTGTACTTCGGGGACACCCTGCCGGATTACGCCGGGCTGGACCCCATGACGGACCGGGAGATCTTTTCCGCCGCCCGCAACCTCAGCCTGATGGCGGAGTACTGCGAGAGCCTGGGGGCGGAGTTCCTCTTCACCGTGGCGCCCAATAAGAACGCCCTGTATCCGGAGCATATGCCCGGCGTCACGCACTCCCCGGGCCGCAGCGACGCAGAGCGGCTGGCGGAGGCGCTGGCGGGACTGGGCGTGAACTATCTGGACTGCTTCGCCCTCTTCCGGGAGCAGGAGGAGACGCTGTATTTCCGGACGGACTCCCACTGGAACGGCAGGGGGGCGGCCCTGGCCGCCGACGGGATCAATGGGGCCCTGGGGCGGGAATCCCGGTACTTCCAGGGGCCCTTTTCCCCGGAGGAGCGCCACAGGGGCGACCTTTACGCCATGCTCTATCCCGCCGGGGACGGGCTGGAAACCGACTGGGTTTACGGCGGGACGCTGAACGTCGAATACGAGGCGCCCATCCGCTCGGCGGAAAACCTGACCATCATGACCCGGGGCGGTGGGGAGGGGTCCCTGCTGATGTTCCGGGATTCCTTCGGGAACAACCTCTATCCCTATCTGGCGGACAGCTTCGCCGGGGCGCTGTTCTCCCGGTCCATGCCCTACCGGCTGGACCTGGTTTCCCAGCGGGAGGCGGACTTCGTGGCGGCGGAGCTGGTGGAGCGGAACCTCCGGTATCTCATCCAGAATGTCCCCCTGATGCCCGCCCCCAGCCGGGGGAGCGCGCCGCCGGAGGACCTCTACACCTGGTACGGCGAGGTCACCCTCCATTCAGAGCCCTCGGAGGATCTGCCGGGCTACAGCCTGATCACAGGTCCCCAAATTCCGGAGGATGTAATTCTTCCTGCCATCAACCCGGAATCCCAAATGCTGGTTCCGGCCTCGGATGGAAATTATTACGAGGCGTTTTTGCTGGAGGGCAATGGGATTGGCCTGTATCTCCCGGAGAATGTGCAGCCCTTGGGGTTGGCCTATTCCCCGGAATGGGGCACACCGATGCCCTGAGCTTTTATAAGAGGAGAGAGAACGTATGGATAAGAACAGATGGATCGCGCTTCTGCTGGTCCTGGTGATGGCGGTCACCGCGGCGCCGGTCCGGGCCGCCGGAATTTCCGGCCCCGAGCGTTACGGCGAGGAGGATTTCGGCGGCCTGGCCCCGCCGCCGGAGCGCGCGCCCAGCGCCCCGGGCCGCCCCGCGGCGGAAGGGGACAACGGCGGCGTGGCCCCCTCCCGGGAGAGCGGGGCCGGACAGCCCGGCCGCCCGGCGGAGGCGGAGGACCACGGGGGACTCGCCCCGGACCAGGAGCCCTCCGCCGACAGCCGGAAAAAGCAGAAGAACCCGAAGGCGGGGGAGGGCTGGATCGCGGCGGGGATCACCCTGTCCGGCGGGCCCCACAGCGCCTATGCCTTCGGCAGCGGCGGGGCCTTTCCCTCCTTCCACCCCGCCCGGCAGGTCACCCGGGCGGAGGCGGCCCAGATGCTCTACCGGCTTCTGCCCCCGGACACCCCGGTCCCCGACGCGGCTTATGCCGACGTTCCCGACGGCGCGTGGTACGCCGACGCGGTGAAAACCCTGGCGGGCCTGGGCGTGCTGGAGGCGGAGGATGGACTGCTGGACACCGGAAGGGAGGTCAGCCGGGGCGAGTTTGTCCGCTGCGTCGCCAGCTTCTTCCCCCTGCGGACCGACGCGGAGCTGTTCCCGGACGTGCCCGAGGACGACCCAAACGCCCCCTTCATCCGCTCCGCCCGGGCCTACGGCTGGGCCCAGGGGGGCAGCGACGGGCTCTTTAAGCCGGAGGAGAGCATCAACCGGGCGGCGGCGGTGGTGCTGCTGAACCGGGCCCTGGGCCGGGCGGCGGACAAGGACTATATTGACCGCAGTCACCCCGCCTTTTACATCGACGTGGCCCCCTCCGGCTGGTATTATTACGACGTGATGGAGGCCACCGTCAGCCACGAGCACAGCGGCGGGGACGGCGGAGAGCACTGGACCTCCCACACCGCCAGGGACGAGGTCCCGGAGGACGGCTTCCATCTGGTGGACGGCTGGCTGTACTGCTATGACGGCGCCCGGGGCGACGTGGTCCGGGACGGCAGCGTGGGGAGCTTCACCTTCAACGCCCGGGGGCACTTCACCACCGGAAACGGCGACCTGGATTCCCGCCTCCGCAAGATCGTGCAGACCCACACCGACAGCTCCCAGACCCGGGAGGAGATGCTCCGCGCCCTTTTCCTCTACACGCGGGATTCCTTCACCTACCTGCGCCGCCCGCCCTACGAATTCGGGGCCCATGACTTCATGGAGACGGACGCCCTGCGCATGCTCACCACCGGCTATGGAAACTGCTACTGCTACGCCTCCCTCTTCTGGTATCTCTCCCGCTGGATCGGGTACGACTCCGTGATCTACAGCGGCACCGTGGGCCGGAACCGGGCGCCCCACAGCTGGGTGGAGATCAACATGGACGGCAGGAATTACATCTTCGACACCGAGCTGGAGATGGCCTACCGCCGGAAAAAGCGCTTTGACATCAATCTTTATAAGTTCTACGATTCCGGCAACAGCTGGAACTATGTGCGGCCCAAGAGCTGAGAGGAAGGAGACGGTCACATGAGAAAGATATGGAGCATCCTGTTTTGCACCGCGCTGCTGTGGGCCCTCTGCGCCTGCGGCGGCCAGACCCCCCAGGCGGAGGACGCCGCCCCGCAGGGGAGCGCCGGGGAACCGGCGGGCCGGAGCGATTCCGCCCCCGGGGAAACGGCGTCTTCCCCGGAGGCGGAGGAGCCGGAGGAGAACGGCCGGACCGAAGCCCAGGGGAGCGGCGGACCGGAGGAAGAAGCCCCCGCCGGGGAAGCCCGGGAGGAAGAAGTCCCCGCCGAAGCCGGAGGGGCGCCCGCTCCCGCCGGAGGGGAGACGGCCGGCTCGCCGCCCCCGGCCCCTCCGGAGAAGGACCCTCCGGCGGACCCGCCGGAGGAGCAGCCCGCGCCCAAGCCGGAACCGGAATCGAAACCGGAGCCCAAGCCGGAGCCCAAACCGGAGCCCAAGCCGGAGCCGGAGCCGGAACCCCAGCCGGAGCCGGAGCCGGAACCCCAGCCGGAGCCCCAGCCGGAGGAAACCCCGGAGTCCCAGCCTGCGGCGGACCCCAAGACCATAGCCGAGGGGCTGGTGGGCCGGCCGGTCAGTGAGCTTTACGCCGCCATCGGGCGCCCGCTTTCCGCGGACTACGCCCCCAGCTGCCTGGTGATCGACGGCGAGGACGGGGAGCTGATCTACGACGGCTTCACCGTGTACACGGAGAAGGGCCCGGATTACGAGACGGTTTACGCCGTCTTTTGACGGGGCCGCGCCCCGGAAGGGGCCCCGCACCTTTGAACCTTCAGCCTGACCCGTGGAGGAGTATTCGGATGAATCGAACCATCATCGCGGCCGGAGCCGCCGCCCTTGCGCTGGCGGTCCTGGCGGCAGCTTATTTCTACATACCCGGCGGCGTCCGGCCCGGCTTTGCGGAGGGGGACGTCCGCGTCTGCCTCAACGAAGACGGAAGCGCCCGGCTGGACTGGCCGGAGGCCCGGGAGCCGGAGGCGGAGCGGGAAGCGCCCGCCCCGGTCTTTTACCGGCTCACGTGCAGAAGCGGGGACCTCCGGCTTCAGGAGGACTGCGCCTCCCCCGGCTTTCTCTTGGAGGAGGCCGTCCTGCCCCTGGAGCTTCACGTTCAGGCGATAACGGAGGGGAGGAACCTGCTGGGCCTCACCCGGCAAATCGCCGGGGAGGAGCTGAGGGCCTCGGTGCAGCCCGCGGCGCTGGAGGCGCCGGAGGCGGTGGGGACGCCGGGACCGGGGACCCTGGCCCTCTCCTGGAAGACGGCGGGACAGGCCCCCGATTTTTACGAGGTCTTTTCCCTGGAGGAGGGCGGGGCCGTCTCCGCCGCCACGGCCGATGGAACGGAGGCACGCCTGAAGGTCGGCAAGAAGGACGGGGACCTGACGCTGCCCGGCTATGACCGCCCGCTGCAGATCTGCGTCCGGGCCGGGATTCGGGGGGAGGGCTACGCGCTCTGCGGCCCCGTCTCCAACACGATCCGCGTGGAGCGCCAGGACCTGCTGGGGGACGATTTGAACCTTCTCTATTCGGAGACGGAGCCCCGGGTGTTCACCCTGGAGTGGGACGAGACACGGGGGGAGTATTACGAGGTTCAGGAGTGGGACGGAGAGGCGTGGACCCTGCTGGAAACCCTGGAGCCGGCGGAGAGCTTCACCTATGCGCTGGGCCGTTTGGGCTCCGGGTCCCGCCACCGCTTCCGGGTGGAGGCGAAGGACCAGAACGGGACCCTCCGCTCCCAGGAGGAGGCGGTGTTCTTTGCCTCCGCGGACCCGCTGTACGCCACCGTCTGGCCGATTATCGAGCAGCCCTATTATGAAAAGGCCGACCCGGAGTCCCCCGTCCTGGGGAAGCTTCCCGGCGGGACTGCGCTCTGCGTGCTGGAGGAGAGCGGGGACTGGTTCCGGGTCCGGTATAAGGACCAGTACGGCTGGGTGGACAGCCGCTTCTGCATGATCAACCTGCCGGAGTACGTGGGGGACCACTGCGCCTATGACATTACCAACAGCTACCGCTCCGTCTTCAAGGTCCACGAAAACCCCATCGCGCGCATCACGGACCAGGTGGTCCAGGGCTTCGAGCACATCCGGGAGGCCGACGGGGGGTTTCTGGTTCCCTACCTCTACCCCTGCGCCAAAAAGCTCCTCAGCGCCGCCCTGGCGGCGGAGGCCGACGGCTACCGCCTGAAGATCTACGAGGCCTTCCGCCCCAACGAGGCCACCCGCTTCCTCTACGACACCACCGCCGCCCAGCTGGACTGGGCCGCCCTGGTCTACGACGGGGAGGCCGGGGCGGACGAGGACGGGAAGCTCAGCGCCGTGGACCCCGTCACCGGCTGGGTGGTGGACCTGGAGGACGGGCTCCTGACGGACCCGGAGACCGGGGAACGGCTCAGTCGGGAGGATCTGGCCCTCCGCCAAAAGGCCGAGGAGGAGGCCCAGGCGGCGGCCCAGGAGGAGGCCCAGGAGGGCCAGGCCCCGTATGACGGGCCCCAGCCCGGCCCGGACGGCCCGATACCCGCGGATTCTCAGGACGGCCGCATCCCGGAGTCCCCGGACCCCTCCCAGCCCCTGTTCACCCTTCCGGAGGAGGGGGAGGGCGGCGGCCTGAACCCCGGGGAGGACCCGCCCCCGCCCGTAACGCAGCCCCAGCCGGAGGCCGAAGCCCCGGCGGAGCCCCCGGAGGAGGGCGGGGCCGAAGACGGCGAAGCGCCGGAGTACGACACCTATTTCCAGATCATGACCAACAACGGGCGGTTCAGCCTGGGGAGCTTCCTGGCGAAGGTGGCCTCCGCCCACAACCGGGGCATCGCCCTGGACCTGACCCTGGAGAAAATCGACAGCGGCGAGGAACTGGAGATGCAAAGCGCCATCCACGACCTGAGCTGGTACTCCGCTGCCTACCTGAACAACGACAACGCCAAGCTTCTGGAGAAATACATGACGGCCACGGGCATGCGGGGCCTGAGCTCGGAGTGGTGGCACTTCCAGGACGACGAGACTCGGGAGGCCATCGGGCTGAGCAGCTATCTCTTCAAGGGCGTGGATATGGGCGGCTGGACCAGGGACGACCGGGGCTGGCGCCTCCGGGACGCGGACGGAAGCATCTTCAAAAACACCTCCGTCACGGTGGACGGAAAGCGCTATGCCGTGGACCAGGGCGGCTACGTCCAGGAGTGATTCGGCGGAACGGAAAAAGGGCCCCGGAAACCAGGAACGGTTTCCGGGGCCCTGAAACGTATGGGGAGAAGGGGGGAGGGCTGACGGCGTTATTTCCCGATGCTCACGCAGAAGCGGTGCAGGATGGCCGCCGCCTGGCCCCGGGTGGCGCCGCCGGAGGGATTCAGGCGGCCGTCGGCGGTGCCGTTGACCAGGCCCACGCCGTTGGCCCAGGACAGGGCGTCCTTGGCGTAGGAGGAGACGGAGGCGCCGTCGGAGAACTTGCCCAGGTCCGCCTGGTTGGCGATGCTGTAGCCCTTGTGGTTGTTGTAGCGGTAGAGGAAGGCCGCCAGCTGCTCACGGGTGATGGGGTCGTTGGGGCGGAAGGTTCCGTCCTTGTTCCCGTTGGTGATGTTGTTGGCGGAGGCCCACTTTACCGCCCGCTCACAATAGGACCCGGCGGCCACGTCGGTGAAGCCCGTGCCGCTGACGGCGGGCTGGCCCTCCAGGCGGTAGAGGATGGTGACCAGCTGGCCCCGGGTGATGGCCTCCTGGGGCTTGAACAGGCCGCCGCTCTTGCCGCTCATCAGGCCCTGCTGGCTGACATAGGCGATGTCCGCGGCAAAGGTGCTGCCGGAGGGCACGTCGCTGAAGGAGGAGGGGCCGGCCTTCCGGTTCACGGCGAAGCGGACCTCCAGCTTGGCGGAGGCTTCGCTGGACTGGATCTCGATGATGCCGTTATAGCTGTTCGTGGGCAGGCCGGACCTGGGACGGATGGTGAAGGTGGTGGAGCCGCCCGCGGGCAGAGTGACGTTGGAGAGCTGGCTGAAATCGTAGCTGTAGGACATGGGCTGCTCCAGGCGCATGGCCCGGTCGGAGTTGTTCTTCACGGTGATGGTTTTGGCGGCGGGCTGGGCATAGCCCTCCTCCACGGCGCCGAAATCCACCAGGACGGGGTCCACCGTCAGGGGGGCCACGGACTTTTCAACGACCACCGTGGCCTTGAAGGCGGCGGTGACGCCCTCTTTGGTCTGGAAGGTGATGGTGTCGGTGTAGGTCCCGGGCTTCAGGGACTGCTTGGGGACGATTTTGTAATCCACGTCCTTGCCGGCCTGCACGGTTTCGGTTTCGCTCCAGACGGAGGTGACGGTAAAGTGGTCGTTGCCCTTCACGCCGTTCATCCGCACGCTGGAGGCTCCCTTGTTTTCGATGGTAACCGTAAATTCCTTTTCCTTGGCGGTCTTCTCGTCATAGCCCTCTTTCAGCTTGCCGAAGTCCTTGGAAGAGGGATCGGCAACGATGGAGTAGCCCTTTTCCGAAACCTTGGCATAGACGGAAATGGAGAAGGACCGGGAATCTCCGCTGGTGGTGCCGTTCATGAAATAGCCCTCGACGCTGAAGGTTTTGTCGAAGGTTCCGGTGCTCTTCGTGCTGTTCAGGGAGATGGTGATTTTGCCGGAGGTTTCCCCGGCGGAGAGGGAAGAGGGCATCCCGCTGACGGTGAAGCCGGAGGGATTGGACCACCGGAGATACATGGTGGAGTTGGCGTAGTTGGTGAGCCGGAAGGTCTGGCTCAGGTTGCTGCCCTTCTCGTTCTTTTCCAGCGTGCCGAAATCAATGCTGCGCTCGGAGAAGGAGAGGTCCCCGGAATGGGGGCGGGCGGGCGCCGTGGGAGGATTGGGCTTTTCGGGGGTTACGGGGGGCTGTTCCGTGCCGGAACCGTCGCCGGAGCCGGAACCGTCGCCGGAGCCGGAACCATCGCCGGAACCGGAACCGTCGCCGGAGCCGGAACCGTCGCCGGAGCCGGAACCATCGCCGGAGCCGGAACCGTCGCCGGAGCCGGAACCATCGCCGGAGCCGGAACCATCGCCGGAGCCGGAACCGTCGTCGGAGCCGGAACCGTCGCCGGAGCCGGAACCGTCGTCGGAGCCGGAACCGTCGCCGGAGCCGGAGCCGTCATCGGAGCCAGAGCCGGAACCGTCGTCGGAGCCGGAGCCGTTTCCGGTGTTGGAGTCTCCCCCAGTGCTGGAGTCATTATCGGAGCCGCCGCCAGGTTCGGTTTCCTCCGTGCCGCTGTCCCCAGACGCGCCGTCGGTGCTGTCCGCCGCCGCGGGGATGGCCAAAACGCTTACCGCAAGGCACAGGGCCAGCAGCAAGGCCAAAAAGTTACGTTTCCGTTTCATCATGTCTTCCGTATCCTTTCCTCTCATTTTTCGGGCCGGCCCGTTTTTGCGGGCGGACCCCGGCCGGCCGCCCCGGCGGGGCGGCGGGTTACGGCCGTATAACGCGGCCATGCTGATTTTACAGTCTAGCACGTTCCCTTGGAAAAAACAAGAACATTCTGTGAACTCCGCCGCCGTCCGCTGGGGGGAAGGGGACAAAAAGGACCGCCGGGGCGTTCCGGCGGTCCTGGGGTTCTGCGCTACAGGTAATTCAGCGGATTTCTGGCCACACCGTTATAGCGGACCTCAAAGTGGCAGTGGTTGCCGGTGGAGTTGCCGGTGGAGCCGGCCCGGGCGATCTGCTGGCCCTTGTAGACCTTGGTGCCCACGCTGACCGTCAGGCTGCTGTTGTGGCCGTACCGGGTCACATAGCCGTTTCCGTGGTCGATCTGGACCAGATAGCCGTAGCCGCCCATCCACCCGGCGTAGGTGACGGTGCCGCCGTCCGCGGCATAGATGGGAGTCCCCCGCGGGACGGCGATATCGATGCCCTTGTGGTTCGTGGACCCGATGCCGCCGGGGGAACTCCGCCCGCCGAAACGGGAGGTGATCCGCCCCGTGGTGGGCCAGCGGAAGCTTCCGGTGGGGAGCCAGGTGGGCCGGGGCTTCGTGCCCTGGAGCCGGTATTCCGTGACGGGCTGGCGGAGCGTGACGCTGGAGAGGACGGTTCGCTCCGTTTCCTGGCCGTTGATATAGGTGACGTTGGCCACCGTGTCCGCCGCCCCGAATTCTCCGGCGGAGGTGACCTTGTAGTCGCCCACGTAGATATCCGGACTGTCGGTGTATTCCACGTCGAAGGCCACGCTGTCCACATACCGTTCCTGCTGGACGACGGTGGTGGTGAGGTAAGGCACCGAGGCGGACATGGTGAGAATTTCGCCGATCTGCAGCTTGTCGATGTTGTAGCCGGGGTTCAGGGCCTCCAGCTCCTTGGAGGTCAGGCCGTGGTCCTCGGCGATTTCGGACCAGGTGTCCCCCTTGGCGACGGTATAGGTGACCTCGGCGGTCTTGGTGCTGTAAAGGGTTTCAGCCAGGTAGCCCAGGTTCATCAGGCTGTCGGTGGCGACATACTCCTCCTTCACCTCCACGTTTTCGGCGAAGGAGACGGAAATCGTGCCCTCGTTGGTGGCGGAGAGCTGAATCTGCTCCAGAAGCTGCTCCAGGGCGCCCTTGTAGGGCGTGGCGCCGATGCGCTCGCCGTCCACATACAGGCAGTAGGCGGCGGTGACCATGCCCACTTCCTGGCTGAGCTCCTCCTCGTACGTCTCCTTGTCCACCAGGTCCTGGCGGCGCAGAAGGCCGGAGGAGTACTGAATCAGGGAATCGTCGATGGTAAAGCTCCGGCCCAGGGTCTGGGCGGTGACCTTCTCCAGGTTTGCCCGGGCCTCTTCCGCCTCGGCCTCGTCGGCCAGGGAGCCGAGTACCTTGCCGTCATAGGTGACGGTGACGCCGTTGGTATAGGTGGAGAAGAACAGGAGCACCGCCGCCAGGCAGCAGCCGCCCGCCAGGAAGACGACGGGATGGATGCGCCAGCGCCGCTTTTTCTGGGCGCTCTGGGCACTTTTCTGCCGGGAGGCGCTGTGTTTTTGCAGGACCCGCTCCTGAAGCAGGCTCCCCCACATGGGCAGCAGCCCCCAGAAGAACAGCATCAGCTGGATGGGCAGCCGCTCGGACTCCGGGAAGCGGTGGGCCTTGTTTTCCCGGACGATGCGCCTCCAGCGGCGGCGGAAGTGCAGCCGCTTCTGGGCGATGGTCCGCCGGGGAGAGAAGCCGGCCCGCTCCTCCGGCGGAGAAGCCTTGCGGGCGGCGGCGCTCCGGCGCTCCCGGCTTTGGGAGGAGCTCCCCCTGCGGCGGCCGGGGCGCCGCTCCCGTTCCTCCGGCTCCCAGTCCCGGATGGAGGGGGGGAGGTCCAGGTTCGGCTCCCAGTCCCGCCAGGGACTCCAGCCCTGAGGGAAGGCGTCCTGCCCGCCCCCGTCCTCCGGCTTTGGGGAGGGCTCCGGGGCCTGCCCGCCGCGCCGGCGGGGAGGCGTCTGGGTGGTTGTTTTTTTCATGTCTTCGCTCATAGGTCCCCTCGTATACGGCCCGCTCCCTCCGCACAGGCAGGGAGGCGGGATGTCTCTAAAAAGTTACAATTTGTTACCAGTGCCTATCATACCGCTTTTTTCCCCTTCCGTCAAGCCCTGGGAGGGGCAAAAAAGCAAAGCTTTTCCGGCCGTTTTTCCTGTTTGCGGCAAAAAGCGCCCTTCCGGACGGGTTCAGTTTGCCACAGGGAAGCTGGTAATTGGTGACAGAACCGTAAATTTTTATGGGAAGCCCCCGAAATTTGGATTGACCGGGACGGGCAAAGGTGTATAATGAGAGGTAGAAACTCAGCGTGAAGCTGTACATCTGGAGGAAAAGAACATGTTTGATTTTCTCATCAAAAAGCTGAAGGCCCATCCCCGCAAGATCGTGTTCACCGAGGGCACCGATCCCCGCATCCTGGAGGCCGCCGCCCGGCTGCTCTCCGCCACGTTCCTGATGCCCGTTCTGGTGGGCAACCGGGAGGAGATCCTGGCCGCCGCCGAGGAGGTGGGCTTCAACGTCAAGGGCGCGGAGATCCTGGACCCCGAGACCTTTGAGGACATGGACAAGATGGTGGCCGAGATGGTGGCCCTCCGCAAGGGCAAGATGA
>CANPTW010000060.1 GCA_947577075.1 uncultured Oscillibacter sp. | reverse complement strand
CCGCCATCGGCACCGTGGCCGACGTGATGCGGATGGAGGGGGAGAACCGGGCCATTGTCTCCTGCGGGCTGGAGGCGCTGCCCCATACGGACTTTGTGGGCGTTCACGCCCTTTTGCGGGAGGCGGGCCTGGCGGGAAAGCCGGTCACGTCCATTCAGATCGGGTTTGTCCTCTCTCCCCGGATCAACGCCGCGGGACGCATGGGGGCGGCGGACCTGGCGGCGGACCTGCTGGAAACCAGCGACCCCGCCCGGGCGGAGGAGCTGGCCCGGGAGCTCTGTGAGCTGAACCGGGAGCGCCAGACGGTGGAACAGGCCATCTGCGCCGACGCGGTGCGGCAGATCGAGACTTGCCCCCAGGAGGAGCGGAGCGCCCTGGTTCTCTCCAGCGAACGCTGGCACCAGGGGGTGGTGGGCATTGTGGCCTCCCGCCTCAGCGAGAAGTACTCCTGCCCCAGCTTCATGATCCACCTGAAGGACGGCACGGGCCGGGGCTCCTGCCGGTCTTACGGGGGCTTCAACCTCTTTGCCGCCCTGGAGTCCTGCGCGGACCTGCTGGACGGCTTCGGCGGCCACGAGCTGGCCGCGGGGTTCACCATTCCCGAGGAGAATATCTCCGCCTTCCGGTCCCGGATGAACCGGTATGTCCGCTCCGCAACGGGAGGCGAGTCGCCGGTGAGCTCCCTGGAGGTGGACGCGGCCGTGGCCTCGCCCAACGAGCTGACCCTGGAGCAGGCGGAGCAGCTGGAGCAGCTGGAGCCCTATGGCGCCGGGAATCCCCGGCCGGTTTTCGCCCTGCTGGGGGCCACGGCGGAGGCCGTGCAGCCCGTGGGCCAGGGGAAGCACCTGAAGCTGCGCCTGAGTAAGGGCGTCAGCCATTTCGACGCGATTTTCTTCTCCGTCACGGCGGAGGAGTGCGGCATTGCTCCCGGCAGCCGGGTGGACGCCGCCTTTTACCTCCAGGCCAACACCTTCCGGGGGAACACCACGCTGCAGCTGCAGCTGGTGGACGTGCGGCCCTCGCTGCTCCCCAGCCGGAACGAGGCGGAGTCCCTGGACCTGGTCCGCCGCCTGGTGGAGGGCGAGGCCCTCTCCGCCCAGGAGGCCGTCCGCCTTCGGGCCTCCCGGAATCAGTACGCCGCCTGCTGGGTGGCGCTGGAGAAGCGGCTCCGCCAGGGGAAGGCGGAGGAGGACGGGCTTCCCTATCTCCGGGCGCTGGCGGGCCGGACCGGGGGGTGCGAGAGCTTTCTCCGCACGGCGCTGGCCCTGGCGGTGTTTCAGGAGCGGGGGCTCATCTCCCTGGCCTGGCGGGGGGACCGGCTGACACTGTGCCTGATTCCCATTCAGGGGAAGGTGGATCTTACCGCCTGCCCCTACCTGGTCCGGCTGGATACGCTTGCCTGAGGACCGTGGAACCGCTTGGGCCCCTTTGCCTACGCTCCCCCGTCCCCGGGGACAGGACCCGGTTTGGGGCGCGGAGGAGTCCGGCAGGCGTCCATTTTTGATTTGAGGATGGTATGATATGACTGTGCAGGAACAGTATGAGCTGTTAGAAAAGACGGTCCGCAGCTATAACCCCTCCGCGGACTTCGACCATATCCGCGCCGCGTTTGCATACGCGGACCGCTGCCATGAGGGGCAGAAGCGAAAGAGCGGCGAGCCCTATATCATCCACCCTCTGGCCGTGGCCCAGATCGTGGCGGAGGAGCTGAAGCTGGACTCCGAGTCCATTGAGGCCGCCCTGCTTCACGACGTGATTGAGGACACCCCCGCCACCCACGAGGACGTGGCCCGGATGTTTTCGCCCACCATCGCCAACCTGGTGGAGGGGGTCAGCAAGCTGACCCGCATTCAGTACGCCACCAAGGAAGACGAGCAGATGGAGAACCTGCGGAAGATGCTCATGGCCATGAGCAAGGACATCCGGGTCATCCTCATCAAGGTCTCCGACCGGCTCCACAACATGCGGACCATGGAGTACCAGTCCCCGGAGAAGCAGAAGCAGAAGTCCCTGGAGACCATGGAGATCTACGCCCCCATCTCCCACCGCCTGGGCATGCAGCGCATCAAGTGGGAGCTGGAGGACCTGTCCCTCAAATATCTGGACCCGGTGGGCTACAACGAGATCATCACCCGCCTGGACGCCAAGAAGCCGGAGTACGACGCCTTCCTCCTCCGCACCCAGACTCAGATGGACGACCGGCTGACGGAGCTGGGCATCAGCCACATGGTGTACGGCCGGATCAAGCATCCCTATTCCATCTACCGCAAGATGTTCAACCAGAATAAATCCCTGGACGAGATTTTCGACCTCTTCGCCTTCCGGGTGCTGGTGGACAACGTGGGGGACTGCTACAACGTCCTGGGGGTCATTCACGACATCTACAAGCCCATTCCCGGGCGCTTCAAGGATTATATCGGAACGGAGAAGCCCAACGGCTACCAGTCTCTCCACACCACCGTCATGGGTCCCGACGGGCTGCCCTTTGAGGTGCAGATCCGCACGTGGAAGATGCATGAGATTGCCGAGTACGGCGTGGCCGCCCACTGGAAATACAAGCAGCACGGCCAGGGGGCGGGGACCGAGGGGAAGTACGAGTGGGTCCGCCGCCTGCTGGAGAACCAGGAGGGGGCCGACGCCGAGGAGTATATCCACTCCCTGAAGGTCGACATGTTCGCGGACGAGGTCTTCGTCTTCACCCCCAACGGGGATGTGCAGAACCTCCCCGCCGGGGCCACGCCCATCGACTTTGCCTACGCCATCCACTCCGCCGTTGGAAACAGCATGGTGGGGGCCAAGGTGAACAACCGGATCGTCACCTTTGACCACATCCTGAAAAACGGGGACATTGTGGAGATCATGACCTCCAAGTCCGCCAAGGGCCCCAGCCGGGACTGGATGAAGATCGCCAAATCCAGCGAGGCCCGGAGCAAGATCCGCCAGTGGTTCAAGAAGGAGAAGAAGGAGGAGAACATTGCCAACGGCCGTTCCTCCTTCGAGCAGGAGCTGAAGCACGCGGGCCTTTCCATGAAGGATGTGACGACCCCGGAAAATCTGTCCCATCTGCTGAAAAAGGTCGCCTACGGCTCTCTGGACGAGATGTACGCCGCCATTGGCTACGGCGGCTTCACCGCACAGAAGGCCGTCAGCCGGATGAAGGGCGAGCTTCTTCGCATCTCCCGCCAGCACCAGGCGGAGGAGCTGACGCTCAAGCCGGAGGAGCCCCCCATCCCCGTGCCGCCCAAGCCCCTGGGAAAGAGCGAGCAGGGCATCATCGTGGAGGGGCTGGACAACTGCCTGGTGAAGTTCTCCCGCTGCTGCACCCCGGTGCCGGGGGATGAGATCATCGGCTTCATCACCCGGGGCTACGGCGTGTCCGTCCACCGGGCGGACTGCCCCAACGCCGCCCCGGAGCGCCGTGCGGGCCAGGAGGGCCGCTGGCTGCGGGTTTCCTGGGGCAGCAATGCCGACGAGAGCTACCCCACCACCATCGACGTGGTGAGCAAGGACCGGCTGAACCTGATCCTGGACATCTCCACGGCCCTTTCCAGCACCAATACCTTTGTCTCCGGCATGAACTCCCGGAGCACGGAGGACGGCTTCGCCGTCATCCGCCTGGAGATCCGCGTCCGGAACGGGGAACAGATGAAGGCCATTATGAACAAGCTGAACCAAATTTCTGGCGTCCTCCAGGTCACAAGACCGGCGGGCTGACCGGAGGAAAAGGAGGAATTGCCTATGCGCGCGGTTGTTACCCGGGTGAAGCACGCGTCCGTCGCCATCGAAGGAGAGGTGCGGGGAAAAATCGGAGAGGGCTATCTCGTTCTTCTGGGGGTGGCCCCCGGCGATACGGAGGAGACCGCCGTAAAGCTGGCGGATAAAATCTGCAACCTCCGGGTCTTCGAGGATGAGAACGAGAAGATGAACCGGAACCTGGAGCAGGTGGGGGGCAGTCTGCTGGTCATCTCCCAGTTTACGCTCTTCGCCGACACCTCTTCCCGCCGCCCGGGCTTCTCCGGCGCGGCAAAGCCGGACCTGGCCGTTCCCCTCTATGAGAAATTCATGGCCCATTGCCGGGAGCGGGGCTTCCCCGTGGAGCATGGGGAGTTCGGCGCGAAGATGGAGGTGGACTCCCTGAACCATGGCCCGGTGACCATTCTCTTTGACACGGAAAAGCCTTGATGGAAGAAACGAATATACGAAAGGACGGATGCTTTCATGGGACTCTTTTCCAGCCTCTTTCCGAAAGAACGCGCCTTGGGCGCGCAGCCCCACCGCGATTGGCGCTGGAGCCTGTCGGTGAACGGGATGCCCTCCGCCGAGTTTGACTGGACGGATATTGCCCGGGCCCTGGACGGCCTGGGCCCCCATGAGGACAGCTTTGTGATTCTGGAGCAGAAGCAGGGAGCGGATTACTGGTTTATACAGAGCGCCGTGGCGCTGGCGGGTCCCCACGCCGGGGAATATATTGTGGGCGTGGGCTGGAACGACGCCAAGGGCAAGCACCTGGTGGAGCGCTGCGGCGGGGCCGGGAGGGCCGTGGACATGTTCCGGGCGGCGTGGCGGGGGAAGCCCCTGGATTTCACCGGCTTTGAGGACCAGTCCGATCTGCTGCCCGGCAATTCCTGATGGAGGCCGGCCGTGAGAAGGGAGGAAACCCGGATGAATGCCAAACTGCTGCAGGTGGGCCCCTTGGGGACGAACTGCTATATCCTGGAAGACGAGAAGACCCGCCTGGCGGCGGTGATCGACCCCGGCGGGGACGTGCCGGAGGTGCTGGAGGCTCTGGAGGGGGCGGAGGTCCGCTATATCCTCCTGACCCACGGGCACTACGACCACACCGGCGGCGTGGCGGAGCTGGCGAAGGCCCTGCCCCGGGCGGAGGTTTATATTCATGAGAGGGACTTCCACGGCGTGGACCCGGCGCTGTTCCCCCTGGGCACGCAGATGGAGGATGTGCGCTTTTACGGCGAGGGGGACCGCCTCTCCCTGGGGGAGCTGACCATCCGGGTCCTCCATACCCCCGGCCACTCCGAGGGCGGCGTAACCCTTCTGTGCGGGGACCTGCTCTTCTGCGGGGACACGCTGTTTGCCGGGTCCTGCGGCCGGACGGACTTTCCCGGCGGCAGCGTGCCCAAGATCCTGGCCTCCCTCCGCCGCCTGGGGGAGCTGGAGGGGAACCTCCGGGTCTGCCCCGGGCACATGGATATCAGCATGCTGGAGGAGGAGCGGCTTCACAATCCCTACCTCCGCCAGGCGATGCGGGAGACGCCATGAAGCTGGAATTTCACGGCCACGACGAGCGCTACACCGTGGAGCAGAGCCTCTTGAACCTCTTCCCCGGGGAGCTGCCGGTCTATGAGCCTATCCGGCCGGAAGACGAAAATTGGGCCACTGTCTCCTGGCGGGAGGACGAAAAGCGGGGCCACGCCTGTGTGGAGCTGTGCCGGCAGGGGAAGACCGTCGCCTTCAGCCGGGGCTTACCCCTGGAGGGCTGCACGCCCTATGAGCAGGAAGGGCGGCGGCGGTACGCCATCGGCGCGGCCTTCTTCCTGGCCTATCAGGCGCTCACCGGCGGGCAGCCCCCCTGGGGCATGCTCACCGGCGTGCGGCCCGACAAGCTGGCGACGGAGGCCCTGACGGCGGGCAAGACGCCCGCCGCGGCCCGGGAGCTGCTGGAGAAGGTCTATTACGTCACCCCCCGCCGGGCCGCCCTGGCCCTGGAGACGGGGACCGCGGCTTTTGAGGCGGCCGGGGGCCTGGAGCCCCGGGACATCGCCGTCTATATCGGCATTCCCTTCTGCCCCACCCGGTGCGCCTACTGCTCCTTTGTCAGCCAGTCGGTGGAGAAGAGCTTTGCCTTGGTGGACCCCTATGTGGACGCCCTGGCGGCGGAGATCGAGGCCGGGGGCCGCATGGTCCGGGAGACGGGGCTCCGGGTCCGGGCCATGTATATGGGCGGCGGCACCCCCACCACCCTGACCGCCCCCCAGCTGGACCGGGTGCTGACGGCGTTTGAAACCGCCTTCGGCCCCGCCCTGGACGGCTGCGGCGAGATCACCGTGGAGGCGGGACGGCCCGACACGATTACGGCGGAAAAGCTGGATGTCCTGAAGGCCCACGGAGTCCATCGGGTTTCCGTGAATCCCCAGACCATGGAGGAAAATGTCCTCCGGGCCATCGGCCGCCGCCACAGCCCCGGGGACATCGAGGCTGCCATGGACCTGGCGGTGCGGCGGGGCTTCTCCCACGTGAACATGGACCTGATCGCGGGACTGCCGGAGGACACGGCGGAGGGCTTCCGCCGCTCTTTGGACCGCTGTTTGCAGTTCGGCACGGACAACGTCACCGTCCACACTCTGGCGCTGAAGAAGGGCAGCCGCATCCTGCTGGAGGGGCTGACCATCCCCGGCCCCGAGGCGGTGGGGGAGATGCTGGACTATGCCGAGTCCGCTTTGCGAAAGGCGGGGTACGCGCCTTATTACCTCTACCGGCAGAAGTATATGTCCGGCAGCTTTGAGAATATCGGCTGGACCCGCCCCGGCGGGGCGTGCCTCTATAATATTTATATCATGTCGGAGCTCTGCTCCATCCTCTCCTTCGGCGCAGGAGGATCGACAAAGATGGTGGACCCGGCCCGGCGGCTGATTCAGCGGCGCTTTAACCCCAAGTACCCCAAGGAATACGTGGAACGCCCCGAAAAGACCCGGTCCAACCAGGCGGACTTCGCCGCCTTTTATCGCCGCGGGCTCTGACCCGAACCGGAGGCGCCCCCGGGAAGGCCGGCGGGGAAACTCCGGCCCGCCGCCCGTATGAGAGACGACCTGAAAGGAGCCGATGCTATGTATTTCCTGAAACAGATCAACGAGGCCGTCCGTAAGGATCCCGGGGGCTTCGCACAAGCGTGCGACGCGCTGTTCGAAAAGAAGGTGGAAGCCGCCGCCCGGAAAATCGCGGACCACCGGGCGGAGTCCCACATCATCCTTCTCTCCGGCCCCTCCGGCTCCGGGAAGACCACCACCGCGCTGAAGATTGAAGAGAAGCTGCGGGAAATGGGCATCGAGACTCACACCGTCTCCATGGACAACTATTTTTATACCCTGGACCCGGACACCGCCCCCCGGAACCGGGAGGGAGCCATCGACTACGAGTCCCCCTTTTTCCTGGACATCGGCCTGCTGAACCGGCACTTCGCCATGCTGGACCGGGGGGAGCTGATCCACATCCCCAAGTACGAGTTCGCCCGGCAGATGCGCTCGGACACCTTCTCCCAGCCCATGCGGCTGGGGAGGGACGACATGGTGATCTTTGAGGGCATCCACGCTCTGAACGACATCATTGTGGGGAAGAACCCCCGGGCGTTCAAGCTCTATATCGCCGCCCGGAGCGATATCCTGGACGGGGACGGAACCCTGGTCTTCGACAAGTCCTGGATCCGCCTCTGCCGCCGCATCGTCCGGGACTTCAAGTTCCGGGGAAGCGACGCGGCCTTCACCCTGAAGCTGTGGGAGAACGTCCGCCGGGGGGAGCGGCTGTACATCTCCCCCTACAAGGAGAGCGCGGACATCATGTTCGATTCCTCCCTGGCCCTCAGCGCCAGCGCCCTGAAGCCCTTTGTGGTTCCCCTGCTGGAAGGGATTCCCCAAGGGAAGTACCAGGTAGTGGAGGACATTCTCAGGGGCCTGGAGAAAATCGAGCCCCTGGACGAACGGTATATCCCCGCCAAGTCTCTGTCCCGGGAGTTCATCGGCGGGAGCCCCTATGACAATCACTGACTTTTCTTGAACGATATGGGGATGCCGGCGCCCCCGTATATTTGAAAGGCAGGCGGCAAAAAAAACGTACATACGCTCTGGCGCTCCGGCGGCATGCCAAGCCGGAGCGGCGGCAGCGCAGAGGAAACAAGACGTCAGAATCGAAAGGAGCGGCACTATGAGCAAACAGGAGAAGTTCTATGACCTGCTGGACACCCTGCGGACCGGCGCGGAGGCGGCGGGGACCCTGGCCCTGGGAGCCCTGGGCCTGGCCTGCGAGGGGGCGGAGAAGGCGGCGGAGGCCGTGCGGCTCCGCTGTCAGGCCGCCCGTGTGGAAGGAGAGGTGGACGGAAAGCTGATGGAGGCCGGGGAGATGGTCTATGCCACCCACACCGGCAATCCCACGGAGTCTGAGGAGCTTTTGGAGAAGCTCCGGGAGATTGACGAGCTGAAGGCCCGGCTGGCGGAGCTGAACGAGACGCTGGGCCGGAAACCGAAGGACGCCGCCTGCCCCGGCTGCGGCGAGCCTGTGGAGGAAGGGGCCCGCTACTGCCCGCACTGCGGAGAGAAACTGAACTGAATGGAGGAAGCAACGATGGAATTTTACACGTATCAACAGGTTCAGGAGAGCGCTCAGGCTCTCCGCGAAAAACTGAACGGGTTCTGGCCCGAGGCGCTGCTGATTCTGGGCTCCGGCCTGGGGGCCCTGGCGGAGGAGGTGGAGAACCCCGTCGCCGTGCCCTATGCCGAGGTGCCCCACATGAAGCACTCCACCGCCCCGGGCCACAAGGGGCAGTTCCTGTTTGGGAAGCTGGCGGGGAAGAACATGACCGTCATGCAGGGCCGCCTTCACACCTATGAGGGCTGGTCCTTTGCCGACGCGGCCTATCCCGTCCGGGTGGCCCGCCTGCTGGGCGCCGGGGCCCTGGTGGTGACCAACGCCGCCGGGGCGGTGAACACCGCCTTTACCGCCGGGGACATCATGCTGATTACGGATCACATCAAGCTCTTCGGCGTCAGCCCCCTCTGCGGGCCCAACATGGACGAGCTGGGCCCCCGCTTCCCGGATATGAGCCATGTCTACACCCCCGCCCTTCAGGAGAAGGCCCGGGACGCCGCCCGGACCCAGGGGCTGGACCTGAAGGAGGGCGTCTACATGTTCTTCCCCGGCCCTCAGTACGAGACTCCGGCGGAGGTGAAAGCGGCCCGGCTCCTGGGGGCGGACGCCGTGGGCATGTCCACGGTGCCCGAGGCCATCACCGCCGCCCACTGCGGCATGGAGGTCCTGGGCTTCACCCTGTGCACCAACATGGCGGCCGGGGTTCTGGAGCAGCCCCTCTCCGGCGACGAGGTGATCGAAGCCGCCGAGGCGGCGGGCCCCAAGTTCACCGCCCTGGTGAAGGGCTGCCTGGAACGGCTGTGAGCGGCCGGCATGAAACGTCAGCTTCAAGGCATTGCGCTGATTTTAGTGGGGATTCAGTTGACCCTGGTGTGGCAGACGGACCCGTATATCCTCTCAGGGGATGTGAGTCCGTTGGTCAATTTGCTTCCGGCTGCCGCGGTTAGCGCCGCCGGTCTGATGCTGTGCGTCCGGCGGGAGAACGGCGGCTGAGGAAGCGCTGAGGATCCGGCGATGAAAGAAGCGGGGTGTGCCGCCGGGAGGGAATCTGGTCTAAGAAGGGGCCCGGTCCCATAAGGTGGACAATGGGACCCTCACGGACAGAAGGCGTCCGCGCATTTTTTGATGTATTCGAGGTAAACTTTCCATGTCGACGAAGAAAAAACAGTCTTTCCTGGGCGGCGCGGCCATCCTGGCTTCCGCGGTGGCCATCGTGAAGATCCTGGGCGCGGTGTATAAAATCCCCTTTGGGAACATCGTCGGTCCCGAGGGGCAGACCTATTTCAATGTGGCGTATAACATCTATAACGTGCTCCTGACCATCTCCACCGCCGGCCTTCCCCTGGCCATTTCCAAGCTCACCAGCCAGGCCCACACCCAGGGCCGGGAGAACCAAAAGCGCAAGATTTTCGCAACGGCCATCTGGCTCTTCTTCGCCATGGGCCTGGCGGGGTCCCTGCTGATGTTCTTCGGCGCGGAGCAGCTGGCGGCCTTTATGAACGAGCCCCTGGGCTACTGGCCCATCCGGGCGCTGGCTCCGGCGGTGTTCTGCGTGTGCCTCCTGGCCTGTATGCGGGGCTATACCCAGGGCCAGGGGAACATGACGCCCACCGCCGTCTCGCAGATTTTAGAGGCCCTTTGCAAGCTGGGTCTGGGCCTGGCCCTGGCCTGGTACTTCCTCAAGCTGGGCCTGGGCCTGGACATCGCCGCCGCCGGAGCGATCCTGGGCGTCACCGCCGGGACGTTTTTGTCCCTGCTGTACCTGATTTTCTATCTTCTGCGCCACCGGGACCGGAAGGCCTCCCTGGACGTGCCCGACAGCGGCGGGAAGCTGATGCGCCAAATCCTGGCCATCGGCATTCCCATTACCCTGAGCAACTCGGCCATGAGCATCATCACCCTGGTGGACACCAAAATCGTCCTGGGACGGCTGCGGGATATCCCCGCCCTGGCGGACTCGGCGGCGGAGCTGTTCGGCCAGTATACCTTCGGCATGAACCTCATCAACCTGCCGCCCTCCTTTGTGTTCCCGGTCACCATGAGCCTGATCCCCTTCGCGGCGGCGGCGCTGACCCGGCGGGACCACGCGGAGGCGGGGCGCATCGTCTCCTCCGGCTTCCGGATTGTGGCGGTGCTGGCCATTCCCGCCGGGGTGGGACTGAGCGTGGTGGGGGGCCCCGCCCTCCAGATGCTCTTTCCCCTCCGCCAGGCGGACGCCATTGCCGCCGGGCCCCATATGCGCTGGCTGGGCCTGGCCTGTATTTTCATGTGCCTGATGAACCTGACCAATGTCATTTTGCAGACCTATGGCAAGGAGCTGATCCCCATCTGGACGGTGATCGCCGGAGGCGTCACCAAGGTGGTCATGAACTACATCCTGGTGGGAAACCCGGAGATCAACATCCACGGCGCGCCCGTCTCCACCCTCTGCTGCTACGTGGTGATCGTGGGCCTGAACCTGGTCTTCGTCTGGAAGTACTCCCCGGAGAAGCCCCGCTATCTCCAAATCTTCGTCAAGCCGGTCATTGCCTCCGCCCTCATGGGCGGCGGGGTCTGGGCGGTCCACGGCTTTGTGAGCCGGGCCCTGTCGGGGCACTCCGCCTACGGGGCCAACGCTATTGCCACCCTCTGCGGCATCCTGGCGGGAGTAATCGTTTACGCTGTTTTGGTGGTGGCTTTGCGCATTTTGCGGGCGGAAGACCTGAAAACGGTGCCCCATGGGTATCAAATTGCGAAACTGTTGCATTTACGCTAAGAAAAAAGGAGCGCGCGGAAAAAAAGAAACTTTTTTCCAACTTTTTTCTCGAAATTTCTTGCAAAGGCGGGTAATCTATGGTAGATTTTCAAAGGAAGGACCGCTACGGCTGGGAAGACTTTTTGGAGATCATGCGGCTGCTCCGGGCGCCGGGGGGCTGCCCCTGGGACGCGGAGCAGACCCACGCCTCCATCCGCCGGAACTTTCTGGAGGAGACGTATGAGGCCCTGGACGCCATCGACCGGGACGCCCCGGCGGATATGCAGGAGGAGCTGGGAGACGTGCTGATGCAGGTCGCCTTCCACGCCCAGATCGAGACGGAGCGGGGGCGTTTCAATATGGACGACGTTGTGGACGGCGTGGCCCGGAAGCTGGTGTACCGCCATCCCCATGTGTTCGGAGAGGTGCAGGTGGACGGCAGCCGGGAGGTTCTGGCCAACTGGGAGGTTTTGAAGCGGAAGGAGAAGTTCCAGTCCACCACCGCCGACGCGATTGAAGCGGTGCCCCACACGCTGCCCGCCCTCTGGCGGGCGGAGAAAATCGGAAGCAAAACCGCCAAGGCCGGCTTTGACTGGGACAGCGCCCTCAGCGCCCTGGGAAAGCTGGAGGAGGAGGTCCGGGAGCTGCGGACGGCCCTGGAGGCCGGACGGGCGGCGGATGCACCTCACGGCGCCCGGGAGGAGCTGGGGGATCTGCTCTTCATCACCGCCAAGGTGGCCCAGATGTCCGGCGTGGACCCGGAGGACGCCCTTCACCGGGCCTGCGACAAGTTTGACGCCCGCTTCCGCCGGGTGGAGGCTGCGGCGGACAAGCCCTTGACCGCCTATACGGAAGCGGAGCTGATTGCGCTTTGGCGTTCCGCGAAGAGCGAGGAGTCTTAACACGCAAGTGCGTTAAGAATATAGACAACAAATGATTTCAGGAGGATACCATTCATGAACAAAGCAGAACTCATCAATGTCGTTTCCGCGGCCGCGGAAGTCTCCAAGAAGGATGCCGAGACCGTGATCACCGCTACACTGGACGCCATCACCGACGCGCTGAAAGAAGGCGAGAAGGTCCAGCTGGTGGGCTTCGGCTCCTTCGAGGTGAAGAAGCGGGCGGCCCGCGTGGGCCGGAATCCCAAGACCAAGGAGCCCATTGAGATTCCCGCCTCTACCGTGCCCGTGTTCAAGGCCGGCAAGGTTCTGAAGGACACCGTGGGCGGCTGAACGGGGAACAGCCTGTTTTCCCGATATTCCGCAGCGCAGAACTGCCGGCAGGGACTGCCGGCAGTTTTTGGAGCCTGTTCCCATAAACGAAACGTGCAGCTCTCCAAGCAAATTTTGACCGGATGCGAGGCAAAAAATTTGCCGGAAAGCTCTGCGGCTGAGCGTATGAGAACGGGCCCTGGAACCTGTGTTCGCGACCGGGGGCTGCCGGAGGGGCGAGGGCTCTGCCGGACGGCTTTCCGGGGCGGTGGACGCAGGTTCTTATCTTTACAGCCGGCGCTGTTGAAAAGAAGCATACCCTTCTTTTCAGCCGGCGGGCCATAGGCCCGCCGGGGCGCAAAGCGCCTGTGCGTTTCCTATGAAGGCAAGCACCGTGAGCCGCTCACGCGGCTTACGGCGCTGTAAAACAGCGCCGTATGGAAAAGGATCCTTTGGACTCTTTTCAACTTGTGCTGACTATAACGCGCGTTGAACCGGGCGGTCTTCCGGGCCCGTCTTCCCAGGGGATGCACGGTCCGCCGCCTGGAATACGGCGCTCATCGTTTGATTAAGGAGGTCCCGTTATGCGTTTGGACAAATATCTCAAGGTTTCCCGGCTCATCAAGCGGAGGACCACGGCCAACGAAGCCTGCGACAACGGGCTGGTTTCCGTCAACGGCCGGCCGGCCCGCGCCTCTTACGAGGTGAAGGTGGGGGACCGGATCACCCTCCGCCTGGGGGCCAGGGAGGTGACGGTGGAGGTTCTCTCCATTCAGGAGACCGTCCGCCAGGCGGACGCCGCCGCGCTGTACAGGCAGGTGTGACCCGGAGCGAGGCCCGTCGGCGGCGGCGCACGGCCTAAAACGAGATGCATAGCCCCGTCTTCTCCCGCATAGTCTGTGGACAGGGAGGGACGAACCATGAACGATTACACTGTGCCCCAGACCGGACACCGCCTGGAGCTGGACGGACGGGAAAGCCTGACGGTCTCCGGCGTAGAGGATGTGGAGCGCTTTGACGAGACCGGCATCGTCATGTCCACCGCCGTCGGAACCCTGG
>CANPTW010000059.1 GCA_947577075.1 uncultured Oscillibacter sp. | reverse complement strand
AACTCCGCCAGCAGCGAGGAGTCCGCCGCCGTCAGCTCGGAGCTCTTCGAGGAGGTCCACAAGCTGGAGGACGAGACGAAAAAGTTCCGCCTTAAGAGGGGCTGAGAACCGCAAACGGAGCCGCCTGGGCCCTTGCCCAGGCGGCTTTTTCTCACCCCATCCATCCGGCCCTTCTCATCTGGGCCGTCTTGGACTGGAGGCGGGCGAAGGAGGTCACGCCGTCGTCCTCCTCCAGCAGCGCCTTGACCTCCGGGGACAGGGTCTGGAAGAACTCATAGGCCGAGGGGTCCTGATCCAAAAGGTCCTCCAGGCTCAGGTATTCCACGCCGTACATCCAAATCACCTCCGGGCTTAGAATGCCCGGTTTTTAAAGGAGCGCCTCATGGAATTTCGAACAATTTCTGACAGCAAACGGGACTTTCTCCCCCTGCTTCTCCTGGGGGACGAGCAGGAGGATATGATCGGCCGCTACCTGGACCGGGGGACGCTTTGGGCCTTGTACGACGGCGGGCTCCTCCGCGCCGTATGCGTGGTGACGGAGGAGGGCGGCGGGGATTTTGAAATTAAAAACCTCGCCGTGGCTCCGGAAAGCCGGCGGCGGGGCTATGGGCGGGCTATGGTGGAGCACGCGGCCCGGCAGTGCCGGGGCCGGGGGAAGCGGCTTCTGGCCGGCACCGGGGACAGCCCGCTGACGGTGCCGTTCTATGAAGCCTGCGGCTTCCGGGAAAGCCACCGGATCAAGGGCTTCTTTACCGACAACTACGGCCACCCCATTTTTGAGGCGGGGCGGCAGTTGACGGATATGGTGGTCTTCTCCCTGGAGCTGCCGTAACGCGTTTTGCAGGCGCCGCTCAAAGGCGTTTTTCCCGGAGGTTTCCCATATAACCGCCGTCCCGGCACGTCCCGGCCGCTGTGTAGCCCTGGGATTCGTAGTACCCGTTTAAAAACAGGTTGTCCGCCGCGCAGTCCAGCCGCACAAACCGCTTCCCTTCCCGTGCCGCCGTCTTCTCGATCGCGGCCAAAAGCCGTCTTCCGGCTCCGCGCGCTTCCACGTCCGTCACCAGGTTGTGGACATAAACAGCCGGGGAATCCGCCCTGCCCGGCCAGCGCCCGTCCTCCGGCAGCAGCACGGCCGCGCCCGCAAGCCCGGACGGCCCCGCGAAGACGTACAGGTTTCCAAGGGCTTGCTGCTCCCGGTAATAGGATTTTGGATACGCCGCCAGGTAGCCGGTGACGTTCCACTGCCGGATGCCCCGTTGGTCCATCCAGCCCACGCGCTTCTCATAAAGGACAAATACGGCGTCAAGCTCCTCCGGATCTGCCCGGCGAAGGCGGTACTCCATGGCGGCTTCCTCCCTGGTGTTCAGGCCCCCTCGTAGAAGGAGAGGGTCCCGTAGTATTTGCAGACGGTAGACGTATCATAATTGGACTGATAGGAATCCAGGACCTCCGGCCCGTAGCGCAGAAGGAAGTAGTCCAGGTCGTGGAGCTTTTTGTATACGTTGTTCACGTGCTCCATTTCATGCCCCTTGGCCAGTTCCATTTCCTCCGCCATACCGCGCAGCTCCGCTTTCAGAGCCTCATTTTGCGCGGACGCCTCCAGCTCCTCCATCAGGGTGATGAAGTCGTCCGCGGTGCGGCGGTTGACCGCCGAGACCGCCGTGCCGTACTTGGCATAGAACGCGTCCTCCGTGAGGTTTTCCGCCCGGCAAACGGCCTCCATGTCCAGACTGCCGTCATAGGCCCAGGCAATCTGGATTTCCCCGGCCCGGTCGAAGTAGTTCCAATACAGGCTGTCCGGGTCCGCCAGCTTTCCAAAGAGGTCGTTGCACAGATACTCCTGTTCCAGCCACAGGTTCGCGGTTTTCACGGCCTCCGCCAGCCGGCCGGCCTGCTCCCGGGGCATGCCCGCCAGCGCGTCCTCCCGGGCGGCAAGCACGTCCTCCTTCGCGGGCCCCGCCGGAGGGGCAGCCTCCTCCGGCTCCTTCGCCGCTCCGGTTTCCCGGAACGCGGAGGCAGGCGGAGAAGGGGGCGGGACGTCTTCCCCTCCGCCGGAGGCGCAGCCCGCCAGAAAGCAGGCGAGGAGGCATGCGAGGCTGAAAGCTCTGAAATTTCCCATGGCGGTCCCTCTCCTTGTGTCCGTATACGTCTCTGCCCATTCCCCAAATTTTTCTGACGAGGCCGTGTCCACAGCCGGAAGGAATGCAGCGGCCCCTTTTCAGCTGCGCTCAGGATAGCATAAGCCGCGTTCTCCGTCAAGCGCCGTAAAAACGGGACATGGCAAAAGGCCGCCCCGCACAGGGACAACAAAATAGCGGTTCAAAGCCTGATAAAAGGGCGGCAGTCAAGACGGACTGCCGCCCTTTTTCCCGTATGTCCGCCTTTCCCGGCATTTCCGGGAACGGTTCCGGAGTCCCTTTTCAACCGTCAAACCGCGGCCGCAGGGCGGCATTCCGCCGGCTTTAAAACGGACGCCCGGTGATTTGCTCCCCCGGCACAGGGAGGTCACGCCTTGCCCCCAAATACAGAGCTGACCCGGGGAGAAGGCGCCGCCGGCGGACCTCCGGTCCACGGCCCCGGGACCCGCCCGGCCCGAACGGCGGACAGCCGTTTGTCCGGATTGGGCGGGTCCGTCCCTTCGCCTTTATGTTCGTTCCAGCAGTTCCCGTGGAATCTCTCCGTGATCCTGTCCATAGAACCGGAAGATATCCGCGGATTGGCGGACCTGCTCATCCGTCATCATTTTCGGCGTGCCCACCGCTTTCGCGGCGAGGTAGCACTTTGCGGCTTCCTCCATGTAGACCGCCGTGTACAGCGCGTCCTTCAAGGTCTTTCCCACCGTCATTACGCCGTGGTGGGCCAGGATCACGGCCCTGGACTTTCCGATATACCGCACGGTGTCCATGCCGAGCTCAATGGACCCGGGTGAGCTGTAGGGCGTGATGGGAACGTGCCCTCCCGCCACATTGCCCAGGGTCGTCAGGTTTACAGGGAAGTAATCCCGCTCCACCAGCCCGACCGCTGTTGCGTAGGGCTGATGGGTATGGATCACGCCATTCACCTCCGGCATGTGCTTTAAGATATACAAAAGCCCCTCCGTGTCCGAGGAGGGTTTTCTCGTTCCCTCCAGGACCCTGCCGTCCGGGTCCATGACCAGCACGTCCTCCGGCTGCATCTCCCCGTAGATCATGCCGGAGGGCGTGACCAGGATTTCTCCGGTGCGCATCCGCATGGTCAGATTTCCGCCGGACAGCGCGATCAGCTGATAGCGGTCCATCAAAAGGCCGTAGGAAATCATCTGCCGCTTCTCTTCGGTAAACATACAATCACCCCATTCCTTTCCTGCCAAAATCAGACTTCCAGAAAATCTTCAAAGCGCGCGGCCGCAAGATCCGCTTCCGTGATGCCGGTGGAGTCCCCCAGAAGGCTTTCACAGGCGAGGACGACGTTCATTGCGTCCAGTCCGTATTTCTTCATCAGATAGAGCTTTGACGCGCCGTGGGCATACCCGTCCAGCCCAATTTTGACCAGCCGCTTCTGCACGCCGTGTTCCGCCATAAGATCCGCCATTGCCGATCCCAGGCCGCCAATTTTCAAATGATTTTCAATGGTGATTACGCCGTATCTGGTCTCCCGGGCGGCCTGAAGCAGGGCGGGGTCGGTGAAGGGCTTGAGGGTGGAGACGTGCATATGCTGAATCGACACGCCCCTCTCCCGCAGCACGGCGGTGGCGCGCATAGCCTCCTCCGTGCAGATGCTGGAGGACAGCAGCAGCAGATCCGTCCCCCTTGAGAGCAGCCGGGCCCGGTTGAACTCCATAGGGTGATCCGCCGGGAAAAGCCTGGGGACTTCCTTGCGCAGCATACGGATGTACACAGGGCCGTTATAGGCGTAGGCCAGATCCAGGACGCCCTCAATTTCCGTGGCGTCCCCGATGTCCAATACCGCCATGTTCGGGACGGAGCGCATGACGGCGACGTCGTTGATGGACTGGTGGGACACGCCGCCGGGCGTAGTGATCCCGGGGACGAACCCCACAAAGACCACCGGAAGGTTGGGATAGGCGACGCTCATTTCCACCTGGTCCAGAATCCTCCGGTAGAGAAAAACCGCAAAGGTGTGGAGAAACGGACGGTAGCCTTCCCGGCACAGGCCCGCTGCCCAGGAGCACATGTTCTGCTCCGCGATGCCCATGGTCAGGTATCGGTCGGGAAGGCAGCTTCGAAACTGCTTCACCTCGCAGGAGGTGCCCAGATCGGCGGAGAGCACCAGGACCTCCGGGTGTGCCCGGGCAAACCGCAGCATGTTGTTCTCATGGCAATTTATGACCATTTCCATATGGATAATCCCCCTTACATCCCTTCGTAAACTGCTTGAAACTCGGCGCGCTCCGCATCGCTGATCCGCACGAAATGCAAATGGGGCCAGCGCTTTTCCAGGGGCGGAACTCCTGTGGTTCCCCGGGTCCTGCACAGAATCACCAGCGGCTTGCCCGCGTGTTCCGCATTTGCGGCGGCGGCGATCTCCTCCGGAGCGTGCCCGTTGCAGGTCACGCACTCCGCGCCGAACGCGCTGAACCGGGCGGCCAGAGGCTCCAGTGCCATCTGCTGGTCAACCGCCCCCTCCACCTGCTGGCCGTTGGCGTCGACGACAACGACAAAATTATCCAGCTTGTAATAGGAAGCCGCCTGGATGCATTCCCAGGTCTGCCCCTCCTGCAGCTCGCCGTCTCCCACCAGGCAGAAGACCCGGCCGGTTTCGGCCCGCCGCTTCCGGGCGTGAGCGGTCCCCGCGGCAATCGAGATGGTCTGGCCAAGAGAGCCGGCGGTGTTTTCAAAGCCCGGGGAGTGTTCCGCGCCAATCATCTCCATATTCCAGCCGTCCACGTTGAACTTGTCCATGCAGTCCGGGCAGATCCGGCCGGTGGCGGCCAGGGCGCTGTAGATTACAGAGGCGTAATGACAGCAGGAGACAAACAGGCGGTCCCGATCCGGGGACGGCAGGCCGTTGTACAGGGCGCCCTTCTGATAGTCCATGTTGTCGGGTCCCGGCACCCCGGGGAAAGGAGCCGGCCTCCAGGCGCCCTGGGAGGGCCCCAGATTCAAAACTTCCATGTACAGCGTCGCGACAATCTCCGCCGACGAACAGGCTTGCGCCAGATAGCAGCCGCCCCGGTCCAGCGCGATCTTGAGAATTTGCTTCCGAATGTTCCCCGCGGTTTTTTCAATAGCGGATAGAGTAGTGTGTTCCACAGTGCGCCTCCTCGCAGTTGTTCAATAATATGAACATAATTTCCGTATTTGTGCCTTGCATCTCTATTTTTTCATAAAGGGAGGCTAAAGTCAACCCCGTGCTGTTTGTGTGTATATACAATTTTTTCCCGGAATTATAATGCATATTTCCGTTTTTCGTGAAAAAAATCAAAAATGTGTTGACGCTGGCCGGTATCTCGGGTATGCTGTCTCTAAGGAGGTAAGATGAACATAATTTTTAAAACATGATAATTTGCTCAAACTGTGATTTTAGGGGGGATGATATGAAAGCAGTTGTAAAGGAACAACCTGGGGAAGATCAAATGGTATATACCGAGATTCCGGAGCCCTCGGTAAGCGGCGACCTCGTGAAAATAAAGGTGGCCTACTCCGGAATCTGCGGGACGGACATTCACGCCATGCAGGGGACCTATCCCAGCACACGGCCGCCCGTGGTTCTGGGGCATGAGTTTTCCGGGATCGTCACCGAGGTCGGCCCGGAGGTGCGGAGCATTCGGGTCGGGGACCGGGTGACCAGCGAAACCACATATAAAACCTGCGGGACCTGCTCATACTGTAAGAGCGGCGATTTAAATCTCTGCGGCTCCCGCCAGGGACTGGGGACCAACGTGAACGGGAGCATGGCGCAGTATGTGGTCAATCATGAGTCCCGCCTCCATGTGCTGCCTTCCAATGTGGACCTGCTGTCCGCGGCGCTCACGGAGCCGCTGGCGTGCGCCGTTCACGCGGTGATCGAGCGGGGGCAGGTCCGGCCCGGGGACATTATCTGTGTGTTCGGAGCCGGGGCCATCGGGCAGATGGTTTCCCAGGTTGCCGCGGCGCAGGGGGCCGTCGTCATCATGGCGGGGCTTTCCTGTGACCGGGAGCGGCTTCAGATTGCCCGGTCCTGTGGGATTCACCGCGTGGTGGACCAGCAGGAGGAGAACCTCTCTGAAATCGTGGCTGCCATGACGGAGGGAAGGGGCGTGGACATGGTCTTCGAGTGCTCCGGCGCGGTTCCCGCCCTGAACACGGGTCTGGAACAGGTCCGCAAAAAGGGGACCGTCGTCCAAATGGGGGTCTTTTCCAACAGCCGGGAGACCATCGCCACGGACCTGATTCTACATCATGAAATTCAATATATGGGCTCCCGCAGTCAGAAGCCCTCTTCCTGGAGGCTGGCACTGGAGCTGATGGCCTCTCAGAAGATTCGGCCTGAGAAAATCGTCACGAATATCTCCCCGCTGGAGCAGTGGCGCACGGCGTTCTCGCTGATTGCCGGGGGCGGGGGCTGCAAGGGCGTGCTTCAGTGCAACGAAGGCTTGGAGCCCGCAGAATGAGAGGTGGTTCCATGAGGGAAAAGGAAGCTTATCTGGTCATTGATTCAAGCTCCCATTCGATCCGAGCCTACGCGGCGACGCCGAAGGGGGCGCTGCTGTCCCAAAGCTGCCGGGAGATCCGGAATATCCGGGACCCGCTTTACCCCGACGCGCTTTCCTTTGACCCGGAGGCCCTGAGGCGGGATCTGTTCGCGGTTTGCGCCGAGGCCGTGGCCGGGGCCCCGGACCATCGGATCGCCGCTGTTTCCGCCGCAAGCCAGCGGGAGGGCGTCGTCCTTCTGGGCGAGGGCGACACGCCGCTGGCAGGATATCCGAATATCGACAACCGCGGCCAGGCATGGGAGGACACCGTCCCGGAGCGCCACCGCGTTTATTCCATCGGCGGCCGGTGGGTCAGCACGCTGTTCCCGGCGGTGAAATTCCTGGGGCTCCGGGCCCTTCGCCCCGAGCTGTGGGAGCGGGTCAGGCGGTTCACCTCCATCAGCGATTGGATTGGGTTTTTGTTTACCGGGCGGCTGGGCTATGAGTTCTCCCAGGCGGACGAGTCCCTCCTGTTTGACGTGGAAAAGGGGCGGTGGTCCGAGGAGCTGTGCCGGCGCTTCCAAATTCCCGCCGGCATGCTGCCGCCCCTTTTGCGCAGCGGCGAATTCCTGGGGCCGGTGCTCCGGGATGTGGGGCGGGCCCTGGGGCTGCCGGAGGGGACGCCCTTCCTGGTCGGCGGCGCGGATACTCAGCTGGCGGTGGAGAGCTGCCGCCCCTCCGCCGGGGATATCGTGATTGTGGCGGGAACGACGACTCCCATCGTCCACCTCTCGGATCGCTACCTGGTGGACAAGCAGGAGCGCTGCTGGGTGAGCCGGCATGTGGTTCCCGGTCTCTTCACCGTGGAGACCAACGTGGGCGTTTCCGGCATGAACTATCAGCGAGCCCTGGAGGCATTTTACCCCGGGAGCTCCTATGCCGAGGTGGAGGCGGAGCTGGCGGGCTGCGTTCCCGGCCGGTGCATTGCCAGCGTGGGGTCTATGATTTTCCACAAGGCCCAGGTAACGCCCCGCGGCGGTTTCTTTGTCGGCGCGCCCCTGGACGGGGAACTGACGCGGGCGGATTTTGTCCTGGCGGTGCTGCTGGACTACGCCTTTTCTTTCAAAACCAATTTCGAGCAGCTTTTGGATATTGCGCAGAGCCGGGGCGGCAGGCTCTTCGGCTGCGGCGGCGGTTTTCTGGGGCGGCTGCTGCCGCAGATGCTGGCGGACCTGTCCCAGCGGGAGATCCAGGTCCCCGAAGGGTTCCAATACGCGTCCTGCATGGGGCTTGTGGGGCAGATCAACCGCTATTTTGGATACGAAGCCCTCTCCGCCGGCAGCGGCCGGATCATCCGGCCCGGCGGGACACCGGACTGGCTGGAACAGTATGGGGACTGGGCGGAGAAGCGCGCCCTGCTGAACCGGCTGTGACACAAAAAGGGCGGGAGTCCCGCCGCCCGAAGGGGGAGAGGCGGGAGCCCGCACACCATGAAATAGGAGGGAGAAACACGTATGATGAATCGTTCGGAAATCAAACGACTGCGGCGGGACACCGCGCTGCTGTATGCCGGAGGACATGTGGATATCGAGGGCTCCAGCCCGGAATCCCCCGGGATCTACATGTCCACCGCATTCGTGCTGGAGGACCTGACCGCCCTCCTGCACGCGCAGCAGAACGGCGGGTATATGTATACCCGGGATTACAGCCCCAATCACATCTGCCTGGAGGAGCTGGTGGCTTACCTGGAGGAGGGCGAGGCCTGCGTATGCACCTCCTCCGGCATGGCGGCGATCTTCTGCGGCCTGCTGTCCCTGGTTAAGGGCGGAGATCATGTGCTGGCCAACGCGGCGCTCTACGGCGAGACCTATGACCTTCTGGAAAATGTGCTTTGCGACTACGGCATTGAGACTACGTTTGTGGACTTCAACGATCCCGCGGCGGTGGAGGCCGCCGTCCGGCCGAATACCAGGCTCTTTTACACGGAGATTGTGGCCAATCCGCTGACGGTGGTGGTGGACATCGACCGGATCACGGAAACCGCCCACAAGCATGGGGCCAGGGTCATGGTGGACAACACCTTCACCCCCGGCATTATCACGCCGCTGACCCACGGCGTGGACATGGTGGTCCACAGCCTGACGAAGTATATCAACGGGCACTTCGACGTCACGGGCGGCGCCATCATCACCAGCCGGGAACTGATTACCCGGGCAAAATATTTCATGACGCTGTTTGGCTCCTCCCTGGGGCCCATGGAGGCCTGGCTCGCCCTCCGCGGGGCGCGGACGCTGGACCTGCGCCTGGCCAAGCAGTTTGACAACGCCGCCAAACTGGCGGAGGCTCTGTCGAAGCACCCGAAGATCCAGGCGGTCCATCACCCCAGCCTGCCCACGCACCCGCAGCACGAGCTGGCCTCCCGGATGTTTTCCGGCGGCTACGGCGCCATGCTCAGCTTTGCCATGGATAATTCCTGGGAGAAGGCCAACCGTTTTATCAAAGCGCTGCGGGTAATCCAGTTTGTGCCGACCCTGGGAGGCTACAAGACCACGCTTTCGCATCCCACTTCCACGTCCCACAAGGATTTGAGCGAGGAAGTCCGCCTGCAGATGGGAATTCATGACGGCCTGATCCGCATGTCCGTCGGAATGGAAAATCCGGAGGACCTGATTGCTGATATCTTCCAGGCTCTGGAGGAACCTGAGAGAAAGGAGTGACACAATGGACGCTTTTATGAATTTTGTATGGGCCGTTGACGATTTGTTCTGGGACTACATTCTTCCCGTTCTGCTGATCGGCACCGGGATTTTATTCCTGTTCCTCTTCCGGGGCAAATATCTGGTGAACCTTCGGCAGATTTTCCAAAACAGCATCGGCAATTCCCTGAAGAACCGCGGTGACGCCAAGGGAACCATCTCCTCCTTCAGCGCCGCCATGACGAACCTGGGCAATACGGTGGGCACCGGAAACATCGCGGGCTGCGCGTCGGCCATCGCCTCCGGCGGGCCCGGCGCCGTGTTCTGGATGTGGGTGATCTCCGCCGTCTGCGCGGTGGTGAAGTCCGCGGAGATTATTCTGGGCATCCGCCACCGCTTCCGGGGAAAGGACGGCGAGATCTTCTGCAACCGCGATTTCATCATGGGCAACGTCATGGGCTGGAAAATCCCCGCTTTGGTCTTTGCCTTCCTGGCCGTGGTCACGCAGCCGCTGAATGCCATTGTGCAAACCAGCTCCATCGTCTCCTCCCTGGACGAGGCCTTCGGATTTAATCCGACGATCACGGTCGTCTTTGTGGTGGCATTGGTGTTCATCGTCATCACCGGCGGACTGAAGCGCATCTCCCACTTCGCGGACGCCATGGTGCCGATTATGTGCGGACTCTATCTGCTGGCCGGCGTCGCCATCATTATCATTAACATCAAGGTGGTCCCCTCCGCATTCGCGGATATTTTCCGCTATGCCTTCACGCCTATGGCCGGCGTCGGCGGGGCGGTGGGCTTCACGGTGTCCAGCGCCTTCCGCTACGGCTCCGCCCGCGGGCTTTACTCCACAGATTCCGGCATCGGCGCGGCGATGTGCACCTATGCCGCCTCCGAGACCGACCACCCGGGCCGTCAGGCCTGCTGGGGGCTGACGGAGAACTTCATCGACACCTTCATCGTCTGCACGATTACCGCCCTGGCGGTGCTGACCACCGGCGTCTATGCCGGCGGCGACACGGGCGCGGCTCTGGCGACCATCGCGTTCGGCCAGGTATTCGGCGGGCTGGGTAAGGCGTTCCTGGCGATTGCCACCACCCTGTTCGCGTTCACCACTCTGACCGCCACCTTCTATCAGAATACCATTTCCCTGAACTACATAACTCAGGGATGGAAGAGCACGAAGATCATCTACTGGACGTGGGTGCTGTACTACTGCCTGCCGCAGTTCCTGGGCACGCTGGATGCGGATTTCTTGTGGGCGCTGGCAGATTTTTCCGGTATTCTCAACATCATCTGCACCGTTACGATCCTCTTTGTCCTGAGAAAAGAGGCCGTCTCCATTGGCAAGGACTTCTTCGAGCGCTATCTCCCGGCCCTCCAGCGCGGAGAGAAGCCGGAGCCCGTCAACTATGTAAACGACCTCTGAGGTCCGAGAGCGCTTGTCCCCGGTTGAACCGAACAGAAGAGGCGGGCGGCTGCAGCCGCCCGCCTTTTTGCCCGTTCCCTGTGGCAGGGTTCAGGATATCTCCTGCGCTTCCGTTTGTTTCAAAAGCTCCCTGGCCAGGCTGTCGTCTACCACCAGGGTGTTGAAATATCCGCCCCGGAGCGCCGCCAGGACGGAACCCGCCCTTTCCGCCGAGGCGCAGACGCCGATGGACCAGGATGCGTTCCGCATGGCCTCCAGCGGAGCCGCGATGGTATAATGTCCCGGACAGAACAGCTCCCGGCCCTCTTTGTCGATCCAGCGGGCCAGGATGATGGCCGCGCCGCCCTTCGCAATCATCTCCTGACGCTCTTCCCGCGTAAAGCAGCCGGCACGGAACATGGAGCTGTGGTCGTCCGTGGGCAGACCCACGCCGGAGAGAACGATATTGACCCGCTCGGCTTTTTCCAGGGCGATCTTGATCTGCTTCTCTGCCGTTAGATAGGCGTAAGTCGCCTCGTTGCTCACAACAATGGGGGCGTAAATATTGGAATAGGTCCCGTGAAGCTTCTGGGCCATCCGCAGGGAGAGCTCCAGCCCGCCCAGGTTTGAGCTGCCGTCCCCCAGGCAGCCCGCCATCTGGGCAACGTGGATGTTGTGATAGTCCTCGTCCGGCTGCATTTTGTCGCAGCAGTACTGCACCGCCCGCCCCCAGGCGATGCCAAGGGTAATGTTGTTCTCCATCACGGCGCTTAAAAACTGAACCGCCGCCTCGCTGCAATCCTGAAGCGCCCGATCCGGCGTCATCCCGCCGGTGACGACAATGGCGTCCCGCAGGTGCAGACGGGAGCGAAGCTGGGAGGAGAGGGCCGAATTCTTTACAACCGGGTTATGGACGATAATCTCCACGATGCCCCGCGACTTTGCCTCGTCCAGAAGCCTGGACACGGTGGCTCTTGAGGTCGATAAGATATCCGCAATGGCGCTTTGGCTGAGGCCCTCCTGGTAGTAGAGTTCTGCGATATGGATCAGGGAACGTAGATGGCTCTCCATAAGAGTCCTCCTTTGGCAGTGCGCGCCGGAATGGTGGGACGGCTGCAAGGCTGTCTGTGGGGGTTATTCAACCGCCGGGGACGGAGAGGATATGGAATCGCGGCGCACGAACTTTTACTATCAGGATAGCATATCGCACCCGCAATTTCAAGGAGGCCCCGGAAAAAATGAGGCCGGATGCGCGCGAGGATTCCGGACGGGAATTCCACGAACCGGCTCCGGCATTTCAAACCATTGGAGGATTGCTCAAACACGAATTTTTGCGTGAGCGCCGGAAAAAGATCCGCTCTTTGGGCGCTTTGACCTTTTTCAAACAGGGCCTGCCTGGGCAACGCCGTCAGCATGAGATGCGGCGCAGCATCCTGCAAAGACCTGCGGCATGTTGAACATCCCCAAAAAGGGATCTGAGTCCTGCGCCGCCCGCTATAGTCAGCACAGTTGAAAAGAGTCCAAAGGATTCTTTTCCATACGGCGCTGTTTTACAGCGCCGTAAGCCGCGTGAGCGGCTCACGGTGCTTGCCTTCATAGGAAACGCACAGGCGCTTTGCGCCCCGGCGGGCCATTGGCCCGCCGGTTGAAAAGAAGTGTATGCTTCTTTTCAACTGCGTTGACTATACATCCGGGAGTACGTGCCGGACAAGGTGGTCCTGAAAGAGCTGCGGCGGGCGGCGGCGATGGCCAGGGGGCACGCCAGGGCGTTCGCGGAGTACCCTGGCGGCAAACAATCTGCAGAAATCCTGGTGAAGGAAGCCGCCGTTCAGAAACCGCAGGATACGGTCCCCGGCACCGGCGCGCCAAGGCCAGGCGGTCCAAAGAAGTCATGCTGGCCATCGAAATTCATTACCATGATATTGGCTGCATCGGAGGGCGTTCGCGGGACAAAGAAAGCCCCCGGCAGGAACTCTCTGCGTAATTCCTGCCGGGGGGCTTCCCCAAATCCCGGATGCGCTTGTCAGGGGGAGGCCAAGATCCCGTTTCCTTCCTTCCCGAAGCCCGGCGCCCTTACTCCTTCACGGCGGCCTTCAGGGCCTCCACCCGGTCGGTCTTCTCCCAGGCCACGCCCAGGTCCTCCCGGCCCATGTGGCCGTATGCGGCCAGCTTGCGGTAAATGGGCTTGCGGAGGTCCAGGTCCCGGATGATGGCGGTGGGGCGGAGGTCAAAGACCTTGCCCACGGCCTCCTCCAGCTTTCCGTCGCTGACCGTGCCCGTGCCGAAGGTGTCCACCATGATGCTGACGGGCTTCGCCACGCCGATGGCGTAGGCCAGCTCGATCTGGCAGCGCCTGGCCAGGCCCGCGGCCACAATGTTCTTGGCCACCCACCGGGCGGCGTAGGCGGCGGAGCGGTCCACCTTCGTGGGGTCCTTTCCGGAGAAGCAGCCGCCGCCGTGGGGGGCGCTGCCGCCGTAGGTATCCACAATGATCTTCCGGCCCGTGAGCCCCGCGTCGGCGGCGGGCCCGCCCTTGACGAACCGGCCGGTGGGGTTCACGTAGTACTTGGTCCTCTCGTCCAGCATGCCGGCGGGCAGGACCTCCTTGGCCACCAGGTTGATCATGTCCCGGCGGATCTGGTCCAGGGTGACGTCCGGGTTGTGCTGGGTGGAGATGACCACGGTGTCAATGCGGACGGGGTTGTTGTTTTCGTCGTACTCCACGGTGACCTGGCTCTTCCCGTCGGGGCGCATATAGGCCACCAGCCCGCTCTTGCGGACCTTGGTCATCTGGAGGCAGAGCTTCTGGGCCAGGGACAGCGGCAGGGGCATCAGCTCCGGCGTCTCGTCGCAGGCGTAGCCGAACATCATGCCCTGGTCCCCGGCGCCGTGGTTCAGCTCGGATTCCTCGTTGTTTTTGTTCTCCAGGGATTTGTCCACTCCCATGGCGATGTCGGCGGACTGCTCGTCAATGGAGGTGATGACCCCGCAGGTGTCGCAGTCAAAGCCGTATTTGCCCCGGTCGTAGCCGATGTCCCGGACCACCTCCCGGGCGATCTTGTCGATGTCCACAAAGCAGCTGGTG
>CANPTW010000058.1 GCA_947577075.1 uncultured Oscillibacter sp. | reverse complement strand
CAGCCAGTCGTATTTCATTTCCCATCCTCCGTCTTTTTCAACAGGGCGATCAAGGGCTTGGCAGGCAATCACCTCGGCGTACCGCCGGGTGAAGCCGGTTACGCTTTTGCAGCAAACCAATACCCTGCCGCCCATCGTTCCGCTCCTTGCCCGCTTATTTCTCCCCCCGCAATTCGATGATGCGGTCCCGCAGCACCGCCGCGTACTCGAACTCCAGCATCTTGCTGGCTTCCTTCATTTCCTTTTCCAGGCGCTTGATTTCCGCGTCCCGCTCCGCCTTGCTCAATTTTTTGGAGCGGCGGCTCCGGGAGGCGTCCTCCTCGGCGGCGGCGGAGATCTCCAGCACCTCCCGGACGCCCTTGATGATGGTCCTGGGGACGATGCCGTGCTCCTGGTTGAAGCGGTCCTGGATTCCCCGGCGGCGCTCCGTCTCGTCCATGGCGGCCCGCATGGAGGGGGTCACCGTGTCCGCGTAGAGGATGACCAGGCCCTCCGCGTTCCGGGCGGCCCGGCCGATGGTCTGGATGAGGGAGGTCTCGGACCGGAGGAAGCCCTCCTTGTCCGCGTCCAGCACGGCCACCAGGCTGACCTCGGGGAGGTCCAGCCCCTCCCGCAGGAGGTTGATGCCGATGAGCACGTCGAACTTCCCCAGCCGCAGGTCCCGGATGATTTCCATCCGCTCGATAGTCTCCACGTCGGAGTGCATGTAGCGGACCTTGATCCCGGCGTTCTTGAAGTACTCCGTCAGGTCCTCCGCCATCTTTTTCGTCAGGGTGGTCACCAGCACCCGCTCGTTCTTCGCCGCCCGGGCGTTGATCTCCTCCATCAAATCGTCGATCTGCCCGGTGACGGGCCGGACCTCCACCCGGGGGTCCAGGAGGCCCGTGGGGCGGATGACCTGCTCCACCACCTGGTCCGCCCGCTCCCGCTCATAGGGCCCTGGGGTGGCGGAGACGAAGACGGCCTGGCCGATGCGGCCCTCGAACTCCTCGAACTTCAACGGCCGGTTGTCGTAGGCGCAGGGGAGGCGGAAGCCGTACTTCACCAGGCTGTCCTTCCGGGCGTGGTCCCCGTTGTACATGGCCCGGACCTGGGGGAGGGTGACGTGGCTCTCGTCCACGAAGAGCACGAAGTCGTCGGGGAAGAAGTCCAGCAGGGTCATGGGGGCGGAGCCCCGGGGCCGCTCGGAGATGATGCGGGAATAGTTCTCGATGCCGGAGCAGTACCCCAGCTCCGCCATCATCTCCATGTCGTATTCCGTCCGCTGGCGGACCCGCTGGGCCTCCACCAGCAGGTTATTGTCCGTGAAGACCTGGACCTGCTCCTCCAGCTCTTTCCGGATCTCCCCGATGGCCCGGTCCATTTTGTCCTTGGTGGTGACGTAGTGGCTGGCGGGGTAGATGGCAATGTGGTTCAGCACCCGGTTGACGGAGCCGGTGACGGGGTGAAATTCGCTGACCCGCTCGATCTCGTCCCCGAAGAACTCCACCCGGATGGCCTTGTCCTTGTAATAGGCGGGATAGATCTCCACCGTGTCCCCCCGGACCCGGAACATGTTCCGCTCGAAGGCGACGTCGTTCCGCTCGTAGCGGATCTCCACCAGGCGGCGGAGAAGCTCGTCCCGGTCCCACTCCGCCCCCGCCCGGAGGGAGACCACCATCTTGGCGAAGTCGTCCGGCTCCCCCAGGCCGTAGATGCAGGAGACGGAGGAAACCACAATCACGTCCCGCCGCTCCAGCAGGGCGCAGGTGGCGGAGAGGCGGAGGCGGTCGATCTCGTCGTTGGTGGAGGCGTCCTTGGCGATATAGGTGTCCGTGTGGGGGATATAGGCCTCCGGCTGGTAATAGTCGTAGTAGGAGACAAAATACTCCACGGCGTTGTTGGGGAAGAACTCCTTGAACTCCGCGCACAGCTGGGCCGCCAGGGTCTTGTTGTGGGCCAGCACCAGGGTGGGCCGCTGGACGGCCTCGATGACCTTGGCCATGGTGAAGGTCTTGCCGGAGCCGGTGACGCCCAGGAGAATCTGCTCCTTCAGCCCGTTTTCAATGCCCGCCGCCAGGGCGGCGATGGCCTCCGGCTGGTCGCCGGAGGGCTGGTATTCGGATACGACTTGGAAGTTCGGCATGGCGGCCTCCTGTGGGAAAAATCGAATCGGCTTATAGTATAACACAAAACCGGCGGAATCGCAACATATGTTCGATGTATTTTTTCGCTCCGGGGGAACCGCCGGAGGCCGGGGCGGCAGCGGGTTGCTTCCCGGCGCGCCCTTCAGTCAAAAAAGCCCGACTCGGAAAAGGACACGAAGTCCCCGTCGGCCACGATGATGTGGTCCTCCAGCCGGACGCCGATGGCCCCCAGGGCCACCCGGACCTGTTCCGTCGCCGCCTGGTCGTCGCTGGAGGGCAGGGCGATTCCGCTGGGGTGGTTGTGGGCCAGGATGACGGAGCTGGCCGAGTGCAGGATGGCGTTCTCCACCACCTTCCGCATGTCCAGGTTCACCGCGGAGGCGCTTCCCTCCCCCAGGCGCCGGCAGGCCAGCAGCTTCCCCTTTCCGTCCAGGCAGATCTGATAGACCGCCTCGTTCCGCTCCTGGGAAAACAGCTCCAGAAGATAGGCGCCCACGTTCTCCCGGGTGTTCAGAATCACTTCCCGTTCCATGTCCGCCAGGCGGGCCCGCCGGGCCGCCTGGGGCACCAGGCGCAGCAGCACCGCCGTGCGCTCGCCCACGCCCTTCACCTGGGTCAGCAGCTCCACCGGAGCGGACAGCACCCCGGACAGGCTTCCAAAGCGGTCCATCAGGGCGTGGGCCAGGGGATTCACGTCCCCCTGGGGAATGGCATAGCACAGCAGCAGCTCCAGAATCTCGTGATCGGCGAAGCCGCTGAGGCCGCCCTCCAGAAAGCGGCGCCGCACACGTTCCCTGTGCCCGTCGTGAACGCCCATCGCCTCATCCTCCATCTCCCCGCCGCCCCCTGTGGGAGCGGCGCCTTGACATTCGGCAATTATGATAGCATATTTTGCCGGGGCCGTCAATCTTCGCCCCGGGGGGCGGCGGGAAACAAAATTTCCAAAAGTTTTTGTATACAAACCGGAATTCCTGTGCTATACTATATCGAGTTGACGTTCCGGCGGCCCTGGCCAGGGCGCCCGGAGCGGGTTCCGCCAGGGGCTGTTCCCCGGCGTTTAGAATGGTATTTTTCCAGGACGGGACGCGCTTCCCGGCTGGTCAAATAATAAACGGCCCGTGCTTTAACCCAGAGCAGGGGCACAAGCGGTTTTCATATTCGGATGGGACAGGACGCTGCCGAACCTCCGCCGGCGTAACGGGGCCGGGCGGACAGCGGGCGTCTCTTCTTTGTTATGCCCATATGCCGGATGGAAAGCCGCGGGTACATCTTTTTATATGGACAAGGAGTTATTGTATCTATGGCAGAAAAATTGAAGATCATCCCTTTGGGCGGCCTCAATGAGATCGGCAAGAACATGACCGCCTATGAGTACGGCGGGGAGATCATCGTGGTGGACTGCGGAATGGCCTTTCCCGGGGACGATATGTACGGGATCGACTGCATCATTCCGGATGTGTCCTACCTCATCAAGAACCGGGCCCGCATCCGGGGCCTGTTCATCACCCATGGGCATGAGGACCATGTGGGGGCGATTCCCTATGTGCTCAAGCAGGTGAACATGCCCCTTTACTGCACCCGTTTTACCGCCGGCCTCATCCAGCTGAAGCTGGAGGAGCACGGCCTGGCCAAGAGCACCAAGCTCATCACGGTGGAACCCGGAAGGTCCGTCCGGGCGGGGAAGTTCACGGTGGAGTTTATCCATGTGAACCACTCCATCGCCGATTCCGTGGCCTTCGCCATCCACACCCACATGGGCACCGTGGTCCACACGGGGGACTTTAAAATCGACTCCACCCCCATCGACGGGGAGGTCATCGACCTGGCCCGGCTGGGAGAGCTGGGGAAGGAGGGGGTCCTGGCCCTCTGCGCCGACTCCACCAATGTGGAGCGCCCGGGCTACACCCTGAGCGAACGGGCGGTGGGCCAGACCTTCAGCAGGCAGTTCCAGGGCTGCGAGGAGCGGATCATCGTCACCACCTTCGCCTCCAACGTTCACCGCATCCAGCAGGTGCTGGACGCCGCCGCCGCCCACGGGCGGAAGGTGGCCGTCACCGGCCGGTCCATGGAGAACATCATGCGGGTGTCCACGGAGCTGGGCTATATGAAGGTGCCCAAGAACACCCTGGTGGACATCGGCAAAATCAAGAGCCTGCCGAAAAACAAGCAGGTCATCGTCACCACCGGCTCCCAGGGGGAGGAGATGAGCGCCCTGTACCGGATGGCCTTCTCCACCCACAAGCAGGTGGAGGTCGGCCCCGGGGACAAGGTCATCATCTCCGCCTCCGCCATTCCCGGCAACGAGGTGACGGTGAGCCGGGTGATCAACGAGCTGTTCCGCAAGGGCGTTCACGTGGTCTATGACAAGGCCGACATGCTTCACGTCTCCGGCCACGCCTGCCAGGAGGAGCTGAAGATCATCCACGCCCTGACCCGGCCCCGGTTCTTCATCCCCCTTCACGGCGAGCAGCGGATGCTGCAGATTCACACCCGGCTGGCCCAGCAGATGGGCATGGACCGGAATCACATCGCCATCGCGGAAAACGGAAGCGTCATCGAGCTTACCGCAAAGACCCTGAAAATCGGCGGCGCGGTCCCCGCCGGGGAGGTTTATGTGGACGGCTCCGGCGTGGGCGACGTGGGGGCCGTGGTCATGCGGGACCGCAAGCGCCTGGCCGAGGACGGCATGGTCGTCGTGGTCATGCCGGTTTCGTCCCACGACGGGGGGCTGCTGAGCCCGCCGGAGATCGTGACCCGGGGCTTCATCTATGTGAAGGAGTCCGGGGACCTGATGAAGGAGCTCCAGGGCGTGGCCATGGACGCGGCGGAATCCGTCACCCGCAAGCGCGGGCGGGACGACGGAGAGCTTCGCGGCGTGGTGAAGTCCGCCGTCAGCAGCTACCTCTTCAAGACGACCAAGCGCAGCCCCATGGTCATTCCCGTTGTGACGAGGCTGTGAGCGGAACGGGTTCGTTGAAATTTGTTTTACACGAAGTGTCCATGCACGTGATATAGAAGGAGGTCTGCCGTTTTGCGGCAGACCTCCTTTTTATTTCTTTTTATGCAGTGCTTCCAGCGCTAGCTCACCCGCCAATTTGAACAGTGTGTCCGACAATACTTGCTCTACATCCCGTCCCGCTTGAAAAGCTATTCTTTCATAGAAAACCGCCGTCTCTCTATTCAGTCGAATCTTATACTGCTTCATACGTCCTCCTTTTACCCGTATTCCCACATTATAACCGTATTCGGTCAATAAGTCAACCGTATTCCCACAATTCTTTTTGCCAAGGAATGTTAGTGTGGAAGAAACCGGAAAGGAGAGCCATGATGGGAATTGCGGATATGGTACGGGCCCGAATAATTGCTTTGTGCCGGGAGAGGGATATCACGGTTAACCACATGTGTGAATTAGCGGCGGTCCCGCAATCCACGGTCAATAATTTCCTAAATCGTAAGACCCACAATCTTGGTATCATCACGCTGAAAAAGCTAACGGACGGCCTTGGCTTGAGCATCACAGAATTTTTTGATACGGAGGCATTCCGCACTTTGGATCAGGAAATTCACTAAAAAACTGTTTCAGCAAATGGCTGCTAAAAAACTAAAGCTCTAGGTCGGGACTTGACAAAACAGCATGAGATGGGTATACTAAATATATATAAGGGCGCTGCCGGCAGACGGTTGCCCCTTGCTTAGGTCACAGAAGTAACCGCAGGTTTGGGAGCCGGGCGGTTACTTCTTTTTGTACACCTGAATAAACAGGCCGCAAATGCCGATGATAACAAGGCAGAACTGGAACAGCTCTGAATATGTAATCATTACGCAGCCCCCCTTTCCAAGGATCAGGGGGCAAGAAGCCGCCCCCTGTTCAGGGGCCAACCGTCCACCGTCAATGGCAGCGCCAAGGAAACCATACCACAGTTCGGCACAAAGCACAAGCCCATAAAAACACGGACAGGAGCCTTCCTGTCCGCGTTCTAGCGTTCCTTGCTGAGCCCCAGCAGGTAATCTGTGCTGACGCCGTAGTATTTACTCAATGTGATCAGATGGTGAATGGGCAGCTCGTTGGCCCCCCGTTCATAGCGCGCGTACATGGTCTGGGACGTTCCCAGCACCTCGGCAATTTGTGACTGTGTCTTATCGGCGTCCTCGCGCAAATCACGAAGAATACGTACATACTCCATATCATCCACGTTCGACACCCCCCCTATTGACTTTTGCCCAGTTCGTCTTCCGACTTTAATTTATCATAAAAGTTGGGCCCTGTTGGGTTTACAACACACAATTTTACTATAATTTCTTCGGGTTTCCTTGTATAATTTGTCGGTTTCTCTAGATTTTAATTGATTAAAGTTTTAAATTTCCCAAAGTCTTTCAGACTTGTAAGGCCGGACCACTTTACAAGCGGCGGTTTTATCTGTATAATATCTGAACAACGTGCAGGTCTATCCTGTCATGCGCCCCATTACGTGAAAAGAGGAAATAGTTTATGGAGTATACAGAAGGCGTCCGGTTCGACAGCCTGGGCCTGTCCCCGGAGATCATGCGGGCCATCCGGCGGCGGGAGCTGGAGCTGACCACGCCCGTTCAGGCGGGCTGCATCCCCCCCATGATGGACTGGCAGGACGTGATCGCCAAGGCCCCCACCGGCACCGGAAAAACCTTTGCCTACGGCATCCCCATCATCGAGCACACGGATCCGGAGGACGACTCCGTCCAGGCGGTCATCCTGGCCCCCACCCGGGAGCTGGCGATTCAGATTACCGACGAGCTGCGGGATATCTCCGCCTTCCGCCCCGGCGTGCGCTGCGTCTGCCTCTACGGCGGCCAGCCCATCGGGAAGCAGATTGACGCGCTGAAAAAGCGGCCCCAGATCGTGGTGGCCACGCCGGGGCGGCTCAGCGACCACATGAAGCGCCGGACCGTCCGGGTGGACAGCGCCAAAACCGTGGTCCTGGACGAGGCGGACCGGATGCTGGACATGGGCTTCATCCACGACGTGACCCGCCTTCTGGACAAGATGAACAAGCGGAGGAACCTGGGGCTCTTCTCCGCCACCATCTCCCGGGAGGTGATGGACATCGCCTGGGTTTACCAGCGGGACGCGGCGGAGATCACCGTCCGGGAGGACGAGCAGAACAAGCCGGACATCAAGCAGTTCCGCATGGACATTCCCCAGAGCGAAAAGGCCGACGTCATCGCCAGGATTCTGGAGGAGACGGGCTTTGACCGCTGCATGGCCTTCTGCAACACCAAGGGCTCCACGGAGCGGATCTGCAAATTCCTGCAGATGCGGGGCATCGACGCGGAGTGCATCCACGGGGACATCCCCCAGAAGCGGCGGGAACAGGTGATGAACCGCTTCCGGGAGGGGAAGCTCCGGGTCTTCGTCTCCACCGACGTGGCGGCCCGGGGCATCGATGTGGACGATGTGGACATCGTGTTTAACTGCGACGTGCCGGACGAAAATCAGGACTACGTCCACCGCATCGGCCGCACGGGCCGGGCAAAGCGCCAGGGCGTGGCGGTGAGCCTCATCGCGGACTACCCGTCCAAGATGCGCATCGACGACATCGCCCAGAAGACCCGGAACCAGATCGTCCCCGTGCGGTTCGGCGAGGACGGGAAGCTGGAAGTCGTCGAATAGGGCGCAGTTCCGCCGCGGGGCGTTTTACAGGCTTCCCCGCCTTGCCCATGGAGAGAGCGGGAGCGGCGTGGCTTGCCGGCCATGCCGCTCCTGTTTTTCCGCCTCCGGGGATTCGGAACTTGCGCGCGCGGCCGGGGGGACCCGGCTGTGCATGCGGGCGCTCAGGCCCCGGTCAGAGAGGCCAGCTCCTCCGCTACCTTCGCCTCGCTCTCCCGCATGGCCTGGATGGTTTTGTCCATCAGCGTTTCCAGGTCCCAGCCCAGGCGCTCCGCGCCGTCCCGGATGACGTCCCGGGAGCAGCCGGCGGCAAACTTCTTGTCCTTAAATTTCTTCTTCAGGGAGGAAACCTCCATGTCGGCGCAGGACCTGCTGGGCCGCATCCGGGCCGCCGCGCCGATGAGGCCCGTCAGCTCGTCGGCGGCGAAGAGGACCTTTTCCATCTCGTGGGTGGGCTCCACGTCGCAGACCAGGCCGTAGCCGTGGCTGCACACGGCGTGGACCAGCTCGTCGGAACAGCCGATTTCCGCCAGCAGCTCCGGGGCCTTTTGGCAGTGCTCCTCCGGCCATTTCTCGAAGTCCACGTCGTGGAGCAGGCCCACGGCGGACCAGAAATCCGCCTCGTCCCCATAGCCCAGGTTCCGGGCGTACCAGCCCATGACCGCCTCGACGGTCAGCGCGTGCTGGAGGTGGAAGGGTTCGGCGTTGTATTTGCGCAGCAGCGCCAGGGCCGCCGCTCTCTCGGGACAGGACTTCATGGAAGGGTCCTCCTTACTATATGATGGAACTCCAGTATACGGCTTTTGCGTGAGAATTGCAAGAGGCGGGGAGATAAAGACGGATTTTGCCGCCGCCAGCCGGGAGAACCGGGCGGCCTTCGCTTCCGCCCCGTTCCGATGACGGCCGGCGGGGACCGTTCCAGGCGGCGCGGTCCGATCCTTCCGCCGGGGCCCGCTTATTGGATGCGGAAGCGGCTGATGAGGCGGTTGAGGGTATGGGCCTGCCGGGACAGCTCCTTGGAAACCGCCGCGCTTTTTTCTGCGGCGGCAGAATTGTCCTGAACCACCGCCGAAATCTCTTTGATTCCGCTTTCCACCAGCGAGATCATCTCCGACTGCTGCACGCTGGCGGCGGCAATCTCGTCCATCAGGGCCTTGATGGACTGGATGCAGCCGTTGATGTCCTGCATGGCGGAGACGGCCAGATCGGTGGACTCCGTTCCGGTTTTGGCGCTCTGGATGGACCGGCTGATGAGGTCGTTGGTGTTCTGGGCGGCCTGGGCGGATTTGGCGGCCAGGCTGCGGACCTCGTCCGCGACCACGGAAAAGCCCTTCCCGGCGCTGCCCGCCCGGGCGGCCTCCACGGCGGCGTTCAGGGCCAGGATATTGGTCTGGAAGGCGATATCCTCAATGGTCTTGATGATGGTGCCGATTTGCGTGGAGGACTGGTCGATATTCCGGGTGGCCGCGGTCAGCTGGTCCATCTTGGCGTCGGCCTCGGCGGCGTAGCCGGCGGCCTGGCCCACCAATTGGCTGGCGCTGCCGCAGCGCACGGTGCTGGTTTGAATTTGCGTGGTAATGGCCGTCACATTGGTCACAAGTCCGTCCACCGAGGCGGCCTGTTCCGTTGTGCCCTGTGCCAGGGCCTGGGCGTCTGTGGACACCCGGCCCGCGCTGGCGCCCACCTCGCCGGCCACCTGAGAGATGTCGCGGATCATGTCCACCAGGTTGGCGTGGATGGACTGCAGACTGGCGGACAGCGCCTGAAAGTCCCCGATATAATAGGACTCGTTTTGCGTGACGTCGACGGTCAGGTTGCCGCCGGCGATCTCGCCCAGGATCCGCCCCACGTCGTCAATGGTCTTCCGCAGGCAGAGACAGACCCGGTGGGTGGTCTGGGCGATCATGCCGATCTCGTCCGAACGGCCGTAAAACGGCTCCAGCTCCTGATCCGCGGAGAGGTTCAGGTCCCCCAGCCGGCCGATGGCCCGCTCCACCACCATCAGCTCCCGGCCCTCCCGCCGCAGAAGCAGCAGGGTGAGCAGAATGACGGCGGCGGCTGTGACGGCGCACAGCACCCCCACCAGGATGCGCACGCTGGTTACGGTGCCGTAAACCTCCGTGGCGTTGTCCCGGACCATAAAAACCCAGCCCCGGTCCTTCAGGTACTTGTAAACCACCAGCTGGTTGACCCCGTCCTCATCCCGATAGGAATATGTATTGGCCTGGGTGCCGCCGTCCGCCTGAATGCGCGCGATGATCTCCCGGTATCCGGCGTCGGTGGTCTGGGTATTCAAAAGCGCTTCATCCTCGTGGTAGAGGTAGACGCCCGTGTCCACATTCAAGAATGCGTACTCGCTGCCGGGCAGGCCCTTGATGTCCAGATTCAAAAGCGAGTCCATCAGGTGGCCGGCGTAGACGCCGGCGCCCACATAGCCGATGCACCGCCGGCCCTCGAAGATGGGGTAGTACATGGACAAAATCATGCTGCCGGTGCCGGGGGACTTCATAATGCCCAGGTTGGTCAGCTGCTGCCGGGCCAGAATGGTGTCCTGGAAGGTTTTTAAGGAATCCCCGGACCGGGTGGTCATGCCGATGGCCCCCTGAGAGGTGTGGGTCAGCACATGGGTGTCCGGAGTGGCGATGTACAGCCCCTCAAACACTCCCTTGACGGCGGCGAAGTCCTCGGTATACTTCTGGGCCCGGGCCAGAAGGGCGGAGTCCTCCGGGTTCTGGAGGAGGCCGCGGACCTCGCCGCCCAGGGCGAAGGCGGTCATATATTCCTCTGCGGAGAGTACATATTCATGGATGACGGCGGCCCTGGATTCCACGGCGTCGGTCATTTGATTGGTGATGTGGCGTTTGACCACGGCGGCGGCGTTGGTGGATACCGCCAGCCAGAGCAGCGTCATACCCACCAGGGTGATGATGGTTGTAGCGATTCCGATTCGCGCGGCAAGCTTTTTGTTTTCAAAAAATCGCATCGAAAGATTCCCCCATAGAAAAAGGTTTGGAGCCTGGTTCAAAGCCGTCAAAGCGCCGCCCCGGGGCGCCTTTTCCCGCCGGGACGGCGTTCATTTGCCTTGGAATCCGTCGGGATTCCCGCGCCGGGCCGCCCTGTCCGGCAGGACGGCCTGATCCGGCATTCCGCCGGCTTTCAAACAGACTCCAGGGGCGCGGCCGCCCCATCTGCCGGGGCCCGGAGCCGGCTCCCCATGGCGGGTGTGCCCCCCATTTCCAAGGGGTAGTATAATCTATTTTTTTCCACTTTTCAAGAGACTTGTTATCGCCGTTTTCAAGCGCCGCCGGGCAGCTGCAGCCCCTCTTGCCGCGCCCGCCGGGAACAGCCCGCCCGGCAGGGGCTTGGAGGGCGGAAGAGCCCCGTTTTCCGGTAAGACGGTTTGAAAAACAGGGGCGGGTCCCCCCGCGCTCCGGCGGGCCGTGGGGCCGGGATGCCCCGGTTTCCCCGACCCCCTCGGGGAGAGGGAAACGCCCGCCCCGCAGCGCCCCGGGCGGACCCGAAAATGTGGGGCGTATTTCTTGACAGCACCATCAAAATATACTATATTTGTTGATAATATTGGGGATCTCCCCGCTCTTTTGCGGGGGAACAAAACAGGAAGCTTGGACAGGTGAGAACATGGAAAACGTGGTTATTCTATTGGCGTGCTTCGGCATATGCCTGATTTTCGTGGCCCTGGCGCTCCTGGTCAGCGGGTCCGGGGCCCAGGAGCAGAAGCTGCTGATCTTCATCATGTGCGGCACGCTGGTGCAGAACGTGGGCTATTTGCTGGAGCTGACCGCGCCCACTCTTGAGGCCGCCGTGACGGCGGTGAGCATGGAAAATCTGGGGTCCGCCTTTGTGCCCCTGTGTTACTGCTGGTTCACCTATACATACTGCTATGCGGCTCCGCCCAAAAAGCTGCTGGGCGTCCTGGGAGCCGTCAACTTCTTCGTGCTGCCCACCGTATTTTTCAACTGGAACGGCCTTTTTTACCGGGAATTTCAATGGCTGTCCACCGAGAGCGGCTTTCACTACATCAGCATTGCGTACGGCCCCCTGTACGCCCTTTTTACGCTCACCCGCATTGCCATTCCCTATGTTCTTTGCATCTGCACCCTGGTGCGGGCCATCCGCCTCCGCTCGGACCAGCGGATCAACCGCCAGTACAAAACCATTCTTTTCATCTCCGCCATGCCCATTATCATGCTGGCGGCCTATGTGTGCAAGCTTACGAAGGTGTTTGACCTGACCCCGGTAACGCTGGCCTTCTCCATGTCCCTGGTGGTCATTGTGGTGTGGAGCCGCCGGAACTACGATTTCCGGCGGCTGGCGGCGGAGAAGGTGCTGGAGGGCCTGGGAGACGGCGTGATCGCCCTGGACAACCACGACCGGCTGATCAGCTACAACCGGGCCGCCGCGCACATCTTTGCCAATCTGCCCGCCCACAAGCTGGGGGAGGATATCCGGGTGGTGGAGGATTTCCGGGAGGAGATGCTCAACGAGAATATTCCCTGGAGCTTTTCCATCAACGGGCAGCACTATGAGTGCCACAGCAAGCATATCGTGGACGAAAACGGCCGGAAACAGGGCTGCGTCATCCTGATCCTGGACATGACGGACATCAAGGCCTATATCAACGAGATCAAGCGGGTGCGCCAGCAGGCGGAAAAGGCCAACATTGCCAAAAGCGAGTTCCTGGCCAACATGTCCCATGAAATCCGCACCCCGATGAACGCCATCATAGGACTCAACGACATCATCATGGAGGAGGCCGAAGACCCCTCCATATACGCCCATGCCAAAGACGTGCAGTCCGCCGCCAAGAACCTTCTGGCAATCATCAACGACATTCTGGACCTGTCCAAGGTGGAGGCGGGCAAGATGGAGCTGGTGTACACGGACTACCACCTGAAGACGGTTGTGGACGAGGTGGTGGGCATGATGGACCTGGCCGCGTCCAAACGCGGGCTGATCATGAAATATGAGTGCGACGCTTCGATTCCCTGCCGGTACAACGGCGACGAGGGGCGGATCAAGCAGATTCTGATCAATATCATCAACAACGCCATCAAGTTCACAAAAGAGGGCTATGTGCGGGCCTATGTCGGCGGCAGGCCCGGGGAGCGGGAGGATGAGGAGCTGCTTACCTTCCGGGTGGAGGATACCGGCTGCGGCATCCGGGAGGAGGACCTGGAGAAGATTTTTGAGGATTTCCGCCAGGTGGACTCCAAGCGCAACCGCAGCGTGGAGGGCACCGGCTTGGGGCTGGCCATCGTCAAACACCTGGTGGAGCTGATGGGCGGCGCCATTAACGTGGAGAGCGTCTATGGAGAGGGGACCGTGGTTTCCTTCACCATCCCCCAGAAAATCGTGGACCGGAGGTCCATCGCGGAGGTCCCGGAACTCCTCCCCTCGGAGCAGAAGCGGGCGGAGACCTTCTCCGCCCCGGGGGTGAAGGTCCTCCTGGTGGACGACAACCTGGTCAACCGCAAGGTTGCGCGGGGCTTTTTGAAAAGCTACGCCTTCGACCTCACCGAGGCCGAGAGCGGGCCGGAGGCCATCGAGCTGGTGCGCCAAAACCGGTATGACATCATCTTTATGGATCACATGATGCCCGTCATGGACGGCATCGAGGCGGCGGAGATTATCCGCCGGGACTGCGGGGAAAACGGGACCGCCCCCGCCATCATCGCCCTCACCGCCAACGCCATGTCGGGCATGCGGGAGCGCTTTTTGGAAAAGGGCTTCCAGGACTTTATCGCCAAGCCCCTGGACCGGAGGGAGCTTGGCCGGCTCCTGGCGCGCTGGGTCCCGGAGGACCGCCGGGAGGCGGTCGCCGAGGAGGAGGCGGACGTTCCCGCGGATTTAAGCGCTTTTCAGATCGAGGGGATTGACATTGGCGCCGCGTCCCGCTATTATGTTGGCGATGAGGAAGGCTTTGCCGGCCTGCTGGAGCTTTACTATATGGACGGCCGCCGCAAAACAGGGCTTTTGCGGGAGCTCGCCGGTTCCGATATCTCCCGCTACCAGGTGGAGGTGCACGGGCTCAAAAGCGCTTCTGTGGGGAGACACGCAAAACGTAATTGAAGAATCTTGAAAGACACGGTTTTATCT
>CANPTW010000057.1 GCA_947577075.1 uncultured Oscillibacter sp. | reverse complement strand
CCACCGGGGGCAGGGAGGGGGCGATGCGGATGTTGCTGTCCCGGGGGTCCTTGCCGTAGGGGAAGGTGGCCCCGGCGCCGGTCATGGTGACCCCCGCCTCCCTGCACAGGGCCAGGGTCCGCTTTGCGGTGCCGGGCATGGCGTTCAGCGAGACGAAGTAGCCCCCCTTGGGCCGCCGCCAGGAGGCGATCTCCAGCGGGGCGATCTCCCGGTCCAGGGCGTCCGTCACGGCCCGGAACTTGGGGGCCATGACGGCGGCGTGCTTCTTCATCAGCTCCAGGGTGCGGGCCTTGTTTCGGAGGTAGAGGACGTGGCGCTGCTGGTTCACCTTGTCGAAGCTGATGACCTGAGGGATGAGGAGCTTCTCCATGTGGGCCATGTTGGCCTCGGAGCAGGCAAAGCAGCTGACGCCCGCCCCGGGGAGGGTGATCTTGGACGTAGAGGCAAACTCAAACACCATGTCGGGATGCCCCGCCCCGGCGCAGAGGGACAGGATGTCCGGGAAGGGCACGTAGTCCCCCTCGAACTCGTGGACGCAGTAAGCGTTGTCCCACATTATGAGGAAGTCCGGCGCGGCGGGGGCCAGGGCCGCCATGCGGCGGACGGTCTCCTCCGAATAGATGATCCCGTCGGGGTTGGAGTACTTGGGGACGCACCAGATGCCCTTGACGGCGGGGTCCCTGACGGCCTCCTCCACGGCGTCCATGTCGGGGCCGGACTCCGTCATGGGGATGGTGACGAGCTCAAAGCCGAAGGACTCGGTGATCTTGAAGTGCCGGTCGTAGCCCGGGGCGGGGCAGAGCCACTTGACCGTTCCCTCCCTGCACCAGGGCCGGGGGCTGTGGAGCAGGCCGTGGGTATAGGCCTTGCAGACGGTGTCATACATCAGCTGGAGGCTGGAGCTGCCGCCGACGAAGACCTGCTCCGGCCGGCAGCCCAGAAGCTCGGCGAAGAGCCGCCGGGCGGCGGGGAGGCCGTTCATCTCCCCGTAGTTGCGCACGTCGATGCCGTCGGAGACGTAATCCTCCGGCCTCTGCATCAGCTGAAAAATGTCGCTGACCAGGTCCAGCTGGGCCTTGCCGGGCTTTCCCCGGGCCATGTTCAGGGCGAGGCCCTTGGACTTGAGGGCTTCCAATTCGCCTTGCAGGCGGGCGTATTCCTCTCCCCGTTCCGCCGGAGTGAGCTGCGCGTATGGCCTCATAAAAGATCCATCCTTTCTTTCGGTGGGTTTGTTCCAGCTTAGTATAGCGAATCCGGGGGGCGGTTTCAAGCCCTATTTCACGGCGGACGGGCGGGCCCGGCCGCGGCGGCGGCGCCAGGATGATGAAATTCCGGGAATGCTGTCGATAAGCCGGTACGTTCCGGCATATACTAGGGCCTGTTCCCATCCGCCCAGACGCGCGTCTTTCCGGCAAATGTTGCCGTCTGCGGCGTTAAAAATGTTTGCCGGGCGGCCGCCCGCCCGCAAATTTCTGCCTTGCATCCGGCAAACATTTCCTCGGAAATCCCCACAGTTGGTTTATGGGAACAGGCCCGAACCATACGGACAATGCGAAACGTTTGCCAAAATCCCCCGGGCATGTTTCCGCCCGCCGCCGCATAGGGTGGAAGATACCACCCCACCCCGCCACAAAGGAGGAGCTCCATGAGACGAAACGGAAGCAGACGAAGAAGCCAGGTGGACCAAACCGTCGCCGTGTCCGCGGCGCTGCTGGCGGCGCTGTTTTTGCTGCCCCTGCTGGTGGTGACGCCCTTCCGCTCCGCCCTCTTCGGACGGGAGGAACCGGCGGAGGAGCCGGCGGACGGAACCGGGGAGGAGCCCCAGCCCCCTGCCGGCGGCGAGCTGGACGCGGCGAGGGCCCTGCGGGTGCTGGACGGAGAGGAGGTTTTGGAGATGGACCTGGGGACCTATCTGACGGGCGTGGTGCGGGCGGAGATGCCCGCCTCTTTCGAGCCGGAGGCCCTGAAGGCCCAGGCGGTAGCGGCCAGAACCTATACGTTGTACAAGCTCCGGACCGGCGGGAACCACGGCGGAGCCGCCGACGTCTGCACGGATTCCGCCTGCTGCCAGGCCTATATCTCCGAGGAGCGGGCCCGCTCCAACTGGGGCGGGGACGCCGACGCCAACGAGGCGAAGGTGGAAGCGGCGGTGAAGGGCACCGACGGCCAGACGGTCCTCTACGGCGGCGTGCCCATTCTGGCGGTGTTCCACTCCTCCTCCGCGGGGCGCACCCGGGCGGCGGGGGAGGTCTGGCAGAGCGACCTGCCCTATCTCCAGGCGGTGGATTCCCCGGAGCCCGGGGAGCGGATTCCCAATTACTACAGCCGCGTGGAGTTCCCGGCGGAGGAGCTGAAGGCCAGGCTTCAATCCGCCTTCCCGGAGGCGGACCTCTCCGGCGGGATGGAGGGCTGGCTCCGGGACGCCGACGCCGACGGCGCCGGAAGCGTCGCGACGGTTTCGGTGGGCGGCGTGCGGGTGAAGGGGGCCCGGGTCCGCTCGGCCCTGGGGCTGCGGTCCGCCTGCTTCACCTGGGAGGTTCAGGGGGGAAGCATGGTCTTTTTCGTCACCGGCTACGGCCACGGCGTGGGCCTGAGCCAGTACGGGGCCAACCAGATGGCGGCGGAAGGGGCGGACTATCGGGAAATTCTGACCCATTACTATACCGGCGTGACGGTGGAGCCCTACCGGGGCTGAGGCCCGGGGAAGGAGGGGGCCGTTTCGGCTCTTTACAAAACCCGCCCGGATGTGGTAAAATACATTGATTTTCAACCGATTTCTACGAAGGAGGGACGGCGCGATGAAACGGAGGCCGGCGGCTTTGATCCTGTGCGCCCTGCTGGTGCTGCAGCTTTCCCTCCCGCCTGCCCGGGCGGCGGACCGGGTGTATTTTACCGCGGTGGGCAGCTATGTCCTTCCCCTTTCGGACAATACCATGCCCGTCTGGAGCGGCGGCTATGTGTACATTGCCAGCTCCATTTTCACCGGCTCGGTCCGGGAAACCCTGGGCATTTCCCAGGTGTTCAACAGCGACCAGGGCCGCCTGGTGCTGTACAGCGGGGGGCGCTCCCTGACCTACACCCTCTCCGCCAACTGCGCCCTGGACAACGACGGAAACGCGTATTACCCCGGGGCCATTCAGCGGAACGGGACGGTTTTCGTCCCCGCCAACACGGTGTCCCGCTACTTTGACCTGGTCTATTCCGTGATCGAGGTGGAGCGGGGGAGCATGGTCTGGCTCCGGCAGCCCGGGGTCTACAACGTGTCGGACAAGCTCTTTGCCGACGCGGCCCGGTACAATATGAACGCCGTCTACGCCGACTATATCCGGGCCAAGGAAACCCCGGCCGCCCAGCCGGAGGGCCCCAACGCGCCGGCCCGGCCGCCGGATTCCGCCGGGGGGGAGGACCCCGCCGCCGAGCTGGAGGGAAAGCGGACGGCGCTCTGCCTGGCGGCGGGGGAGAACGCCGCCGCCCTGGTGGACGCCCTGGAGAGCTATGACGCGGAGGCGGTGCTGTTTTTCCCGCCGGAGGAGCTGGAGCGGCAGGGGGACCTGCTCCGCCGCATGGCCGCCGCCGGGCAGGGCGTGGGCATTCTGGCGGACGCCGGGGACCCGGACAGGACGGTGGCGGAGCAGCTGGAGGCGGGCAACGCCGCCCTGTTCCGGGCCGTCTGCGGCAAGACCCGCCTGGCGTATATCCAAAACGGCGGGGCCCAGGCCCTCCAGACCGCCGGGGAGCTCGGGTTCCGGGTCCTCCAGCCGGATCTGGACCGGAGCGGCCAGCCCCTGCGGAACGCCTCCGGGGCCCAGGCGCTGGTCCAGCGGCTGGCCGGGCGGCGGGGGGACGCCGCCGTCTGGCTGGGGGACGCCGCCAGCCCGGTGGGGCTTCGGACCTTCCTGGCCGCCGTCCGGGAGGCGGGGGGCCGGTGCACGGCGTATACGGAGACGGGGATTTCCGGGTGAACGCCCCGCCCGGGGGCCCCGGCGGACTGCGGGGCGTTTCCGGAATCTTTACAGAAAATTCAACAACCCCGTGCCGGGGCGGGTATAATGAAAATGAGAGATATTTCATAAAAATGGGAGGCTCCGCTTATGGGACGCAATATTTTAGTCGTGGAGGACGACCGCAATATCTCCGACCTGATCCACATGTACCTGGTGAAGGAGGGCTTTGACGTCCGCATCGCCGGGGACGGCGGGAGGGCCATCGAGGAGTTCCAGAAGGCCGTGCCGGACCTGATCCTGCTGGACATCATGCTGCCCGTGATGGACGGCTGGGCCGTCTGCGCCAAGATCCGGGAGACTTCACAGGTCCCCATCATCATGCTCACCGCCAAGAGCGAGGTGTTCGACCGCATCCAGGGCCTGGAGATGGGGGCGGACGACTACATCGTCAAGCCCTTTGAGATGAAGGAGCTCATCGCCCGGATCAACGCCGTCCTCCGCCGGACGGAGATCCCCAACGACACCAGCAAGAAGCTGACCTTCGACAAGCTGGTGATCAATCTGGATTCCTATGAGCTCATCGTGGACGGGAAGAAGATCGACACCCCGCCCAAGGAGCTGGAGCTTCTGTACCACCTGGCCTCCACCCCCAACCGGGTCTATACCCGGAACCAGCTTTTGGACGAGGTCTGGGGCTTCGACTACTTCGGCGACAGCCGGACGGTGGACGTACACATCAAGCGCCTGCGGGAGAAGGTGGAGGGCGTCAGCGAGAAATGGGCGCTGAAGACCGTGTGGGGCGTGGGCTATAAATTCGAGCTGCTCTCGGAAAAGGCGGAGGCATGAAGCGCTTTCAGGAGCGGACCCAGGGCCTCTACTGGCGGCAGCTCTGCGTCACCGCGGGCATGGTGCTTCTGACGCTGTGCCTGCTGGGCGTGTCCTTCTTCTCCCTGAGCTACAACTACGCCCGGAGCCAGCAGGGGGAGGAGATCGCCGCCAAGGCCCGGGTCATGAGCCAGCTCTCCCTGAGCTATCTGGAGAGCGGGCGGTATCTGGACATGGAGGACCTTCAGGACGACCTGGACTTCCAGCGCCTGGCCAGCTTTGCCGCCATCGTCTCCGACGTGCACTTTATGATCTGCGACACGGAGGGCCACGTCCTCCTCTCCACGGACAAGACCCTGGACGGGCGGACGGTCACCGTCCCCGAGGAGCGGACGGCCCAGATTCTGGAGCGGGGCAGCGCCTCCTGGCGGGACGACTTCGGGGGCCTGTATCCCCAAAAGCGCTTCTCCGTGGGCGTGGCCTCCATCAACCCCGTCACGGCGGAGCGGGCGGGGGAGGTGGTGGCCGTGTCCACCATGGCCTCCCTGGACTCCATGTGGCAGGGCTTTGTCGGCCTCTTTTTCATGACGGCCTTCGTGGTGCTGATGATCGCCTTCATGGCCTCTTCCGTCACCGCCATGCGCCAGGTGAAGCCCATCCGGGAGATGGTGGAGGCCACCCGGCAGTACGCCGAGGGGAACTTTGACATCCGCATGAACGACTACGGCCGCAGTGACGAGGTGGGGGAGCTGGCGCTCTCCTTCAACGCCATGGCCGAGTCCCTCCAGCAGACGGAGCGGCAGCGCCGGGAGTTCATCGCCAACATCTCCCACGAGCTGAAGACCCCCATGACCACCATCGCCGGGTACACGGACGCCATTCTGGACGGGGCCATCCCGCCGGAGAACGAAAAGCAGTACCTTCAAATCATCTCCGGGGAGAGCCGCCGCCTCAGCCGCCTGGTCCGGCGGATGCTGGACGTCAGCCAGCTCCAGGCCATCGACCCCCTCCGGAGCGGGGCCCATTTCGACCTCTGCGAGAGCATGCGCCGGGTGCTGATCTCCATGGAGAAGAAGATCACGGACCGGGAGCTGGATGTGGAGGCGGATATCCCCGAGGGGCCCATCCTGGTCCTGGGGGACAACGACCTCATCACCCAGGTGATTTACAACCTGCTGGAGAACGCGGCCAAGTTCGCCTACCGGGGGTCCGCCCTGTACCTGGGCCTGACCCTGCGGGACGGCAGGGCCCGGGTGACGGTCCGGAACTGCGGGGACACCATTCCCGCCGGGGAGCTGCCCCTGCTGTTCGAGCGGTTCCACAAGAGCGACAAGTCCCGCAGCGAGGACAAGGACGGCGTGGGCCTGGGGCTCTATATTGTCAAGACGATTCTGGAGCAGCACAGGGAGAAAATCAATGTGACCAGCGAGAACGGCGTGACCACCTTCTCCTTCTCGCTGACCACGGAATGAGGGAGCATGGGAGAACGTGAGAAAGCCGGGCGCCTGCCCGGCGAAGTGATGGAAGTTTACCGGCGGCCCCTGCCGTCCCCCCTCCGGAAGGAGGAGGCACGGGACCCCCGGGAGATCGTGTCCGTATACCGCCAGCGGGACCCCCGGGAGGTGGTGGAGGTTTACCGTGTGCCCAGGCGCGGGGCGGCGGAAGCGGCCCCCTCCCCCGGGCCGGGCGCCGTCCCGGACGTCCGGAGAGGGGGCGGACGGCGCGGGCTGCTCAAGTTCCTGGTCTGCGTGGCGGTGCTGGTGGGCCTGGCCGCGGCGGCCCGGATCGCGGACCGCTGGTTCTCCGGGGACGATGAGATTCCCGGAAGCTTCCCCGCGGCCTATGCGCCGGAGGAGGAAATCGAGATTTCCAGCTGGCCCGTGGACCAGGGGGCCTCTCTGGCCCTCTCCCGGGAGGGAGGGGAGACGCTGACGGCCCAGGAGATTTACCGCCGGCTGAATCCGGCGGTGGTGACGGTGATGTGCGGCACCAGGGAGGGGATTTCCATGGGCACCGGCGTCGTCTTCACGGAGGACGGCTATATCATCACCAATTACCATGTGGTCCGGGGAGGCCGGGACTGCACCGTGATTCTGGACAGCGGCTATCAAATCGCGGTCTGCTATGTGGCCGGGGACGCGGACAGCGACCTGGCGGTGCTGAAGATCCCCCCCGGGGAGCTCCGGACGGTGGGGGAGGTGCCCTTCGCGGTCTTTGGGGACTCGGAGCAGCTGGCGGTGGGGGACCCGGTTTATGCCATCGGGGCGCCCCGGCGGCTCCGGGGCACGCTGACCAACGGCATCATCTCCGCCATCGACCGGGACGTGGAGGTGGAGGGCCGGACCATGACCCTCCTCCAGACCAACGCGGCCCTGAATTCCGGCAACTCCGGCGGCCCCCTGATCAACGACCGGGGCCGGGTGATCGGCATCAACGTGGCCAAGTACATGTCCGGCCAGGACAGCGTGGAGGGGCTGGGCTTCGCCATCCCCTCGGCCCATCTGGAGCGGATTGTCAACGACCTTTTGAAATGGGGCGAGGTCCAGCCGGAACCCCGCCTGGGCATCCAGGTCATCACGGACAGCCGGGGGCTGCTGGTGGACGCCGTGGAGCCGGACACCGCCGCGGAAAAGGCAGGGGTCCGGGCGGGGGACTACATCGTCGCCGCCCAGGGCCGGGAGATTGCAAATACCCAGGACCTGTTCCGGGTCCGGCGGACGCTCTACGTGGGGGACGAGCTGGCGCTGACCCTTTTGCGGAATGGGGAAACCGTGGAGGTCACCCTGGAGCTGGAGGAAGCGGTGGGCTGATCCCCGGAAAGAGCCGAACAAGGAGGAGGGGCCAAGCCCCTCCTCCTATTCTTCGGACAGCTCCAGCACCACCGGGCAGTGGTCGCTGCCGTGGACCTCGCTCCAGATGTCGGCGTTTTTAATCCGGGGGCGCAGGCGCTCCGAGACGATGAAGTAGTCGATTCTCCACCCCGTGTTGTTCTCCCGGGCCCGGCCCCGGTAGCTCCACCAGGAGTAGGCCCCGGTCTTGTCCGGGTACAACGCCCGGAAGGTGTCCACAAAGCCGGAGTCCAGAAGCTGGGTCAGCTTTCCCCGCTCCTCGTCGGTAAAGCCGGGATTCCGGCGGTTGGGGCCGGGGTTCTTCAGGTCGATTTCCCGGTGGGCCACGTTCAGGTCCCCGCAGTAGACCACCGGCTTGTCCCGGTCCAGCTCCGTCAGGTACTCCCGGAGGTCGTCCTCCCAGGCCATGCGGTAGTCCAGGCGGAGGAGCTGGTCCTTGGAGTTGGGGGTGTAGCAGCAGACCAGGTAGAAGTCCTCAAACTCCGCCGTGATGATCCGCCCCTCGTGGCGGTGCTCGTCGATGCCGAAGTCGTAAGTGACGTTCAGGGGCTCCCGCCGGGTAAAGACGGCGGTGCCGGAGTAGCCCGCCTTGTCCGCGCTGTTCCAGAAGCGCCGATAGCCGGGGAGGTCGAACTCCGCCTGCTCCGGCCGCATCTTCGTCTCCTGGAGGCAGATGACGTCCGCGTCGGCAAAGGCGCAGAAGTCCAGAAAGCCCTTTTTCAGGCAGGCCCGGAGGCCGTTGACGTTCCAGGATACCAGTTTCATAAAAACACCTCTTTTGAATGAATGGAAAGTTGTCCGCCTTCATTGTACCGGATATTGGGGGAAAAAACAATTGCCAGCGGGGCGGAAAAGGAGTAGGATAGAGAAAAGTTTCCAAAAATTCGGCAAGGAGGTTTCATGGAATGGGCCTTTTGGATCGGTTTAAAAAGAAGCGGGGAGCCCCATCCCCGGAGAAGGAGCGGACCGCCCCCCGGACGGAGGAATACTCTCCCGGCGGTTCCGCCATTTACCGCTATCAGACCCCGGAGGACCGGGGCTTCCGCCCGCCGGAGGATGTGTGCGTCTCCATGGAGGCGGTGGAGAAGCACATGGAGAGCATCTTCCCCGGCGGGGACGGCTTCGTCTACCATGAGATTGTCAGCGATCTGGTCCATATCGACGTGCACGTCCTCCGGGGCCCCAGGGAGGACGACGGCCTCGTGCTCTACACCACCGGCATGAGCGACCTGCCCATGAGCCTGCCGGAGGAGATCTCGGACCGGGAGGATTTGAAGTACGCGGAGCTCTACATGATTCTCCCGGGGGGCTGGGACCTGGGCGGGGAGGGGAGCAGCCCTAAGGACCTGCCCTATGAGAGCGTCTGGCCCATCCAGATGCTGAAATTCCTGGCCCGCTTCCCCCATGAGTACAAGACCTGGCTGGGCTGGGGGCACTCCATTCCCAACGGCCCGGACTACGCCCCGGTGTGCCCCGGCCTGGGCTTCGGCGGCGCGGTGCTGACCCAGCCGTCCCTGGTGCCGCCCCTGGAGACGGAGGACGGGAAGCTCATCCACTTTTACATGGTGGTTCCCGCCTATAAGCAGGAGATTGAGTACAAGCTGAAATACGGCATGGAGGGACTCCACCAGCGCTTTGTGGAGGGGAAGCTCTCCATGGCGCTGGACATTCGCCGGCCCAACTTCTGCGCGGACTTCCAGGAGGTTCTGGACTGACGCGGCCGGGAGAGGGCCGGGACTTATGCGAAGTAGGAGGGGGAGCCGTGGATTATGAGAAGCTCCTGAATATGGCGGCGGAGCTGGGCTATCAGCTGATGTACAGCGGTGCGGAGATCTACCGGGTGGAGGAGTCCGTGCAGCGGCTGCTCCACGCCTATGGGCTGGAGCGCCCGGAGGTGTTCGCCATTCCCAATTGCGTCATCGTCAGCGTCACCACGCCGGAGGGCCACCCCATCACCCGGATGCGCCGGGTCCCGGCCCACGGCACGGACATTGAGCTGCTGGAACACTGCAACGCCCTCTGCCGCCGCCTCTGCGCCGAGGCGCCGCCCCTGGACGAGGCCCAGGCCCGGACGGCGGCCCTGCCGGAGGAGACGCCCCGGCATTCCCCCCGCTGGATGCTGCTGGGCTACGGCGTGGCCCCGGCCTTTTTCGCGCCGCTGTTTGGCGGCGGCCTTTGGGACACGGTTTCCGCGTTCCTCTGCGGCCTGGCCGTGGGGGCCTGCCTGCTCTACGGCGGGCGGTTCATCGGGGCCAACAGCTTTTTCCGCACGGCGCTGTGCAGCGCCCTGGCCGCGCTGCTGGCAATGCTGCTGGTAAAGGCGGGGGTGGGCCGGAGCGTGGACGTGGTGACGATTTCCGCGCTGATGGTCCTGGTTCCCGGCATGGCGCTGACCAACGCCATGCGGGAGATTATGGCCGGGGATACCTTTTCCGCCCTGAGCCGCACGGCGGACGCCATTCTGGCGGCCTCCGCCATCGCCCTGGGGGCCGCCGCGGGGCAGGCTCTGGGCGGACTGTTTTAAGGGAGGGCGGATATGGAGGCTGTTTTTCTGGACTATGTGCTGCCCTGTGTCTGCGCCTTCCTGGCCTGCGTGGGCTTCACGCTGATTTTCAACATTCATGGCTGCTTTGGGAAGCTGATAGCCGGCGTTGGGGGCGCCCTGGGCTGGCTGGTGTACCTCCTGGCGGGAAGCACCATTTTTGCGGCCTTCCTGGCGGCGGCGGCCATCGGGGTTTTCGGCGAGGTGATGTCCCGGGTCCGGCGCTGCCCGGTGACGGGGTATGTGCTGGTGGCGCTGCTGCCCCTGGTTCCCGGAGGGGGCATTTATTACGCCATGCGGCACTGCGTGGCCGGGGAGACGGAACCCTTCCTGAACACCCTGCTCCGCACCTTTGGGATGGCGGCGGCGCTGGCAGTGGGGGCCATGCTGGCCTCCTCCGTGTTCCGGGCGCTGTTTCCGCGCCTGCGGAGGCACGGGAAGCGGTCCCCGTGAAGGCGGAGGGGCGGCGGCTTTTGAAGACGCCCTCTGGAGCCTGTTCACATAAGCTGAATGCGCGGATGTTCGAGCAGATGTTTGCCGGCTGCAAGGCAGCCATTTGCAGGCGCGCCGCCGCAGGCCGGACATTTTTAAGGCCGGAAACGGCAGAATTTTCCCAAAAGACGTGGATTTGGGCTTCTGTGACAGGCCCTGAGAGGCGCGCGGACAGCGCCGCCCTGTTTGGCTCTCTTTGAGACGGCCGGACGGGGCGGCGCTGTCCGGCGTTCCGGGGGATTGCGTATGCCGGACGCGCTTCTCCGCCGTTCTTCAGGCGTTCGGCAAAGGAGACTCCGGAATTTGGCGCGGCACCATCCGATGGAGAGAAATGGGCCGTGTGTTTCCGGCTGCCTGAATTCCCAGACATCCCCAAGCCCGGAACAGCATAACCAAGCCGAAATTGTGGATACTAGCTTTTGCCAGAGTGACATAGAACCATCACTTTGAAAAGGAGTTTTCGATATGAAGGCAACTGGAATCGTACGGCGGATTGACGACCTTGGCCGGGTGGTCATTCCCAAGGAAATCCGCCGCACCATGCGTATCCGGGAGGGCGACCCCCTGGAGATTTACACCAGCCGGGACGGCGAGGTCATTTTTAAGAAGTATTCCCTGCTGGGCGGCGTGGAGGACTTTGCCGGGCAGCTTTGCGAAACGATGAGCCGGTCCACGGGCAGCATCTGCGCGGTGACGGACCGGGATACCGTGATTTCCGTCGCCGGGGGCGGCAAGCGGGAGCTGCTGGGCAAGCGCATCACCCCGGAGCTGGAGCAGCTCATGGAGAGCCGCCGGATCTACCAGTACGGCGGCGAGGGCAACCCCATTCCCGTCTGCGACGGCAGCGACAAGCTGGTCACCAGCGTGGCCGCCCCCATCCTCTCCGAGGGGGACCTGCTGGGCATGGTCCTCTTTGTGGGCACGAATCCCGGCACGGCCACGGGAGACGCGGAATACAAGCTGGCGCAGACCATTGCCGCGTTTTTGGGGCGGCACATGGAGGCGTAATAAAAGGCGGACATCTCTCCGGATGTCCGCCTCTTGCCGCCTCCCAAGGCGCCCCGGGTCAGCTCTGGAAATAGGACCGGATTGCCCGGGCCGCGTCCCCCAGGGCGTCCCCCAGGGTTTCCAGGCCGGAGGAAACGGCGTCCTCCGCGTGGCTCCAGAGGAGGGGGCCCGGCCCGTGCTCCGCCAAATGGTCCGCCGCAAGCTCCACCGCGGGCTGCGCCGCCACCAGCACCGTGTGGGCAAACGCCAGGACGGCGTCCACCTGCCCGGACTCGTGGAGCCCCGTTTTGCACCAGATCGCGTAGTGCTCGCAGTTGTTCAGCATCAGGCTGTACTTCGTCTCGCCCAGGCGGCTTTTGGCCCGGGCGATGGTTTCGTCAGGGCTTCTCAGGCGATAGGACTTCGCCCGGGCCAGCTCCGCTTGGAGGGCGCGCGCCAGGGAAGCGGCGTCCTCCGGAGCGCAGCCCGGGAGCGCCGCCTGGAACGCGCGCTTCCGGGGAGAGTCAAAGTCCTCGTACCGGGTGGGAAACACCCGGATGAAAAAGCCGTCGGAGTCCCCGACAAACTTCTCCAGGGTGGTCACGCGGATGCGGGCGTCGTCAAAATCCCGGGTATTGCCTCCGTATTCATAGATACAGCGGTCATGTTCATAAATGCCATAGTGGTCGTAAAGACCAATGCCGGAAATCGTTCGGTGAACGCCGATCACGTCCCCCCGGCTGGCCCAAACGCCCGGCAGGCCGATTACGCCGTCAAAGATCGACATCGCAGCCCCTCCTTATAAAATCGGTTCCCCCCATCCTATGCGAGCTTCCGCTTTTTGGGCAGCCGCCGTCCCCGCGGGCAGCTTCCGGGCGGTTTGTTCCTGGAGGAAGGACATCATACAACTGTATAGAAATATTACCACATAGGGCCGCCGGATTTTGTGAGTTCCGTCATTGACAAGAGGCCGCCTCCGGGTGTAAACTTCAACACAACAAAGCGATAAGGCAAACGGCGTTGATGGAGAAAAGTACCGGAGGGCGTTCCGCCCCAGTGAGCGGGGGACAGTGAGAACCCCGCGCAAAGAACCCCCGGGAAGAACACTCCGTAGCCCCAAGCTGAACCCGGGGATTCTCCCCGCCAGTAGGCGCGGCGAGTTGTGATCGTTACCTCACACGGGCTTGTTGGAGCCTTGAAGGTGACCGTTCCCCGCCAAGGGGGAGGTAAATTAGGTGGCACCGCGGATAGCAGCTATTCGTCCTAAGTTTTAGGAGATAGCTGCGTTTTTGTTTTCCCGGACGGGGAAACGACCGAGATTTGGAGGTGCTTTCTATGTGTTCCATTATGGGTTTCGAAAAGAAAGAGGTCAAACGGGAGGAGCTTCAGCCCTTTTTTGACCGCACGGTTTCCCGGGGGCCCGACATGTCCCGCATTGTGGAGACGCCCTCCGGCTGGCTCTGCTTCCACCGGCTGGCCATCATGGGCCTGAGCCCCGAGGGAATGCAGCCCTTCCGGCTGGGCGGGGACTATCTGGTGTGCAACGGGGAGATCTATGGCTTCCGGCCCCTGAAGCGGCAGCTTCAGGAGCAGGGCTATGCCTTTCAGAGCGGCAGCGACTGCGAGATTCTGCTGCCCCTGTACCGACAGTACGGCCTGGAGATGTTCGCCCGGCTGGACGCGGAGTTCGCCCTGGTCCTCTACGACGGGGAGCGGGATTCCCTTATTGCCGCCCGGGACCCCATCGGCATCCGGCCCCTGTTCTACGGCTATGACCGCTCCGGCGGCATCGTCTTCGCCAGCGAGGCCAAAAACCTGGTGGGCCTGTGCAAAGAGGTGCGGCCCTTCCCGCCGGGGCACTACTACGCCGGGGGACGGTTCGTCCGCTACGCCGATTTGACCACCGTGGACGAATACTGCCGGGACGACCTGGAGACCGCCTGTAAGAAAATCCGCGACAAGCTCATCGCCGGAGTCGACAAGCGGCTGGACGCCGACGCGCCCCTGGGCTTCCTCCTCTCCGGCGGCTTGGATTCCAGCCTGGTCTGCGCCATATCCGCCCTGGTTCTGGGAAAGAAGATCCGGACCTTCGCCATCGGCATGGACAAGGACGCCATCGACCTGAAATACGCCCGGGAGGCGGCGGACTACATCGGGGCCGACCACACGGAGGTCTTTATGACCCGGGAGGAGGTCCTCCAGTCCCTGGAGGAGGTCGTCGCCATGCTGGGGACCTGGGACATCACCACCATCCGGGCCAGCATGGGCATGTACCTCTGCTGCAAGGCCATCCACGAGAAAACGGATATCCGGGTCCTGCTGACCGGGGAGATCTCCGACGAGCTCTTCGGCTACAAGTACACGGACTTCGCCCCCAGCGGCGAGGCGTTCCAGCAGGAGGCCAAAAAGCGGGTCGACGAGCTCTATATGTACGACGTGCTCCGGGCGGACCGCTGCATCTCCGTCAACTCCCTGGAGGCCC
>CANPTW010000056.1 GCA_947577075.1 uncultured Oscillibacter sp. | reverse complement strand
TCCGGGGAGACGCCCATCAGCTCGAAAAGCCGGGTGATGGTCTTGTGCCGCCGGTAGATGCGGCTGGCGATTTCCATGCCGCTGTCGGTGAGCGTGATGTTCCCGTCGGCGGCCATCTGGATATAGCCGCTCTCCCGCAGTTTCTTCATGGCAATGCTGACGCTGGGTTTGGAGAAGCCCAGCTTGTTCACAACGTCGATGGAGCGGACCTGGCCGGACTGCTCCTGTATGATCAGGATGGATTCCAGATAATCCTCTGCGGATTCATGTATGACCAAGGCGCTGCGCCTCCCTTCTGTCTAATTTTACCATGATAACAAAGTTTTCCAGAAATTGCAAGAGGCATTCGTCAAAAATCACGGGATTTTTCAAAAAACGCGCGGCGGCATGTCCCCCGGGGCCGGCGTCGGGGACGGCGGTCCGTCCCGGTCTCCGGGTCTCCCCGTCCGTGCTCCGGCGGCCCGAAGGGGAAGGAAGAGAAGGAACGAGCGGAACCCGGGAGGGGTTCCGCTCGTTTCAGAGTGTCAAAAAATGGTGAAACCTTCTTCGACGGGAAGGAAGAGCGTTACGAGAGGAACCCAGGAGGGGTTCCTTTCGTTTTCAATCACAAGTTTTTCGGAACGTTTTAACGGTCTGAAAAACTTGCTCAGGCTGGCGAAAATACTTTTTCGACAGCCTGGAACGAGCGGAACCCCTCTCGGGTTCCGCTCGTTTCCGTCACAGGGTATTCACAGCGCTTCAGCGGCCCGCCGGGCTCTGCTGCTCCAGGAAATTCCGCAGCATCCGCGCCGCCTGCGCCCGAGTCGCCTGTCCCTTGGGGTCCAGAATGCCGTCCCCCCGGCCGCTGACGATCCCGTTCTCCGCGGCCCAGCGCAGGGCCTCCAGGGCATAGCCGCCTGCCTTGTCCGCGTCAGTGAAGCGCAGCTCCCGGCCGGTGGCGGCGGGGCTTCCCGCATACCGCCAGAGCATGACGGCCAGCTGTTCGCGGGTGATGCCGCCGCCGGGGTCAAAGCGCCCATCTCCATAGCCGCCCACGACGCCCCGCTCCGCCGCCCAGGAGACCGCCGGGGCGCACCACGCGCCGCCGGCCACATCGGCAAAGACGCCGCCGCCCGAAGCAGCCGGCCTCCCCTCCCGGTTGTAGAGGATTTGGACAAACTGGGCGCGGGTGAGGAGGTCGTCCGGGCCGAACAGGCCCCCGCCGTAGCCGCCCATCAGACCATTCCGCAGAACATAATCCACCGCTTCATGATACCACGTCCCCGCGCCGCCCAGGTCCGTGAAGCCCCGGGAGGGGCAGTCCGCCCCGCCGTCACAGGACGCCTCCCCCGCCAGGGGGACGAAGCGGGCGCTCACGGTCACGGCCCGGCCGGGCATGGTGAAGGCGTACTTCCCGCCGCCCCGGTCCGTCAGCCGGAGCCCGTTCCCCCGGCTGTCGGTAACCGTCAGCGCGTCCAGCGCATAGCCGCTGTCCGGGACAACGGTCAGGACGACGGTGCTTCCGCCCGCGGCGCTGGCGCAGCTGGAGGTCACCCGGCCATGCTCCAGCCGCTCCACGGCGACGGCGTATCTGGCAAGGCTCCCGCTTTCACCGGAGGAGGCGCCTCCCCCTCCGCCGGAGGACCGCTTCGCCCAGCCCACGGAGATGGGCGACAAGCCGGTGACGGTGAATTGAATCCCCGCTTCCGTATTGGTGGCGGCGGGCCGTTCCGTTTCGCCGGGGGTTTTGCCAAAATCGGAGGTGGTGAACATATGCGCCACGGTGAAGCGGAAGCGGCTGTCCGTGCCCTCCGGATAGGGCAGGGTAACCGTCAGCCCCCCTGCCGGGAAGTTTTCCTTCCCGGCGGGGACCCAGGTCCTGCCGCCGTCCTCGCTGATCATCAGCGTCACGTCGTACACCGCCGTATTCCCGGAGGGGATTCCCGCCCGGGTAACGGCCGTCCGCATGACGGCCATGATCTTTTCCGGCGTGTTCAGGTGCTCCAGCTCCCGGAGGGCGGGCGGGACCTCCGAAACGCCGTCCCTGACCTCCAGCTTGATTTCCGGCTCTTCCGGCTCCTCCGGTCCTTCCGGCTCCGTCACCGTCACCGCGCAGACGGCGGTATAGCCGCCGGACACGGTCCGGACGGTGATCTCCGCCCCGCCGGGGGCCAGGGCCGTGACCCGGCCGCCGTCCACCGCGGCGGCGGCGGGATTGCCGGAGGTCCAGGTCACCGCTTTACTCTGGGTGGCGTTGGAGGGGATTACCTCCGCCGTGAGCAGCGCGCTCTCCCCCGGCTTCAGCGTCAGGGCGCTCCGATCCAGCCGGACGCCGGTGACGGGGATGACCCGGGGCGGGCTGGGCTTCGCCCAGGGAGCGGCGGAGCCGGTATAGGGCTGATAGTTCCCGCTGTCCGGCGTGAAGGTATAGGAATACGTCCCGCCCTGTTCCACCGCCGTCCCGTCTCCGTCCGCCCAGGAAAAGCTTCCCTGGGGCCAGCCCGCCGGGGCCGTCAGCGTCACGTCCGCCAGGGTCTTCCCGGCCTCCGTGACCTTGGTATAGGCGGGCGCGCCGCTCAGCGGGGCGGGCCGGATGGTGAGCTGAATCCGCTTAGTCACGGGGGACTGATAGGTTTCGCCGTCTCCGGGCCGGAACTCCACGACGGCTTCGCCGCCGGGAACGTCCGCGGGAACGTCACCCAGGAAGCTCCACTCGCCGGGGAGGTTCGCCGTCCCGTCCCCGCCGGAGGCGGTTCCCCGGATCTCCGGCGTCTCGCCGTAGGTAATGGCAATGTCCGGGACCTCCAGGGTAACCGCGTATTTGTTCAGCACGGTTATGACGACGGTGAGCTTGAAATCCTCATAATTGGTGCAGGACACGGGAATCTCGACCGTTCCGCTGTACCCCACGTGCAGCTCGCCCCCAGCATAAAGGTCAGTTTCGTTCCGCTCAGGGTGGGCAGCGCGTCGAAAATGCGCCCTGAGCCTATGATATTGGGCCTCCCCAGGGTGGAGCCCTTGGGCAGCCGGTCCGCCAGGTCAACCGTCTTGGTCGTGCCGTATTTGGCGTCCAGCTGCAGCTCCGTCTCTCCGGTGTAGGGGGCCTTGCGGAGCTCCAGGGTTACCGGGTGGGTCAGCGGCGTGGGGCTGTAGTTCTCCTCGCCCAGGTTGGGGACAAAGCGGGCGGTATACGTTCCCGCGTCGTCCACGTCGGGAACGGCGTCCCCGTCCAGCGTCCAGGTCCCCTCGACCGGGGAGCCGTCCTCCAGCCGGACGCCGGGGCCCGACACGGCCAGCTCGGACAGCTTCGCGCCGTATGTGCCCCTGGCGGCGCCGGGGCCGGCATCGGACCCGTCCAGGAGAATCCGGGCCTTCTCAATCACAAAGGTCTTCTCCGCCGTCCCCGCGTAATTCCCCTTTCCGGTGACCATCACCTGATAGGTCCCAGCGTTTTTGACCTCCTCCGGCCGGAACGCCACGTCGTAATCCGTGCCCGGGGTCAGCGTCCTTTCCCCGTGCCGCACGGCGGCATCGGGCGCCCCGCCCGCGGGGTCAAAGGTCCGTGTCTCCGGGTCCACCGTCACCATTTCCGCCGTCAGCGGGGCCGGGTCCACGCTGAAAGCGCCGTTGCTTATGTAGGAGTAGACCTTTTCACCGTGATCATACAGATCGGCCTCGAACCGATACATGTATAATCCGGCCGCCAGACTTTCCGGCAGCGCGCCCTGAAGCCCGTCCCCGGGGATTTCCTTTGTGGACCAGTCTGTCGTAGAGGTGATCTGCCAGGCCGGGCCGCTTCCGCGCCGCAGCTCATAGCCGTCCCGCAGCTTCGCCGTACAGGTCAGCGGCGCGTCCTTTGTCTGGCCGTAGGGCACGGTGGCGCCGACCGTCAGCGTGACCTCGCCGGCGGCTTCCTCCAGCGCGCAGTCCCCGCACCTCCTGGAAATCGTGCTCGTCGTCGTAGTGCCCACCTGGTCCTGCAAATACTCCCAGCCGTGCTCCTCCGTCTTCACCCGCCCGCAGGCGCACACGCCCTCGTGGGCCGTCCCGTCCACGGCGGTAAAGCGGAATTGGCAGTCCGCCTCGGCGCCCAGGAGGCCGCAGGCGGAGCAGAGCGTCCTGTGCTTTTCCGCGTCTGTAACCTGCTGATAGCCGGATACGCTCTCCGGGTGTTCGCACTTCTTCACCACCGCCGGGCCGGGCAGCTCCGTCCCGTCCAATATGCCGGTAATGGGCGCGCCGCTTTCGTCAAAATAGGCGCACCGGCCGTCGGGTCCCTCACCGTAGAGCAGACCGCCGAGCGTGAGGGAGTCGGAACGATATATAACAACGGCTCCCCCCTCCCCGGAGTAGGTCCCGGCGGAGAGGCGGACGCGGCTCGACTCAGCGACTGCCAGTCCATAGGCGCCGTTCTCGCCCCGGATGGACACCCCGCCGCCGGTAACGGACAAGCTCCCGTCACTGACGCCAACTACTCCGGCGAAGTCCTTTCCCCCGCCGATAAAGGTCCCGCCCTCCAGCACCGCGCTTCCACCGACGGCAAGCCCGTTGTTTTCCTGGGAGATGATCCGGCCCTCGCCCTGAATCGTTCCATTTGCTTTGCTGCTAATCCAGATACAATTGTCGGAGACGGTCTGGCGGATGGTATGCCCGTTCAGGTTCAGGACGCAGGTGCGGGCGGTGACGCTGTCGCCGATGACAAGGGGTTTATCCAATTCCAGATCCGCCAGCAGCGTATAGGTTCCGGACGTGGTTTGAAGCGCCTCCGCCAGCTCCTGCTTCGACAGGGAAACGGCCCCGCCGCCGCCCTCCGGCTCGAGCCTGGCCGCGGCGGGTTCCGTCTCGGCGGTCAGCGCAACCGGGGCGGCGGTAATGCTCTCGACGATAAAGCTGCCGTCCGCCTGCCGGGCGGCGGTGAAGTTCTCCCCCTCCACCCGCGTGAGGATGTACCCCTCCTCCGCCGTAATCCGGCAGCCCTCCCGGATGTAAAGAACGCCGCTCTCCTCCGACACGCCGTTCCAGGCCGTGTGCCCGCCGTCCGTCCGCCGGAGCTCGTACCAGGCCTGGCCGGAGTTTTGCTCGACGCGGCCGCCGTCCTGGCTGTATACCGTGCCGGAGCTGTTGTTGACTTTCACCGTTCCGGAGTTGAGGGTAACTGTGCCGGAGTTCCTCTCCACGGTTCCTTCATTGGTCTCGATTCTGCTCCAGGCGGCGTTTTCCTTGACGACGCCGCTTGGATAGTTCAAGCCCACGTCTCCCGTGTTCGTCTCAATCGTCCCGAAATTGCGGTTCACCCGGTTCCAGCCGGTCCCCACGTTTCGCTGGACCGTTCCGTAGTTCAGCTCCACATGGCCCATGTTGGACTGGATCGTCCCGCCCGCCATGTTTTCGGAGACAAAGCCGTCCCGGGGCGACTCATGGCTGGAGGTCTCGTTGTTTTGTATGACGCCCTCGTTGCTGAAGACGGCGCCGGAATTATAGGTGATGGTTCCGTAGTTTTTGGAAATTTCCCCGCCCTTTGGGTTGGAGACCAGGGTTTCCCCCACGGCCACGTCCAGGGCCAGGGCGGTCCCGGACAAAAGCGCCAGGCACAGGGCCAGAACGGCGGCGGCAAACACGCGTTTCCTCATAAATGACCTCCATGTTTCGGGTGAAGTACGGGCCGGGGCGCCCCCGGAAAGCGGGGGCGGTTCCGCGGGATTTTTCCGCCGCCGCTCTTGCGGAGGGGGCGGGGCCTGTGATAAACTGGATGTGCCGCCCGGGGGGAGCGTCCCTCCCGGAAGGCGGCGCAATAACAGCGAGTATATTATAGCACTTCCCGGCGGTCCGTCAACGGGTTTTGCTCGAATGGCCCCGGCGCGGCTCGAACGCGGAAAGAGAAGGGTTCCCCCGGGGGGACCCCGGCGGGAAATGAGGTGGCTTTGTGCATTGGATCATCGTAGAGGATCTGGACATAGACCGGAGGAAGCTGGCGGAGCTGCTCCGGGCCGACTGCTCCGCCCATGGGGAGGACGCGGACTTCTCCTTCTACGCCAGCGGCGAGGAGTTCCTGGCCGGCTACCGCCCGGGGTCCTGCGACGGGCTGTTTCTGGACGTGCTCCTGGGCGGGCTGACGGGCGTCGAGGCGGCCCGAAAGGTCCGGGAGGCGGAGCCCCGCCTGCCCATCGTCTTCATCAGCGTCGAGCGGGACTACGCCGTGGAGGGCTTTGAGGTAAACGCCGCCGACTACCTGGTCAAGCCCCTGGAGCCGGAGCGGGTCGCCCGGTGCATGGGCCGCCTGCGGGAATACCTGTCCAGGCCGTCCTCCATATCGCTGCTGGAAACCTCCGCCTGGGGCCACGCCGACCCGGTGGACGTGCCGCTGGAGGAAATCCTGTACGCCCGGTACGCCAACCACATTATGGACGTCCACACCACCCTGGGGGTGTTCTGCACCCGCCAGTCCTTTCGGGACTTCGCCGCCCGGCTTCCCCACACGGGGCGCTTCCTGGTCTGCGGCCGGGGGCTGGTGGTCAACCTGTCCCAGGTGGCCCGGGCGGGGGACGGGAAGCTGCTGCTGAAAAACGGGGAAGCCCTGGCCGTGCCCCTCCGGCGGAAGAAGGAAATTCAGCGGGCATACACGGAGTGGGTCTTCACCCGCACCCGGAGGGGAGGCTGGGCATGAGCGTCTCCTGGTCCGCCGCCGTGAATCTCATGATCCAGGCGTTTCCCGCCCACCTGCTGGCCTACTGGCCCTTCCGGGAGCGCCTGCGGTTCCCCCTGTGGAAGGTGCTGCTGCCGGTCTGTCTGCTGCAGATCGCGGAGTCGCTTTTGTTCGGGCACATCGTCCGGGCAGGCGGGGATGGGATGCCCCTGTCCTATGGGTTCGCCGCGGTCTACATGGGCATATACTTTATTTTCGTCCGGGACGACCGCTGGAAGGTCCTGTTTTTGTATCTCTTTGTGGCGGATTACACCATGATCCTATGGGGGGCCGCCGCCTTTTTGGAGGCCCGGCTTTTTTACGCTCCGGGCATGGGGTTCAACTCCTGGAAAAGCGCCCTGTTCAGTCTGGCGGTGCTGGCTGCGACGGCTCCCTTTATGCTCCGCTACCTGACCCGCACAAAGGAACGCGTGTTCACCACAGACGCGCCGGGGTTCTGGCGGACCGCGTGGCTGATTCCCGCCTTTGCCACCGCCATCGTGCAGATCTTCACCGGCGACCTCTCGGCGGACAATGTGCGCTCCTTCCAGTTTCTCTTTGCGCGGGTGCTTTTGCTGCTGTGCGTGCTCGTGGTTTACTCCATCCTGCTGGACGCGCTGGACGGCATCCGCCGCCAGGCCGCCCTGGCGGAGCAGGCGGAAATGCAGGAACAGCTCCTGAACCTCCAGCAGATGCAGCACAAACAGCTCCTGCAGTACATGGAGGACATAACGGAAGTCCGCCATGACCTGCGCCAGCACCTGGGCGTCATCTGGGCCTATCTGGAGCAGGGGGACATCGACGGGCTGAAGGGGTATCTGGAGGCGTATGAGCTCCCTGCCGACATCCGCAGGACCTTCACCCAAAACTTCGCCCTCAACGCCGTCTGCACCCATTTCGCGGAGGAGGCGCGGAAATATGGGATTGCCTATGATGTGATCCTGGACATGCCGGAGCGCCTCCCCATCAGCGAGCCGGAGGTCTGCGCCCTGCTGGGGAACCTGCTGGAAAACGCGGTGGACGCCTGCCGGGAGGTCCAAGCCGCGCCCTTCATCCGGGCCCGGGGAACGTGGGAGGACGGCCGTTTGGTCCTCACGGTGGACAACTCCTGCCCGCAGGCGCCGACGTGGGAGGGGGAGCGGCTCCGCTCCACCAAGCGGGATGGCCTCGGCACGGGCACATGGGCGGTAAAGCGGACGGCGGAGCACCGCGGCGGCACGGCGGAATTTGCCTATGCGGGCGGCGTATTCTATTCCTCCGTCCTGCTGTACGGATAGCGGAGCCTCCCGTTGTCCTTTCCCGGGCGGTGCGGTTGGCCATGATGCGGGGCGGTCCCGAACAGAAGAGGAATTGGGGCCGGACGTCGGTCCGGGCGGGGCTCCTTCTCCAGGAACCGCTTTGACGGGTCCCCGGAAGAACGCCGCGGAAATCCATGGCGGCCGCCCCGGCAGTGGGAACCTGGGAGCCTCGCCGAAAACCCGGTTCGGGGCATTGTCCTGTTTTGAGCAAGCAGCTCCTGCTTTTCGAGCGTGTTCCTCGAAAAGCAGGAGCTGTTCTTTTCAAACGCTTTGCAGAGACAGGCACTCCGTTTTTCCCCTCGGCGGAGTCCTTCCCTGCCGGCCCCGGGCAAATCCCGGCTTTCCTTCCCGGCCTCATTCATCCGTGACGCCGTCCAGCAAATGGATCAAGGACTCCTTTGTCAAGTCATAGAAGAATTGCGTATACGCCGGGAAAAACGCTCCTCTGTACCGGATCAGGGACAATTTCAGATCCTCTCGAAAGTCCGCCAGGGGAAAGGTGAAAATTCTCTCGCCCTCCGGCAGGGTCCCGTTATACTGATGGATCAGAGGAATCAAGGATTTATAGCAAAAGCAAGCTCCCCCGAGAATCGACAGCAATCGGTACTGCACCGTATAGTCATTCAGAATCAGCGCAGGAGTCAGCCGGCACCCCTTTCTCAACAGATAGGAGTTGATTGCGGACTGTCCCTGGCTGATATCCGAGGCAAAGATCAAGGGGGTATTCTGAAAGGCGGCAGCATCGGCTCCCCGGTACAGCTCAGGCAGCTTTTCCTCATAGCCGCTTCCAAAAACATTTCGGACAGCGTCCCTGCAAACAGCCAGGTACATTGGCTCAAAGGCGATGACGTCCTCCTCCGCTTCTCCCGCCGTCTTCGCATTGATCCCAAAATAGAAATCAAACTCGCCCTCCGTCAGCAGCCGCTGATATACCCGGGTCTGCTCGCTGGTGATGTGGACCGTGACGTTGGGATATTTCTTATAAAAAGCGTCCAAAATGTCCGGCATTAGAATCCGAACCCGCCCGGAGTGCATGCCGACATGAACTTCCCCGGTGGTTACGTTTTCCAGGTCATTCAGCCGGGCCAGAAAGCTGCCCTCTATGTGGCGCATCTCATACAGGGTCTTTTGAAGCAGCTCCCCGGCGGGAGTCAGTTTTAATACGGGCTTCCGGATAAAAAGCTGCACGTTCAATTCGCTTTCCAGCCGGCGGATCTGGTCGCTGAGCGCCTGCTGGCTGATATAGAGATGGTTTGCCGCATTTGTAAAATGAAGATACTTTGCCAGCACCAGAAAATACTCATGGGATTTGCGCAAGAAGCTCCTCCCCTTTCTTTATCGTACACCCCTATTCGGTTTCTGTCCTGCAATTATAACAAGTTTTTTCTTGTTAATCAACACGATATTTTCTGTTTTACATTGAGAACAAAAGCGGTTAAAATAAAAGCACAAATTTTCAGGGCCTGCAAATTTCAATTTTGTAAATAATAACAAGAACACAGGAGGGCGTTGTTATGAAGGAAGTGCCTCTGCGTGAGGTTGCGCACATCCGGGCCGGCGAAAAGATCGACTTGCTCAACATCGGCGTCATCGCCTATCGGGAGGAAGATTACCCCATCCTCCAAGAGCAGTTGACCGCCGAGCGCCTTGCCGCCGTCTACAAACAAATTTCCTACGGAACCACCGTCCGATATGAGCTGCCCAATGTTTACGCGCTGAATTTTGTGTTTGACGGCATTCTCTCCGGCGGCCGCACGCGCACCCTCGCTTTCGAGGAGTCCGGCCGCAATCTGGCCTGTCTCCTTTTTGAGGAAACGCTGCAGGTGCCGGACGATTATGTCACTCGGTCCGAATATATCCGGAATCTGAAAGAAAAAGGAGGTGCGGCGCTATGAAGAAAATCCGCATCGGCCATGCCACCGCATATGCCCGCGACCGCTTCACTCACGCTGCCGATCTCGTTTCCCGGGGGGATATCCAGTACATTTGCTTTGAAACCATGAGTGAGGTTACTATGAGCGCCGCAAAGGTGTCCAATTTCGGCAAGGAGAATCCCCGCATGTTCGACCCTTATCTGGAGGCCCGTATCGAGCCGATCCTTGGCGTGTGCATGAAGAAGGGCATCAAGATTATCTCCAACCAGGGCTGGATGGACCCGGTCGGCGCGGCAGAGCGCGTGGCCGAACTGGCACGGGCGCAGAATTTGCACTGCAAGATTGCCGCAGTCTACAACAGCATGGACACTCTGTCCATTCTGCTGGAGAAAAACGCCGCTTTTCAGGATATCTCTCAGCGGATAAACGACTTCCCCGCCGACAGCGTCCTGTGCGCAGAGGTCTATTTTGGCGCGGACGGCATTCTGCAGGCCCTGGAACATGGCGCCGACGTTGTTCTGACCACCCGCATTGTGGACTCCGCCCTGTACCTGGGTCCCCTGGCCTATGAATTCGGCTGGGATTTGGACGACCCCCAGCTTGCGGCCAAGGGTTCCACCATCGGCCACCTGATGGAATGCGGCTGCCAGGTTTCCGGCGGCACCTTCGCGGACCCCGGATACAAGGAGGTCGAGGACCTGGGCCGCCTTGGAGCCCCGATTATTGAGGTCACGGAGGACCATGTGTACCTGACGAAGGTGCCCGGCAGCGGCGGCACCGTCTGCCCCGAATCACTGACGGAGCAGATGATCTACGAAATCACGGATCCCACCTGCTATATTTTGCCCAACGTCGTCATTGACTTTACAAATATCAGATTCCGGCAGGCAGAAAAAAATGTGGTGGAAATCACCGGTTTTCAAGGGCGGCCCAAGCCGGAAAAGCTCAAAGTCCTGGTGGGCTTCAAGGAGGGATATATGAACGAACAGATGGTCGCATGGAACGGAGCCGGCGCGATGGCCCGGGCGGAGCTGTGCAAGGAGGTCCTGAAAACCCGTTTCGAGATAATCGGCTTCCATCCCCAGGAATTCCGCATGGACTATGTGGGCATTAACTCCGTGGCCCGGGAGGTAACTCCCGGCTACGCCCAGGAGATCGTCCCGTGGGAAATTATCCTCCGCATGGCCTGCAAGGACGCTTCCAAGGAGATGTGCGATCTTCTGAAGCAGGAGGTGGACGCCCTGGCGAACAACGGGCCCTCTTTCTCCGGCAAAGTCGGCACCTTCGGCGCCAATACCCGGGTCATCGTCGGCATGCGGTCCGCTCTGATCGACCGCAGCGACGCCTGTGAGACCATCCAATACGTGGAAACCTGATTTCAAGTCCGTCAAGTCTGTGATTTAAAAAGGAAGGGACGACATTATGAAAAAAAGACTATCTTTCATCCTTGCGCTGATGCTGGCGCTGACCCTGGCGGGCTGCGGAGGAGCCAGCGGCGGGACAAGCGGAGGAAGCGCCGCCCCCGCCGACGCCTCTTCCTCCGAATCCGCCCCCTCCGGTTCCGCTCCGGCGGGCGCCGTCACGCTGAAGCTGACCCACTCCCTGTCCACCAGCTCCCAGTATCAGGCCGGAGCCGAGCATTTTAAGGAATTGGTGGAGGAACGGACCGGCGGCGCAATTGCGGTGGAAATCTATCCCAACGCCCAGCTTGGCGCCGAGCGCGATACGTTTGAAGCCCTGCAGCTGGGCACAGTGGACATTGCCCTTGGAACCTGCGGTGTGCTGGGGCAGACCTTCACGCTGGATACGGACGTATTCTCCCTGCCCTTCTTATTCAGCGACAGCGAGGCACTGTACGGCCTGCTGGACAGCGATCTGGCTGCGGAGATTTTCAGCGGCACGGCGAAAAACGGCGCAGAAGTCCTTGCCTGCTACGATTCCGGCTTCCGCCAGCTGTCAAACAGCGTCCGCCCCATTCACTCCGTCGCGGACTGCGCCGGCCTGAAAATCCGTACGCCGGAGTCCTCTATGTACGTCGATACCATGGAGGCGCTGGGCATCTCCCCTTCCACCCTGGCTTGGAGCGAGGTCTTCAGTGCTCTGCAGACCCATGTGGTTGACGGGCAGGAAACCCCCATTGCCGTGTTCACCAGCAGCGGGCTTGGGGAAGTCAACCAATACTTTGCCTTTACGAATTACATGGACGACCCTATCGCCATGGTCGCCAGTACAAACTTTATGAACAAGCTGACCGATGAACAGCAGCAGATTATCCGCGAAGCGGCCTATGAGTCCGCCGTGTATGAGCGGCAGTGGCTTGCGGATTACGAAAAGAGCTGCGTCGACTCCCTGACCGCCGATTTCGGCGTGGAATTTACCTACCCCGACACCAGTGAATTCCAGGCTCTCGTCGGCGGAGTCTATGATTCCTATCAAAATCAGGAGCTGCTGGCCAAGGTCCAGGCTTTCCTGGGCCAGTAAATGGAGGCGCCTCATGAAATTTGACCGCCCTGTCGGCACAGCGGAGGAACGCATAGAGGCCATCGCCGCCTACCTGCCCCTCCTGCGCGAAATCAAAGATGCGGAGCTGCAAGGCAGAATTGCGGAGGTTTACGTCCGCATCCTGGAGGACTGCAAGTGGGAGAGTGTGGAAGCCGCCTGCTTTAATCCCGATTTTCAGCAGCAAAAGCTGATCAACCACATCCGCGTCACAACGGAAGCCACATACACAGCCGCCGAACTGATGAACAAATACCAGGGTTTGGAGCTGGATACCGACATTGTCCTAGGTTTGGGCCTCCTGCACGATGTATCAAAGTTTCTGGAGTTCGAACCGGATGAGGCGCATGGCGCCCGCGTATCCTCTCTCGGAAAAAACATTCAGCACGGCGTAACCGGGGCTTACTACGCGAAGCAGGCCGGACTCGGCGAGGAATGGCTGCAGCTGATCATCAGCCACACACCGCAGTCCAACAACCGTCCCTGCCGGAAAGAGGGAATGCTGTTCGGCCTAATTGATCTGGCCGACGCCGATCAGATCGCCCTGGCCTACAATCCTGAATTTCCGCTTTTTTACGATAAGCTGTAACATGGAAGGAGGGGGACATGGCGAAAGCAATTCAAAAAATCGCGGCATGGATGGAACGGATCCTGATCATCCTGTGCGCCGCCCTTTTCCTCATCATGACCTTTGCTGCATTTATGCAGGTTTTCACCCGCTTCATCCTGGGGAGTCCCTGGAAATGGACGGACGAGGTCTGCCGCTATTCTTTGGTATGGCTCACCATGCTGGGAGCGGCTCTGGGGGTCAAGCGTCATTCCCATCTGGCAATTGACGCCGTCATCCATTTGACGCCAGCACCTTTTCAAAACATTGCCGCACGAGGCGGCAGCCTGCTGACCGCTCTGTTCGGCTGCGTGCTGACGTACCAGGGAATCGTGCTCTGCATGACCTTCATGCAGCAGCGGACCTCCGTGCTGGGGCTTCCCATGGGAATGGTTTATTCCGCTATTCCGGTCTTCAGCGTATTTCTCGTCATTTTTTCTTTGGCAAGCCTTACGGAAACAGCGGAGGGAAGGGAGGAAGAGACGTAATGCCGGCCTACTTTATTGTGCTGCTTGTCAGTTTTTTTGTCCTGCTGATTTTGGGCCTCCCCATCGCCTGGTCCATTGCAATTTCCTCCGCCCTGTCGCTGCTGGCAAATGGAGACTTGCCCTTGGTCGTAATGTCTCAGCGCCTATTTGTCGCGGTAGACTCCTTCACACTGTTGGCTATTCCCTTTTTTATCCTGGCCGGCGACCTAATGCTGCAGGGCGGCATCTCCCGGCGGCTGATTCATCTGGCGGCGTCCCTTATGGGTTGGATGAAATACAGCATGGCCTATGTGACCATCGTGGCCTCGGCGTTTTTCGGCGCCATTTCCGGTTCCGCGCCGGCAACCGCCGCCGCCATCGGGAGCATGATGCAGTCGGAAATGGAAAAGGACCGTTATGACCCGGATTTTGCGGCCTTTCTCGGCGCAATCTCCGGCACTCTGGGCATCATCATCCCCCCCAGCATCGCGATGGTGGTCTTCGGGACCAACACCGGAACGTCCGTCAGCAAGCTGTTTACCGCCGGAGCCGTGGGCGGCGTCATGATTGCTCTCGCCTATTGTTTAACCACAAAATTTTCCCTGCGGAAGGAAGCGGAAATTCAGGCCCGCTTTTCAAGCGTCAACTGGCGGGAGGTTCGGTTCGCTCTAAAAGACGCGGTTGCCGGGATTTTCTCCCCTGTAATCATCCTGGGCGGTATCTACGCCGGTATCTTCACGCCGACGGAAGCGGCCGTGATCGCTGTTATTTACTCATTGATCGTTGGCTTCTTTGTGTACCGGGAGCTGACGGCGAAAAAGGTCTTTCAATGCATCGTCAATTCCGCGGTAACCTCCGGCATGGTGCTGATTCTGGTTGCGACGGCCTCGCTGTTCAGCTGGATCATGACGGTGGCCGGAACGGGGGCTCTTCTGCAAAATCTGGTCTTGTCCAGCCATTTAAACAAGGTCACCTTTTTCCTGATCGTCAATGTCATCTATTTGATTCTTGGAATGATTATGGAGACCATCCCCATTATCTTACTGACGGCTCCCATCCTCCTCCCCATTGCCGTCATGCTGGGGATCGATCCGGTCCACTTTGGCGTCGTGACGGTATTTAACCTGGCCTTCGGTATCGTGACACCGCCATTTGGAATGAACCTGTTCGTCGCTTCCGGATACTCCAAGCGGAATCTTGCCGGCATGGTGCGGAAGGGCAAGCACTATTATATCGTCGGCTTCGCGCTTATCCTCCTCTTATCCCTATGCCCTCAGCTGATTATGTGGTCCACGTAAGATCCATATAAAGGAAACGGGTCAATCCGCACGGAATATGATTGACCCGTTTCCTTTAAAAATCCGGTTACACTCATACTCATGCAAATTACGAAATTATGAATATTCAAAAGGAGGACCCCAATGAAAGAACGAAAAGCGGTGATGGCGGGCGCGGGGGTAATGGGCGCATCCCTGGCGCAGGTGT
>CANPTW010000055.1 GCA_947577075.1 uncultured Oscillibacter sp. | reverse complement strand
CCCAGCTTCGCCGGGAGGTAGTCCCCCAGGACGCTGGCCTTGGAATCCTCGAACTCGCCCAGGCGGGTCTTGTAGACCTGGCACCTGTCGGTGAAGAACATCGCCTCGGCGGCGCTGGTCGTCTCAAAGGTCTGGCGGAGCCCGTCCCCTTCCTTGAATTTCTGGGCGCCGCTCATCCGCAGGCTCTGGGGGGTGATCTTCTTGAAGTACCCCTCCTTGGAGAGGAAGACGTGGACGGGGTACTCCTCCGGCCCCTCGTCCTCCACCGGGTCGGGGAGCTCGTGGGCGTAGACGATGGCGGTGCGCCGGGGCTCGCCGTACTTCTTCGCCGCCTCCTTCAGCTCCTCCAGGATGATTTTTTTCACCCGGCGGGGGTCCTGGAGAATGTCCTCCAGGTCGTCGATCTCATCCTGAAGGGCCTGCGTCTCCTGGACCCGCTTGAGGATATATTCCTTGTTGATGTTCCGGAGCCGGATTTCCGCCACGTACTCCGCCTGGACCTGGTCGATGCCGAAGCCGATCATCAGGTTGGGGATGACCTCGGCCTCCTCCTCCGTCTCCCGGATGATCCGGATGGCCTTGTCGATGTCCAGCAGGATGCGCTTGAGGCCCTTGAGGAGGTGGAGCTTCTCCTTCCGCTTCCCCAGGACGAAGAAGACCCGCCGCCGGACGGACTCCGTGCGCCAGGCGGTCCACTCCTCCAGGATCTGCCGGATTCCCAGCACCCGGGGCATTCCGCCGATGAGGACGTTGAAGTTGCAGGAAAAGGCGTCCTCCAGGGGGGTCTGCTTGAAGAGGCGGGCCATGAGCTTGTCCGGGTCCGCTCCCCGCTTGAGGTCGATGGCCAGCTTCAGGCCGGAGAGGTCCGTCTCGTCCCGCATGTCGGCGATCTCTTTGGCCTTTCCCGCCTTGATGAGCTCCGCCGTCTTGTCCAAAATGGCCTCGACGGAGGTGGAATAGGGAATCTCCGTAATCTCAATGAGGTTCTCTTCCTTTACATAGCGCCACCTGGCCCGGACCCGGACGCTGCCCCGCCCCGTGGCGTAGATGTCCCGGAGGGCATCCCGGTCGCAGATCAGCTCCCCCCCGGTGGGGAAGTCCGGGGCCGGCAGAGTCTCCAGCAGGTCGCAGTCCGGGTTTTTCAAAAAGGCCGCCGCCGTCTCGCAGACCTCCCCCAGGTTGAACCCGCAGAATTGGGAGGCCATGCCCACGGCGATGCCCATGTTGGCGGAGACGAGGATGTTCGGGAAGGTGGTGGGCAGCAGGGCGGGCTCCTTCATGGTGTTGTCGTAGTTGTCCACGAAGTCCACGGTGTCGCTGTCGATGTCCCGGAAGAGCTCCTGGCAGATGGGAGTCAGCTTCGCCTCGGTGTACCGGGGGGCGGCGCAGGACATATCCCGGGAGTAGTGCTTTCCGAAGTTGCCCTTGGAGTCCACGAAGGGGGCCAGCAGGGCGCCGTAGCCCCGGCTGAGGCGGACCATGGTGTCGTATATGGCGGCGTCGCCGTGGGGGTTCAGGCGCATGGTCTGGCCCACGATGTTGGCGGATTTCGTCCGCGCCCCGGTGAGAAGCCCCATCTTGTACATGGTGTAGAGGAGCTTGCGGTGGGAGGGCTTGAAGCCGTCGATCTCCGGAATGGCCCGGGAGACGATGACGCTCATGGCATAGGGCATATAGTTGGTTTCCAGGGTGTCGGTGATGGGCTGCTCCACCACCGCCGCATGGAGCCCCAGGACGTTGGGATGCGCGCCTTTGGGCTTGCCGCCTTCCGGCGGTTTCTTCTTTGGCATATCAGTGTTTCCTTTGCTTCCAGCGTTTTCCCGCGTTCAAGCGGACGGGCCCCCTTCCGGGGGCCCTCAGGCGGCGGCGGGAGAGCCCCCCGCCGCCCGAGGGGCGCGGCTTACGCGCCCTCCATGCCCTCCGGCCGGTACTGCTGGCCGAAGGGCGTAACGGCCAGGCCGCCCTGCCCCGTCTCCCGCAGGGTGGCGGGCAGGGACTGGCCCACCCACCGCATGGCGTCCAGCACCTCGTCCGGGGGAACCCGGCTCTCAATGCCCGCCAGGGCCATCTGGGCCGCGGACAGGGCGTCCATAGCGCCGATGACGTTCCGCTTCACGCAGGGCACCTCCACCAGGCCGCCCACGGGGTCGCAGACCAGGCCCAGGAGGTTCTTCACGGCCATGGCGCAGGCCTGGGCCATCTGCCCCGGCGCGCCCCCCTGGAGGAACACCAGAGCCGGAGCCGCCATGGCGGCGGCGGAGCCGATCTCCGCCTGGCAGCCGCCCTCCGCCCCGGCGATGCAGGCCCGCTCGGCGATGATCATGCCGAAGCCCGAGGCGATGTAAAGGGCCTGGACCAGGGCCTCGTCGCTGAGGCCGTACCGCCGCCGGCAGGGCAGCAGCACCGCCGGCAGCACGCCGCAGGCCCCCGCCGTGGGCGCCGCCACGATCCGCTTCATGCACGCGTTGCACTCGCCCATCCGCAGGGCGCCGGCGATCACCTCGGAGAAGAAGGCCCCGCAGAGGCTGTCCTCCCCGGTCTGCCGGCCGTAGCGGGTCATCCGCCCGCCGTCGCCGCCGGTGAGGCCGCTGTTGGACCGGTCTTCCTCCCGATAGCTCTCATCGGCCTGAATCATGGCCTCCAGCAGGCCGGACATCTTCTTCCAGGACGCCTCCCGGCTGATGTCCTGCTGGCGGCAGTCGGACAGCTGGATATTCTCCCACAGGGGCAGACCCTGTTCCTCCGTGTCCCGGAGCATCTGTTCAATGGACTGAAAATCAATCATGCCGTCGCCTCCTGTCCCTCGGGAATGTAGCAGGTTACCCGTTGAATCGCCTTCAGGGAGCGGATCTCCTCCACCACCTGGGGGGGAACCGCCTTGTCGCACTCGATCACCATCACGGCCAGGCCGCCCCGGCTGCCCCGGTTCAGCTGAAGGGTCGCCACGTTCACCCCTCCCTGGGCCAGGGCTCCGGCGGCGTGGCTGACGCAGCCCGGCTGGTCCGTGTTGTGAATCACCAGGGTGGGCAGCTCGCCGCTGAAGGTGCACGCCATTCCGTCCACCTCGAAGACCCGGACCCGGCCGCCCCCCAGGGAGGCGCCCCCCATTTCCACGGTGCGCCCGCTTTTGCCGGTGACCCGGATCAGAACGCTGTTGGGATGGGCGTCCCGGATGGTGCAGGTGTCGAAGGTGAAGCGCAGGCCCCGCTCCTCCGCCAGGCGGAAGCTGTCGGGAAGGCGGGGGTCGTCCGGCGCCAGGCCCAGCAGACCCGCGATCAGCGCCTGGTGGGTGCCGTGGCCCTTGCCGGTGGAGGCGAAGGAGCCGTGAAGCCGCAGCTCCGCCTCCCGGGGTTCCTCTCCCAGCAGCGACCGGGCCACCCGGCCGATCCGGGCGGCTCCCGCCGTGTGGGAGCTGGAGGGACCCACCATAATGGGTCCCATAATGTCAAACAGGTTCATACAGCGTGCCCTCCTTTTTATATTTATCGTCCGCAGGGGATATTATCAGAAGCGGGGAGGCCGCGGCTCCGCGTCCCTCCGCGGGCCCGCCCCGTCTCCGGCGCTCAGGAAATGTCCGCCATCTCCAGGTACTTGTACCCGTTCTCCGCGATGTGGTCCTTCCGCCCCTGGAGGTTATCCCCCAGCAGGAGGTCGAAGACCTGGGCCGTCCGCTCCACGTCCTCGGGCATGACCCGGATCAGGCGGCGGGTCTCGGGATTCATGGTGGTCAGCCACATCATGTCCGGGTCGTTCTCGCCCAGGCCCTTGGAGCGGTCGATCTTGTACTTCTTTCCCTCCAGCTCCCGGACGATGTCGTTCTTCTCCTTGTCGGAGTAGGCAAACCAGGTCTTCTCCCCGCAGTTGATCTCAAAGAGGGGAGTTTCCGCGATATACACATAGCCCTCCCGGATCAGGGTGGGCGTCAGGCGGTAGAGCATGGTCAGCACCAGGGTGCGGATCTGGAAGCCGTCCACGTCGCCGTCGGTGCAGATCACCACCTTGCTCCAGCGGAGGTTCCCCAGGTCGAAGGAGGAGACGTCCTTCGCGTGCTTGTTTTGGACCTCCACGCCGCAGCCCAGGACCTTGATCAGGTCCGTGATGATCTCGCTCTTGAAAATCCGGGCGTAGTCCGCCTTCAGGCAGTTCAGGATCTTCCCCCGGATGGGCATGATGCCCTGGTACTCCGAGTCCCGGGCCAGCTTCACGCTGCCCAGGGCGCTGTCGCCCTCCACGATGTAGATCTCCCGGCGGGCCGGGTCCTTCGTCCGGCAGTCCACGAACTTCTGGACCCGGTTGGCGATGTCCACGCTGCCGGAGAGCTTCTTCCGGATGTTCAGCCGGGCCTCCTCCGCCCGCTCCCGGCTGCGCTTGTTCAACAGGACCTGCTCGGCGATCTTCTCCGCGTCGAAGTGGTTTTCAATGAAGTAGATCTCCAGGTTGGACCGGAGGAACTCCGCCATGGCCTCCTGGACAAATTTGTTGGTGATGGCCTTCTTCGTCTGGTTTTCGTAGCTGGTCTGGGTGGAAAAATTGCTGGTCACCAGGATCAGGCAGTCCTCCACGTCCGCCCAGGTGATGCGGCTCTCGTTCTTCTGGTACTTCCCCTGCTCCCGGAGGTACTTGTCCAGGGCGGAGACAAAGGCGGAGCGGCTGGCCTTCTCCGGGCTTCCCCCGTGCTCCAGGAAGCTGGAGTTGTGGTAGTGCTCCACCACGTTCACCTTGTTGGAAAAGCAGAAGGCGGCGGAGAGCTTGACCTTGTACTCCGGCTTGTCCGCCCGGTCCCGGCCCTTCTTCTCCGCCTGCCGGAAGACGGGGGAGGTCAGGGCGGCTTCCCCGGCCAGCTCCGCCACGTAGTCGGCGATGCCGTTTTCATAGAGGAAGTCCGTCTCCTCAAACCGCCCCGGCTCCGTCTCGTCGCGGAAGTGGAAGGTGAGCCCGGCGTTGACCACCGCCTGCCGCTTGCACACATCGGCGAAATACTCCGCCGGGACGGCGATGTCCGTGAACACGTCCAGGTCGGGAAGCCAGCGGGTCCGGGTGCCGGTCTTCCTGGCCTGGGACTTGGGCAGGGGGGTCTTCTGCAGCTCCCCCACGATCTCCCCCCGCTCAAAGCGGAGGCGGTACTCAAAGCCGTCCCGCCAGACAGTGACGTCCATATAGCGGGAGGCGTACTGAGTGGCGCAGGAGCCCAGGCCGTTGAGCCCCAGGGAGAACTCGTAGTTGTCCCCCGCGGCGTTGTCGTATTTCCCCCCGGCGTAGAGCTCGCAGAAGACCAGCTCCCAGTTGTACTTCTGCTCCTTCTCGTTCCAGTCCACGGGGCAGCCCCGGCCCGCGTCCTCCACCTCCACGCTGTGGTCCTGAAAGCGGGTGACGGTGATGGCGGTCCCGTGGCCCTCCCGGGCCTCGTCGATGGAGTTGGACAAAATCTCGAACACCGCGTGCTCGCAGCCGTCCAGCCCGTCGGAGCCGAAAATCACCCCCGGGCGCTTCCGAACCCGGTCCGCGCCCTTCAGGGCGGAGATGCTCTCGTTGCCGTAATCCTGTTTGTTCGCCATAGCTCCTCCAAAACCGGCGGCCTCCGCCGGAAGTATATCGTATCGTCAGCGCAGTTGAAAAGAGTCCAACGGATTCTTTTCCATACGGCGCTGTTTTACAGCGCCGTAAGCCGCGTGAGCGGCTCACGGTGCTTGCCTTCATAGGAAACGCACAGGCGCTTTGCGCCCCGGCGGGCCATTGGCCCGCCGGTTGAAAAGAAGGGTATGCTTCTTTTCAACTGCGTTGACTATATTCGCAGCCCGGACTCCCCGGAGCCCTTCGGCCTGGGGGACGCGCCGCGTTCCCCCCGCCTCCGGCGGGAGAGACGGGTCCGCGTTTCCCCTCTCTTCGGCGGGAATCTGCCGGAAGGGCCCTTCTTCGCCCCCCGGAACCGGCCCCCGGAGAGGCCAAAACCGCCGGAAATCCTCGGTTTGGTTGATTATACCATAAGAATTCCAAAGGTTCAAGCCCTCCGGGCCAAAGGGGACGTTTCCCGCCTTTTCCCGGGAGTCTCCCCGGTTTTTCCGGAAAATGTTACTTTTGTAACTTTTTCATAACCGCCCCGTCACCCGCCCGTATCCCTTCCGGAGACGGAGTTTTTCACATTATCCACAGAGTTTTCAACATCGTTATGTCAACTGCCCACCGCCGCGAAAAATCACCCTTTTCCAAATCCCGGCCGGAGGGCCGGCGCCCGGGAGGCGGAGGCGGCCCTCCGGCGCAAAAATTCCCGGAGGATTTTCCGGTTTTCGGTTGACATCCGGCCAAAAATTTTGTATGATAACAGAAGAAATGGTATCCAAAACCATATTATGGGGTGTTTTGTATGATTTGCGGCATTGTAAGCGACAGCAGCTGTGACCTGCGCATGAGCGATTTCCAGGGCGGGGAGATTTTGTTTGAAACCGTGCCCCTGCGGCTCCAGGTGGGGGAGCGGGAGTTCATTGACAACGACGAGCTGGAGATTCCCCAGCTCCTGGGGGCCATGGCCCAGGAGAAGACCGCCGCCTCCACGGCCTGCCCCTCTCCGGCGGCCTTCGCCAAGGCCTTTGAGCGGGGGGACCGGATGGTGTGCTTCACCATTTCGGCCAACCTCTCCGGGACCTATAACGCGGCGGTGCTGGGCCGGGACATGGCGCTGGAGACTCACCCGGAGAAGGAGATCTGCGTCATCGACTCCAAGGCCACGGCGGGGGCGATGATCCTTCTGATCCGCCGGGCCAGGGCGCTTTTGGAGGCCGGGGGGGATTTCGAGGAGATCTGCGCCCAGCTGCGGCTGTACCAGGCGGCGCTTCGGACCTGCTTCACCCTGGAGAACTTCGACAACCTCATCAAAAACGGGCGGATGCGCCCCCTGGTGGGGACGCTGCTGCACTCCCTGGGCATTCACGTCATCGCGGACGCCACGCCCCAGGGGACCATCCATGTGGCGGGCAAGGCCCGGGGAGAGGCCAAGACCTATCAGACGATCACGGCGCTGATGGGGGACAGCAAGGACTGCACGGGGGCGGAGGTAATCATCTGCCACTGCGAGAACCTGCCGGGGGCCCTGAAGCTGAAGGAGCAGATTCAGCGGGACCTCCCCGTCAAGAGCGTGGAGCTCTTCCCCTGCCGGGGGCTGACCAGCTTCTACGCCATGGAGAAGGGGCTGATCATCGGCTACTGAGCTCCCGGCCCCTCCGGCCGGGGAGGCGCCCCCGGGGAGAAGGCCCCGCCCCAAACAGACAGAACCGGGTGAGCCCCAGAGGCGGGCTCACCCGGTTTTCCGCTTCCCCGGCCGGGCTTCCGTGCCAAGAGGGGCGCGCAGGGACTCCGGGACGGCCGGCGCCGCGGAGAGGAAGGGAGTCCCGCTTCTTACCTGCGCCGGCGGGCGGAAGTCCCCCGGCGGGAGGCGAGCATCAGCCCCCCGCCCGCCAGGACGGCGAAATCCGCCAGATTGAACACATAGCGCCCCAGCCGCCCCGGCGCCCGGGGAAACTGCACGTAGTCATAGACCCGGCCGTGCCGGACCCGCTCCCAGAGGTTGCTCAATCCCCCGCCCAGAAGCAGCCCCGCCCCCAGGGGGCACTGCCGCCGCCGGGCCCACAGTCCCCCCAGGGCCGCCGCCGAGGCCAGGGGCAGGACTCCCGCCGGAATGGGCAGGCCAAAGGCCGCCCCCTCGTTCCAGAGGGCCCTCAGCCGGACCCGGCCCTTCCAGTACGCCGCCTCCCGGCGGCCGCTTCGGTTCAGATACCGGCGGGCGGCGGCACAGCCGCCGAAGACCGCCAGCGCGGTAATTCCCGTCAGCATGGGCTCACGTCTCCTTTCCTTCCTCCGCCTTTTCCATGGCGGCCCGGAGGGCCCCCGGGTTTCCGCCCCGGCGGTTGTTCCGCGCCAGCAGATCCGCGATCTGCCCCCGGACCTGCTCCACCTCCTCCCGGAAGCCCGAGGCGGAGAGGCGCAGGGCCCCGTGGCCCAGGATGATCAGCTGCTCCGGCCCGTCGGAGGTGGCCACCCGGACCCGGTACCGCTTCCCCAGCTCATAGGTGGCCCGCTCGATATAGGCGTCCGCCGTCTCCGCCTCCTTGGTGTAGACCACGTGAATGTTGTGGTACTTCTCCACGGAGCCCCGGCCTCCCCGGACCTTATAGGCGTCGAACACGGCGATGACCTCGCACTTCCGGTATCCCTGGTAGTTGCACAGGAGGTCGCACAGGGCCTTCCGGGCGGCGTCCAGGCTGCCGGAGGCCACGGCCTTCAGCTCCTCCCAGGCGAAGATGATGTTGTACCCGTCCACCAGCAGGTATTCCGGCCCCTCCGGCCGGCGGGGAAGGGGCCGGGACTCCGCCGCCTCCGCCGGGGCGGGCCGCCGGGGGGCCCTGGGCGGCAGGAAGTCCCGCCGCTTTACCGGGCCGTAGGTCCGCTCGAAGATGGCCTGGAGCTCCTTGTCCTGCCGGATGGTCCCGGCGTAGGCGGCGCTCCGGCGGACGTCCGGCTCCCGGGCCTCCTCCGGCGGAGGGGCGTTCAGCCGCAGGCCGCTGTCCACATGGGCGAGGGCGGGGACCTGGTCCCACTTCACCGTGTACCCCGCCCCGTGGGCGCAGAAGACGGAGTCCGGCGGGTTCTCCACGTCCCGCTCCGGGTCGTAGCCGATGGCGGCGATCACCCCCTCCGGGTCGGAGCAGGGCCGGTATCCGGCGGGGCGGAGGCTCAAACGGCCCTGCCCCCGGGTGTAGGCGGCCACCTCCCGGGCGTAGGCCCCCATGGCGGAAACCGGGGCCTCCCCGGTGAGGACGGCCTCCTCCCCCAGGGTTTCCGGCGGCTCCGCCTCCCCGCCCATCTGCTGAATATCGTTCAGCGCCCGGCCCAGCTGGGGGGCGGGAAGCTCCAGCCGGAAGGCATACCAGGGCTCCAGCAGGACGCTCTCGGCGCTCATCAGGCCCTGGCGCACCGCCCGGTAGGTGGCCTGGCGGAAGTCGCCGCCCTCGGTGTGCTTCTCGTGGGCCCGGCCCGCCGTCAGGGTGAGCTTCATGTCCGTGACGGGGGACCCGGTGAGGACCCCCAGGTGGGCCTTTTCCCACAGGTGGGTCAGGATGAGCCGCTGCCAGCGGCCGCTCAGACGGTCCTCCGGGCAGACGGAGGCAAAGCGGAGGCCGCTCCCCCTGGGCAGGGGCTCCAGGAGGAGGTGGACCTCGGCGTAGTGCCGCAGGGGCTCGAAGTGGCCCACGCCCTCCGCGGGGGCGGCGATGGTCTCCCGGTAGACGATGCTCCCCGCGCCGAAGGAAACCCGGAGGCCGAAGCGCTCCTCCAGGCGGCGCTGAAGGATCTCAAGCTGGACCTCCCCCATGAGCTGGACCCGGATTTCCCGGGACGCCTCGCTCCAGGAGACCCGGAGCTGGGGGTCCTCCTCCTCCAAGAGGCGCAGGGCCTTCAGGGCGGCGGAGGGGTCCCCCTCCGGCTCCGCCCGATAGGCCAGCACCGGCTCCAGAACCGGGACGGTCCGGGCGGTCTCGAAGCCCAGGCCCTGGCCGGGAACCGTGCGGCTCAGTCCCGTCACGGCAGCCACCGTCCCGGCGGGGGCCTCCTCCGCCAGGCGGAACCTGGTCCCGGAGTAGATTCGGAGCTGGTCCGCCTTTTCCTCCCACACCTCCTCCTCCGCCAGGCCGGGGCGGCGGTTGGTGAGGAGGTCCTTGGGCCGCAGGACGCCCCCGGTGACCTTCAAATAGGTCAGCCTGGCCCCCCGTTCGTCCCGGGCCACCTTGAAGACCCGGGCGCCGAAGTCCGCCGGGTAAGTCCCCAGGGGCGCGTAGCGCCGGAGGTCCTCCAGCAGCTCCTCCACCCCCTCCAGCTTCAGGGCGGAGCCGAAGAGGCAAGGGAACAGCCTCCGCCGCCGGATCAGGTCCGTCAGGCATTCCTCCGACAGGCGGCCCGTCTCCAGATACTCGTCCAGGGCCTCCTCGCCGCAGACGGCGGCCTCCTCCGCCAGGGCCTCCGGCGGGAGGGTGAAGTCCGTGCAGCCGCCGCTCAGGCGGCGCTTCAGCTCCTCCAGAAGGGCCCCCCGGTCCGCCCCCGGCAGGTCCATCTTGTTGACGAACAAAAACACGGGCACGCCGTACCGCTCCAGCAGCTGCCAGAGGGTCCGGGTGTGGGCCTGGACGCCGTCGCTGCCGCTGACCACCAGGACGGCGCAGTCCAGCACCTGCAAGACCCGCTCCGCCTCGGCGGAGAAGTCCACATGGCCCGGGGTGTCCAGCAGCGTGACGGCCAGGTCCCCCAGGGAGAGCTCCGCCTGCTTGGAAAAGATGGTGATGCCCCGCTCCCGCTCCATGGCGTCGGTGTCCAAAAACGCGTCCCGGTGGTCCACCCGGCCCAGGCGGCGGATGGCCCCGCCGCGGTAGAGCAGCGCCTCGGACAGGGTGGTCTTCCCCGCGTCCACGTGGGCCAGAATGCCCATAACCAGTCTCTTCATGCCGTCCCTCCCGTCGTGAGCGCATGGCCTGCCGTCAGCAGGGCGTAAATCGCCGGCTGGTGGAGCATGTAGAGGAGAAGGGAATGCCGCCCCATGGCCGTCACCGCCGGCACCCGCCGGATCTCCCGGGCCTCCTCCGGCCGGAGCCGGAAGAGGAACCACCCCGTCAGGAACAGGAAGAACCAGGGCAGGAGGGAGAAATAGTCCGTGGAGAAAAAGCCCGCCGGGGGGAAGCCCAGCAGGGCCGTGAGATGGTTCCGGTACAGCCCCCCCGGCAAGGCGGCGACGCGCAGACCCTCAAAGCCCAGGTATCCCGCGTTCACGTCCCGGAGGAGGAGGAACAGCACAAAGCTCCCCGCCGCCCCCGCCCGGGGGGAAAGCCCCTCCAGCGCCGGGGCCAGGGGGACCAGCAGAAGGGAGGAGGACCCCAGCAGGGTCAGCACGCCGCAGTAGACCAGATTGGACCGCATAAAAACCCAGGTGACGGCGGTGATCAGCGCCCCGCAGAGGAACACCGTCAGCCCCCGCCGGAGCTGCCGCCGCCCCAGGGACCAGCAGTAGCCGGACAGCAGGATGAAGGTCCAGCAGATGCTCTGCTGCCAGACGTAGGCGGCGAAGCCGTGATACCAGGGCCAGTCCGCGCCGAACAGGTAGACCATATCCCAGGCGGCGTGGTAAAGCAGCATGCTGATCAGGGCGCAGCCCCGGATGGTATCCAGAATTTGATAGCGGCGGTTCGGCATGGCGGAACTCCTTTGCGGGTTTTGGATCGCCGGCCCGGGGCCGCCCCCGGGGCCCCGGCGGCGCTTTCCGCCGCCGGGCCGGAGGGGGCCCGTTCCGTGCAGGGACTGCAAAAGGGGGAGCGGCGCTCCCCCTTTTCGGTTCTCAATAGGCTACGCCCCAATAGATGTCCGTTTTGCAGGGCTTGCCGCACACGGGGCACACGCCCTCCGTGCCGCTCTGCTGCAGGGGCATGCAGCGGGAGCTGACCCCCGCCCGCTCCTTCATGGCAAGCTCGCACTCCAGGGAGCCGCACCACTTGGACCGGAGGAAGCCGCCCTTCCCCTCGGCGATGGCCTTGGCCTCCTCCGGGGTGGCGATGTCGAAGGTGTTGTCCTCCCGGTTTTGGAGCGCCATGGCGTACATGTTGTCGTGGACCGCGTCCAGGAGCTTCTTCACCGTCTCCTCCAGCGACCCCAGGGGGACGAAGACCTTCTCCCCGGTGTCCCGGCGGGCGATGACGCACTGCTCCTTCTCCATGTCCTTGGGGCCGATCTCCACCCGCAGGGGCACGCCCTTCATCTCGTACTCGGCGAACTTCCAGCCGGGGGAGTTGTCGGAGTCGTCCATCTTGGAGCGGATTCCCGCCGCCTTCAGCCGGTCCCGGAGGGAGGCGGCCGCGTCCAGCACGCCGGGCTTGTGGGCCGCCACGGGGATGACCACCGCCTGAATGGGGGCCACCCGGGGGGGCAGGACCAGGCCGTTGTCGTCCCCGTGGGTCATGATGATGCCGCCGATCATCCGGGTGGAGACGCCCCAGCTGGTCTGGTGGGGGTGGTGGAGCTGGTTGTCCTTCCCGGTGTAGGTGATGTCGAAGGCCCTGGCGAAGCCGTCCCCGAAGTAGTGGCTGGTCCCCGCCTGGAGGGCCTTGTGGTCGTGCATCATGCACTCCACGGTGTAGGTCTCCTCGGCGCCCTTGAACTTCTCCTTGTCCGTCTTCCGGCCCCGGAGGACGGGCATGGCCAGGAAGTTTTCCATGAAGTCCGCGTAGACGTTCAGCATCCGCATGGTCTCCTCCCGGGCCTCCGCCTCGTCGGCGTGCATGGTGTGGCCCTCCTGCCAAAGGAACTCCCGGTGCCGGAGGAAGGGGCGGGAGGTCTTCTCCCACCGCAGCACGCTGCACCACTGGTTATAGAGCTTCGGGAGGTCCCGCCAGGAGTGGATGATATTGGCGTAGTGCTCGCAAAAGAGCGTCTCGGAGGTGGGGCGGACACAGAGCCGGTCCTCTAATTTTTCGCTGCCCCCCACGGTGATCCAGGCGCACTCCGGGGCGAAGCCCTCCACGTGGTCCTTCTCCTTCTGGAGGAGGGACTCGGGGATCAGCACCGGAAGGTAGACGTTTTCGTGGCCCGTCTCCTTGAAGCGGCGGTCCAGCTCGTTCTGAATGTTCTCCCAGATGGCGTAGCCGTAGGGCCGGTAAATAAACATGCCCTTGACGGAGGTGTAGTCGATCAGCTCCGCCTTTTTGCAGACGTCGGTGTACCATTGGGCGAAGTCCGCGTCCCGGGCGGTGATGGCGTCCACTTGTCTCTTATCCATAGCGTTTCCGTTCCTTTCCTGTTTGGGGTTCCAGCATAACCACTTTATTTTATCCGCCCGGGGCGGGATTGTCAACGGGTTTCCCCCGGTTTCCTTCGAAAAGGGCGCGCCCCGGGGCGGCGGAGCTCCGAGCCGCGGCGGTTCCCGCCGCCCGCAGGGCATGCCGCCGGAAGTATATTTAATGTATAAGGGCCTCCGCCGCCGGCCGGAGGGACGCCGAGAGCCCCGGAATTTGAAGGGCGCCGGCCTCCGCCGTCAAAACGCCGGGGGCCTTTTGGAAAAAACCATGAAAAAAGGGTGAATTCCGGCAAAATTTCTCTTGACACGGCGGTGGAATTCCATTATTATATACGAGCATGCGGCGAAAGGGACTGCCTGTCGCCGCGCGACCGCGATGAACCGGGAGATTGCTCGAAAGAGGTAACTTCCGGGGAGTATGTCCGATAATCGGGCGGCTGAGAAAGGTCTGTACGCGCGCGTAGATCGCCGCGCCATGACGGAACCGGCCCCGCTGAGCGCCGGTTTTTTCGTGAGCTGGAATGATACGCACGGCAGCGCGGACAGAAAAATTTCTCTCGCCGTAGGTCGTCGAGACTTGGAAAAACGACGTACGAATTAGGAGGAACCTGAACATGGCACAGAAAGAAAAGATTCGCATCCGCCTGAAGGCATATGACCACCAGGTGATCGACCAGAGCGCGGAGAAGATCGTGGAGACGGCCAAGCGCACCGGCGCGGAAGTCTCCGGCCCCATCCCCCTGCCCACCAAGAAGGAGATCATCACCATCCTGCGCTCCGTCCACAAGCACAAGGACAGCCGGGAGCAGTTCGAGCGCCGGACCCACAAGCGGCTGATCGACATTACCAAGTCCTCCCCCAAGACCGTGGAGGCTCTGATGGCTCTGGAGCTCCCCGCCGGCGTGGAGATTGAGATTAAGCTGTAAGCCCCTGTTACCATGTTTGTACCGCAGTCTGCCGCCGTATCGAGGCAGACGGGTCAAGTTGGCCGAGCAACGGTTCCCAATGGCCGCCTCGCCCAACCAATAACCTGAATTTAAGGAGGAACCTACATGAAAGCGATCATCGGCAAAAAAGTGGGCATGTCCCAGATTTTTGACGAGAACGGCCATGTGATCCCCGTCACGGTCATCGAGGCGGGCCCCTGCGTGGTCGTGCAGAAGAAGACGGCTGAGAAGGACGGCTACGAGGCCGTGCAGCTGGGCTTCGAGGACGTGGCCGAGCGCAAGCTCACCAAGCCCGAGCTGGGCCACCTGAGCAAGGCCGGCGTGGCCCCCAAGAAGCACCTGAAGGAATTCGACCTGGAGAACGCCGCCGAGCTGAACGTGGGCGACCTTGTCAAGGCCGACACCTTCGCCGCGGGAGACTTCGTGGACGTCACCGGAACCAGCAAGGGCCACGGCTTCCAGGGCGTGGTCAAGCGCCACGGCGCGGCCGTGAAGCGCAACACCCACGGCGGCGGCCCCGTCCACCGGCACCAGGGCTCCCTGGGCGCGGGCACGACCCCGGGCCGCATCATGAAGGGCCGCGACGGCGCGGGCCACATGGGCGTGGACCAGGTCACCGTGCAGAACCTCTCCGTCGTCAAGGTGGACCCCGAGCTGAACATGCTGGTGGTCTGCGGCGCGGTGCCCGGCCCCAAGGGCGGGCTCGTGACCATCAAGTCCACCGTCAAGGTCCACAAGGCCAAGCAGGCCGGCGCGGACATCAGCAAGAACCCGCAGAAGGCTTCCGGCCGCAACCCGCAGAAGGCCTCCGCCAGAAGCAAGTGAGAAAGGGGTGCTGAATAAATGTCTACCGTAAAAGTTTTGAACATGGCCGGCGCGGAAGTCGGCACTGTGGAACTCAACGACGCGATCTTCGGCATCGAGCCCAACGAGTCCGTCGTCCACGAGGTCGTGAAGAACCACCTCGCCAACTGCCGCCAGGGCACCCAGAGCGCCCTGACCCGGGCCGAGGTCTCCGGCGGCGGCCGGAAGCCCTGGCGCCAGAAGGGCACGGGCCACGCCCGCCAGGGCAGCACCCGGGCCCCCCAGTGGACCCACGGCGGCATCGTCTTCGCGCCGAAGCCCCGGAGCTACCGCTACGTGCTGAACAAGAAGGTCCGGCGCCTGGCCCTGAAGTCCGTCCTCTCCGCCAAGGCCGCCGAGGGCTGCCTGGTGGTGATCGACTCCATCAAGCAGGCGGAGATCAAAACCGCCGAGTTCCGCAAGTTCCTGAACGCCGTCAAGGTCGACGGCAAGGCCGTGGTGGTCACCCCCGCCGTGGACGAGGTCGTCGTCAGGAGCGCCCGGAACCTTCCCGGCGTGCTGACCACCCCCGCGGCGCAGCTGAATGTCTATGACATCCTGAACGCCAAGTACCTGGTGGTGGATCAGGCCGCCCTCGCCAAAATCGAGGAGGTGTACGCGTAATGACCGCATACGATATCGTGATCCGCCCCATCATCACCGAGCGGGCCATGGCCGGAGCCGCCGATAAGAAGTACGTCTTCGAGGTGGCCCCCGGCGCCGGAAAAATTGAGATCAAGAAGGCCGTGGAGGAAATCTTCGGCGTGAAGGTCGCCGCCGTCAACACCCTGACGGTCCCCGGCAAGGAAAAGCGCATGGGCGCGGGCCGTCCCGGCATGACGAAGACCTGGAAAAAGGCTTACGTCCAGCTGACCCCCGATTCCAAGACCATCGAGTTCTTCGAAGGCATGGTCTGATTCTACGGAAGGAGTGTAACGACAAATGTCTATTAAAACCTTTAAGCCGACGACTCCCTCCCGGCGTCAGATGACGGTCTCCGGATTCGACGGCATTGACAAGAAGGCCAAGCCCGAGCCCAAGCTCACCGAGACCCTGAAAAAGAGCGCCGGCCGGAACAGCTACGGCCGCATCACCGTCCGCCACCGGGGCGGCGG
>CANPTW010000054.1 GCA_947577075.1 uncultured Oscillibacter sp. | reverse complement strand
TGTTCCAGGTCAAAGACCTGTCCGCCGGTTATCCGCATACGGGCACCCCGGCGGCCTTCAGCTTGCTTCCGGCGGCCTCGTCTACCACCACCACCACGTTGGGGTGGAGCTGGAGGACGGAGCCGGGGCAGTGGGGCGTGATGGCCCCGCAGATGGAGCCCAGGATGGCGTCGGCCTTCTCCGCGCCGCTGGCGGCCAGGAGGACCTTCTTGGCCCCCATAATGGCCCCGATGCCCATGCTGATGGCCTGCTTGGGCACATCGTCCCGGGTGGCGAAGAACCGGGCGTTGGCGTCGATGGTGCTTTCCGCCAGATCCACCACGTGGGTCTCCTTGACGAAGCAGTCGCCGGGCTCGTTGAAGCCGATGTGGCCGTTCCGGCCGATGCCCAGGAGCTGGAGGTCCACGTAGCCCAGGGAGCGGATATAGGCGTCATACTCCGCGCAGAAAGCGGCGGGATCCTTCGTCAGCCCGTCGGGCACCCGGGTGTTCTCGGGGACGATGTCCACGTGGTCAAAGAGGTTGCTCTGCATGAAATAGCGGTAGCTCTGGTCGTGGTCGGGGGCCAGGCCCACGTACTCATCCAGGTTGACGGAGAGCACGTCCTTGAAGCTCAGGCAGCCCTGCTTGTGCCAGTCCACCAGGTACTTGTAGGCCCCCTCGGGGGTAGAGCCGGTGGCCAGGCCCAGCACACAGGCGGGGTTGTGGGTGATTTCCGCCGCGATGATCTGAGCCATCCGGCAGCTCATGGCGTCGTAATCCTTCTCGATAAAGATTCTCATAATGGCATTTCTCCTTTCCAGACTTCAAAGGGGGCTTCCTGCTTGCGGATGCGTTCCGGATGCGTTCGCCTCAAGTATAGCAGATATTCAGGTATATTGAAAGGCCCTTGAGACAGTTTTTTCCATCACCGGCGTTATCCCTTTACGCCGCCGGAGGCGAGGCCGCTGACCAGGTTCTTCTCAATGCACATGAAGAGGATGACCACGGGGATGATGGCAAAGATGGAGGCGGCAAACAGGTACTGCCACTCAATCATATTGTACCCGTTGAAGGTGTTAATACCCACGGTCAGGGGCTTGTAGGTGTCGGTGGAGATCAGGCACAGGGCCACGGTGTACTCGTTCCAGGCGTTGATGAAGATGAAGATCAGCGTGGTGACGATGCCGGGGGCCGCCACGGGGAGCAGCACCTTCATCATGGACTGGACGCGGGTGCAGCCGTCGATGGTGGCCGCCTGCTCCATCTCCGCGGAGATGCCCATAAAGGTGCCCCGGAGCAGCCAGATGGTAAACGCCTGGTTGAAGGCGGCGTTGATGAAGATCAGGCCCAGGATGTTGTCCGTCAGGCCCAGGCGCTGCATGACCTGGTAGATGCCGATGAGCAGCACCACCGGGGCGAACATCTGGGAGACGATGACGAAGCCCAGGAAGGCGGTCTGGCCCCGGAACTTCATCCGGGCCAGGGCGTAGGCCGCGGGAATGCCGCAGAGCATGGCAATGATGGTGGACCCGCCGGCGATGAGGACGGAGTTCAGCATGTACTTGGCCATGGGGGCCCGGCTCCAGATGTCGATGAAGTTGGACCACAGGGCCGTCACCGGCAGGATGTTGTCGCCGGAGAAGATCTCCACCCGGTTTTTCAGGGCGGTGCACAGCATGGCGAAGTAGGGGTACAGGGTGATGACGCACACGTCCAGGACGACGAAGTAGAGCAGGAGGCGCAGAATGGTTTTCTTTATGGAAACCGGCTTTTTCACGGTGTTCACGGGCTGGCTCATAAATCGTCATCTCCTTTCCGCAGGGTGTAGATCATGTAGACGCTGGCGCAGACCAGCAGGATGATGAAGCCGATGACCGAGACGGCGGAGGCCTCGCCCTGCTTGCCGTTGTAGAAGGCCAGCTTGTAGAGGTAGGTGACCAGGGTGTCCGTGTGGTTGGCCGGGTCGCCCTTGGTCATGGTCCAGATGATGGGGAAGGAGTTGAAGACGTAGATGATGTTCAGCACCGTGGCCACCGTCAGGGAGGACTTTACCAGGGGCAGCGTAATGCTGAACAGCTTCTGGAAATACCCGGCCCCGTCCACAGTGGCGGCCTCATAATAGGATGCGTCGATGCTCTGGAGGCCGGAGAGCACGCAGAAGGTGACAAAGGGGATGGTGACGAAGATGCCGCAGGCGATCTCCCAGGCGAAGTAGGCCGCCGGGGTGGGCGTCCAGTTCACCGGGGCGCTGATGAGGCCGATCTTCATCAGCAGGGTGTTTAAGGTGCCGTAGTCCTTATTGATGATGAAGTTCCAGGCGCTGGCCTGGATGACCAGCGTGGTGGCCCAGGGGAAGACCACGATGGCCCGGGCCACCTTCCGGCCCCGGAATTTGTTGTTCAGCACCAGGGCCAGCATGAAGCCCAGCACGGTGGAGAGGACCACCACGGCGATGGTCCAGACAATGGTGTTTTTCAGCACCAGGGCAAAAGCCGGGCTTTTGAGAACCTTGCTGAAGTTTTCAAAGTTGTTATAGCCCTTGACCAGGCCCGCCCGGGTCACCTTGCTCATGGAGAGCTGGAAGACCTTGACAATGGGGGTCACAATAAAGATGGCCATCAGGATGATGCTGGGAGCGATCCAGATGTAGGGCTCGATTTTGCGGGAAAGCTTCTTGCTCCCGGAGGGACGGGGAGCCTTCTTGGTGAGCTCCTGGGCCTCCGCAGGGGCAGAGGGGGTCTTTGTACTCACGGGGACACCTCCCTATAGTCAGAATCAGGGTGTCTTCCGGCCGCTGTCAAAACCCGGCGGACCGCCGCGCTTTGAGAACGGCTGGAAGAAAACGGGGACCGGGCCGTGTAGGCCCGGCCCCCGCACTGGTTTGCTTCAAGCGTTGGAAGGGTAAGGGATGTTAACCGGCAATCGTAGCCTGGAGATTTTCCAGCAGCTCCTTAACGTCGCCGCCCAGAAGAGCCTGCTGCTCCACGTCGATGACGCCCTGCTTGACGTCGGCCCACTCGGCCTTGGCGGTGGGATAGAATTTGCAGGAGCCCACGATCTCAACCCAGGGAGCCATGCTCTCGTCGGAAGCGGCCACGATCTCGCCGCCGGCAGAGGTGGCGGGCAGGAAGCCCTCCATCAGCACCCAGTCGGAGTAACGGGTATCCTCATAGAAGAAGTCGAAGAACTCCTTGATGGCCTCGATCTTTTCGTCGGAGTCGTCGTTGTCGAAGACCATGAAGCGGTCCATGACGCCGGCGGAGACGGAGGAGTTTCCTCCGTTGGTGGGGATGGCCGCGAAGGCGTAGCTGATCTGCTCTTCAGCCGGGGTATTGGCCTTGGCATAGTTGTCGGCGATGTAGGTGGGGATGGAGTTGGGGCCGATCATCATGGCCAGCTTGCCCGCGCCGAACAGGTCCTGCAGGGCGTAGCGGGTCTCGTTGGCGGGATCGGTGTTGGTCAGGCCGTCTTCCACCAGGCCGACGGCATACTCAATGGCTTCCACGTTGGCGTCCGCATCCAGGGTCCAGTTTCCGGAGGCGTCGGTGAAGTCGCTTCCGTTGTTCCAGATGTAGTAGGCAAAGGCGGCCTGGCCTTCGTCGGTGGTCATGTCGATGCCCCAGGGATAGATGCTGGAGTCATAGGCCTTAATGGCCTCGCAGGCGGCCTTCAGCTCGTCCCAGGTGGTGGGGACTTCCACGCCGGCGGCTTCCAGAATGTCCGTGTTGTAGTACATGGCGCGGGCGGAAGCCAGGTCGGGGATGGCCCAGATGGTGCCGTCGATGTTGGACTGCTCCAGGAAGGCGTCGTAGAACTTGGCATAAGTCTCGTCGGAGACGCAGTCCTGAATGGGCAGGAGCAGGTCGTCGGCCACGTAATCCGCGAACACGTCGATGTTCAGGATGTCGGGGGCGTCGTTGTTGGCGACCCGGGTGTTGACGACCGTGTAGATGTCGTTCCAGGACACCGCCTCCACCGTCAGTTCGATGTCGTCGTGGCTGCCGTTGAATTCGGTGACGAAGTCGGCCCACCACTGTTTGGTGTTCTGGCCGTATTCGGCGGCGATCACCTTGATGGCGGTCTTTTCACCGGAGCCGGCGTCGGCGGGGGGAGCCTCGGTCCCGGTGCTGCCGGAGTCGGCGGGCGGGGGCGTGGCGCCTTGGTCCGAACCGCCGCCGCAGGCGGCCAGGGACAGCACCATCACGAGAGCGAGCAATGTGGCAAGAAACTTTTTCATCGTCATTCTCCTCTTACAATATGTTCATGTGCGAAATACACATGTGAGGGAGCGATATGAAAAATTCACAAACGCAGCCCTCATGTACTCTATTATACTTGTAGAATTTGTAAATAATAGGTGCCCAAGTCCGGTTTATAGAAAAATCGTACGAACCATGAAAATTCGTACGATTTCGTAATCGATTAACTTGGGCTTGTTCCCATCAGCCCAAGCGCACGTCTTTCCGGCAAATTTTGCCGTCTGCGGCGTTAAAAATTTTTGCCGGGCGTCAGCCCGCCCGCAAATCTTTGCCTTGCATCCGGCAAAAATTTCCTCGGAAATCCGCACATGTGGGCTTATGTGAACAGACCCTAAAAATGACAGCGGGAAGCGGGGCGGCGGAAAAGGCGGAGCCGGCGGGGGCATAGAAGCGTTTTCCCGCTCAGGCCCGCTTCCCCGGGAAAAAACCTGCGGCGCCCGGCAGGGTTCTCTGCCGGGCGCCGCAGGCGCGGCTTCAAGGACAGTCAGCCGAAATTGGAGGCGGTTCCCGCCGCCGCGTCCCGGCAGTTTTTGCGGAAGGCGCTGGGAGTCATGCCGGTGGCGGAGCGGAAGACCTTGGAAAAGTAGTTGTAATCGCTGACGCCCACGGTCTCCCCCACGGCGGAGATGGGCAGGCTGCTCTGGAGCAGCAACCGCTTGGCGGCCTCAATCCGACGCTGGGAGATGAGATAGGAGAGCGTCCGTCCGCCGGACAGCTCCTTGGCCAGGGAACAGAGCTTGGTCCGGCCGATGTGGAGCTGCTGGGAGATGGATTCCAGGGAGAGCTTGTCCATGTAGTGCTGGTCCAGATACAGCTCCAGCTTTTGCAGGTCCGTCTGTTCCGCCGTCAGGATCATGCCCTTGAGCTGGATATAGGCGGACAGGGCTTCCAGAGTCTCGGTGTAAGCCCGGATTTCCTCCTTCGAGTATTGGCGGAACTGGAAGAACGCGTCCTTTAAGGCGTCGGGCCCGTCGGGCCACCAGTCCAGGAGGGAACGGGTGTACTGCCACTGCTCCTCCATAGGGGAATCGTCCAGATAGCAGCCCACGGCCAGATAGGCCACGGGATTCTGCTTGCTGTAGAGGGGCATGACGGCCTCGCAGATGCCCACATGGCAGCGGTAGTGCTGAAAGCCGCTCTCCGCCTGATAGCGCCGGATCTTGCACTGGTCGCAGGCGACACAACGCTCGTGGCCCTCGGGCAGGTCGTTGACCATCCGGCAGAAGGGGGGATGCCCCCGGAAGAGGTTGATGTCCCGGCCGGACAGGTCCAGGATGTTGGCGGGCACGCCGGTGAGGATGTTGAGGTTGGCGATCAGTTTGCGCAGACGCTCCTCGTCAAATAGGATATTCATTTCCGATATTGCCTTACGATGGCCTCCAGTTCGCTCCAGCGGGCTTCCATGTCCGCCACCAGCTTGAACTGGGTGCGGCAGCGGTCCAGGTTCTGGGCCTCCCGGCTGATATGAAAATAGTGGTCGCCGTCGATGTAGTCCGTGAGGAACCGGATGCCGCACTCCAGGGTCATCAGCTTGGCGCCCCAGGGAAGGAATTCAATCTCGTCGTTGGTGAGGGAGCCGCCGGCGCCCTCCAGGAAGGCGGCGGTGTAGACGGAAAAGAGGTCCACGTCCAGATTGACCTTGGAGAGGTCCCGCTCATCCTCGGCGGAGTGGTTGGCCCCGAAGCGGATGGAGTCGCCGAAGTCATAGATCACAAGGCCCGGCATAACGGTGTCCAGGTCGATGATGCACATGCCCTCGTGGGTTTCCTCGTCCATGAGGACGTTGTTCAGCTTTGTGTCGTTGTGGGTGACCCGGAGGGGGAGCTTCCCCGCCCGCATGGCGTTCAGGGCCACGGAGCAGTCCGCCTCCCGGTCCAGCACGAACTGAATCTCCGGCCCGCAGTCCTTGGCCCGGCCCAGGGGGTCCGCCGCCAGGGCGGCCTTGAACTTTTGAAGCCGGTCCTCGGTGTTGTGGAAATTGGGGATAGTCTCATGAAGGGTCTCCGCCGGGTAGCCCCCCAGCAGCCGCTGGAAGCGGCCGAAGGCCCGGCCGGAGGCGGCGAAGAGCTCCGCCGACTCGGCGGACTGATAGCAGACGGTGTGCTCCACGAAGGGGTAGACCCGCCAGGCTCCGCCGGCGCTGTCGGTGAAGAAGGGCTCGCCGCTGCGGGGGCGGAGGACCTCCATGGCCTCCCGGCTCCGGTCCCCGCCGTGCTTCTCGATCTCCCGGCCCAGGTACTCTGTGACGCCGATGATGTTTTCCATCAGCTCATCCGGGTGCTTGAAGGCGGCGGCGCTCATCCGCTGGAGGATGAAGCGGCGGCAGCAGCGGTCCTCCGGCTGGGTGTGGACCACGAAGGTGTCGTTGATGTGCCCCTGGCCATAGCGCAGGGCGCCCACCACCGGGGCCCCGAAGTCAAAGGCGGCCAGGACCTCCTGAATTCTCTCTTCTGCGGCGCTCATGTTATTCCTCCCAAAGCCGGTCGGGGTAAAGACCGGACGCTGTCTTTTCGGCGATGGCGTTTACCACCGTGGGCTTGTCCTCCCGGTAGGTGACGCCGTACCACTTGTCCTCGCTCCGCAGGACCTTGACCCGGGCCCTGCCCTCGTCGATGAGCTGGCTGACTACGGAGGGCAGGAAGTACTCCGCCTTGGCGGGATTTTCCGCCAGGGCCTTGTCCAGGAAGGCGGGGAAGCGCTTCCACGCCTCGTCCAGGAAGCTCCGGGTAAAGCCCCACATGTTCATGGAGACGATGGCGTCCCCGGGCAGATCCGTCCAGGTCTTTCCGTCGTCCTCGGTGAAGCGGGGGGGCTCGCCCTTTTCGATCTTGGTCCGCTCGGTGACCCGGGTGAGGAAGCGGTCCTCCGTCTCCTCGCACACGCCCCGGGCCACGGTGCCGTTTTCCGTGACGGTGTTTTTCAGCAGATAGCCCACCATAACGTACTCATAGAGCTCCCCGTCCTCGTGGGCGGCCAGGTAGTCGTAAATCTCCCGGAAGGCCTCGGGGCCGTAGTAGTCGTCGGCGTTGATGACGGCGAAGGGGCCGTCCACCGCGGTCCGGGCCGCCAGGGCGGCGTGGGCGGTGCCCCAGGGCTTCTGCCGCTCCGCCGGAACGGAGTAACCCTCCGGCAGGTCCTCTTTGAGCTGGTAGGCGTAACGGACGTCCATGGACCTGGACACCCGGTCGCCGATGCAGCGCTTGAAGTCCTCCTCAATCTCGGGCTTGATGACGAAGACCACCGTCTCGAAGCCCGCCCGGCGGGCGTCATAGATGGAATAGTCAATGATCAGCTGCCCATGGTTCCCAACGGGGTCCAGCTGCTTGAGGCCGCCGTACCGGCTGCCCATGCCGGCGGCCATAATGACCAGAACTGGCTTTTTCATATTCCCTCTCCTTTATTCCGCTTTATCCCTTATACCCGTTGGGGTTCATAGACTGCCACTTCCAGGAGGAGGCGCACATCTCCTCAATGCCAAGCTCCGCTTCCCAGCCCAGCTCTTCCCGGGCCTTTTGGGGGTCGGCGTAGCACTGGGCGATGTCCCCGGGGCGGCGGGGGTCGATGACGTGGGGCAGCTCATGGCCGCAGGCCTTCTCATAGGCGTGGAGCACGTCCAGCACAGAGTAGCCGTTTCCGGTGCCCAGGTTGCAGATGAAGAGGCCGCAGTTGGTCTCCAGCTTGCGGAGGGCCGCCACGTGGCCCTTGGCCAGGTCCACCACATGGATGTAGTCCCGGACGCCGGTGCCGTCGGGGGTGTCGTAGTCGTTTCCATAGACATGGACCTTTTCCAGCTGCCCCACGGCCACCTTGGCGATGTAGGGCACCAGGTTGTTGGGGATGCCGTTGGGGTCCTCGCCGATGAGGCCGGACTCGTGGGCCCCGATGGGGTTGAAGTAGCGGAGCAGGGCCACGTTCAGGGCGGGGTCCGCGGCGCAGATGTCCATCAGCATCTTTTCCTGGAAGAGCTTGCTGGTGCCGTAAGGGTTCGTGGTGCCGCCGGTGGGGAAGTCCTCCCGGATGGGCACGGAGGCGGGATCGCCGTAGACCGTGGCGGAGGAGGAGAAGACGAAGTTCTTCACCCCGTGCCTGCGCATGGCCTGGAGGAGGTAGAGGGTGCTGATGAGGTTGTTGGAATAGTACTCCAGGGGCTTGGCCACGCTCTCGCCCACGGCCTTGAGCCCGGCGAAGTGAATCACGGAGTCAATGTCCGGGTGCTGGGCGAACAGGGCCTCCACCTGCTCCTGGTCGCACAGCTCCGCCTTGATGAAGGGGATCTTCTTTCCCACGATCTGCTCCACCCGGCGGAGGGCCTCCTCGCTGGAGTTGTAGAGGTTGTCCGTCACGATGATGTCATAGCCCGCCTGAACGAGCTCCACGCAGGTGTGGCTGCCGATGTAGCCCGCGCCGCCGCAGACAAGAATGGACATAAGAACCGCTCCTTTCAAATTATGAAAATTGACCGTTTTTGTGAAATATTTTCAAGATTCAGCTAGCCTTATTGTAGGCCCGCCGGATGGAAATGGGAAGAGAGGATCGTCCTGGTTATTAGAAAAATCGTCCGAATTTTGAGCCTATTATACTAGAAAACCGAAGACTTGTCCAGAAGAAGAAAGATTTGTACTGGGCTCCTGGCGCTTGCGGGAAGCGGAGGGGCGTGCTATAATCAAGAAAATGAGCTTGGGGAGGTGCGGAGGATGCGCATCACGGCGAAGACCGTCAGACGCGGGGCGGCGCTCCTGGTTTTGGCGGCGGTCATTCTGGCGGCGGCGTACCAGGTTTCCTATCCCATCAAGCTGAACATGGCCACCCTGCCGGAGGAGATTGCAGCGTTTCATAACCGGGAGTCCGAGGATTGGAACCCGTCTGAAATCACGGTGTACGGCGGCGTGGGCGTGGGGAACCGGGAGTATTACCTGATTGAGATGGGGGAGCACCTGGGCAGCGTTGCCTTAAAACGAAGCCTGACCGGGCGGTATAAGATCGAATATCTCACGTACGGCAACGGAGGGCTCCGGGACTCCATCGTGGAGAGCGGCGGGAAGAAATACCTCCTCCTGGGGGGCCGGGACCCGGAGGCCCGGCTTGCCGGAATTACCGTTTCTATAGGCGGCCTGACCTACAAGCTGGAGAAGAACACGCCCCGGGACCACTTCCTGCTCTGCGCGGAGATCGACAGCCGGGTGGAGGAGAACCATATCGACCGGGACAAGGTCCGGTTCTACAGCGCGGAGGGGGAGGACATCACCGGGCTTTACGATTTAAGCGGCGGGGGAATCTGAGGAGCGGCCCCCGGCGGAGGGCCGAAAGATTTTTCCCGGAACCGGGTAGAAACTTTGTTCCCGGTGTGCTATAATCCTGTTCCATGAGACGAGAAAAGGAGGGACCGCCATGCAGCGCCCCCTGGCGGATGAGATCCGCCCCAAAACCCTGGACGAGGTGGTGGGCCAGCGGCACCTGCTGGCCCCCGGCGCGGTGCTCCGCCGCCTGATTGAGAGCGGGACCGAGGCCAACATGGTCTTTTACGGCCCCTCCGGCACCGGGAAAACCACCATCGCCAACATCGTGGCGGAGCGGACCCACAAGGCCCTTTACCGGCTCAACGCCACCACCGCGTCCCTCCAGGACATCAAGGACATCATCGCGGACGTGGGGACCCTGCTGGCCCCCGGCGGGGTGCTGCTGTACCTGGACGAGATCCAGTATTTTAATAAGAAGCAGCAGCAAAGCCTCCTGGAGTTCATGGAGAACGGCAAGCTGACCCTCATTGCCTCCACCACGGAGAACCCCTATTTTTACGTTTACAGCGCCCTCCTCAGCCGGAGCACGGTTTTCGAGTTCAAGGCCGTGGCCCCGGAGGAGGCGGAGCCCGCGGTGCTCCGGGCACTGAACATCGAAAAGGAGCGGGCACCCCTGCCTCTTACGTGGGAGGAGGGCCTGCCCCTTCAGATCGCCACCGCCTGCGGCGGGGACGTGCGGAAGGCGGTCAACGCCGTGGAGCTCCTGAGCCAGGCGGCCCAGCCGAGAAAGGGGATGCTCTTCATCTCCAGGGAGGACGCCGCCCAGGTTTCCCAGCGCAGCGCCATGCGCTATGACAAGGGGGGCGACGCCATGTACGACATCGCCTCGGCCCTGATGAAGTCCCTCCGGGGCAGCGACCCCGACGCGGCCCTCCACTACCTGGCCCGCTTTCTGGAGGCCGGGGACCTGGTGACCCCCTGCCGCCGCCTCCTCTGCTCCGCCAGCGAGGACGTGGGGATGGCCTATCCCCAGGCCGTGGCCATTGTCAAGGCCTGCGTGGACACGGCCATGCAGCTGGGTCTTCCGGAGGCCCAGCTTCCCCTGGCCCAGGCGGCGGTCCTGCTGGCCACCGCGCCGAAGTCCAACAGCGTGGTGGAGGGCATCGGCCGGGCCCGGGCGGATGTCCGGGCGGGCCGCACCGGGGACGTGCCCCGGCAGCTCCAGAACGTCCACGCCGACACCACCGGCTTTGACAACCGGCAGCACTACCTCTATCCCCATCTTTTCCCCGGCCACTGGGTGGAGCAGCAGTATCTGCCCGACGCCCTGAAGGGCGTGAAGTACTACGAATGGGGAGAGAACAAGACGGAGCAGGCGGCGAAGGCCTACTGGGAAAAGCTCAAGGGGAAGGAGCTTTGAACACCGTCTCCACCACCGGCTTTTCACAGCCCGGCGGGGAATAGACCCAGCGGTCCAGGCTCCCGTCGGTGACCTGGTAGTGCAAGGGCTCCACCGGAGCGGGGGGGAGCTTTTCGATGACCTGCAGCTTGATTTTCATCCGCTCCGGGCGGATGCTCTTGATGTAAACGGACACCCCGTCGCCGGGGGAGAGGCGCTCCTTGGCGTCCGCCAGGCCGGAGAGGTTTGGGGTCAGCTCGATGAAGCTGCCGTAGTCCTTCACCGTCCGGACCACGCCCCGCACCGTCTCGCCGGGGCGGAAGCGGCTGGCGTTCTCCATCCAGGTGCCCAGCAGCTCCCGGTGGGTGAGGGTGATCCGCCGGGTCTCCCGGTCTATGGCCCGCACCGCCGCCAGGATTTTCTGGCCCTCATGGAACCGCTCCTTCGGGTGGGAGATGCGGGAGACGGAGATATGCTCGATGGGCAGCATGGCGACGATGCCGCAGCCCACGTCCACAAAGGCCCCGAAGCTCTCCAGCCGGGTGACCCGGCCGGTGAGGACGCTTCCCGGCTCCAGACGGTCCAGGAGGTGGGCCATGGCCTGCTCCTGGGCGGCCCGGCGGGAGAGCAGGGCCAGCGGCGCGCCCCTGCCGTCGGCCTCCAGGGCGGCGACGGTGAAGCAGGTGGGCTTGCCGACCCGGGAGAGTACGGCGATATCCCGCTCCGCGCCGCTGATCCAGGGGGCCACGGCCTCTTCCCGGGGAATGCGGCCCTGGACGCCGCCAAGGCTCAGATGGAGGGTGTGGCTCACGTCGCAGCGCTGGACGGGAGCTTCCAGGACGGCCCCGGTTTCCAGGGCCTCCCGCAGGTCGGAAAGGGAGAGGGGGGCGGAAGGGCGGAGCCCCTCCGGCGGGTAGAGTTTATTTTCCGGCATGATATCGCATCCTTATCGTTGATACAGCTACTATATGCGGAAAACCGGAATGGTTGACAGGAGGACAAGATGGACCTGCGTCTGCACGATCTTGTGGAACTGAAAAAGCCCCATCCCTGCGGAAGCACCCGGTGGGAAATCCTCCGGGTGGGCATGGATATCAAGCTTCGCTGCCAGGGCTGCGGCCACGAGCTGATGCTTCCCCGGAGCAAGGCGGAGAAGAGCATTCGAAAAATCCTGACGAAGGAGGAACCGACATGAACGGAAAGCTGAAGCGCGTCATCGCGCTGACTCTGGCGGTGGTGCTGGTTGTGGCGCTGCTGGCCTCGATGATCCTGCCTTACATCGGATGAGCCCATACGGGGCGGGCAGCCGCCGCCCCGGAAAGTCTTTGAAAAAGGGAGCGCGGCGGAGAATGAAACGGGAATTGGGAATTGCGAGGTGCGGCCTTGCCTGCTGCCTGTGCTCCAAAAACGGGGAGTGCGGCGGCTGTGATTCGGGCAGCTGCCCCGGCGGCGCTTCCTGCGAACCCAGGAGGTGCTCGATGGAGAAGGGGATTTCCCATTGCTGCGCCTGTGGGGAGGACTGCAAAAAGGGAATCCTGAGCAAGATGAAGCCCTATGGGTTCACGCTGTTCGCGAAACGGTATGGTATGGACAGGCTGCTGGACTGCCTGGAGGAGAATGAAAAGCGGGGGATTGTCTATCACCGCCGGGACTTGGACGGGGACTATGACGGCTTTGACGATCCGGAAAAGCTGATCGAGTTCATACGGACCGGGAACCGCGGATAGAGGCGGCGCGGCCGAAACGGGGCAAATGCTTCGTTTCAGCCGCGCCGGCTGTGGACCCGGGCCAACCCGCCGCGGCCTGCACCGGCCCGGCCGGCCTGAGGGGATGTGCGGCCCCGTCCGCGGCCCGCGGGAGCAGAGACGAAATACCCCCCTAAGGGGCGGCCTGTGAAGGAAATGCCTTCAGGGCCCCTTAAGGGGGTTTTGTTCGTGTCCCGCCGTTTCAGGACTTATGCGCGCCCGGCGGCAGCGGCGCCTTTCCGCCGGAAAGGCGCGAATTCTCCGCCCCTCACATAAACAGGCAGAGCAGAATGGGCAGAAAAATTCCCGGAACGTAGTTCATGATCTTCAGCTTCGTAACCCCCATCATATTCAGCCCCAGGCCCACGATCAGCACGGAGCCCACAACCGTCATTTCCGGGATGGTCGCCGCGTTCTGCTGGAGCAGCGGAGCCACCAGGCCGGCAAGACAGGCGATGCCGCCCTCAATCGTGAACACCGCGGCGGCGGACAGCATCACGCCGATCCCCAGCGAAGAGGCGAACACGATGGAGGAGACGAAATCCAGTGTGGCCTTGGTGAACAGCATCTCATGATTCCCGGTGAGGCCGTCGTTCAAAGCGCCCACGATGGTCATGGCCCCCACGCAGAATACCAGCGTGGCGGTGGTGAAGCCCTCCGCCAGAGAGGGGCCCCCCTGCCGGTTCTTCTGAAACTTTTTTTCCAGGCCGCCGGCAAGGCGGTTCAGGCACCCGTCCAGGTCGCACAGCTCCCCGATGATGGCGCCGACGGCGACGGATATGATCGTAATCAGGGCGTTGCTTCCCCCCAGCATTCCTGTGACGCCGATGAACATGGTGCACAGCCCCAGGCCCTTCATCACCGTGTCCCGCAGCCTCTCCGGCAGGACGTTGCCCAGCAGCAGGCCGATCAGGGCCCCCGCCGCCACCGCCCCGGTGTTGACCAGTGTACCGACTAGCATAAGCGTTTCCTTCCTTCCTCCGGAGGCGGAGCGACTGCCGGGACGCGCGGCCCCGTGCCAAAGCTGCGGCCGACAGAAATCCCGGGAGCGGAGGAGCGCCCCGGAATCTTCCGCCCCGCGCTTTGGCGCGCGAAAGGGCGCGGCAGCCGGCAGCGCTTCCAAAAGCTCCGCGTATGTACCGTGAAAAGGAGGGGCCGGCGTTTGCGGCCCCTCCTTGAAATTTGCCTGGCGTCAGCCGATAAGCTTCAAGCCGGATTCGTTGCGCTGGACGGCGACGCCCTCCGTCAGGTCCTCTTCCCAGGCGGCGTACGCCTCGTTCCGGAGGGCCGAGGCGGCCCGGGACTGCCAGCGGTTCATGTTCACCCCGGAGAAATACATAACATGGGCGCCGTACTGCGTATCCACCACGCCGGTGTCGCCGGGCTGCCGGGAGGGCTCAAAGCACCAGTCGTTGAACTCCGTCACCATCTGGCCCTGATAGACCTCCGTATAGAGGCCCCCGTCATACTTGGACCCGTCGACGGATTCCGCCATGGCCAAAGCGGCGAAGGAGTCCTCCGTGGCCTCGCCGGACTGCCACTGGGCCAGCAGCTCCTCGGCCTTGGCATGGGCGTCGGCCTTCAGCTGGGCCTGCTCGTCGTCATAGCCCTCATCCTCCTGGGTCAGCGTGGCCGTACCCAGGGGCACCAGGATGTGGCGGATGTCGATGGTGGGCGTTTCGTCCCGGAAGCGGTCGTGGAAGACCACCACATACTGGACGGTGCCGTCCTCCAGGACGGCGGAGTCGCCGGCCTTCCGGGAGCTGTCGTACAGCCATTCGCTCGTGACGCTGCCGGCGTTGTAGCTGCCCTGTTCATTGTTGTTATAGGTTCCGTCGTATTCCTCGGCCAGATCCTCCAGAGCCTCTCCGGCCTGAACGCCCTCCAGCATGGCCTTGGCAGCGTCCTGCGCGGCGGCAAGGGCGGCGGCGGACTCCGCTTCGGTGGGCTCCACCGTGTTGCCCTCGGCATCGGTGGTGCTTTCCGCGGTGCCGGAGATGGACGCGATCTCATAGGAGACATGGTCATAGGTGTTCCGGTCGGCGTTGTAGACCTCCTCCAGCTCGCTGTCGGAGTAGGTCAGGCTGTCCTGATAGGCGTCGACATAGGCGCTGTAGCGCAGGACCCGCATAAGCTGTTCGCCATAGACCTTCTCCGTGACGCCCGCGCCGAAGTTGCCCTTCAGGTACTGGCCGACGGAGAGGCCGCTGGCCGCGGCGGTGGACTTCAGGGAGTCCATGTTGTCGTCATACTGGGCCTGCACTCCGGCAGGAGCCGTAAAGCCCTCGGCGTCGGCGGCTTTCAGAGCGGCCTGGATGACGGTCATGTTGTCCAGGGCCTGATCCATAAAGAAGTCGTGCCAGGTCATCCCTGTGGAGGCGTCCCCTGTGTCGGCGGCGTCCTCGCCCTCGGCGGGCTCCCCATCGGACTCCGCGTCGGCACCCGGGACCTCAATGCCCAGGATGGACGCGGCGTCGGCGCTGATCTCCTGGCTCTTTAAGGAGGCGGAGGTGTTCAGGCCCAGGTAATTGATGAGGTAGGAATTCTGATTGATGAAATTGCGGTAGGCGCTTTGATAATAGTAGCCCACCTCGGCGGCGGAGTAGGTTTCGCCGTCGATGGTGGCGGCCGTGGTCATCTTGGGAATAAAGTCGCTGCGCCAGATGAAGGAGGCGATCACCCCGATCAAAACGACGGCGGCAATGACGCCGTAGAGGAGATTGCTCCGCTTCTCCTCTTTGCGCTGCTGAGCCTCGCGGGCAGTCTTGGGATCGGTCCGCCCTCCGGCGGCCTGACGGTTTTGCTTTTCTCTCGATGCGCTCATTTGTGTTTCAGTCCTCTCAAGTTTTCAGTTACTTTTTGCTGCGGAAAGCGTCCCGGAGGGACGGCTCCATTTTACGCACTTGCCTATTATAGCGGAAGAGCGGCGAATGTGCAAGCCTAAAATCCGCCCGGAGGAAAAGAAAGAACAAGAATTCACGGTTTTTTCATCAAATCCCGGGGCCCGTCCGCTAAAATGCCTCTTGTTTCCGCGGGTACCGTAAGCCCCGAAGCTGAAAACAGCCTGAATCCCCGCCCAAAATGGGCCCCGGTTCCGGGATGCGGGGGGCCGAAGCGCATAATAGTACCCCGCGAGAGCCGTGTAGACCTCGTTATAACCTGCACCTTTACGGACAGGTGGGTCGCCTCCAGCGCGCTTTACCGCTTCCAACTTCCAGCCGCGAAC
>CANPTW010000053.1 GCA_947577075.1 uncultured Oscillibacter sp. | reverse complement strand
ACAAGCAGGTGAACCGCATCATCCTCACCCGCCCCGCCGTGGAGGCCGGGGAGCGGCTGGGCTTCCTGCCCGGGGATCTCCAGAGCAAGGTGGACCCCTACCTCCGGCCCCTGTACGACGCCCTCTTCGACATGCTGGGGGCGGAGACCTATCAGAAGTACCTGGAGCGGGGCAGCATCGAGGTGGCCCCCCTGGCGTACATGCGGGGCCGGACCCTGGACGACAGCTTCATCATCCTGGACGAGGCCCAGAACACCAGCCGGGAGCAGATGAAAATGTTCCTCACCCGCCTGGGCTTCGGGTCCAAGATCGTCATCACCGGGGACGCCACCCAGATCGACCTCCCCGACGGGAAGACCTCCGGCTTGAAGGAGGCCATGCGGGTTCTCAAAAACGTGGAGGGCATCGGCATCTGCGAGCTGACCAACGCCGACGTGGTGCGCCACGTCATGGTCCAGAGGATCGTCCAGGCATACGAGGACTACGAGAAGCGGGGCGAGCGGAAGGACAGGGGGCGGCGGAAATGAAGCGGCACTATATTCCCGTCACCGCCGCGGTCCCCGGGGTGAACGACAGCCAGAGAGCTTTTATCCGCAAGGTCATCCGCACGGCCCTGGCGGCGGAGGGGGTGGACTTCCCCTGTGAGGTGGACGTGCTGGTGACCAATGACGCGGAGATCCGGGAGCTGAACCGGGAGGCCCGGCAGGTGGACAGGCCCACCGACGTGCTGAGCTTCCCCGCCTTCGACCTCCGGCCGGGGGAGCTGCCCGGGCCGGAGGACGCGGACCCCGGCACGGGGCTGGTCCCTCTGGGGGACATGATGATCTCCCTGGAGCATGTGACGGCCCAGGCTAAGGAGTACGGGCATTCCGTCCGCCGGGAGCTGGCCTATCTGGTGGTCCACTCGGTGCTGCATCTGCTGGGCTACGACCATGTGGACGAGGCCCCGATGAAGGCGCAGATGCGGGCGCGGGAGGAGGCCATCCTGGCGGAGCTGGGGATTACACGGTAATCAGCGCCGGAGGGAATCGGACAGGCCCTGCCCCGTGCGAAGGCCCAGGAGGAAGGCGTGGGCCGCAGTGAACTCCTGGGTTTTGGAGAAGCTGCCGCAGGCTTCCGGGGCGACGTCGTCCTCCAGGAGGTAGAAGTCCGGTTCATAGTCCCCCCGGGGGATTGTGTCCAAATGGGGCTTGATGTAGTTGGAATAGAGCCATTTTAGAAAGTCGGACATAAATTTTCTCCTCCAAAAGCAAATCAAATAAGATGTGTTATACTTACAGAATACCACAACTTATAAGTTGTGTCAAGAGGTGACTATGAAAATATTGGTTCGAGAAAGACTTCGGGAACTGCGGAAAGAAGAATGTGAAACACAGGTGCAGGTTGCCTCTGATATCGGAATCTTGGAGCAGCAGTATCAAAAGTATGAGAGGGGCGCCGGCCTGCCGAACCTGGAAAACGCCTGGAAGCTGGCGGACCACTTCGGGGTGAGCATCGACTACCTTGTGGGACGTTCGGAGGAGAGGTAAGACGCCCTCCAGGCCGATTGCAAATTTCCCGCCCCGGAGAGGGGCAAACCATTAACCGCTCAAAGAAAGTTGAGGATCACCTATGAACATCAAAAAAACCGCCATGATTACCGTCTGCGGCCGCCCCAACGTGGGCAAGTCCAGCCTCACCAACGCCCTGGTGGGGGAGAAAATCGCCATCGTCTCCAACAAGGCCCAGACCACCCGGAACCGCATCTACGGCGTGGTCAACCGGGAGGACACCCAGTTCATCCTCCTGGACACCCCGGGCCTCCACCGGCCCAAGTCCGCCCTGGGGGACTACATGGTGAAGGTGGTCACCGCCAGCCTTTCCGACGTGGACTGCGCCCTCCTCCTGGTGGAACCCATCCCCCATGTGGGGGGACCGGAAAAGGCCCTCATCGGCCGGGTCCGGGAGGAAAAGCTCCGCTGCATCCTGGCCGTCAACAAAATCGACACCGTGGAGCCTGCGGAGCTCCTTCCTGTCATTGCCGCCTACAACGAGGTCTGGGACGGCTTCGACGCCATCATCCCCGTTTCCGCCCGCACCGGGGACGGCCTGGAGGAGCTGATGGGCGAGCTCCAAAAGTACGCCCAGGAGGGGCCCCAGCTCTTCCCGGACGGGCAGACCTCCGACCAGCCGGAGCGGGTGGTCATGGGGGAGCTGCTCCGGGAGAAGCTGCTCCTCTGCCTGGACAAGGAGATTCCCCACGGCACCGCCGTGGAGATCACCAAGTTTTCCGAGCGGGACTCCGGCGTGGTGGACGTGGGGGCGACCATCTACTGCGAGAAGGCCAGCCACAAGGGCATCATCATCGGAAAGCAGGGGGCCATGCTGAAGAAAATCAGCTCCCTGGCCCGGCACGACATGGAGAAATTCATGGGAACCCAGATCTACCTGGAAACCTGGGTAAAGGTCAAGGAGAACTGGCGGGACAATGTGAATTATGTCCGCAGCCTGGGCTACCGGGAGGACTGAGCCCCGGAGAGGCCGGATATACGGAAGGAGCGCGTGTATGCGGGACCTGGAAAAGACCGTCGGCGGTATGGCCGACAAGGCGAAGTTCGCCTGCCTCAGCTATCTGGACGCGGAGGGCTTCCCCACCACGCGGGCCATGCTGGCTCCCCGGGAGCGGGAGGGAATCCGGGTGTTCTGGTTCAGCACGAATACCTCCTCGCGGAAGGTGGCGGCCTTTCGGGAGAACCCCAGAGGGAGCGTCTATTTTATGGACCGGCGCTTTTTCCGGGGCGTCAGCCTCTCCGGCACCGTGGAGGTGCTGGAGGACCCGGAGAGCAAGCGGCGCCTCTGGCAGATGGGAGACGTCATGTACTATCCCCAGGGCGTCACGGACCCGGATTACTGCGTGCTGAAATTCACGGCAGAGCGGGGCCGGTACTACAGCCATTTCAAAAGCGAGGATTTTTTGATTCCAGATTGACCGGAAGTTTCCATGCATCCATTTCGACGCCCTTCGCAGACTATTCCCAAAAGGAGGTCCGCGATATGGACAACATGGAACCCGCGCCCCTTTGGGAGCTGTTCTGCCTCACCGGGGAACCCCTGGCCTATATGCTCTATCGGTCGATTGAGGACAAAATAGACGACAATTTGTCATAACCGGGGAGAATAATACTCCCCGTACATAGGGAGGGAGGGCTATGGCGGCTTCTCCGATCATCGTGGACCGGGGGATCGTCCTCCGGGAGACGGAGACCCAGGAGACGGACAAGGTGCTGACGCTGCTGACCTGGGAGCTGGGAAAGATTCCGGTTCTGGCCCGGGGGGCCCGGCGGAAGCAGTCGAAGTTCGGCGCGGCGGCGCAGCCCCTGGCGTATTCCGAGTGGACGCTCCACCAGCGGAAGGACTGGCACTTCGCCGGAGACGCATCCACCCAGGAGCTGTTTTCGGGCCTCCGGGGGGACCTGGCGGCCCTGGCCCTCGGCTGCTATATGGCGGAGCTGACGGAGGCCGCCGCTCCGGACGCCGTTCCCGTGCCGGAGCTGCTGCGGCATCTGCTGAACGGACTGTATGCCCTTTCCACGTTACACAAGCCCCCGGCCCTGGTGAAGCCCGCCTTTGAGCTCCGGCTGCTGTGCCTTGCGGGCTATGAGCCCCTGGCGGACGCCTGCGCCCTCTGCGGGAAGGAAGACCCGGAGGAGCCGGTGGTGGACACGGTCCAGGGGGTGCTCCGCTGCCGGGGCTGCGGCGGGGGAGGAGGGCGGCCCCTGTGCCCGGACTCCCTGGCGGCCCTGCGTCATATCGTCTATGGGGACCCCAAACGGCTCTACGCCTTCCGCTTGGGAGAGGAGCCCCTGCGCCGCCTCACGGCGGCCTCAGAGGCCTTTCTCTATGCCCAGCTGGAGCGGGGGTTTGGGACACTGGACTTTTATAAAAGTATTTTATAATGATATTATCGAATTGCGCCGCTTTCCGGCTAAGGGCGCTTTCCCTTGGGCCGGAAGGGCGCAAAAGCAGATTCCCTTTACAGGAGGAATCCCGATGAGCGAACTATTTGAAAAATCCCTGCGCACCCTGGAGCTCCCCAGGGTGCTGGAGCTGCTGGCCGATCAGGCCGTCAGCGCCGAGGCGAAGGGGCGGGCCCTCCGGGTTTCCCCGGAGACGGAACCGGAGGAGGTCCTCCGGCTCCTGGACCAGACCGACGCCGCCCGGCTGATGATCGGCCTGCGGGGCGCGCCCTCCTTTTCCGGCGTGAAGCCGGTGGGGGAGGCCCTGGACCGGGCGGACCGGGGGGGGAGCCTGAACCCCCGGGAGCTGCTCCGCATTGCGGACCTGCTCACCGCCGCCCGGCGGGCCAAGGAGTACTTTAACGGCGAGGCGGCGGAGAAGACGGCCATTGACCATCTCTTCCTCTCCCTCCACGGGAACCACTTCCTGGAGGAGAAGATCAAGCGATGCATCCCCGACGAGGACACCATCGCCGACGCGGCGTCCCCGGAGCTGGCGGATATCCGCCGGCACATGCGCCTCGCCCAGGCCAAGAGCCGCCAGATCCTCCAGAAGATCATCTCCTCCCCCAGCTACGCCAAGGTGCTCCAGGAGACGATCATCACCCAGCGGGACGGGCGCTTTGTGGTTCCCGTCAAGGCGGAGCAGAAGGGGAACCTCCCCGGCCTGGTCCACGACATCTCCTCTTCCGGGGCCACGGTGTTCGTGGAGCCCATGGGGGTGGTCCAGGCCAACAACGAGTACGTGGAGCTGGAGGCCAAGGAGCAGAAGGAAATCGAGCGCATCCTGGCGGAGCTCTCCGCCGAGGCGGCGGCCCACCGGGAGGACATCCAGTGGGATTACGACGCCCTGGTCCACCTGGACCTGATCTTCGCCCGGGGGCAGCTGAGCTATAAAATGGACGCCGTGCGGCCGGAGGTCCGGCGGGACGGGGCGGTCCGCCTGCTCAAGGCCCGGCATCCCCTGCTGGACCCGAAGACGGCGGTTCCCATCGACTTGGAGCTGGGAGGCGCCTTCGATACCCTGGTCATCACCGGGCCCAACACCGGCGGCAAAACCGTCTCCCTGAAGACCCTGGGCCTCCTGACCCTGATGACCCAGTGCGGACTCCACATTCCGGCGGCGGACCGCAGCGCCGTGGCGGTCTATGACCGGGTGCTGGCGGACATCGGCGACGAGCAGAGCATCGAGCAGAGCCTGTCCACCTTCTCCGCCCACATGACCAACATCGTGGGCATTTTAAAGGAGGCGGACGGCGGGAGCCTGGTCCTCTTCGACGAGCTGGGGGCGGGCACGGACCCGGTGGAGGGCGCGGCCCTGGCCATCGCCGTCATTCAGCACGTCCGGGCCAAGGGGGCGAAGGTCGCCGCCACCACCCACTATGCCGAGCTCAAGACCTTCGCCATGACCACCGCCGGGGTGGAGAACGCCTCCTGTGAGTTCAACGTGGAGACGCTCAGCCCCACCTACCGGCTGCTGATCGGCATCCCCGGCAAGTCCAACGCCTTCGCCATCTCCCGGCGGCTGGGCCTTCCCGAGGCGGTCATTGAGGCCGCCCAGACGCAGATGAGCGGGGAGAGCGTCCGGTTTGAGGACGTGCTGACCCAGCTGGAGGCCAAGCGCCAGGCCCTGGAGAAGCGGGACGCGGAGTCGGACCGCCTCTTCCGCCAGCGGGAGGAGGACGCCCGCAAGGCCCGGGAGTTCCGGGAGCAGATGGAGCGGGCCAAGGAGAACGCCCGGAGCCGGGGGGAGGCGGAGGCCAAGCGCATCCTCCGGGACGCCCGGGCCGCGGCGGACCAGACCTTCCATGAGCTGGCGGAGCTCCGGCGGCGGCAGGCCGCGGCGGACTCCGCCCAGAACATCAACGACGCCCAGGCCGCCATCCGGGCGGGGCTCCACCAGGCGGAGGACCGCCTCCGCTTGGAGAAGGACCGCCCGGAGCCCATCCCCAAGCCCAGCCGCCCCATCCAAAAGGGGGACCTGGTGGAGTTCCCCGGCGTGCGCCAGCCCGCCGAGGTCATTTCCGTGGGGAAGGACGGCACTCTGCAATTAAAGGCGGGCGTGCTGAAAATGAAGGCCAAGGCGGAGGAGGTCCGCCTCATTGAGGACGACGAGCGGGCCGCCCGGAAGCCCAAGCCCCCGGTCGTCTCCGGGGGGACCCGGACCCTTCGCTCCGCCGCCAGCCGGGAGCTGGACATCCGGGGGATGGAAACCCTGGAGGCGGAGAGCGTGGTGGAGGGCTTTCTCTCCGCCGCCGTCATGGGCAAGCTGGAGACCGTCACCATCATCCACGGCAAAGGCACCGGGGCCCTCCGCAAGGCGGTCCACGACATCCTCCGCCGGAGCAAGGCGGTGAAGAGCTTCCGCCTGGGGGTCTACGGCGAGGGGGAGTCGGGCGTCACCGTCGTCACAATGAAATGAGTTTCATAAAGTAGCTATATAAGCGAACGGCTGTAAGGGGTCCGCCTGAAAAAGGTGGACCCTTTAAAATTTCCCCGTCAAATTGTTGCAAAGTCAACCGGAATTTGCTATACTGTTTCTACAATATCACGACATAGAGGTGACTGCTATGCAAAAACTGGAGAAACAGTTCCACATTGCCTGTACCGCCGCCGACGTCGGCCGTTACTGCATCCTCCCCGGCGACCCGGGCCGGGTCCCCGCCATCGCCGCGTATTTTGACGACGCAAAGCAGGTGGCCTATAACCGGGAGTACAACGTCTGGACGGGCACCCTGCTGGGGGAGAAGGTGACGGCCTGCTCCACGGGCATCGGCGGGCCCTCCGCCTCCATCGCCATGGAGGAGCTCCACAAGTGCGGCGCGGACACCTTCATCCGGACCGGCACCTGCGGGGGCATCGACGTAAACGTCCAATCCGGGGACATCGTGGTGGCCACCGGGGCCGTCCGCTTTGAGCACACCAGTTTGGAGTACGCCCCCCTGGAGTTCCCCGCCGTGGCGGACTTCGGCCTTGTGGACTGCCTGGTCCGGGCCACGAAGGCCTTGGGCTACCCCCTCCACACCGGCATCGTCCAGTGCAAGGACAGCTTCTACGGCCAGCACGACCCCGCCGCCTCCCCGGTGTACTATGAGCTGAAGCAGAAGTGGGAGAGCTGGAAGCGCCTGGGGGTGAAGGCCAGCGAGATGGAGAGCGCCGCCCTCTTCGTGGTGGCGGCGGCCCTGGGCTGCCGCTGCGGGAGCTGCTTCCACGTGGTCTGGAACCAGGAGCGGGAGGCCGCGGGCCTGGACCAGAGGATGAGCGAGGATACCTCCACTTCCGTCCGGGTGGCGGTGGAGGCCCTGAAGCTCCAGATCGAGGCGGACTTACTTTCCTCGAGAGGAAAGTAAGCAAAGGAGCTTTCGGTCCGCTCTGAAAGTCCGGCGGTGTTTTTAGCCGGAGCGACGGTGACGAAGCTTTTCCATTTGCTTGGCTTATCATTTCCATAATCCGGCCGATATTCCCATATGAGAAGGGAATCTAGACCGGAGCGGCTTCTATTGAACGGATTCAAGATTGGGACGCTCAAAACCCACTGAATCTGTGAAATGGAGGAAAAACGATGATTCAAGCGACAAGCAGACAGACCATCCCCAAAGAGTGGACGGACCCCATCGGCCCGAACGTGGGCTACATCAAGCCGGCCTTCCTGGAGCAAGTGCTGGAGATGGCGAAAAAGGGGAGCGCGGCGCACTTCGACCACCTGAGGGACTGGCTGGAAAACGGAGTAATCAAGACCCCGCTGACGGCGGAGCAGAAGCAGTACCTGAAGGAGAGCTTCGACCTGAAAAACATGAGTCGGGAGGACTACCAGTCCCTCCTTGACAAGCTCTGCGAGTTCGGCGTTTTGGACCAGGAGGACAAGGATTTCCTCCACTGCGGGTTCAGCGGCCTGCAAATGATCCCCGTCGATCTCTCCGGGCCCACCAGCACGGTCAGCTCTTATGCGGCCCCCGTCAGGGACCCTTCGTCCTTTGACTCCTGGAAGGGCGACGTTCTGGGCTGGATGAAGTTTCTCTCCAGCTTCCAGTGCTGGGATTCGGACAGCCAATCCTGGCGGAAGACCGATCAGGCCCGCCTGTTCGGAAAGGTCCGGGAGCTTCTGGACGCAATCGCCTAAGGAGGGTTGGACCATGATTTCAGCGGCGAGCGCCTTTGGCTGCGGAGGGCCGGGAGCCCCTCGCGCTCCGGCCTATACCGGAATGGGAAACCAGGCCTTTTTGGCGGGCTTCCTGGAGGAGTTCCGCAAGGCCCAGGCCAAGGCCTGCGGGCAGAATGTGGAAGAGCTCAAACGGGCCGGGCTGTCGGATAAGCTGGCCGGGAAGGAAGACCCCCGGCGGGACGAGGATGAGAAGTTTACTTTCTAAAAGTACATAAAAAAGCGGACCGCCGGATGGCGGTCCGCTTTTTTGCGCCTTACTGGATGCCCAGCACCTTGTAATCCTGGTCCTCCACGGCCTTTTTCAATGCCTCGTCCGTAAGCTGCCCGGAGAGGGTGACCACCGCCGTGCCGCTCTCGTGGCTGACGTCGGCGGCCTGGACCTCCGGCAGGGCCTCCAGGGCCTTTTTGACCCGGGCCTCGCAATGGCCGCACATCATGCCCTCAATTTTCATGGTCTTTTCCATAGTCGCTGCCTCCTCAAAATGTTTGGTGTGTTTGGTTTTCAGGGGTCTATCCTTTTTCGCGTCCCGCAGGTTGAACAGGTTCAGCCGCAGGGCGTTGGAAACCACGCAGAAGCTGGAGAGGCTCATGGCCGCCGCGCCGAACATGGGGTTCAGCGTCAGGCCGAAGGGGATGAAGAGCCCCGCCGCCAGGGGGATGCCGATGGTGTTGTAGAAGAAGGCCCAGAACAGGTTCTCGTGGATGTTCCGCAGCGTGGCCCGGCTGAGCCGGATGGCCGCGGGCACGTCGGAGAGGCGGCTCTTCATCAGCACCACGTCCGCCGCGTCGATGGCCACGTCCGCCCCCGCGCCGATGGCGATGCCGGTGTCCGCCCGGGTCAGGGCCGGGGCGTCGTTGATGCCGTCCCCCACCATGGCCACCTTGCCCTGTTTTTTCAGATCCCGTATCACGCTCTCCTTGCCGTCGGGCAGGACCCCGGCGATGACCTCGTCCACTCCCGCCTGTTTCCCGATGGCCTGGGCGGTCCGCTGGTTGTCCCCGGTGAGCATCACCACCCGCAGCCCCAAATTCTGGAGCTCCCGGACGGCCTGGGGGCTGTCTTCCTTGATGACGTCCGCCACGGCGACGACGCCCAGCAGCTCCCCGTCCCGGCTGAAGAACAGCGGGGTCTTGCCCTGGCCCGCCAGAGTCTCGGCCTGGGCCCGGAGGTCCTGGGGAACAGCGGCCCGGGTGCCGATGAAGCTGAGATTGCCCCCGCTGAGGGCCGCGCCGTCCAGCCGGGCGGTGAGGCCGTTCCCCGGCAGGGCCTGGAAGTCCGTGACCTCCTCCGCCGGGATGCCCTCCTCCTCCGCCTTTTGCAGGATGGCCTTGGCCAGGGGGTGCTCGCTCCTCTGCTCCAGGGCCCGGGCCAGGCGGAGCAGCTCCGCTTCGCCGAGGCCCGGAACCGGGAGGACGTCCGTCACCCTGGGCTCGCCCCGGGTGATGGTGCCCGTCTTGTCCAGGGCCACAATCTCCGTCCGGCCCGCGGCCTCCAGAGAGGCGGCGGTTTTGAAGAGGATGCCGTTTTTGGCCCCCATGCCGTTGCCCACCATGATGGCCACGGGCGTGGCCAGCCCCAGGGCGCAGGGGCAGGAGATCACCAGCACGGAGATGCCCCGGGCCAGGGCGAAACCCAGGGCCTGCCCCAGCAGCAGCCACACAAGGGTGGTGATTACGGCGATGGAGATCACCGCCGGCACGAAGACGCCGGAAACCTTATCGGCGATTTTCGCGATGGGGGCCTTGGTGGCCGCCGCGTCGCTGACCATTTGGATGATCTGGGACAGGGTGGTGTCCTCTCCCACCCGAGTGGCCTGACACTTTATAAAACCCGCTTGATTTGTGGTGGCGGCGGATACGCCGTCCCCCGGGGCCTTGTCCACGGGGATGCTCTCCCCGGTCAAAGCGGACTCGTTTACCGCGCTGGCGCCCTCCACCACCACGCCGTCCACGGGGATGTTTTCCCCGGGGCGGACCAGGAAGACGTCGCCCTTTTGGACCTGCTCAATGGGGACGGTGACTTCCTTCCCGTCCCGTTCCAGCACGGCGGTCTTGGGGGCCAGCTTCATAAGGCTTTTCAGGGCGTCGGTGGTCTTCCCCTTGGACCGGGCCTCCAGCATTTTGCCCACGGTGATGAGGGTCAGGATCATGGCGGCGGACTCGAAGTAAAACTCCATCATGTAGTCCGTCACCGCCGCCGCGTCCCCCCGGAGCTGGGCGTCCGTCATGGCGAAGAGGGCGTAGGTGCTGTAGACAAAGGCCGCCGAGGCCCCCAGGGCCACCAGGGTGTCCATATTCGGGGCCCGGTGCCAGAGGCTTTTGAAGCCGCTGATGAAAAATTTCTGATTGATGACCATGACAGCCACGGTGAGCAGGAGCTGGATCAGCCCCATGGCCACATGGTTCCCATGCAGGAAATGGGGAACCGGCCAGGACCACATCATGTGCCCCATGGAGAAGTACATCAGCACCGCCAGGAAGAGCAGGGAGGACCAGAGCCTTTTTTTCAAAAGCGGCGTTTCGTGGTCCGCCAGGGCCTCCTCGGGATTGGCGGCGGGCCCGGCGACCTTTTCCATCCCCTTTTGGGACGCGCCGTAGCCCGCGGCCTCCACCGCGGCGATGATCTCGGCGGGGGAGGCGCTGCCCTCCACGCCCATGGAGTTGGTCAAGAGGCTGACGGAGCAGGAGGCGACCCCCGGCACCTTGCCCACGGCCTTTTCCACCCGGGCGGAGCAGGCGGCGCAGCTCATGCCGGTGACATTGTATTGTTCCATAGCGGACCTCCTATTCTATAAATAATATATAAAAGTCACTTCATTAACTTTTGAAGGGTGGACAGCAGTTCCTCCACCGTCTCGTCCTTTCCCTCCCGGATGTCCCGGGTGACGCAGGTGCGGATATGCTCGCTGAGCAGCTCCTTGGCGAAGGCGTTCAGCGCCGCGTTGGCGGCGGCCACCTGCGCCAGGATGTCGGGGCAGTAGGCGCTGCGCTCTACCATGCCCCGGATGCCCCGGATCTGGCCCTCCACCCGGTTCAGGCGGTGGATGAGTCCCTTGACCTCCTCCTCGGAGCGCTGCTTGGTTTTGCGGCATTCACAGGTTTCCATGGCGGGCCCTCCCTCGTCAATATACTCCCTAGGGGTATATTCATCATATACCCTCCCGGGGTATTTGTCAAGCCCTGATTTGAAAAGAAAGGCCCGGCACAGGGAGTGTTCCCCATGCCGGGCCTTTGTATGAGCGGATGAGCGGGATCAAGCCTGGCGGACGATAGTCCCCGGGGCTTTGAAAATGCTGTCCGGCGGGACGGCCCCCCGGACAGAGGACAGGGGATAGATCCTGGAGGCCCGGCCGACGACGGTCCCGGGGTTCAGCACGCTGTTGCAGCCCACCTCCACGTGGTCCCCCAGGATGGCTCCGAACTTCTTCCGGCCCGTCTCCAGGCGCTCTTCCCCGTTGCGGACCACCGTCAGGGTCTTGTCGGACTTGACGTTGGAGGTGATGGACCCCGCGCCCATGTGGCTCTTGAAGCCCAGGATGGAGTCCCCGACATAGTTGTAGTGCGGGGTCTGGACGCCGTCGAAGAGGATGACGTTTTTCAGCTCCACGGAGTTGCCCACCACGCAGCCCGCCCCCACCAGGGCGGAGCCCCGGATAAAGGCGCAGTGGCGGACCTCCGTCTCCGGCCCGATGATGCACGGGGCGCCCAGGAAGGCCGTGGGGGCCACGGCGGCGGTCTTATGGACCCAGACGTGGGGAGAGCGCTCCTCATACTCCGCGGGGTCCAGGGCGGGACCCAGGGTCAAGATCAGGTCCTGAATGCCGTCCAGGGCCTCCCAGGGGTATTGGAATCGGGTCAGGTAGTCCCCCGCCAGGGTGTGGGAGAGGTCCAGCAGGGCCGTGGTCGTCAGATCCATAAAACGCGCCTCCTGTTTTCGCCGCCGGGGCGGCGTACTGGCGTCATTATATACCAGTTCGCCGGGGGCCGCAAGGGGGAAATCAGGATTCCGGCAGCTCCTCCAGGGAGGCGAAGCGGAAGCCCATGCCCTCCCACTTGGTGAGGAGCTCGTCCAGGATGTCCGCGTTGGTCCTGGACGTGGAGTGGAGGAGGACGATGGCCCCGTCGTGGATGCGGGGGAGGAGCTTGCCATAGGCCTGCTCCGCCGTGGGCTGGTTGTCCACGTACCAGTCCACGTAGGCCAGGCTCCAGAACACCGTCTTATAACCCAGGGCCTGGGCCTGCTTCAGGTTTTCCTCGCTGTACTTCCCCTGGGGCGGACGGTAGAAGCGGGGGAGCTCCTTCCCGGTGGTCTCCCGGTAGAGGTCCGCCAGGCTGTCCAGCTCCTTCTGGAAGGCCGCCTGGTCCGAGATGGCGGACATGTCCGGGTGATGGAAGGTGTGGTTGCCCACGATGTGGCCCTCCTCCGCCATGCGGCGGATGATGTCCGGGGCGGTTTCGATCATGTTGCCCACCACGAAGAAGGCCGCCGGGGCGTTGTGCTTTTTCAGGGCGTCCAGGATTTGTTCCGTATAGCCGTTCTCATAGCCGCAGTCGAAGGTCAGGTAGATAACCTTTTGGGACGTATCCCCCAGAAACCAGGCGTTGTACCGGGCCAGGTCCTCCGCAGAGGCGTTGCCCACAGGGGCCTGCCCCTCGTTGGGGAAGGAGAGGCCCCAGTTGTCGGCGGAGGCCGGGATAATGGCCGGGGCGGCGGCGGGGAGCGCCCTCCCCTGGAGATAGAGCATCGCCGCCAGGAAGAGGACGGGGAGCGATAAGAGGAACAGGGTTCGCATACGCTGGAGCATAGAGGCACCTCCGGTTTGTTGAATGTTGTCACAATTCAGCATGTCCGGCGGCGGGCGGATTATCGGTTGAAAAAGCTGGCGAAAGATGTTATATTTGGAGTGTCGGAACGGGGCGGAAAGGGACCCGCCGTTTGGGCGCTCCGGCAGTTTTGAAACAGGCGCGAAGGAGGACGGATATGGCGAAGCGGAGAGGCAGGCGGCAGCTGACGCCGAAGCAGCTGGCGGCCGTGCTGGCGCTGTGCGTGATCATGGCGCTGATTCAGTGGTACCTGCAGCCGGAGCCGGTGTCCCTGGAGGACATTCCGGAGTGGAGCGGCGCGGCCTATGTGGAGCTGGAGGGGAACCAGCCGGGCTTCACCAAGGAGGACATGACCCTGGAGGTCTTTGAGCATTACAGCGAGCTGGATTACCTGGGGCGCTGCGGCATAGCCTACGCCAACATCTGCCCGGAGCTGATGCCCACGGAGGAGCGGGAGGCCATCGGGAACGTGAAGCCCACGGGCTGGATCTCCGCCAAGTACGACTGCGTGGACGGGAAGTACCTCTATAACCGCTGCCACCTCATCGGCTTCCAGCTGGCGGGGGAGAACGCCAACGAAAAGAACCTGATCACCGGGACCCGGTATCTGAACGTCACCGGCATGCTGCCCTTTGAAAACGATGTGGCGGACTACGTCCAGCGGACGGACAATCACGTCCTCTACCGGGTGACGCCGGTGTTCGTGGGGACGGAGCTGGTGGTCCGGGGGGTGCAGATGGAGGCCTATTCCGTGGAGGACGCCGGGGACGGGATCTGCTTCAACGTCTTTGCCTACAACGTCCAGCCCGGGGTGGCCATCGACTACGCCACCGGGGAGAGCCGGCTGGAGGAGGACGCGGCATGAGGCTGTGGGAGCAGTTTGACCGGATTGTCGTCTTCGACACGGAAACCACCGGCCTCGATTACCGCCGGGACCGCATCATTGAAATCGGCGCGGCCTCCCTGGAAGCGGGGGCGGAGGTTGGGGGCATGGACTTTTTCATCCGCCTGCCGGAGGGGCGGCGGCTGGACCCCTTCATCACAGGCCTGACGGGCATCACCCAGGAGCGGCTGGAGGCCGAGGGCGTGGGGGACGGGGAGGCCGCCCGGGCCTTCGCGGACCTTCTGGAGGGGGCGGAGCGGCCGCTGGTCGTGGCCTACAACGCCCAGTTTGATTTGAATTTCCTGTTTTACCTCCTTCAGTCCCAGGGGCTGGGGGCGGTACTGAAAAGGCCCCGGTTCCTGGACGCGCTGACGGTGTACCGGGACCGCCGGGACTACCCCCACAAGCTGGAGAACGCCATTGCCGCCTATGGTCTGGAGGACCGGGCGGTGAACAGCCACCGGGCCGTTGACGACGCCCGGGCGGCGGCGCTGCTGCTGGAGGCCATGGCGGCGGAGCGGGACGATCTGGAGCGGTACGTGGACCTCTTCGGCGCGCACCCCAAGTATGGAGTCTCGGGGCGGAAGATCGCCTCCGTCACCTACCGGGTCCAGCCCTATGAGCGGGGGAAGCCGCTGTATGAGCGGACGTAGGAGGACATATGGCGGTCTATCGGTATTATGAATACTCCGGTTTGAGATACGCCGGCCTGGAGTCCGGGGAAGCCCTGATCGGTAAGGGCATGATGGCCTATTGGCTTCCGGTCCTCTCCCTCGGCGAAGTTCACTCCTGTACATCCCACTCCGGGACGCTCTATGTGACGGACCGCCGGGTCTTCTTTCGGACCATGTGGAGCGGCTATGTGGAGTTCGAGCTGAGGCTGCCGGAGATCCGGGGATTTTCCGTGGGGAGGAGAGGCTTTTTCACCCAGGTGACGCTTCACACCCGGGAAGGAGAGAGGCTCTGGTTCACCGGCTTTTCCGCCAAGAGGATGCAGGATTGGCTCCGGCGGGCGGGCGTCGGGGCGCTGTAGGGCTGGAGCGGGGAGGAAGCGTTATGACAAACGAGGAACGGGCGGAAGCGCTGATACGAGCGCTTGGATTCGACTTCGCCGCGATTTCCAAGGAACGGATACAGGCTTTGCTCCAGCGGGAGATTGAGGAGTTCCAAGAGGGAAGTTCCGAGTACATCCGGCTGCTGTGCGGATATCTGTTTTGCCTGGGAGACGCCGCGGACGTGTCCTTGCTGGAGAAAGCAAAATATGGCGTCAATTTCGATGTCGGCTGCATGGTAGACGGCGAGTGGATTGATAGCCTGAAAAACGGCGGGCGGGAAACGGAACTTGTTCGCCCGAGGAAAGAGCTGGTCCAGAATTTCGTGTCCTACTATCAGGGCTTTCTGGCGGATGACGGCGGCTGTGAGCGGCAGGGGCCCCATAGTTCCCCTTGATATCTGAACCGGCGGCATGACGAAGCGCCCGGCGTAAGCCGGGCGCTGTTTTGCGCCTATTGACCTTCCAAATACGCCTCCGCCTCCCGGACGGTATTGCTCAGATACCGCATGGCCTCCACGGGATAGTTCCCCACGGCGGTCTCCCCGGTGACCATGACGGAGGCCGCGCCGTCCAGCACGGCGTTGAAGATGTCGCCCACCTCCGCCCGGGTGGGGACGGGATTCTGCTCCATGGAGGCCAGCATCTGGGTCACCACCATGAAGGGCCGCCCCGCCGCCCGGCAGGCGGCGGCAATGCGCTTTTGCAGGGCGGGGAGCTTCCAGAGGGGGCCGGAATTTCCCAGGTCCCCCCGGGCGATGACGATCTCGTCGGCGGCGGGAATCAGCTCCGGGAGCTTTTCCACGCCCTCCAGGTTTTCGATCTTGGCGAAGAGCCGAATGTCCCGCCCCCCGGCGGCGTCCAGGGCTTCCCGGACGGCCTCCAGGTCCTCCCGTCCCCGGACAAAGGGCTGCATCACCCCGGTGACGCCATAGTCCCTCGCGGCGCGGAGATTTTCCCGGTCGCTGTCCGTCATGGCGGGGAGGTGGACGTCCGCCCCGGGGAGGGCGGCGCTCTTCCGGCTCCGGAGGACGCCGCCCCGCTCCACCCGGGCCAGGGCTCCGTCCGGCAGGGCCTCCGTCACCCGGAGAAGGAGCTTGCCGTCGTCCAGCAGGACCTCCTGCCCGGGGGTCAGGCGGGGCAGGACGGCGGCGGGCAGGGGGACGTCCCTTCCCAGGCGGACGGAGGCCCCGGCCGCTAATTTCAAGGGGGCCGGGAGGGCGCCCACCCGGAGCTCCGGCCCCTGCATGTCGATCAAAAGCTGGGGCGTGACGCCGCGGCTCCGGGCGGCGGCGTGAAGGTGTTCGATCTGTTCCGCCGCGCGGCCGAGGCCCACGTGGGAGAGGTTCAGGCGGACGCCGGTCATGCCGGCCGCAAAGAGGGCCGCCAGGGTCCCGGTGTCGGAGCAGGCGGGGCCCAGGGTGCCGTAAATTTGAACCATGCGCGCCGCCTCCTTTACCGGAAGAGAGCCGCCAGGCTCTCGGCATAGGGGGGACGGCAGATCCCCTGTTCCGTGACGATGCCGGAGATCAGCGTGTGGTCCGTCACGTCGAAGGAGGGGTTGTAGCACTTCACCCCGGGGAGAGCCATGGGCTTTTCGTACCAGAGGGTCTTGATCTCCTCCGGGTCCCGGAGCTCAATGGGGATGTGGTCCCCGTCGGGACAGCTTAAATCGATGGTGCTGGTGGGGCCCAGGACGTAGACGGGAATGCCGTAGTGCTTTGCCAGGATGGCCACGCCGCTGGTGCCGATTTTGTTGGCCGTGTCCCCGTTGGCGGC
>CANPTW010000052.1 GCA_947577075.1 uncultured Oscillibacter sp. | reverse complement strand
TGTTCAAGCCCGGCAACGAGTGGATGATCGAGGAAGTCCAGAAGGAAGTCGACAAAAACTGGGAGGACCTCCTCAAGCTCTGCGAGCTGTAAGCCTTGCGCTTACCTTCTATACACTCTCCAAAACCGAAGGAGGCCGCTGAAAGGCGGCCTCCTTCGGTCTTTCCCTTTTTCTCTGAAAACGCCATTAGGGGCTGTTTGAAACATGGCGAAATGCCCAGCGGCGAGAGATTTTTTCGCTGGGCGAGGCGATTTTCCGCAGGAATCCTGACGGATTTCAAGGGAAATCAACAAAGCATCCGCGGAAAAATATCCGCCGACTGGGTGTTTTGGCATGTTTCAATCAGGCCCTAGAGGGTGTCTTCAAATTCCCGGAGTGACGTCCCGGGGGAGATTTTTTCGCCAGGCAAGGCGCTTTGGCGCGGGAATCCTGACGGATTGCAAGCCGAAGCAACGCGGCATGGCGGAAAAAATGCCGCCGGTCCGCGTTTCGGGAGTTTGAAGACACCCTCTGGGGTCCCGAACGTTTCGGGACCCTAATTCTTTGCTCAAAAGCGTACAGGGATCAGGACCTTTTCCGATTTTTCCAACGAACCTAGTCGGTGGTAGTCTCATAGGGCCAATCCTGAATGCCGCCGAAATCGAAAACGGCCGTATACCCCATGTCGGTCAGCTTCTCCGCCGCCTCGGCGCTTCGGCGGCCGGAGCGGCAGTAGACCAGGATTTCCGCGTCCTTTTCAAACGGAAGGGGAAAGTCGGGGTGGATATCCTCATTAGGCATGCATACCGCGCCGGGAATGTGCCCCCCGTCGTACTCCTCCTGGGTCCGCACATCCAGAAGGATGTGATCCCCGCCGCCGTCCAGCCGTTCCTTGGCCTCCTCCGCAGTGAGGGTGGTCCAGGGCTTGCCCGCGGCCGGATGCTCGGCGGGGCCGGAGCGGTTCATCCGGGCGGAATAGAATTTGAGGATGGCCATGCCGAAGCATATGACGGCGGCCAGCAGATAAATCTGTCTCATGAAATTGCCTCCCAGCTTCTTTTGTCCTTGTTTGCAGCGTGGCAGGACACCGTCCTGCGGCGTTCCCCCTTCGGCGTTCTGCGAAATTCTCTTGAACGCCGTCGGATTTCCGGCGGGGACCCGCTTCACCCAGGACTTCCGGCGGATTACAGGGGGAATCGGTGAAGCCCCCGGCGGGGAACGGTATTCCAAAACGGCGGTTTTCAGCCAAACTCTCAGGGGCTGTTTGAAACATGCCAAACCACCCAATCGGCGGATCTTTTTCCGCGGATGCTTCGTTGATTTCCCTTGAAATCCGCCAGGATTCCTGGAGAAAATCGCCTCGCCCAGCGAAAAAACCGCTCGCCGCCGGGCATTTCGCCCTGTTTCAAACAGCCCCTGGTTCCCATAAACTGAGGATCTCCGCGCACATCCGGCAGCGCGAAGGAGGTTACCGCCGGAGAAATCCGATGGACGGATTCAGAATGTCGATGATGCACACGGTGACAATCACCGTCATGAGCAGCGTGCAGCAGACAAACAGCCGGTACATCCACTTTTGATTGGAGGAAAGCTGCTGGTCCTTGTCCGCAATGATGCTCTTGTACATCTGGACCGTCTCCTGATTAACCGGCTCCGGGACGATCTGCGGAGGAACCGTCTCCTCCTTCCCCTCGGGAACCGCGGCAATCCCCGTCAGCTGATCCAGCGATCCGCCCATGGCGCGGACAAGATCATAGACATTTTGGAAATAGGGCGTATCCGTCCGGCCCGACATGATTCGGTTCACCGTGCTCAGGGGCACACCGGATATCTGGGACAGATCCTTATTGGTAAGTTTCCGCTCGTCTCTCATTTCCTTCAGCTTTGCCGTTATCATGTGGACACTCTCCTGTACACGCCGGACCGGAACACGGCGCACAGCCGCGCCGGACGATCGCCTCATACCCGCGTATTCTGCAATTGCTATTTTTTGAAATTATACCCAGTTTTTTGTTTGATGTCAAGGCGGTATGCCCCGGAAGGGACAGCCGGAGCGCACCCGCCCCGCGTGCCCAAAGGCAGCCGCCCCGCAAAAGCGCTCCCGGAGGCCGGGAACGCCCCGGCAGAAGTTGGCCAAACCGAAGCCAAGCTTGGCCCCGCGGAATCATCCGCGGCATCCGGAGGCGACTCCGCTCCTCAGGCGCGGCCCCCCGCCCCTTAAAATCCCCTTGCTTCCGCCCGCCCCGCATCCCAACTGTGATGCCGCAAAAAAGGCCGTGTTTTTGCGTAAACGCGGCCTTTTTCACCGGAATTCAGGGTCCCGGATTGGGGAAAATCACGGATGGAATCGGTGAAATCCAGAAAATACCAGTCAAAACCACAGTTGAATATTGACAGGCCGTTTTTGCGGCGGTATGGTTTGGGCAGTTCCAGCCGAGCGGCATTTTCACCCCGGCAGGCCCGGGCCGGGACGTCAAATCACAAAGAAAGAAGGTGGGAGTATGGGCCGTTTTAAGCGCAGATGCTCCTGTGCCGCCTGAGACAGGCATCTGCCTCCTCAATCCGCAAGTGTTTTGAATTCGTGTTTATCTACAATGAAAGATGCAGAATTTTGTATCGTACATACAAAATTCAGAAGAGGAGGATTTTTATGAAAACCATTCAACTGCGCAGGGTTTCCTTCCTGCTGGTCATGTCTGTGATCGTTTCCCTTTTAACGCCTTCCGCGTCTGCCGCCGAAGCCGGCGGGGCGTCCGCGTTTGAAGACGTGGGACGCGAAACCCCGTTCTGTGAGGACATCGAATTTCTGACCAGCGAGGGCATCATGGCCGGAACCTCCGGCAGCACCTTCTCCCCGGATGCCGACGTCTCCGCCGAGGACTTCCTGCAAGCCCTCTACCAGCTGGACGGCGCGCCGGAGATGGTGTGCACCGAGGCGCCCGAGGCGGTTCTGGACGCCTTCGAAAACGACGGCATGGCCTCCTGGGCATACGCCTATGGAATGCTTCCCGCCTCCCCCGCCTTTTTGGGGGACTCCGGCGTCACCTATGAACTGGCCGCCGAGATGCTGTACCGTTACGCGGAGCATCATGACGTCGCCCTCCCGGAAGTTTCCCAGGCGCTGGACTGGACCCTGCGCCAGGGAATGGTGGAGGAGGACAGCGGCTTCCGGCGCGGCGAGGACCTGACCCGGGCCGAGGCGGCGAACCTCCTTCACAACTACATGGAGGCGGACCTCGCAACCAACGGCGTGACGGCGGAAGGGCTCTCCCTGATCTATCCCTCCGAGTCCCAGCGCACCATCTGCCCCCTCCGGGACTTCTACGTAATCGGCGACATTGACGAGGAGGTAATCGTCCCCGCGGACGCAGCGCTCACGGTGACCGTGACTGCCAAGGACGGCACGCTCATGCGGGAGGTATCCACCGATATCAAGGACAACCGGAACGGAATGTACGTGGATTACCCCGGCATCGACATCGAGGGCGACAAGGAAGCCTTCAAGTCCTCCCTGATGCCCGACCTGGTTTACGACCCCGCCAATCCGGAGACCTTCAAGGACACCTGGAACAAGGCGTACTACACCGAGGACCACTATACCTGCGTCGTGTACGGCGGTTCCTACCGCCAGGACATCAACCCTGTGGACCAGTTCGGCCGTGAGCTGAAGCCCCTTCCCGAAGGCGACTATCAGCTGAAGGTCACCCTGACCTGCGGCGGGCTGACGCTGGGTTACCTGGATACCCAGATCACCATCGGCGTCGTTGCCGACAAGGTTCTCTCCCGGTTCTCCCCCGACCTTCACCTGGAGAAGGTGGAGGCATACGCCAAGGAGTACGGCTATGTCGTGTTTCTGGACCCCTTCCCGGGCTACTGGAACACCTCCCTGTTCATGCCGGACTGGGGAACCGACTTTACCGCCGAGATTCTCAAGCGCTGGGCTCTGGCGGACCGCGAGGAGTACATCGGTGGAATGACGCACTTCTTTGATTACAACATCACCTCTTCCAGCACCTCCTACAGCGTGGAGCTGGGCCAGCTGGCCTACGACAGGGTCCTGAACAACCTGTTCAACCTAGCCTACTGCTACTACGATATCGGCGAGCCCGAGATCACCCAGCATGGGAAAACCATTCAGGGCAAGTTCATCCAGAAGACCATCTCGCAGATGGACCCGCTTGAGTTCACCCGGATGGACCACAGCACGGTGGAAAGCCGCGAAAATTACATCAGCCCCGCCATTCTGGAGGAAACCACCAGCCAGTTCGATTCCATGAAAACCTTTGACGTCAACCCCGGCGAAACCCTTTCGCTGAACGGCATCTGCAAAGTCATCCAGCCCGAGGAGGTAACCTTCCTGCCGGAAACGGAGTCCTTCAAGATGGGCAACCGGATTGCCGGCGTCGACTATACGCTGAAGCTGGCGGACGGCACGTTTGTGAAATCCGTCTACAAGGAGGTCCCGGGACTGGACCGGGAATTCGCGAACGGAAGCGTCTCCAAGTCCATTCTGGAATTCCGCCACAACTTCACGGTGGATGAGACGATGCGCGGCAATACCTACCGGATCTTTGCCCAGGCAAAGGATGAGTTCGGCAACGACGCCGGCGGCATGGTCTACTGCTGGGCCTTCCGTGTCCCCCGCTGAAAACGCAGCCATTTGCAAGCAGTCCCGCAGCGTCGGATAAAGGGCGCCCCCGGCATACGCCGGGGGCGCCTTCCCGCCGGCAGGCCCAGGCTCTTCAACGTTCCCTCCACGCACCCGGCGGGCCGCGGGCCCGTTTCCAATCCGTTTCCGGCATGCTCTTTTTACCAAAGACCGCTGGAATTTATTAGCAAGGTTGACAAAGTTTATTATAACTACACAAATGTCATTGACTTTTCCCGGTTCCAATGATAGTCTTTGACAAAGAAAACATTTTAGGAAAATAGTTTCTCACGTGCTGGAGAAAGGTGACGCCATGACCATACGGGACATCGCAAAGCTTGCCAACGTATCTGTCTCCACCGTTTCCAAGGTTTTAAACGGGAAGGACAACAGCATCAGCGGGGAAACCAAGGCCCGCATCCAGAAAATCGCGAAGGAATACCATTACATGCCCTACAGCAGCGCCATCGCCGGAAGATCCTCCCTGCTGCTGGGAATACTGCTTGGGGATAAGGCGGACCTCTCGCTTTTGACCGGGCTTTCCCTTCAGGCGCGGAACCGCGGATACAGCACGGTTATTTCCATGTACTCCTCTCCGGAAGAGGAGCGGGCGAACATGCGGGCGCTGGCCGCGCACCACGTCGACGGCGTCATCTGGGTGACCAATCCCCTCTCGCCGCCCGCCGCCGCCTTCTCCGAGGAGCTGGGAAGCACGCCGGTCTATATTCTGGACGAATTCGGCCACCCCGCCCAGGGGACCTTCTTCTCCTATGAGGAGCTGGGCTTCAAAACGGCCCAGGCCTTTATCCGCCTGGGGCACCAGAAAATTGTCTGCGTGTCCTCCGCAGACGATTCCAGGCAGCAGGCGTTTGTAAACGGAATCCGGAAATGCCTGTTTGAAAACGGCGTCTATGCCGACCCCCAAAGCCTGTGGACCCTGAGCGGCGCCTGCAATTCCGCCTGGCTGCTGTCCTACACCGGGGTGATCTGCATGGACAGCAAGTCCATGGCCCGGGTGGCCGGCCTGGTAGAGCGGCTCAACCTGCGCGTCGCCGGGGACCTGTCCGTAGTCTCCCTCTGCCCGGAGGAGTGGACGCTAAACGGCACCCACGTCTCCAGAATTGCGAAGCCCTATCGGGAGCTGGGCCGGTTTGCCGCCAACCGGCTGATCGACCGCGTGGAACAGGCGGAGCACGGCGGCGTCTTCGTCACAGAGGCCCGCCTGGATCATCCGGACAGCCTTGCGGCGCCAAGGCATGAAACGCGCCGGCAGTTTGTGGTCATCGGTATGTCCAACATCGACACGCTCCTCTCCATCGACCATCAGCTGGAAGCGGGAGAAACGGTGGGCGTCCGGCACCGCATGATCACGCCGGGCGGCAAGGGGCTGAACCAAGCCCTGGGCGTGGCAAAGCTGGGGGAGGACGCCGCCCTGATCTCCTCTCTGGGGGGCGACCTGGAGGGGCGGACCATTTACGAATGCCTGAAGACCAACGGCGTCAAAACAGAGGGAATCGTCATGCACAACGACGCCAGCTCCGGCTGCGCGTATATCTACGTCCAGGGAGACGCGGAAAGCAGCATCTCCGTCTACGGCGGCGCAAACGAGCGGCTGACCGTTTCCCACATTTCGGCCAACGAGGCGCTTTTCGACAACGCGGCCTACTGCCTCCTCCAGACGGAGCTGCGCCAGGAAATCGCGCTGCATGCCGTGGCGCTGGCGAAGCGGCACGGCGTAAAGGTCATTTTAAAGCCCTGCGCCATCTCCCGGATCGACCCGGAGCTGCTTAGAAGCGTAGACATTCTGGTCCCCAACCAGAAGGAGGCCCAAAAGCTGCTCCCCGGCTGCCCCACCGTCGAGGAACAGGCGGAGCGCTTCCGCCGCGGGGGGGCGGGAACCGTAATCATAACCCTGGGGGAACGGGGCTGCTACAAGCTGGATGAAACCGGCGGCGCGTATTTCCCCCCCGCCCCGATCTCCCCGGTGGACGTCACCGGAGCCGCCGACGCGTTCATCTCCGCTCTGGCGGTTTACCTGGCAAAGGGGCGCTCCCTCAGCGAGGCGATTCGCTATGCCACCTGCGCCGCGGGCCTCTCCACCACCCGGCACGGCGTGCCCCCGTCCCTGGTGGACGCCGACACGCTGGAGACCTTCTATGCGGCCCACTGTGAAAAGCTGCGGGAGCGGCCAGGCGGAACCGATGGGTATGAACCGGCCTGACCGGCCGTTCAGATAAAAAATTCATGTTTGTTTTGAGGAGAAAGGAGAAGGAATATGAAACCCCTGGTATTTCAAACGGACTTCGGGATGGAGGACGGCGCGGTAAGCGCAATGTACGGCGTGGCCTATGGCGTGGAGGGCGGGCTGAACATCTCGGACCTGACCCACGGCATCACGCCCTACGACATCTGGCAGGCCAGCTACCGCCTGGTTCAGACCGTGCGCTACTGGCCGGAGGGGACGGTGTTCGTCTCGGTGGTGGACCCCGGCGTGGGCTCCACCCGCCGCAGCATCGTGGTCAAGACCGCCACCGGCCAGCTCATCGTAACCCCCGACAACGGGACCCTGACCCACATCAAGCGGAAATACGGCATTGCCGAGGCCAGGACCATCGACGAGACGGTAAACCGCCTGGCGGGCTCCGAGGAGAGCTATACCTTCCACGGCCGGGACGTCTACGCCTACACGGGGGCGCGCCTTGCCGCGGGGATCATCGACTTCGAGCAGGTGGGCCCCGCCGTGGCGCCGGAGTCCGTGATCGAGCTTCCCGTGGTGGAGCCCGTGTGCCGCGGGGACCGGGTGGAGGGCACCATCGACGTGCTGGACATCCGCTTCGGCAGCCTCTGGACGAACATTCCCCGGGAAATGTTCAAATCCCTGGGGATCCAGGTGGGACAGCGGGCGGAGCTGACCATCACGAACGACACCCGCACCATCTACCGCAACACCATGATTTACGCCCAGTCCTTCGCCGGGGTCTTTGTGGGCGAGCCCCTCATTTACGTCAACTCCCTGGACTGCATGGCCGTGGCCATCAACCAGGGCAGCTTTGCCAAGGCTTACAACATCGGAACCGGAAACAGCTGGCACATCGCCATCGGCCCCGATTCCAGGGCATGAGCGCGGGGGAGGGCATTAAATGACGGCTGTTTCACATCGCAGGCCCTGCATCGTATGGCAGACGGACTTCACCAGGAAGTGGGGCGCGGTCGCCTCCATGGCGGGCGTCTGCAAAATGGTGGACCCGGAGCTGGAATGCGTTGACATCACCCACGAGCTCCCCCCCTATGACATTTGGGCCGCCAGTATGGAACTGGACTACGTGGAGCCTTACTGGCCCAAGGGAACGGTGTTCGTCTCCGTGGTGGACCCCGGCGTGGGCACGGCCCGGAAAGCCTGTGTGGCGCTGCTGAAGGACGGGAACTATGTCGTGACGCCGGACAACGGGACCCTGACCCACCTGAGCCGATCCCCGGGCATTGCCGCCGTCCGGGAAATTGATGAAAGCGTCAACCGCCTGCGCGGATCGGAGTCCTTCTCCGTGTTCCACGGCCGGGACATCTTCGCCTATACGGCGGCCCGGCTGGCCTCCGGGGCAATCGATTTCGAAGGAGTGGGCCCCAGCTATCCCGCGGAGGACGTCGTGCTTCTGGAGGACGCGCTCAGGACCGCGGAGGTCCGGGAGGGCGCTGTCTCCGGCATCGTCATCAGCGCGAACGACCCCTTTGGCAGCATTGTCTTCAACATCACCCTGCCCCAGGTGGCGGAGGCGGGCTTCCGGCACGGGGATACGCTCCATGTCCGGCTGACGCACGGCGGCAGGCCGGTGTTCCAGGGGGATGTGCTCTACCACAAGTCCTTCGGCTATGTGGACGAGGGCGCCCCGATCCTCTTCAACGCCTCCGCCGGCTACCTCTCCCTGGGGCTGAATCAGGCCAGCTTTGCCGCACAGTACCGCTGCGGCCGGGGCGGGGACTGGGAGGCGGAGATCACCCGGGTTCCCGCGGAGGGCGTCCGGCCATGAGGGATCAACTGCTTCGCAAAATGCTGGAGTTTCCGGGGACCCAGCCCGTCGACGTCGTCATCGACACGGATACCTTCAACGAGGTGGACGACCAGTTCGCCCTCGCCTACCTGCTGCGGAACGCCCGGCGGCTGCGTCTCCAGGCCATCTACGCCGCGCCCTTTTTCAACGAGAAAGCCGCCTCTCCCCGGGAGGGCATGGAAAAAAGCTACCAGGAGATTTTAAAGGTCCTGGAGCTGGCGGGGGAACCGGAATACCGGCGTCTTGTGTACAAGGGGGCGGACCGCTTCCTGCCCGGCGCGTCTGAGCCCGTCGTCTCCGACGCCTCGCAGGACCTGGTCCGCCGGGCCATGGCCCACTCTCCGGAGCGGCCCCTCTATGTGATCGGCATCGCCGCCGCCACAAACCTCGCCTCCGCCCTGCTGCAGCGCCCCGAAATCCGGGACCGGATGGTGGTGGTATGGCTGGGCGGCAGCGCCTACCACCGCATGGAGCAGGAGGAATTCAACCTCATTGAGGACCTCCTTGCGGCGCAGGTGCTCTTCGGCTCCGGCGTTCCCCTTGTGCAGCTCCCCTGCTGGGGCGTGGTGGAGCATTTCACAATCAGCCGTTCCGAGCTGGAGCGGCATCTGCTCCCGGCGAATCCCCTCTGCCGCTATCTCGCCTCCAACGTCATCCAGGAGGTCCAGTCCTATTCAAGGGACCTGTGCTGGACCAAAACCATTTGGGACGTGACGGCCGTGGCCTGGCTGCTGAACGAGGGGGGAAGATTCATGGAAGACAGGCTGGTGCCCGCCCCGATTCCGCTGCGGGCAGGCTATGAATTCCCGGAAACCTCCCATCCCATGCGCTATGTCAGCCACATCCAGCGGGACGCCCTAGTCAGCAGCCTGTTCCAAACACTGATGGAAGGGGGAGGTCCATGAAGGTCCTCTGCTTTGGCTCTCTCAACATTGACCACACCTACCGGGTGGCCCGCTTTTTAAAGCCGGGAGAAACCGTCTCCGCCGCCGGGTACGCCCTCCACGCCGGGGGGAAGGGCCTGAACCAGGCGATTGCCCTGGCCCGGGCCGGGGCCGAGGTCTACATGGCGGGCTGCGTGGGGGCGGACGGCGGCGCCCTGCTGGAGATGCTCCAGGCCGACCATGTTCATACGGACTGCGTGGAAACGGTCCCTGGCCCCACCGGCCACGCCATTATCCAGGTGGACGGCAGCGGGCAGAACTGCATTCTCATCTGCGCCGGGGCCAACGCCGCGGTTTCCCGGGAACAGGCGGACCGGACGCTGTCCCGCTTCTCCGCCGGGGACGTGCTGCTCTTGCAGAACGAGATCTGCGAAAACGACTATATTGCCCGGCGGGCAAAGGCCCTGGGCATGGAGCTGTGGATGAACCCCTCCCCCATCACGCCGGAGCTTCCGGGGGGGGACGCCGTGGGCCTGGCCGACTGGCTTGTCCTGAACGAGCTGGAGCTGGCGGCGCTGACGGGAACGGAAGCCCCCTCCGAGGGCGTCCCGCGCTTCATGGAGGCTTACCCCCACAAGAAGCTGGTTCTCACCCTTGGGGAAGAGGGCTCCCTCTTCGCCGGAGGGGGGCAGGTGCTCCGGCAGCCCGCCTTCCCCGTGACGGCGGTGGACACCACCGGGGCGGGGGACACATACCTTGGCTATTTCCTGGCCGCCTGTCTGGAAACCGGCTGCCCGCAGACGGCCCTGGAGCGGGCGGCGAAGGCCGCCGCCGCCGCCGTGACCCGTACCGGCGCGGCGGAGGCGATTCCCCGGGCGGAGGAGATTTTCTGACGGAACCCCGCGCCGCAATAAGCGGCACGCGGATCTTACCATGACATAAGACATAAAAGGAGTTGCCTATCATGAAAAAGTTTAGTATCAAAACCATCGTCGCCATTGGCATCGGCGCCGCGCTGTTCTTCGTGCTCAGCACCTACATCGCCATCCCCACCCCCCTGCCCAACCTGAAGCTCAGCGTCCACTACGGCACCATGGCGGTCATGAGCATGCTGTTCGGCCCCATGGCCGGCGCGCTGATGTGCCTGATCGGCCATTTCCTGGGCGACCTGGCCGGAGGCTGGGGCGTGTGGTGGAGCTGGATCATCGGCTCGACCTTCTTCGGCCTGGCCATGGGCCTGCTGGGCAAGAAGCTGCGCCTGGACGACGGCGAGTTTGGGGTCAAGGGCATCGTCGCTTTCAACATCGCCCAGGCCGTGGCGCACCTGATCGCCTGGGGCCTGATCGCCCCCGGACTGGACATCCTGCTCTACAGCGAGCCCGTTGAGAAAATCTTCCTCCAGGGCGCCGTGGGCAGCGTGGGCAACATCATTTCCACCGCGGTAGTGGGCACGCTGCTCTGCATCGCCTACGTGGCGGCCCGTCCGAAGAAGGGGTCCCTCCAGAAGGAGGACTGAGCGGCTCACCCGGCCCGCCGCATGCGGCGGGACGCCGGCAGCAGTCTTCAAAATTCCCGGGAAACGTTCAGAGGGGCAGGCCGCGCGGGGCGGCGCTTACGTCCTCTGCGGGCGGCGGCCCGCCTGCGCGCTCCGCTCCGCGGGTCCGCCTCCCCCTTCCGCCGCCGGTTTTGAAGAGCGCTCCGGAAACGATATATGATATAAAGAAGGGACGCGGCGCTTATGAGCAGCCCTATCATTCAATTTGAGAATTTTTCCTTCCAATACAAATCCCAGGCGGAACCCACTCTGCACAACATCAACCTCTCCATCTATCCCGGCGAAAAGGTGCTGATTGCCGGGCCCTCCGGCTGCGGCAAGTCCACGCTGGCCAGCTGCATCAACGGGCTCATCCCCTTCGCCTATCCCGGTGAGCAGAGCGGAAGCCTGAAGATCAGCGGCGAGGAGGCCAAGGACACCAGCATCTTCCAGCTCTCCAAAACGGTGGGAACCGTGCTCCAGGACCCGGACGGGCAGTTCATCGGCCTGACGGTGGCGGAGGATATCGCCTTTGTCCTGGAAAATGCCTGCACACCGCAAAAAGAGATGATCCCCAGGGTGAAGGCCGTCTCCGACAAGGTCGGCATCGGGCACCACCTGGACCACGCGCCGGACGAGCTGTCCGGCGGGCAGAAGCAGCGGGTCTCCATGGCCGGCGTGATGATCAACGACGTGCAGGTCTTCCTGTTTGACGAGCCCCTGGCGAACCTGGACCCCGCCACCGGCAAGCAGGCCATCGAGCTCATTGACCAGATTCACCGGGACACCCAGGCCGCCATCGTCATCATCGAGCACCGGCTGGAGGACGTCCTCTGGCGGGATGTGGACCGCATCATCCTGATGCGGGACGGGAAAATCCTTCTGGATTCCGCGCCGGACCAGCTGCTCTCCACCGGGCTTCTCCTGGAGAACGGCATCCGGGAACCCCTGTACCTCACCGCCATGCGGTACGCGGGCGTGAACATCACGCCGGAGATCCTGCCCCAGAGCATCCGCAGCGTGCGCCTCTCCGAGGAGGACCGCCGCCTGGTCCGGGACTGGGGCGCGCAGCAGCTTCCCGCCCCCGCGCCGGAGCCGGGAGAGGCCCTGCTCTCGGCGGAGGGCATCGACTTTACATATGAAAACGGCTTCCACGCGCTGAAGGGCGTCAGCCTGCGCATCGAGAAGGGAGAGCTGCTGGCCATCGTCGGCACCAACGGCGCGGGCAAGTCCACCTTCTCCAAGGTCATCTGCGGCTTTGAAAAGCCCCAGAAGGGCGTCCTGAAATTCAAGGGACAGGACATGTCCTCCCTGAGCATCAAGGAGCGGGCGGACCGCATCGGCTACGTGATGCAGAACCCCAACCAGATGATCTCCAAATCCTTTATCTTTGACGAGGTGGCCCTGGGCCTCCGGCTCCGGGGCGTGGCGGAGGAGGAGATTGCCCGCCGGGTGGAGGAGACGCTGAAAATCTGCGGCCTGTACCCCTTCCGGAAGTGGCCCATCTCCGCCCTGAGCTTCGGGCAGAAGAAGCGGGTGACCATCGCCTCCATCCTGGTGCTGAACCCGGAAATGCTGATCCTGGACGAGCCCACCGCGGGCCAGGACTTCCGGCACTATACGGAGATCATGGAATTCCTCCGGGGACTCAGCGCCCTGGACATCACCGTGGTTATGATCACCCACGACATGCACCTGATGCTGGAATACGCCAAGCGGGCGGTGGTGTTCTCCCAGGGGCAGATCATTGCGGACGATACCTCGGCCAACATCCTGACCAGCCCCGACATCATCCGGCGCGCCAGCCTGAAGGAAACCTCGCTCTACGATCTCGCGCTGATGTGCGGCGCGGAGGCCCCCAACCGCTTTGTCCAGCACTTTATCGATTACGACAGGGAGGCGAGAACGCATGGTTAAGCTCTTTAACTTCATCGACCGGAAGTCCCCCATTCACGCGCTCACCGGCGCGTCCAAGCTGGCCTGCATGATGTGCTGGATTTTCGCCGCCATGGTCACCTTTGACACCCGGTATCTGATTTTCCTCACCGTGGCCGCGGTGGCCCTCTTCCAGGTGTCGAAAATCCACCTTTCCGACGTCAAGGTGCTGCTGATCTTCACCCTGGTGTTTCTGCTGCTGAACAATGCCCTGATCTATCTCTTCTCCCCGGAGCACGGCGTTACCATCTACGGCTCCAGGACGCTGCTGCTGCATATCGTCGGGCGGTATACCATCACCAGCCAGCAGCTGCTCTACCACCTCAACGTGGTTCTGAAATACACCGCCACGATTCCGGTGGTCATGCTCTTCATCTGCACGACGCAGCCCAGTGAATTTGCCTCCTCCCTGAACCGCATCGGCGTCAGCTACCGCATCTCCTACTCCGTGTCCCTGGCGCTGCGGTACATCCCCGACGTCATGAAGGAGTTTCACGACATCTCCCTTGCCCAGCAGGCCCGGGGGGTGGAGCTGTCCGGCAAGGCGGGCGTCTTCAAGCGGCTGAAAAGCGCCACCAGCATCCTGATGCCGCTGATCCTCTCCAGCCTGGACCGGATCGAGGTGGTTTCCAACGCCATGGAGCTTCGCTGCTTCGGCAGGGAAAAGTCCCGGACCTGGTACCGGGAGCAGCCCTTCCTCCGGAACGACTACCTCGCCTTTATCTGCGGCTTCGTTCTGATCGCCGTCTCGCTGCTTTTGAATATTCCCAACGGCGGACGGTACTGGAATCCCTTCTGAGAAACCATCCCGGGCCGGAGTCCCGCCGTTTGGGAAAGGCCCCCAACAGCCCCTTAAGGGCCCCGAGAAGCATGCTTGCCGCACTGCTTTTCCGGGCGTCCCTTAAGGGGCTGCTTCTGCCCGTTCCCATTCCGGCCGCCGGACGTCTCCTGGGGGATACCGTCTTGCCAAGTTGGGGGAAAATTGTTATAATCTATCCATCATTGCGGTTTTTGGGGCGGCGGCCTGTCCGCCCGGGACGCAGAAAGAGAGGACGCCGCTTATGCGCATCAAAAAACGACTCCTGTCCCTGCTGCTGGCCGGGGCGCTGCTGCTCCCGGCCCTTCCGGCAGCGGAAGCCGCCGGGACCGGCCCGGCGACGGGAAGCATCTCCTCCACCCTCCGGGTGGATTGGCCGCAGACCCTGGAGGTCCTTCGGAACCGAGGGGTTCAGGCGGAGCTGTTTCAAAATGGCCGTTCCCTGGGCGCCCTCCCCCTGACGGAGGAGGACGGCTCCGCCAGCCTGGGCGGGTATCCGGCGGCGGTGAGTCTGCGGGACCAGGACGGCGGAGCCCTGGCCGGCGGCCGGTGGCCGGGATATCTGGATTTGACCGTCAGCGGCCTTCCCCAGGGGGACTACGCCCTGGAATTCACCGGGGAGGGCTATGTCCCCTGCCGCCAGACGCTGACGCTGGAGAGCCATTCCCAGCACGTCACCCTGGGCACGGGGGACGCCTCCTTCACCCTGGGCGACGTGAACGGCGACGGCCGGGTAAACAGCCGGGACCGGGAGGCGCTGGCGGAGGCGCTGGGCTCCACGGCCCGCCGGGACCTGGAGCGGTATGACCTCAGCGGCGACGGCGTAATCGACGTCTATGACCTGACCTATCTCACCCGGAACCTGAACGCAAGGGGCGGCCCGGAGGTTCAGGACACCCACGTGATGGACCTTCCGGCGGAGGAGATCCGCCTGGGGAACGGGACCAGCCTGATTTCCGGCGCCTTGGAGGATTTGCTCTCCGACAACGGCCGGACGGCGACCCTGTCCTCCGGCGGGGGGCCGCTGGAGTTCGCGGTTTCCCTGGCGGAGCCGGTGGAGATGGAGGAGATCCGGATCGTCTCCCCGGAGGGGCCCGGCGCCATGCAGGCGGGGTCCGTGTCCGTGGTCTATGCCGACGGGGGCGGGGAGACCTTTCCCTTTGACCTGACGCCGCCCCAAGGCGTCCACGCCGTCGGCCCTGTGGAGGGCAGCAGCGTGGTTGTCATCTCCCTGGGCCGCCGGGTGGCGGTGAAGGAGATCGTTGTCACCGTGACCCGCACGGAGGGCGGGGACTATACCACGGTGGAATCCATCCAGTTCCTTCGGGAGGTGGTCCCGGAGCACCCCTCCGCCTCCGGCAGCACGGTGCGGAATCTCACCGCCTCCGCCGGAAACGCGAAGGTCAGCCTCCGCTGGACGGAGCTTCCCAACGTCTCCGGCTACCGGGTGGACTACTGGCTTCAGGACGGCAGCGGAGAGACGCGGTCCCTCCGGGTGGATGTGCCCCGGGCGGAAATTGCGGGGCTGGAAAATTTGAAGACCTACCTCTTCACCGTCGTCCCCGTGGACGGGGCCTGGGAGGGGACGGCCTGCAGCCCCGCGGCGGCCACGCCGCAGCCCGCCAGGGCCCCCAACGCTCCGGACATGGTGAGCCTGGGCGCGCTGGACGGCGCGCTGTCCGTCTCCTGGAAGGGCAGCGAGAACGCGGTGTTCTATGAGGTCTGGTATAAGGCCCAGAGCGAGGCGGACTACCGCCAATGGGGGGGCCGCCTCGGCGGCGCCGGCACCGTGATCACCGGCCTGACCAACGGAACCGCCTACTCCGTCCGCGTCCGGGCGGGGAACGGCGTGGGCGTGGGCGGGTGGTCCCGGGAGGCCCTGGGGACCCCTGTGGGAGCCGACTACTCCCGCCCGGCGGGCATCCCCACAGAGGGAGTCCTGGATTGGCGGGACATCCGGCGGGTCTGGCTGGCCGACGGCAGGAACGTGTCCCCCACCGCCTATCCGGCGGACCGGCCCTTCCGGCCGGAGTACATGGCCGACGGCGATTTCAGCACCCACTGGACCTCCCATTCCTATGGGGACGGCAACTGGTGGGACAGCAAGCAGGTCTTCGCCGAGTTTACCCGGCCCGTGGACCTGAGCAGCGTGATCTGGGTCCCCCGCCTGGACGGGGACTACGCCAACAACCTGCGGCTCTACACCGTCACCGTCTGGCAGCAGGGGGAGGAGCTGAACGGCCCCGGCACGCTGGTTTCCCCGGACCCCCTTCACGGGGGGAGCGGCTCGGACCACCACACCTGGCCGGAGGTGCGGAACGACCCCGGCAGGACCAAGTTTGCCGTGCTGCCCTTCCAGCCGGTCACAGACGTGGTGAAGATCGCCGTTACCATCGAGCAGCGGGCCTATACGGCGGTGAGCCTCTCCGAGCTGATGTTCCTGGAGTACGATCCCGCCCGGTGCCTGCCGGACAACATCGCGGACCTCTTTGCCGACGAGCTGTGCACCGCCCTGCGCCCCGGCGTCACCCAGGGGGACGTGGACGCCCTGCGCCGTCGGCTGGAGGGGGACGAGCGAGCCTATTACCTGCATCCCGACGCCCTGGCCGACGAGCTGGCCCTGGCGGAGGAGCTGCTCCGGGACGGGTTCTCCTCCGGCGTGGTGCTGGAGGGAATCGCCTCCCGGGACGGCGGCGCGGACAGCCGGAAATACGGCCAGAGCGGCAGCGCCCTGCAGCCTCTGGGCGTGGCGGCCGGAGCGAAAAAGGAGATTACGGTCTACGCCGGGGGCATCCCCGCCGGGCAGAAGGTCACGGTTTACGCCAGCCAGTTCAACGCCGAAGCCTCCGCCTGGCGGGCGGAGGTCGGCACGCTGGTCAACGGGCGGAACGTGCTGACCGTTCCCCAGATCGGCAGCCAGAACACCCCCAGGGGCGGCAGCCTTTACCTGAGCTACGGCGGCCCCTCCGCCGGGAGCATTCGGCTCCACATCCGCCGGGGAACGGATATCCCGGTGCTGGAGCTTGCGGAGTGGTACGCCATGAGCGACGGCGCCCGGCGGGAAACCTTGGGGCGCTATGTGGACGAGCTGGAAACCTATACCGCCGCGCTGAAGCTGACCAGCGCCGCCCGGGAAACCAACTGCTTCAACGTCACGGAGATTTCCACGCCCACCATGCTGCTCTCCCTGCCCGCGGCGGCGGTGCTGAACGGCGCGGGGCAGAGCCGGACGGAGCGGATCGAGACCCTGTACCAGGCCGTCCTGGCCTGGGAGGATGTGATGCACATCTGCAAAACCACCCAGGGCATTGACGGCACCTATGCCCAAAACGGCATGCAGTCCCGGCAGAACATCCGCTGTATGCAGATGTTCTCCGGCGCGTTCATGTACGCCGCCGGAAGCCACATCGGCATCGGCTACGGCTCCTGCGCCGGAATGGTGCGGGGCAGGCCCCTTTCCAGCCTGGGGGCGGACGCGCAGGCGAACCAGCTTTTCGGCTGGGGAATCGCCCACGAGATCGGCCACAACCTGGACAAGCTGGGCAAGGCGGAGATCACGAACAACCTCTACTCCCTGATGGTGCAGACCTGCGACGGGAAGCAGATGTAGCCGGACACGCAAAACGCTATTTTTTCCTTAGTCGCAAAACTGGCGTTAAA
>CANPTW010000051.1 GCA_947577075.1 uncultured Oscillibacter sp. | reverse complement strand
TCGACTACATCCGGGAAATGAAGCGGCGGGCCAGCCGGGAAACGTCCTTGGAGCGGTTGTCCCAGACGGCGATGGACAAGCTGTGTTCCGAGGACAATTACCCCAGCGACAGCTATGTGTTCTCTTACTGCGGCTGTGACCTGCCGGTCAGAAGCCAGCAGGTGGCCGACGCCTTTGCCGGTCTGCCGGAGCAGGAGCAAAGCATTTTGATTTTGCGCCTGGTGCTGGATTTGACGGACAGCGAGATCGGCAAGGCCCTGGGCCTGTCCCGGAGTGCCGTCCAGCGGCGCAGAACAAAATCGCTGAATGTCCTGCGGGCAAAGCTGACAGCGAGGAAAGGAGGTTAGCGCCATGAAGCGCCAGAACTACAAGGGCCGCGAACTGCTGCCGCTGGCTGTGAGTGATGCGGCCTAGGCCGGGGACGCCGATGCTGTGGAGCAGGTCTTGCGGTACTACGAGGGCTACATAAACAAGCTCTGCACCCGGACAGTCTACGACGAAAGCGGCTGTCCCCACGCCTGTCTGGACGAGTACATGAAAAGCCGCCTGGAAAACAAACTGATCCGCGCCATTCTCGGCGTGAACTGATAACCGGCCCCGGTGGGAGAAACAGCTTATCCTTTCCCTGTTTCCTCCCGCCTGCGGACCTTGTCCTGCGTTTTGGAAAGGGGAAATGCCTTTAACGAAAGAACGACCTGAAATCAGAACTGAAACCTGTCAAATCGAATTGCCGCAGGCTATCATAGAAACCTTTGCTCAGTTCCTCGTCCCAGAGATACGGAAATACTATGACAGCGAACAGGGCCAGCGAGAGTTTGCGGGGTGGCAGGAAGCATCGGACACAACCGAATAAGCATAAAACAGCGGAGGCCAAGGCTTTTACACCTGGACCTCCGCTGTTCGTTTTGACATCAGAGCCACACCATCACGGCAAAGCCGACCTTAGAATAATAGATGTTTCTCTAATATTCATCCGCTTATATTGATGAAGATATTAACTAATAGGTATAAAAGTATGGTTGGTTGTGCTTTCATTTACGATTTCAATTTGAGTTAATGATTCATCCTCATTTATACGAGTATTTCGCTTTTCAACAAATCCACAATACCAGGCAAAAATAATTGCAATTATTATTAGCAAAAAAATAAGGTTTACAATCCATAAAGGTTTAAGATTGTTTTCGGCATTCTTATTTACTAATTGGCCGATATAGTAGAATAATCCATATAGTAAATCAATAAGGACTAATCCAATTATAACGATAGCCAAGACGATTCTATAAATGCTGGATACATGAAGGTTTTGCAGTACTGATGTGGAGAAAGCAATTCCTCCCGTAAAGGCCAGTACAACTGCTGCAAATATTCCTAAAATTGCAATATATTCTCTTTGCGCATTACCAAGACTTTCTTCCACAATTTTTGTCCGCTCATTAAACGTATCTCCAATTTCAGAAATTTGAGCTCGAATATTAGCCAAATTTGACTCTTGTGACAATCTCCAATCCGCAGCATCCGAATATCCCATCCGAGCAATATCTAGACTTACATGGTCATAAAGTTTATTAATACTATCACTAATATCAATAACATTTCCCGCTTGATCGGTATTTATTGCCTGGTAACCCTTGCGTATTTCCGAAAGATTTTGCCCTAATACATCTATACTGCCCGGCTTGTCACCTTGCTTTACTGTAGTTAATACAGAAAAAATATCGGAATAAAAATGCCGAAAAGATTGTTCTCCTACGGATGGATGATATAATGCCTCTAAGCGCCTATATATTCTTGAACGATCAGATTTCTCTTTCAGTATCTCTTGTGATTCAGATAGTTCAAAAAGTATATTCCGAAATTCGCTGCGTTGCCTTTCTTCGCTTGCCAAGTCCATTTTATCCCTCCGTTTTTATAAGATTAGGAGGGATAATGTTGTGATTTCCCATACCATTTTGGTATGTTTGATCCCATGCTCCATTTTTCCTGTGTGTATCAGCTACCAAATCCCATGGATTTAGAGATTTTTTTGTATCAACAACATGATCAATTACTTGCAAATCAAGGGAATCAATGCCTACAACCTCAAAAGTACTTGTAATAGGCATTGCTCCAAATCCGCAGAACTTGTAATATACTACTGGAACAACGGGTCCAAACTGCCATGCCTCAATATCATCAGAAAAGGCAAAGCAATCTCTTTGCAAAAAATCTTTTTGAACATAATATAGAATTTTTTGCAACTGTAAATTGCTGATGGCACAGCCATCAACTACACATTTTGTAACTATATATTTTGACAAATCAATTGCCTTATACAATGTAAGCCCTCCCTCCATGACAGAACTATATTACTTCTCACAATTATAATACACCTTGTACTCTTCAAAATCAATGGTTTTTATTGAAATCAGCGTTATTTCTGTAACGATACTACATCTATATGAATTTGTAAGTTTAAGCATACCCTTCATATTATAGTTAAAATATAGAAATAGTTGCACTACTATGCGCAACTATTGTAAATCTGACACCCATTTGTCTATATGAATGTAAGATGCCATGACAGCGAACAGGGCCAGCGAGAGTTTGCGGGGTGGCAGGAAGCATCGGACACAACCGAATAAGCATAAAACAGCGGAGGCCAAGGCTTTTACACCTTGACCTCCGCTGTTCGTTTTGACATCAGAGCCACACCATCACGGCGAAGCCGCCTTTGAAATAATAGGTGTTCGTCCAATGTCCATCTGGTGGACCTGAAGAGATTCGAACTCTCGACCTCTCGGATGCGAACCGAACGCTCTCCCAACTGAGCTACAGGCCCATTGATTCTTATCCGCCGTGCGGGTGAAGAGAAAAAGCCCTGGAACCCGCGTCCCAAGGCTTTTCTCTTTCCTGGTGGAGATAAGCGGGATCGAACCGCTGACCTCTTGAATGCCATTCAAGCGCTCTCCCAGCTGAGCTATACCCCCATGTCAGGTGTTCCGCATCAGAACAGTGATTATAATAGCAAAGCCCAGCGGGAATGTCAATAGGTTTTTTCAGAAATTTTCAAAATTTCTCCTCCCGGTGAAGACGGAGCCGGGGCGGGCCGCCGCCCGCCCCGTTTCCTCAGCGCATGTCGGAAACCACGCTGTCCACAGCCTGGTCCACCGCCGTGCCCAGCTTGTGAAGCCCCTGGTCCATCTGCTTTTTCATGGACTGGCGGCTGCTGTTGGGGGCCATAATTCCCGCCGCCGCTCCGGCGGCGAGGCCCGCGCCGATCCCAAGCAGGAATCCGGTGCTCTTCTTCATCGTCACTCACTCCTTTACAGTCTGGGCTCAGTATGCCCGGGCCGAGGCGAAAAAAACGGAGGACCATTTGCCAAACTCTGCAAAACGCGCTATACTATGGAAAACAAAGGCTTTGAACACCACACAAACTTCGGGAGGCAGCGCTATGACCACCATCTATCTCATCCGCCACGCCGAGGCGGAGGGCAACCTCTACCGCATCGCCCAGGGCCAGCACGACAGCAACCTCACCGACCGGGGCTGGCGGCAGGTGCGGGCCCTGGAGCGCCGCTTTTCCGGCGTCCCCGTCGACGCCGTATACGCCAGCGACCTCTACCGCACCCGGGCCACCGCCACGGCCATTTACCGCCCCAAAAACCTGCCCCTGTGCCGCTGCCCGGGCCTCCGGGAAATCTGCGTGGGGGACTGGGAGGGCCGGACCTGGGGGGACATCGCCCGCCGGACGCCGGAGGCCATGGCGGACTTCGGCAGCCGGATGGACCGCTGGTCCATCCCCGGGGCGGAGACCCCGGCGGAGGTGCTGGCCCGGGTCCGGGCCGCGGTGGAGGACATCGCCCGGGAGAACCCGGGGAAGACCGTGGCCGTCTTCTCCCACGGGTACGCCATCCGCCTCCTCCTGGCGAATCTCCAGGGCGTCTCCCTCCGGGACACCGGAGCCAAGTCCCCCACGGGGGACAACACCGCCGTCTCCCTTCTGGAGTGGGACGGGGAGCGCCTCCGGCCCGTCTTTACGAACGACGACAGCCACCTGAAGACCCCCGAGTACCTGGCGGGGGAGGCGTCCCCCCGCGCCAAGCGGGCCTACGCCCTGGAGCCGGGGCTGTGGTTCCGCCCCCTGGAGGCCCCGGACGCCCCGGAGCGCCTGGCCGCCGCCTGGGAAGAGGCGGGGGAACCGGGGCCCGTCCCCGCCGCCTCCCTGACCCTGGAGGGCTTTCTGGACGGGGAGCCGGTGGGCCTGCTCCACATGGCCCCGGAGACCGGGCGAATCCTCCTGGCCCATATCCGCCCCGACTGCCGGGGGCGGGGGCTGGGGGTGCAGCTCATCGGCCAGGCGGTGCAGCACACCCGGGCCCGGGGCGGGGAGTCCCTCTCCGTCCTTCTGCCGGGGGGCGGCTCCGGCCGGGCCTTCTTCCTGGACTGCGGCTTCCTCCCCCGGGGAGGGACGGCGGAGGGCCGGGAGCTGCTGGAAAAGCCCATCGGCTTTGATCCCGGGATTTAACCCGCGGCAGGGGCGTAAAGACTCCGTAAATTCCTTGTCCCCGCCCCGGCGTTCGACAAAGTTAGCGTTGACAAAACGTGTATGATTTCCTTATAGTGGTCTCACAGCTCATGGCTTCATAAAAGGGAGTAGCTTACGTTTCAAACGTGGCGCGGCTCGTCATCACGGCGGCGGTTCTTCCGCCGCCCGGGCCCGCTGAAAAGCGAGACTTTTATCCCGTGGGACAACTGCCGGTTTTGCGGCGTTGCCCCGGGGGATAGAAGTCTCGCTGAATTTTTGGAAAGCGGTGGATGTTATGGAAATTTGGATTACGGTGCTGCTGTTTCTGCTGGGCCTGCTCCTCATCATCAAGGGCGGCGACTGGTTTTTGGACGGGGCCGTCTGGATCGCGGAGGCCACCGGGGTGCCCCGGTTCATCATCGGGGCCACCATCGTCTCCCTGGCCACGACGCTGCCGGAGCTGACCGTCTCCCTCACCGGCACCCTCCAGGGGGAGGTGGACCTGGCGGTGGGCAACGCGGTGGGCTCCGTCACGGCCAATCTGGGGCTGATCCTGGGCATCTCCCTGGTGTGCATCCCCTCGGCGGTGAAGCGGGCCCAGTTCCAGCTCAAGGCCCTGCTGATGGTTCTGGGGGCGGCGCTGCTCCTGGTCCTGTGCCGGGGCGGCGTGCTGCTGGCGCTGCCGGGCCTGGCCCTCTTTGCGATCTTTGCCGTCTATCTCTGGAGCAACCTCCGGGACGCCCGGGCGGGCATGGCGGAGGAGCGGGAGACTCATCCCAGGCGCCGGACCATTTCCCGGCGGCAGATGGCGGAGAAGCTGTTCCTCTTCGCCCTGGGCATCGGGGCCATCGTCGCCGGTTCCCAGCTGCTGATCAACTACGGCAGCGAGCTGGCCCTTCTGATGGGGGTCCCCGCCAGCATCATCGGCGTGACCATGGTGGCCATCGGCACGTCCCTCCCCGAGTTGGTGACCACGCTGACGGCCATCGCGAAAAAAGAGGCGTCCATGTCCGTGGGGAACATCATCGGGGCCAATGTCATCGACCTGACCATGATCCTGCCGGTGTGCTCCGCCGTCAGCGGGGGGGCTCTGACCATCGGGGCCCAGACCACGGCTCTGGACATGCCCGCGTGCCTGCTGCTGTGCTGCGTGGCGGTGATCCCCCCCCTGGTGACGGAGAAGTTCTACCGCTGGCAGGGGGTGGTGATGCTGGGGCTGTACGCCGGGTATGTGGCGCTGCTGGTGAGCTGAGCGCACCCCGCGCCGGAGGGGGTTCGGCAAAATGAAGGAGGAGTGAAGCGGAGTAGAAAGCCGGAAAAAGGATAGCTGGAAAGAAGCAGTCCTAACAGATATAGAAGGTATTGTGCCGAAAGAACATCTGCTGCGGAAAATAGAGCGGGCAATGGATTATGAATGGATTTACCGGAATTAAGCGGGGAAATCTTTGCGCATATTCTGAACAAAACGCTGAATCATCAAATGGCAGCGCCTAAGATGGTGTTTATAGACGGAACGCACATCAAGGCGTCGGGCAACAAAAAGAAATATTAAAAGGAACAAGCAGCGCGAACGGCAAAGGCGTACGGGCAGCAGCTTCGGGAGGACGCGGCGGCGGAACGGGAGAAGCTGGGGAAGAAAAACGATGATGACGAAGCAGCCGGCGGTTCCGGGGGTGGGACAGTGCGTAAAACGGTGTCCACCACCGGCCCGGAATGCGGAATGTTTGCGAAAGGCGGCCATGAGCGGCAATCTGCCTGCGCGGCCCATACCGCCTGTGACCGGAATGGCTGGATATTAGGGGTAGAATGACCGCCGGAAATGTGAACGGCAGCACAGCGTGGGATGCGGTGTATGGCGCAGCCTTCATCGTCATGGACGCGGGCTGCAAAACACCTTGGATCGCCCAAAAGCCCTTGGAGGACAACCGTATTCCCATCCTTCCGTACACGCGCTGCAAGGGCAGGAAAGACCGCTTTCGTCCCTGGGACTTCACGTATGACCGGCTTCAGGATTGTTTTGTATGTCCGAAAGGCCAAGCGCTCCGCCATACCACCACCGGCAAAAATGGAAAACGAATCTAGCGCAGCACTCCCAAGCTATGCCAATGCTGTCCTTGCAGGCAGCTCTGCGGCGCCAATGGGAAAGGGCGGCGTCTGCTTACGACTCACATTGGGCAGGAGCACCTTGACCTGGCTGAACAACTATTCCTCTGGTCCCCTTCTTCTTGCCTGTTTTGTATGTTTTTTGACCAGCTGGATAAGGGGAGGACCGCCAAAAGGCGGTTCTCCCCTTATCCGATGCTGATTTTTATTTGAATGGTGCAGGAAACCCCTCCTGGGTTTATCTCCGCGTCAGGGTTTGTTCCCATAAACCAAACGTGCGGATTTCCGAGGAAATTTTTGCCGGCTGCAAGGCAAAAATTTTTAACGCCGCGGACCACAAAATTTGCCGGAAAGACGTGCGTTTGGGCTTATGGGAACCGGCGCTAAAAGCCGCCGCAAGCAGCGGTTGCACTCCGAAATACGCCTGCGGGCGCAGCCGCACACGCCCTTCCTTCCCGTCGAAGCAGTCTTTACTCGTCCAGCTTGAGCACCGCCAGAAAGGCCTCCGTGGGAATCTGGACGGAGCCCAAACTCCGCATCTTCTTCTTGCCCTCCTTCTGCTTTTCCAGCAGCTTCTTTTTCCGGGTGATGTCGCCGCCGTAGCACTTGGCCAGCACGTCCTTCCGCATGGCCTTCACCGTCTCCCGGGCGATGACCCGCCCGCCGATGGCCGCCTGGACCGGGACCTCGAAGAGCTGGCGGGGGATGTTCTCCTTCAGCTTCTCGCAGAGCTTCCGGGCCCGGGGATAGGCCTTGTCCTTGTGGGCGATGAAGCTCAGGGCGTCCACCTGGTCGCCGTTTAAGAGCAAATCCACCTTCACCAGCTCGCTGGGCCGGTAGCCGGAGAGCTCGTAGTCCAGCGAGGCGTAGCCCTTGGTGTTGGCCTTCAGCGTGTCGAAGAAGTCGTAGATGATCTCGTTCAGGGGCATTTGATAGTGGAGCTCCACCAGGTGGGTGTCCAGGTACTGCATGTCCTTGAACTCCCCCCGGCGCTCCTGGCACATGGGCATGATGTTCCCTACATAGTCGTTGGGGGAGATGATGGAGACCTTGACATAGGGCTCCTCCGCCCGCTCAATGGAGGCCGGGTCCGGGTAGTTGTGGGGGTTGTCCACCCGGACGAGACTACCATCCGTTTTATAAACATCGTATATAACAGAAGGCAATGTGGTCACCAGGTCCAGGTCGAATTCCCGCTCCAGCCGCTCCTGGATGACCTCCATGTGGAGCATGCCCAGGAAGCCGCAGCGGAAGCCGAAGCCCAGGGCCACCGACGACTCGGGCTCGAAGGAGAGGGAGGCGTCGTTGAGCCGGAGCTTCTCCAGCGCGTCCCGGAGGTCGGGGTACTTGGACCCGTCCTCGGTGTAGATGCCGCAGTAGACCATGGGCTGGACGGGCCGGTAGCCGGGGAGGGCCTCCGCCGCGGGGGTTTGCGCGTCCGTCACCGTGTCGCCCACCCGGGTGTCCTGGACGTTCTTGATGGAGGCGGTGAAATAGCCCACCTCCCCCGCCCGGAGGCACTCGCAGGGCTCCATCCCCAGGGGCAGCAGGTGGCCGCACTCCACCACCTGGTAAGAAGCGCCGGAGGCCATCATCTTCACCGTCTGCCCCGCCCGGAGGGACCCCTCCATCAGGCGCATGTAGACGATAACCCCCCGGTAGCTGTCGTACTGGCTGTCGAAGATCAGAGCCTGGAGGGGGGCCTCCGGGTCCCCGGCGGGAGGCGGGACGTTGTTTACAATGTCCTCCAGCACGGCGTCGATGTTGACCCCCTGCTTGGCGGAAATCTCCGGAGCCTCCAGGGCGGGGAGGCCGATGATGTCCTCCACCTCCTGCTTGGCCCTGGCGGGGTCGGCGGCGGGGAGGTCGATCTTGTTGAAAACCGGGAGAATCTCCAAATCGTGCTCCATGGCGAGATAGGTGTTGGCCAGGGTCTGGGCCTCCACCCCCTGGGTGGAGTCCACCACCAGGACCGCCCCCTCGCAGGCGGCCAGGGACCGGGAGACCTCGTAGTTGAAGTCCACGTGGCCCGGGGTGTCGATGAGGTTCAGGGCGTAGACCTCGCCGTTGGCGGCGGTATAGCTCAGGCGGACGGCCCGGGCCTTGATGGTGATGCCCCGCTCCCGCTCCAGGTCCATGTTGTCCAGGAGCTGGCTCTCCATCTCCCGCTGGGAGACGGCGTTGCACTTTTCCAAAAGCCGGTCCGCCAGGGTGGACTTGCCGTGGTCAATATGGGCGATGATGGAGAAGTTTCGGATATGGTCTTGTTGAATCATAGGAAAGAGCCTCCTTGGCAAGTCCGCCGGGGCCCCATCGGAGACGGGGCGCGCCGGAGGCGCGTATTAAAATAAAAATTCGGGGTCCCCGCAAAATCAAGGATTTTGTGGGGAGAGGAGGAAGGAACGCAGCGGAGCGGAGTCCGCGCCGTCAGGCGCGGAGGGAGCGGGCGGAGTTTCTTCCGACGAGGTCAATATGGGCGATGATGGAGAAGTTTCGGATGTGGTCTTGTTGAATCATAGGAAAGAGCCTCCTTGGCAAGTCCGCCGGGGCCCCATCGGAGACGGGGCGCGCCGGAGGCGCGTATTAAAATAAAAATTCGGGGTCCCCGCAAAATCAAGGATTTTGTGGGGAGAGGAGGAAGGAACGCAGCGGAGCGGAGTCCGCGCCGTCAGGCGCGGAGGGAGCGGGCGGAGTTTCTTCCGACGGGGGCAGGTCTTGATGGCATTTTTATTGGGGGAGCGGGGACACAGGCGCCCATTCGCCGGTTTCGGCGTCCCGCTCCAGGACGAGCTGGTCGAAATATGCCCGGCCGAGGTATATGGATTCCGCGGATTCGGCGGGACCCTCCAGCCGGATTTCAAACCGGTCCTTCGCACCGAGGCGGCTGTTCAGCCCGCCGAAGGTACGGTAAAAGGAACAGTGGATCTCATCGCCGATCTGCTTCGTCTCCATGGCCCGGATATACCCCGCGGAACCGATGGTGAACGTCTGCATCGTGAGGACGGACCCGCCCTCGGAGACGGAGAAGTCCTGCAGGTAGACGTCCGTCCGCTTCTGAAAGCCCGGCAGCACGAAGGATATCCCGGCGGCCGCGCCGATGAGGAAGGCAAGGAAAACAGGAATCCGTTTTTTCCAGCGCATGAAGGTCCTCCCCTTTCAGCCCTCATACCACACCGGCGGCGCGTCGTGGGTGGCGTTCCACTGGTCCCAGAAGTCCTGGTCCCAGATGCTCTCATAGTCGTAGTTTATCACAAACTCCCGCCACTGCGCCAGGGCCTCCTCCAAATTTTCCGCCGTCAGCAGGGATTTTCCCGCGGCGATGTCCGACAGCACGCCGGCGCAGACCTCCTCGGAGTGGTGGATGTAATCGCAGTAATGGTTCAGGTCCGTCACCGTCTCCCCGTCGAAGAGGAAGCCGTACAGCCTGGCGTTGTCATAGGACAGCAGCGTCCGGCAGGCCCGCTCCAGGGCGGCGAACCGGGCCTCCAGCTCCCCCTTGCGGATGGCCCGGTCCCAGTAGAGGATGCTGTAGGGGGGCAGGAAGAGGTGAAATTCCGTGTCGGGGTGCTCCCGGAGCCAGCTCCCCAGGACGGCCAGGTTCCCGTCCACGTTGTCAAGATAGCTCCCGGCGGGAAGGGCCGTTTCCACCGGATCGGGCCGGCGGTAGGTCCGCAGCGTCTCGTAGCGCCCCCAGGCGCTCTCCTTGTCCCAGGTGAAGCCCTCGTCCAGCGTCCGGCCGCCCCCCTGGCGGCTGGTCATGAGGGTGTAAAAGCAATAATAGAGGGAGTCCTTGTTCAAAAGGTATTTCACGTCGTTGAGGGGGTTTTGGTCATAGAGATAGTCCGGCATGGCGCCGGTGAGGCCGCTCTCGTCCCGGATCAGGACGTTCAAATCCAGGCCGAAGATCACCCGCCGGGGCCGCCCCGTCCGGAAGATCAGATCGACGGCCTGGTCGAACTCGCTGTAATAGCCGTCGGGAATCGTGATCCGCAGGGCCCTGCCGCCGAAGACCGCCTCCGCCCGGCTGGCACGGTAATTGGCGGCCATGGAGGTGCCCAGGATGACGGTATCCGCCGGGACGTTGCGGATCATGCCGGCGGACTGATAGCGCTCGTTGAAAAAAACGGGCTGCCAGCGGGCCGGGATGCGGTAGTACAGGCAGGGGTCCACCGTGTAGACGACCCCGGCGCACAGAGAGAGCAGGGCCAGCAGGGCGGCCAGAAAGCCGCAGGCCCAGCGGCGATAAATCTTGTTCATAAGCTCCCCATCGATCTGGTGATGTAGGCGGAGAACCCGGAAACGGGCCTCAGAAGTTCGAGTAAATGAAGGTGGTGACGCCGGTGAAGGAGAGAATGGACCAGGCGGCCAGAACCGCCAGGGCCGCCCCCCGCAAAAAGGTGGGGCGGAAGTGATCCATCTGCTCCGCCGCGTTCCGGGGCCAGAGGGCCACGGCCAGCCCCCCGCCGTAGAGCAGCAGCAGCCGCCCCGGGGTGAAGAGCCGCCACTTCCTGGGGAAAAGGCGCGCCAGGGCCGCCACCTCCTTGGTGAACAGGCCCTCCATCAGCCAGCCCTCCGGCCCGGTCCAGCTGCCGGAGAAGGCGGCGGAAAGAACCTCCCCGGCGGCGGAGAGGCCGGGGGCCCGGAAGAACACCCAGGCGAGGTTGACAAAGAGGAAGGTCATGGCCCAGCGGAGGAGCTTCGGCAGCTTCTCCCGCCCCGGGCCCCAGGCCCGTTCCGCGATCTGGCCCAGGCCGTGAAGCCCGCCCCAGAGGACGAAGGTCCACCCCGCCCCGTGCCAGAGGCCGCTGGCCAGGAAGACGATTAAAATATTGAGATAGGCCCGCCCGGTTCCCCGCCTGCTTCCCCCCAGGGGGAAGTAAAGGCACTCCCGGAGGAAGGAGGTCAGGGTGATGTGCCAGCGCTTCCAGAATTCGCCCACGGACAGGCTCCGGTAGGGGGAGTTGAAATTCACGGGGAGGCGGAGGCCCAGAAGCCGGGCCGCGCCCGCGGCGACGTCGCAGTAGCCGGAGAAGTCCAGGTACAGCTGCAGGGTATAGCCCAGGATGACCAGCCAGGCGGTGCAGGCCGAGAGCTCCCCGCTGCGGGCCCAGCCATTGTCCACCAGGATGCCCAGGTTGTCCGCCAGGAGCACCTTCTTCGCCGTGCCCACGGCAATGGCGTAAAGCCCGGCGGCGAGGTCCCGGCCGTCGGGCCGGAGGAAGCCCGCTCCATGGAGCTGGGGGAAGAAGTCCCGGGGCCGCAGGATGGGCCCGGAGACCACCGAGGGGAAGAAGAAGGCGTAAAGTGCCAGGCTGTCCCCCGGGCCGGGGCGGAAGTCCCCGTCGTACGCCTCCTTCAAGAGCCAGAGCTGCTGGAAGGTGAAAAAGCTCAGGCCCAGGGGGGCCCAGTCCAGGGAGAGCGCCCCGCCGGTGAAGAAGCCGGCATACTTAAACAGGGCCAGCACGCCGATGTGCCACGCCGCCGCCAAGGCCAGGCAGAGGCGCCGCCGGGCGGAGGCCCGGGAACAGGCGTAAGCGGTGGAGCCGCCGCCCGCCGGCCGGGCCCGGACGTCCGGCGCGGCGAGATACCGGACGGCGGCGGCGGAAACCCCCAGCCCCGCAGCCAGGACCAGGAGGGCCGCCCAGCCGCCTCCGGAGACATAAAAGGCCAGACAGGCCAGGGTCAGGCAGCCCGCCCCGGCGGACCGGCTCCACCGGGCCGCCGCCGGGCAGACCGCGGCCGTGACGGCAAGAAAGGCCAGGAAGCCAAAGGATTGAAAATTCATGTTACGGCTGCTTGGAGAGGGCGGCAAGCCGGGCGTCGGAGGTGCTGAGCACCTGGTTGAGGCTCTGGCAGCGGCCGGGGTAGGCGGCGGCGACGGCGGCGGCGGAGAGGTCGGGGAACTCCGCCTTCTGGGCGGAGAGGCTTCCCAGAGCGGCGGCGAAGCGGGCCTCGGAGAGCTTCATGTCCGCGTCGGCAAGGCCCATGGCGCAGACGCCGGAGTCCAGGGAGAAGTAGCTCTCGTTGGCGCCGGAGGAACGGTAGAGGTGGCGGTAGAGCTGATAGACGGCGCTGCCGAGATAGGCGGCGGCGGCGTTGACGGCAGCCTTGTCCCCCAGCTTGCCCAAAAGCTCGAAGAGGACGCCCACGGCCCCGGAGAGCAGCTTGCTCTGCAGCGTGGCCAGGACGCTGCCCCGAAGGGTGTTCCTGGGCTCCGCGGCGTCAAGGATGTCCTGCTCCGTGAGCATGTTGCCCACCTTGGAGAGGGTGCGCCCCAGAATGAAGTCGGCGGAGACTCCGTAGTAATCGCAGGCCCGGACCACAAAGGCGAGGCCGGGCTCCCGGATGCCGTTTTCATAGTGGGAGAGAAGGGCCTGGGAGATGCCCAGCTCCCCCGCGGCGACGCGCTGGCTGACGCCCTTTTCCTGCCGGAGGAGGGAGAGGGTGCGGGAAAACGCAGAATTCATAGTTGGAATCTCCTTTGGCGTTTTATCTGTTCTTATACGTGACGTATAGTTTATCAAAAGCGCTACAAAATGTAAAGATATTTTTTGAAGGGCCGGCGGGGCGGCCCTGTTCGGGAGGAAAGGGCTGAAAATCCCTCTTGTAAAAGCGGAAAAAATGGTGTATGATGATATCGATTTTGGGAAATTAGGAGGAAGCCTCTATGAGCAAAACCGCGAGCATGGTCATGAAGATCATCGGCGCCAGCCTGGCCTTCGCCGCGTTCGTCTGCCTGCTGATCGGCGGGTGGCACGACCTGAGCGTGGGCTACTGCGGCATGAAGAAACGCCTGAGCCAGAGATTCAGCTCCGAATACGACGATTACGCCGACGAGGAATTATACGAGTGAGCCCCTCTTCCCCTCCCCGCTCCGGGGCGGGGATTTTTTTCAAGGGGAAAGGCCCCTTGCAAAAGGGAAAATATGTGGTATAATGTATCATCCATCGAAATACAGGAAATCAGGTGAACACTATGAGCTACACGAAAATCGCGGCGGTCTTCGCCGACAAGGAATCCCTCGACGGGCAGACCGTCACCGTGGGCGGCTGGGCCCGCACCATCCGGGACATGAAGAACTTCGGCTTTGTCGAGCTGAACGACGGCTCGTGCCTGAAAAACCTCCAGGTGGTCATGGAGGCCGGAGTCCTGGAGAACTACCGGGACATTGCCGCCCAGAACGTGGGCGCGGCCCTCATCGTTACGGGGACCGTGGTCCTTACCCCGGAGGCCAAGCAGCCCCTGGAGCTGAAGGCCGCGAAAATCGAGGTGGAGGGCCCCTCCACCCCGGACTACCCCCTCCAGAAGAAGCGGCACACCGTGGAGTACCTGCGGACCATCCAGCACCTGCGGCCCCGGACGAACCTGTTCTCCGCCGCCTTCCGGGTCCGGAGCGCCGCGGCCTTCGCCATCCACGAGTTCTTCCAGAGCCGGGGCTTCGTCTACGTCCACACCCCCATCATCACCGCCAGCGACTGCGAGGGCGCGGGGGAGATGTTCCGGGTCACCACCCTGGACCCGGAGAACCCGCCCCGGACGGAGGACGGGAAGGTGGACTTCTCCCAGGACTTTTTCGGCAAGCCCGCGAACCTCACCGTCTCCGGCCAGCTGAACGCGGAGAACTTCGCCATGGCCTTCGGCGACGTGTACACCTTCGGCCCCACCTTCCGGGCGGAGAACTCCAACACCCAGCGCCACGCCGCCGAATTCTGGATGATCGAGCCGGAGATGGCCTTCTGCGACCTGGCGGGGGACATGGACGTGGCGGAGGCCATGATGAAATATGTCATTGAAAAGGTCATGGAGCGCTGCCCCGACGAGATCAGCTTCTTCAACAGCTTTGTGGACAAGGGCCTGAAGGAGCGGCTGGAGCACGTGGCCTCCTCGGACTTCGGCCGGGTGAGCTATACCGAGGCCGTGGAGCTTCTGGAGAAGAACAACGACAAGTTTGACTATAAGGTCTTCTGGGGCTGCGACCTCCAGACGGAGCACGAGCGCTATCTCACGGAGCAGATTTTCAAGCGCCCGGTGTTCGTCACCGACTACCCCAAGGAGATCAAGGCCTTCTACATGCGCCTCAACGACGACGGGAAGACCGTGGCCGCGGCGGATTGCCTGGTCCCCGGCATCGGGGAGATCATCGGCGGCAGCCAGCGCGAGGAGCGGCTGGAGGTCCTGGAGGCCCGGATTAAGGAGCTGAACATGGACCCGGAGAGCTACTGGTGGTACTGCGATTTGCGGCGCTACGGCTCCTGCCGCCACGCGGGCTTCGGCCTGGGGTTCGAGCGGCTGGTGATGTACCTCACCGGCGTCAGCAACATCCGGGACGTTCTGCCCCATCCCCGCACCGTGGGCAGCGCGGATTTCTAAAAAAAGAATCCCGGCGGAGCGCCGGGACATGGAAGGGGCCCCGCCTTTTGGCGGGGCCCCGGATTTTTTGAAAGGCGGCAAGGCCGGGTTGGGCGGGAAGGAAGGGGGCCGCCCCCGTTTTTTTACGGCTCCTTCCCGTCCCGCCTCCAGGTGAAGCACACCGCCGCCGCCATCAGAAAAAGGAGGACGCTCATCCCGTTCCAGGCGTCCGGCGAAGGCGCGGCCCCCAGAAGGTGCAGACCCCCGTTGACGCAGGCCGTCAGCCCCGCCAGCAGCAAACACAAGACCCCCAGGGAGAAGGCGCACCGGCCCCTGCGCCGGAAGACGGCGTAAGCCGCCCAGAGGAACGGGAGGGAGATAACCGCCGCCGCTGCCCCCACGGAAAACACCTCCCGGACCCCCAGCAGGCGGCTCAGCCCATATAAATAGGGAAGGGTGCACACGCTGAGGGCCAGCAGGCTCCCAGCAAGGCCCCTCCGCCCCAGGGCGGCCGCCGGGAAAAGGAGGACCCACGCGTATGCCGCGGAGGCGGCCACGATCAAAGACCAGGTCAGCCCGCCGGTCAGCGCCGTGTCGCAGATGAAGCACACCAGCACGCCGGTCAGAAGCCCGCCGGAGAGCAGGAGGGCAAGGCAGCGCCGAACCTTGGCGCCGGAGAAGCGCCGCGCCGGCGCCTTGGGGGGCGGCGGGGCCGGTTTCTCCGGTTCCGCCGTTTCTCCCCCGGTAAGGAGGGCGTCCACCGAGATTCCCAAGATTTTGCACAGCTCCAGCATGATGGAGGAGTCCGGCAGGCTTTTGCCCGTCTCCCACTTGGAGACGGCCCGGTCGGTGATGTTCAGCCGCTCCGCCAGCTGGGACTGGGTCAGCCCCTTGCGCTTGCGGCACTCCATGATAAAGCTCCCGATTTTTCCCTGATCCATTCCCGCATCCCCTTTCCGCTTCCCATCCTACGCCGTCCGGCCCGGCGCTTCCAGGAACCGCCGGTGGAGTCCGCCGGACTCAACCGCCGGTTGGGAAGCGCTTTTCCCCATTTTAGCACGGGCCCTCCCGTTTTTCCATCCCGCTTTTTCCGCCGGGAAAGCCCCTCCCCACTTTTCCCGACGTGTTTTTCCCCCGCCCCCCGGTACAATGGGAAAAACATCCTTTGAGGAGGGACAGGCTGTGGCAAATGGTCAACTGACATTGGAGCGGGCGGGGGCGGCGCGCCTGGCGGCCCTGGGCGTCCGCTTTTTCCTCGCGGCGGCGCTGACCGCCGGCCGGACGCCGGGGGGCTGCGCGCCCTTTGCCCTGGGCTGGATCGCGGCGGCGGGCCCGGGGCTGGAGGGGGGCGCGGCCCTGGCCGGGGCGGCGGCGGGGGCGGCGCTGTTCCTGGACTTTGCCGACGCGCTGCCCTTTTTGGCGGTGGCGGTGCTCCTCGTCGCGGCGTCCACGGCCCTGGCGGGGGCCTGGCTGACGGCCCGGCCCCGGAGCGCCGCCCTGACGGCGGTGGGGCTCTTTGCGACGGTGGAGGGCATCTACATCCTCCAGTCCCTCTCCCCCCTGGCCCGGCTGACGGACTGCCTGGCGGGGGCGGCGCTGCTGGGGGCCTCCGCCTGGCTGTTCTTCCCCCTTCTCCGGGGCGGGGAGGGCCGGGAGGTGGTGGACGGCCTGATCTTCCTGGCCGGGGCCCTGGTGACGGCGGTGGAGGAGCTGGAGCTGCTGGGCTTCTCCCCGGCCAGGGCGCTGCTGTGCTTTCTGGCGGTCCTGGCGGCCTATGACCGGGGGCCCGCCGGGGGCGCGGCCTTCGGCCTGGGGCTGGGGCTGACGGCGGAGCTCTGCGGAAGCCCCCTGCCCCTCACGGCGGCCCTGGGCCTGGCGGGCCTGGCGGCGGGAAGCCGCCAGGGGCGGAACCGGGCCTGGGCGGGCCTTGCCTTTCTGGCGGCCGCCGGGGCGGCGGCCCTGGCCGAGGGCCGGCCCCTGCCCCTGCTGGCGGAGACGGCGGCGGGGGTGGGCCTGTTCCTGGCCATGCCGGGGCGCTTTGTGGCGGGGAAGCGGGTCCGGCCCGCCGTACCCCCGCCCCGGCGGGAGCGGAAGCCCTCCGAGCCCGCCCCCTGGCGGCAGCGGCTGGACCGGGCCGCCGCGGCCCTCCGGGACCTGTATGACAGCATCGGGCGGGCCGCGCCCCCGGCGGCGGACGAGAACCCCGCCATCATCTTCGACCGCTCCGCGGAAAAGGTCTGCCGGGGCTGCGCCCTCTGCGACCTCTGCTGGCAGAAGGACTACACCGGGACCTTCAACGCCATGAACGACGCCACCCCCTACCTTCTGGAGCGGGGGCGGGTCCTGGCAAAGGACTTCCCGGACTACTTCACCGGCCGCTGCGTCCACCTTCCGGACCTTCTGGCGGCCATCAACGGCGAGCTCTCCGCCTTCCTCCTCCGGCGGCAGTACCGGCGGCAGCTGGAGGAGACTCGCCGCAGCGCCCGGGGGCAGTACGCCCAGCTCTCCGAGCTTTTGACGGCCACCGCCGCCGGGCTGGAGGCCGCCGCCCCCGCCATGGCGGAGGAGTCCCCCTGCCGGGTGGGGGCCGCCCTCCGCCCCAAGGAGGGGGAGACGGTCTGCGGGGACACGGTGGCCTCCTTCTGCACGGACCGGGGCCTCTGGTGCCTGGTGCTGGCGGACGGCATGGGCAGCGGGGAGCCCGCCCGGAAGGAATCCGCCCTGATCTGCCGCCTCCTCCAGCAGTTTCTGGAGGCCGGGGTGGCCCCGGAGGCGGCGCTGAAAACCCTGAATTCCGCCATGGGCCTCCGGGGGACGGAGGGGGGCGGCTTCACCACCGTGGACCTGTGCGTGTACGACCCCGGCGCCGGGGAGGCGGCGTTTTACAAGTTCGGCGCCGCCCCCAGCTATTTAAAGCGGGGCGGCGTGGTCCGGCGGATCACCGGGGGCAGCCTGCCGGTGGGGCTCCGGGGAACGCCGCCGGACGTGACGAAGGCCCCCCTGGCCCCCGGCGGATTCGCCGTCATGATCAGCGACGGCGTGGCGGACCCGGCGGCGGACGAGTGGCTGCTGGACCTGCTGGCGGGCTGGACGGGGGACGACCCCCAGGAG
>CANPTW010000050.1 GCA_947577075.1 uncultured Oscillibacter sp. | reverse complement strand
TTGAATAGCAGTTGGAGATCAGCACGAACGGCCCGCCCAGGCTGACGATGGTAAGGTACGATTTTGCGTGGTCCCAGGTGTCAGGGCTTGCTCCCACCAGGGACAGAATTTCGTCCATGAAAATAAGGAAAAGCGCCGACATGACTACGCCGACTACGACACATCCCCACATACAGAACGAGCAGACTTTTTTTGCGTATTCCATCCGGCCCTGTCCCAGCGCACGAGAAATCACCGAAGTGCCGCCCATACCAAACACTGTACCAACGGCCATGAACATCAGGAATACGGGCATCGCCAGGGATACCGCCGCTACCTGGAGCGCGTCATGGGTCTGGCCGATAAAGAACGTGTCCGCCAGATTGTAGATCAGCACCATCAGCATCGCGGCCATAGCGGGCAGGGCGTTTTTCAATACGGCCTGGGACACAAGGGCTTTCTCAAAGAGTTCTACCGCTTTTGAATTGTTCATACAAAGACCTCCTTAATGTAATTGTCAGTTTGCTGTTAATACCATGCTGTTGTTTTGCCTGAAATAAATGCCCGTCGCTGGGCGGACATTTATTTCAAGTTGCCTGCTACCCGTTCCAGCAGAGCAAAAAAGGTGGTGCGTTCGGCTTCGGTCAAGCCAGTGAGCAAGTTTTCTTCAAATGCCGCCATATGCTGGTCTGCAAGCCGGCAGCACTCCTCCCCTGCGGGGGTAATGCGGAGCATTTTTATCCTGCGGTCGTTGGCATCACCGAATCCCTCCACAAACCCCTTTTGCTCCAACCGAGCCACAATCCCGGCGGCGGTAGACTGCGCCACATGGAGTCGCCGCTCCAGTTCCTTCAGCGCCATCTGTTTTTCCGGCGAAAAGCGGAGCTCAATCAGCACACCGACTTGGGACATGGTAAGGCCTTGGGAACGCAAGGAGTTGTTGGCCTGCTTTTCCAACCCGTCATGTATCTGCTTGATAAGCGCCACGCAGGTCACTCTTTCTTTCACGGGCGTCACCTCCTTGGGATATATAATAGCACGCTGTTGTTTCTTTGTCAATAGCTTGCTATTAATAATTGAAGAATATTTTCGTTATAGAGGAACGCTAACGTAGCAAGCATAGGGAGTGTGGCCACACTCCCGAAAAACGGCCAAATCCGGCCCCTGCCGGGCCGTGGTCGTTTTTCTTGTTGGGATAGTCCCAGACCCTTATACAGGACGTAACCAGCAACCGTAGAAATAATGCAGATGTAGCGGTGCATTTCCGTCAAACTAATTCCGAAAAGTCTGCACCAAGACGCCAGAACAGCGGGACGGAAAATTTATGGGTCAGGCGCAGAAAAAGCAGCTCCCGGAGGTATTGAAAACACAGGCTTTTTTCGTGGGTGTCGAAGAGGGGCAAGGTGTTTATATATGTTCTCCCGAAAATAGGGGTAACTCTTTCTACATAGCCCATCTATCCGGCGCTTTGCCTGACAACCCCAAATCAGACCATCAGCCTACGCATTTAGGGCCTGTTCAGCGGCCTATTTTCAGGGCTTCCAAGCCGCAGTCACATGGGGAGTAATACGATTTGACCTGCTCCCTTAAAAACGAGGCTCTAAATGCGTAGGAAGGGATATGAAAAAGCCAGGGCAGGAGGCCGACACTCCGGCACTCCTGCCCTGGCTTCTGCTGGACTGTAAAACCGTGCTGTCACACAAGAGGCCCTGCGGCCCTCTTGTGGCACCCGCAGAAACCGCACACCCGCTTCGCGTCTGTACGATTTCTGCGGGTCAGATAACGTCCATGATAACCCCTGCTGCTATTTGACCTATCTGCTTTCCGCTTCTGTTCCATTCCCTTCCGGCGGCTCTGCCGCCCGTTCCTCAAGAAATGAGCGGGGGGAAAGGATAGGAAGAGAATGGGTAATTGATTGATCTTTACTTGTTTTTTCTGTATTTACTTATATCTTTATTTTATTGCGTCGGATTTACCTACATAGGATTTTCCGACAACGGTTTTCCTGACGCAGGTTATTCCAACGCCGGTAAAGCAAACACCGATTGCGACTGTTCGTAGATGGTGTACTCCGCTCCCCGCAGCCATCCCCGGCTGTCCCGTTCCCTCGTCCGCACGATATATCCGGCCCGCTCCAGTTCGTGGACGGCCTGGCGGATGGCGTCGATCTGCTCCCGGTTGATGCAGGCTAGCCCTTGCAGGGTATAGTCCCATTCTTCCGGGAGTGATAACATTTCCGACAGCAGGCCCTTGGCTTTCAGAGACAGGGATTTGTCCCGCAGATGGTAGTTTGCCATGACGGTGTAATCTGTGGTTTTCTTGACATGAAATACTGGCATGGTATTCATATCTCCTTTCGCAATAATTCATAATTTGGATTAGCAGAAACCTCACTTTCTGCTAATCCATCAGTACGACAGGAGGTGAGCAATTTGAGCGATATAGGCAAAAGAATGAGAACGCTCCGGGAGGGCATCGGACTGTCCCAGGCGAAATTCGGAAAAATCGCTGGCATCCCCCAGGCTACCATCAACCGATACGAAACAGGCTACTCCGCCGCTCCCATCAAAGTGCTGATCTGGTATGCGGATTACTTCGATGTGTCGATGGATTATATCTGCTGCCGCACTGAAAAACCCCAGGGCAAGCTGTACGAGTACAAGCCAAAAATTCTGGAAGAAGATAAGGACATGAGGCGGTTTGTGGAGATGTGCTTTGACCCCGCCTCACCCATGAATGACCGCTTGAAAAAAGCCATCGTTGAAATGCTGGAGGGGGTGAAAGAGTGAATATCGTCATTTACGCCCGATATTCCAGCCACAGCCAGACGGAGCAATCCATCGAGGGCCAGCTTCAAACCTGCTACGAGTTCGCCAAGAACAACGGACATATCGTGATTGGCGAATACATCGACCGGGCGCAGAGCGGCACAACGGACAGCCGGGCCGAGTTCCAGCGCATGATTGCCGACAGCGACAAACACGTTTTTGAGGGTGTGCTTGTCTACCAGCTTGACCGCTTTGCCCGGAACCGCTATGACAGCGCCATCAACAAGGCCAAACTGAAAAAGAACGGTGTCCGGGTAATCTCCGCCAGGGAAAATATCAGTGACGACGCCAGCGGCATTTTGGTGGAGGGCGTGTTGGAGAGCATGGCAGAATACTACTCGGCGGAGCTGTCCCAAAAGATACGGCGGGGCATGGACATTAACGCTGAGAAGTGTTTGAGCAACGGGAGCAATCCGGGTCTTGGCTACTATGTGGACGAGGAACGCCGCTTCCATGTTGACCGGTCGGGCGCTGCCGTTGTCCGGGAGATTTTCGAGATGTACGCCAGCGGAAAGACCGTCGCTGAAATCACAAAATATCTCAACGCAAAGCAGGTCAAGACCTCCCAGGGCAAGGAGTTCAACAAGAACAGCCTGCACCGGCTTTTGCGGAACAAGCGGTACATCGGCTATTACATCTACAAGGATACGGAAACGTCGGGTGGGATGCCCCGCATCATGGAGGACGAGCTTTTTCAGCGGGTACAACACATTCTTGACCGCAACAAAAAAAGCTCCCGCCCGTTCCGGGGGGCGAGAGGAATATCTGCTGACGACAAAGCTGTTTTGCGGCTACTGCCGGGAGATGATGACTGGCTATGGTGGTACAGGAAAATCCGGGACGGCCTATCGCTACTATGCCTGCAAGAGCGCCAAGAAAAAGACCTGCCGGAAGAAAGTTGTCAACAAGCAGAAAATCGAAGATAGGGTTGTTCTGGAGTGCCGCAAGCTGTTGACGGACAGCAATATTGAGAAAATCGCCCTTGCGGTCGCCGCCGCCTGTGAAGCTGACTATGACAGCTCCGCCATTAGGCGTATCAAGGCGGCAATACAGGAAGCGGACGCCGCCATAGAAAACCTCTGGAAAGCGTTGGAGCGCGGGCAGGCGGTGGATATGATTGCCGGTCGCATTGAGAAGCGCAAGCGGGAAAAGGACGAGTTGCAGAGCCAGCTTGCCATTGAGATGGGAAAGCAAGTCACATTCACCGCACCGCAGATCAAGGCGTTTCTCTACTCGTTGAAACGGGGAGAGGTCAACGACGAGAATAATCGCCGGGGAATGGTGAATATCTTTCTGCGGGCCATCTACCTTTACGACGACAGAATGACGCTGATCCTCAACGGCGGGGACAAGCCGATTACCATTGACGATATTCTGCTGGACGAGATTGAGGAACACTTTGAAACCGCTGTTTCCAGCTATGCGGGGTGTTCACCGTTGGTTGCGGACGCTCCACCAACTCAAACTCAAAAATTCCCACCACCGCTCTGTTTCCGGCTTTGCCGAAAACTGCGCTTTGGTGGGAATTTTTGCGTAGCCGTTGGCGGCTATGCCGCCTTACGGATACGGCATCCCCCTTGTGAAGGCTTCGCTTTCGGCCGGGAACCGCTTCGCTGGATTCCCAGCTGATGGAGGGCGGGGAATACGAGGCATTTCCCTGGGTTAAATGGATTTTGGCCGCTTATTGCAGACAGTCAAGACCACCCCTGAAAGTGGTGGCTTGAAAAAGCCCTAAAAGGGCATAATGCGGCCAGCGCCTCAAGGGCGCTGGCCTTCACTTCGTTCAGGCCATTGTGGTATCGATAATAACAGGTGTATGAGATCCGGCATTACTTTCCCTTCTATAATTGCGGTCCCCTTCCATTTGCATAAATCCCGTATAATATCCCGAATGTCCTCTCGCATCCCCCAATAATCGATTTTTCTTCGGTATTTGGATGTGAATACTACATGGTACTTTCACACTCATTTGCTGTGTGCCAAACTGTTTGCCATAGAGCTTCACCGTCTTTCTTGGTTTTTTGATGGTCTGAACTTCCATTATCTTACCATTGGTGCAGCTCTATTTAAATTCTTAACCTCACCCGCAGAGCGGGTGGCTATTCCTTTCACCGGGAGGCGAAAGTCTCTAAAGCGAGCCTATCAAAAAACCTCACCAGAGGCGAGGTTTTTTGGTAAATTGAAGGAGGGGTGAAGCGGAGCGGAAAGCCGGGAAAAGGACAACCGGAAAGAAGTAGTCCTAACAGATATAGAAGGTATTGTGCCGAAAGAACATCTGCTGCGGAAAATAGAGCGAGTAATGGATTATGAATGGATCTACCGGAATTAACCGCGGAAATCTTTGCGCATATTCTGAACAAGGCGCTGAATCATCAAATGGCAGGGCCTAAGATGGTGTTTATAGACGGAACGCACAGCAAGGCGTCGGGCAACAAGAGGAAGCGGCGGCGAAACGGGAGAAGCCGGGGAAGAAAAACGATGATGACGAAGCAGCCGACGGTTCCGGCGGCGGGGCAGTGTGTAAAACGGTGTCCGCCACCGGCCCGGAATGCGGAGTGTTTGCGAAAGGCGGCCATGAGCGGCAATCTGCCTGCGAGGCCCATACCGCCTGTGACCGGCATGGCTGGATATTAGGGGTAGAAGTAACCGCCGGAAATGCAAACGGCAGCACAGCGTGGGATGCGGTGTATGGCCAGGTAACAGGCCGATTCCCGGAAGCAGCCTTCATCGTCATGGACGCGGGCTGCAAAACACCTTGGATCGCCAAAAAGCCCTTGGAGGACAACTGTATTCCCATCCTTCCGTACACGCGCTGCAAGGGCAGGAAAGACCGCTTTCGTCCCTGGGACTTCACGTATGACCGGCTTCAGGATTGCTTTGCATGTCCGAAAGGCCAGGCGCTCCGCCATACCACCACCGGCAAAGATGGAAAACGAATGCATCGCAGTAGCCCCAAGCTATGCCAATGCTGTCCTTGCAGGCAGCTCTGCAGCGCCAATGGGAAAGGGCAGCGTCTGCTTATGACTCACATTGGGCAGGAGCACCTTGACCTGGCTGAGCAACTGCGCAAAGCCCGGCGGCCTTCTCCTGTGCGCCGCTTCCGTCAGTATCCGAATATCATGTCCCGCCGGATCTCCGCCAGGGAGTGGGCCCCGCACATGGCCATGGCGTCGCTGAGCTCGGCCTTCAGCTTGTCCACGTAGACCTGCACGCCCTCGGCGCCCCCGCCGTAGACCATGTTCACGAAGGGCCGGCCGATGAGCACCCCGTCCGCCCCCAGGGCCAGGGCCTTGAAGACGTCCAGGCCGGAGCGGATTCCGCCGTCCACCAGGACGGTCATCTTCCCGCCCACGGCGTCGGCGATGGCGGGCAGCACCTCGGCGGTGGCGGGGCACTGGTCCAGCACCCGGCCGCCGTGGTTCGAGACGACAATGCCCGCGGCCCCCGCCTCCAGGGCCTTCTCCGCCCCCCGGACGGTCATGATCCCCTTGAGGATGAAGGGCGTTCCCTCCGCCAGCTTCACGATCTCCCGGAGCTCCTCCACGGTCTTGCTGCCCGCCGGGGGCTGGAGGTTCTTCAGGAAGGGCAGGCCCGCCGCGTCGATGTCCATGGCGATGGCGAAGGGCTCCGCCGCCTTCACCAGGGCCAGCTTCTCCCGGATGGTTTCCAGGTTCCAGGGCTTGACGGTGGGCACGCCCCGGCCGCTCTGCTTTTTCAGGGCCTCCGCCGCGGCCTCCATGACGGCGGGGTTGGTCCCGTCCCCGGTGAAGGCGGCGATGCCCGCCTGGGCGCAGGCGGCCACGAGAATGTCGTTATAGGCAAGGTCGTCGTACTTGTCCCCGTAGTGGAGCTGCATGGCCCCCACGGGGGCGGCGAAGACGGGAAGCTCCACCCTCTGCCCAAAGAGGGTGAAGGAGGTGTCCACAGGCTTGTTTTCGCAGATGGTGTCCATGTTGACGCAGAGCTCCTGCCACTTCTGGTAGTTGCGGATGAAGCCGGTGCCCACGCCCTTGGCCCCGGGGCCGGGGATGGCGTTCCGGCACCCCAGGCCGTTGCAGGTGGGGCAGGACTTGCAGTGGGGGCCCATGCAGGTGCGGGCGTTTGCTAGGACTTCCTGATAGGTCATGGTTGGTTCCTCCTAATTATGTAATATAATTCTATATTTCAGGCTTGGCCTGATTGTACGGAAAATATGTTCATTTTGCAAGGGGGCTTGTGCTCGCCCTTGCGGGCGGGGGGATTGGCGGTCAGCGATGGCTGGGCAATGCACCCCCCATTCTCTCTTTTGCGAAAAGAGAGAATGCGCCGTGCACGGTGGAAGAGAGAAAACGGGGGCGCGCAAGCAGTGCCTCCGGTTCCCGGCATGTCTCCAGTCCGCGGCGTGGTGCGGGCGGGGGTTTGTCCTGTGAAGAATCGTCTGCCCTTCTCTTTCCGCTGCCGCTAACCTGGCGGTTGGAGGAGGAATCTGCCCTGTGGGGTCCGGTCCCCTGACCGGGCCATTTCCCCTGTCCTTCTGCCGGCAGAATCCTGTAAGGGCGGCAATCTGCCGCCCGGTTCTCCAAAATTCAGAACTGGAAAAAGGCGTCCATGTCCGCGTAATAATTCAGCGCACAGAGAAGTTCGTCCTCTGAGGCGTCCCGCTTCTGCCCCAAGGCGCTGATGAGTACATCGTCCAGCATCTCCGGCATCAGCTCGCTGTACATCCGATGCTCGTCGCAGAAATCCGGAAACAGCTCCAGCTCCCGCTCGTCGTCATACCCCGGCGGGTCCGCGATGATGCAGGGGGTGTCCAGGAGATATTCATCCCTGGTACCCTTGGTGTAGATGAACCAGTCGTTGATGGAGGAGAGCAGCGCGTCCGTTTTGCCACTCAGATACAAATCCCTTCGGGCCCGAATCACGTCCCCGATGGTACACACAGTATTTAGTTCCATATTGCCCTCCTTCTGTCGGGAACAGCCCGGCGCTGGTTTTCATAGACTGGTATCGGTGATATCTATGAAAAATCCAAACTGCGACCCCCTGGCCCTGACCACCACGGTGAACTCCCTGGCCGTGGCCATCGCGGGGCGGCTGAACGACGAGGAGCTGGGACTGGTGGGGGCAATCCTGACCCAGCTGGGGGACACCCTGGAAACCATCGCCGCCCAGCGGGCCATTTGCTCCCGCTGATTTACCCCTCCAGCAGCCGCCTTGCGGTATCGACATTGCCCCGCTCCAGCTCCCGCAGGCGGCGGACCGCCTCCGCCTGGGCCTCTTTATCTCCGGCCTGGGCGGCGGCCCGGTCGATCATGGCCTTCAGGTTCTCCTCCGTCAGGGCCGCCAGATCCGTGAAGTTCTCCTGCCCGATATACCGCAGGAAGGAGGACACCTTGGGGTCGTACACCACCCCCGCCAGGGGAATCCCCTGCCCGGCGGCGAAGATCAGGGCGTGGAGCCGCATGGACACCACCGCCTCCATCCGGGACAGCGCGCCGATGATGGTCCCCGCGGCCCCGGCGTCGTCCAGGAAATAATGGGGCGCGTCCCCCAGGTGCTTCGCCGCCTCCCGGGCGGCGGAGGGGTCCTGGCCCTTCTCCACCGCCGTGAAGACGGGAGTCAGGCCGTACCGCTCCCAGGCGTACCGGCCGGCGGCGGCGAAGACGGGGGCCTTCTCCTGGAAGCCCGGCCAGGGCCGGAGGGCGAAGCAGATGAACCGCTCCCCGTGGGGCGGAATCCCCGCCCGGAGCAGCACGCTGTCCGTCTTCTCCGCCGCCGCCGGGGAGAGGGTCAGGGCCGGGTCCGCCGTCAGGCGGATCTCCGGCCGGTCCACCCCCATGGACTTCAGCTCCTCCAGGGAGTCCGGCTCCCGGAGGGTGATCACGTCCACGTTCCGGTTCAGCACCTTGGCCGCCAGCTTCCGGTGGTTCCCCCGGGTGACGGGGCCGATGCCGCAGCCGTACATCTGAACGGCGCAGCCCGCCCATTTGGCGGCCCGGATGTTCATCAGATAGAACCACAACGACCGGCGGGACGTCACGTCCTGGATGAGGCTTCCGCCGCCGTTGATATAGAGCTTCGCCTTCCGCATGGCCCCCAGCCAGCCCGGGAGGTCCACCCGGCTGACGGACCGGACCCGGTAGGAAAGGCGGGTGGCCCTGGGGTCCTTGGAGATGACCGTCACCGGCATATCGGGATCGATGGAGCGCATCTCCCCCAGGATGGCCTCGAGAATGGCGTCGTCCCCGGCGTTGCCCCGGCCATAGGCCCCGCAGATCACCGCCCCGTCCCGGTCCCGTTCCGGCCGGGCGTGGCGGCGGAGGATCTCCCCGTAAATGTGGAGCTGGGTGTCCACAGTCTTCTCAATGGAGAACCGGGCGGAGGCCTTCTCAAAGAGCTTTTCCCCCAGCTCCCGCCGGAGGGCCGGGCCGTTCCCCAAAGCCGCCAGCCGCTTCCCCAGGGTTTCCCAGTCCCGGGGCTCAAAGAGATAGCCGTTGACCCCGTCGTCGATGAGGTAGGGGATGCCCCCCACGGCGGTGGAGACGGTGGCCAGGTGGAACCGGGCCCCCTCGGTGAGGGCATAGGAAAACGTCTCCGACAGGCTGGTGAGGACGTTGACGTCCAGGGCGCTGTAAAAGCGGTCCATGCCCCCGCTGATCCACCCGGCGAAGGTCACTCGCTTCTCCACCCCCAGCTCCCGGGCAAGAGCCCCCAGCTTTTTCCGCTCCTCCCCGTCCCCGGCGATTACCAAGCGTAGTTTGTCGCAGGATTTATACGCCGCGGCGAAGCCCCGGATGAGGGTGGACATGTCCTTGACGGGGTTCAGCCGGGCGGCGATGCCCACCACCACGGAATCCGCCTCCACCTCCGCCCCCAGGGAGCGGAGGTAGGGGAGCCGGTCCCCCTGATCCGGGGCGGGGGTGAAGTCGATGCCGTTGTAAATGGCGTAGAAGCGGTCCGCCGGGAAGCCCCGGGAGATCAGCAGGTCCACCATGGCGTCGGACACGCCGATGCGGTAGTCCAGCCGCCGCAGGGCCCAGGTGTTGATGACGCCGAAGGTGCACCGGGCCAGGGGGCGGCCCATGTAGTCAATTTTATAGTCGCTGTGGATGGTGGTGACCACCGGCAGGCCCGTGATCCCCCGAAGCAGGGCGCCGGTCATGTTGGCCCGGGAGCCGTGGCAGTGGATGAGCTGGAAGCCCTCCCGCCGGATATAGTCCGCCAGCTGGCGGCGGATCTTGAAGATGTGGTTGCCCCCCATAATCTTCGTCGGGATGCCCAGGGAACGGGCCTCCTCGGCGAAGGGGCCGTCCCGGAAGCAGACCAGCTGGGCGGTGATGGTCTTGTTTAAATGCTGGAGGAGGCTCAGCACGTGGGTCTTGGCCCCGCCGGAGTCCCCGCCGCTGATGAGATGAATGACCTTCATGGCAAATATCCCCTTGTGATTTTGTGAAACCTATTATATAATATTTTCCGGGCCTTGTCCATAAGGCTCCATCAATACGAAAGAAGGCGGGCCCGGGGCCCGCACCGGAGGTCTGGCATGGAACAAAAGAACGCATTTAAGCTTGGAAAATTCAACATCATCGACGTCATTGCCGTGGTCCTGCTCCTGGCCGTGGTGCTCTACGGCGCGGTCCGGCTTCTGAACCGGGGCGGGGAAGTCGCCCTTCCCACCACGGACATCACCTATGTGGTCCGGGTGCAGAACGTCGCCGCCGATCTTTACGACCACTGCGCGGAGAACCTTCCCTCCCCCCTGATGGCCTCCGGCGCCCGGCTCAGCGGGCAGATCGAGTCCGTCCGGAAGACGCCCTTCCTGGTCCTGGGCCCCGACGGGGAGTGGCACGAGGACCCGGACCACATCAACCTCTATTTCACCTGTACCGCCACGGTGCCGAAGGAAGAGGTCATGACCACCAAGGTGGGGGAGCAGGAGGTCCGCATCGGCAAGACGGACTACATCATGAAGAGCGAGACGGTGGAGTTCCAGAACGGGACCGTCGTCGACGTCCAGCGGGAAGAGTGACGGTTCCCCAAAGAAGCATTGCCAGGCACGCTCTCCCGCTCCGGCAGGCCGGCGCCCGTCCGGGCCGGAGGGGCCGCGGTGCTGTGAAAGGAAGCCCTATGAAAAAAATAATGATTCTGTTTTCCCTCCTGCTTCTCCTGGCGGGGTGCTCCGCCGAGGCCGCGCCCTCCATGTACATCCAGCCCGCCCAGCTGGACGAGAGGGAGGAGGCCGTGGCCCGGCTCCTGGGGGCGGACACGGACCAACACCTCTTCGACGTGGTGCTGGACGGCACGGCCAGGACGGTGAGCGTCTGCACCTATGAGCTGGTGGACGGGGCCTGGGAGCTGCGCTCCGGAGGCGGGGGCATGTCCCTGCAAGAGGGAGAGAAGAACGGCCGCATGGCCTTCGGCTTTGAGGACCTGCGGGGCGAATACCGGGAGGCCCTCCAGTTCGGGAAGAACATGTCGGCGGTGAAGTTCAGCGCCTCGGAGGAGGAACCGGAGGAGAACCTGGGCCGGACAACGTCCTTCCTCTCCGACCGGACGGAAATCGTCTATGGGCAGGAAATTCCCCTGGCGATTCAGATCAACACGTCGAAGAACGAGGTTGTCTCCTATTTTACAGAGTACTTCTTCCAGCCGGAGGAGTATGAGAAGCACGGTTATGAGCACGTCTATGCCCTGACGGTGACCTTCAGCCAGGAACTCTTGTCTTGAGAAACGGAGAACGGCGGACCCGGGAGGGTCCGCCGTCTCAGCGTGTCAAAAAATGGTGAAACCTTCTTCGACGGGAAGGAAGAGAGTTACGAGAGGAACCCAGGAGGGGTTCCTTTCGTTTTCAATCATAAGTTTTTCGGAACGTTTTAACGGTCTGAAAAACTTGCGCAGGCTGGCGAAAATACGTTTTCGACAGCCTGAGACGGCGGACCCTCTCGGGTCCGCCGTCTTTCGCTTACAGCATGCATTTTCCCCGGGCCAGGTACTTCCCCTCCGGCGCGGAGAAGAGCACGTTCCCGTTTTCCGCCGCCAGGCAGCCCCGGAGCCACACCTGCCGGATGCCGCCGTCGGTGGCGAAGCCCTCATAGGGGCTGTACCCGGCGGCGGACACGCAGTCCTCCGCCCGGATGACGTGGCCCCCGCTGGGATCGTAGACCACAATGTCCGCGTCGGCCCCGGGCTGGAGGGTCCCCTTCCGGGGGAAGAGGCCGTACAGCTTCGCCGGGTTCTCGCTGAGAAGGCGGCACATCTGGGTCACGCTGATCCGCCTCCGGGCCACGCCCCAGGACCACATCAGCTCCCCCCGGGTCTCCACGCCGGGGAGGCCGCCGGGAATCCTCGTGAAGTCCTCCCGCCCCAGGGCCTTCTGCTCCAGGGTGAAGGCGCAGTGGTCCGTGGACACCGTCTGGATGTCCCCCCGGCGCAGGGCCCTCCAGAGGACGTCCTGCTCTCTTTTCTCCCGCAGGGGCGGGGCGCAGACGTACCGGGCGGCGTCCGAAAACGCCTCCTGGCCGTAGAGGCTCTCGTCCAGGAGCAGATACTGGGGGCAGGTTTCCACGTAGACGGTCTGCCCCCGCTTCCGGGCCCGGGCTACCTCGTCCAGGGCCTCGCCGTTGGTGAGGTGGACGATGATCACCGGGGCCTGGGCCGCCTGGGCAATCCGCAGGAGCCGCCCCACCGCCTCCGCCTCCAGATAGGGCGGGCGGACGGCGGGATGGCTGGCGGGGGACAGCGCCCCCGCCGCCTTTTTCTCGGCGATGAGGCCGTCGATGACCCCGGCGTTCTCGCAGTGGACGCCGCAGACGCCCCCCAGGGCCTTCAGATCCTTCAGGGCGAAATAGAGGTCCCGGTCCCCCAGCAGCATGGCGGGGTACGTCATGTACATCTTGAAGGAGGAGATGCCCTGGGCGAACATCTCCGGAAGCTCCCCCCGGACGCCCTCGTTCCAATCGTCGATGGTCATGTGGAAGCCGTAGTCGCAGAAGGTCTTTCCCCCGGCCTTCTCCCGCCAGCGGGCAAGGCCCGAGGCCAGGGACTCCCCCTTGTCGGGGCAGGCAAAGTCAATGACGGTGGTGGTGCCCCCCCGGAGGGCCGCCCGGCTTCCCGAGGCAAAGCCGTCGGCGGTGACGGTGCCCGCCACCTCCAGGTCGAAGTGGGTGTGGGCGTCGATGAAGCCGGGGAAGAGGACGCAGCCCGCGACGTCCAGGACCCGGTCCGCCTCGGCCTTGAGCCCCCGGCCCAGGGAGACGATCTTCTCCCCCTCCACCAGCAGATCGGCCCGCCGGACGCCCTTGCCGGAGACTACGCTGCCGCCCTTGAACAATGTGCGCATATGCCGTTCCTCCGTTCTGTCGTGATGCATGCAGCCAGTATACCACAGCCTCCGGCAAATTTCCAGCGCCGGCGGCGTTTTTTCAAAATCGCCCTCCCCCCCGGGGAAGGGCCCTCAGGGGGCCGGAGCGCCTCCTCCGGCCAGAAGGCGCAGGGCCTCCAGATAGCCCTCCAGGCCATGGCCCTTAATGGTGGCGGCGCACGCCCGGCGGATATAGGACACATGCCGGAACTCCTCCCGGCTGTCCGGGTCGGAGACGTGGACCTCCACCGTGGGGATGCCCACGGCCTTCACCGCGTCCAGCAGGGCAACGCTGGTGTGGGTGTAGGCGGCGGGGTTGATGACGATGCCGTCCACCTTGTCGAAGTACGCCTGCTGGACGGCGTCCACCAGGGCCCCCTCGTGGTTGGACTGGAAGAAGGACGCCTCCACGCCCAGCTTCTCCGCCTCGGCGGAAATCATGTCCTTCAGGTCCTCGTAAGTGTCCCGGCCGTAAATCTCCGGCTGGCGGACGCCCAGCAGGTTCATGTTGGGGCCGTTGATCACCAAAATTTTTTTCCTCTGTTCCGCCATAAACTCCCTCCAGATCCGCCCGGCGGCCTCCTCCGGGCGCGAGCTGTTCCAAACGTCCCGGTCCGCCGTCCTGTCGTACAGCGGGCCCCGGAGGCGCTCCATCTCCTCCAGGCTCCCGGCCTGGGACAGGGGGCGGCCCTCGGTGGGCAGGTCCTCCAGCCTCCGCCGGAGCCGGTACACCCGGCCCGTCCGGCGCATGGCGGCGCGGTTCTCGGACCAGAGGACGGCCCCGCCGCCGGTGGCGATGATCCGGCCGCTCCCGGCGCAGACCTCTGTTAAAACCGCGTGCTCTAATTCCCGGAAGGCCCCCTCCCCCTCCTGGGCAAAGATCTCCGGGATGGGCCGCCCGGCCTTTTTGACAATCTCCCCGTCCAGGTCCACGAAGGGCTTGCCGGAGAGGGCCGCCAGGGCCTTGCCCACGGTGGTCTTGCCGCTTCCCGGCATCCCCACCAGGACGATGTTGGTCATGTCCCGCCGGAGCCTGGCCGTGATCCGCTCCGTCTCGCCGTCGGGGATGGCTTTGCCGAAGAACAATTCCTCCGCCCGCTTGGCCTGGTGGACCAGCATGGGAAGGCCCCCGGCACAGCGGATCGGGCGGGGAGCCGGGTCCCCCCGTTCCCAGTTCCAGGGCTTCCGCATCCGGGTCAATTCCTCCGCCTGGAGGAGGAGATTCGTTCGCCCGGGGTTGTAAATCACATCCGCCACGTCCGTCAGGCCGGGGAGGAGGCGGAGGTCCACAGGGGCCCCCTCCAGGTTCGGCCACATGCCCACGGGGGTGGTGTTGACGAGCACTTCGGCGTCGCCATGGCGTTCAGCGAGGTTTTCGTAATTGTCCGGGCCGGAGCGGGAGATCACCACGACCTCCCGGGCCCCCTCCCATTTCGCCGCCGTCCGGGCGGTGAGGGAGGCCCCGCCGCTGCCCAGGATGAGGACCTTTTTCCCCCTGAGGGAGATCCCCGCCCGGCGGAGCATGTAGAGGAAGCCGTCGATGTCCGTGTTATAGCCCCGGAGCTTCCCGCCCCGGCGGACCAGGGTGTTGACGCTGCCGATGATCTCCGCCGCCGGGTCGATTTCATCGCAGAACCGCATCACCTCCCGCTTGTAGGGGATGGTGACGTTCAGCCCGCCGATGTCCTCCCGCCGGAGGAAATCCCCCAGCTGCTCCGGCTCCAGCTCAATGAGGCGGTAATTCTCACGGCCCAGGGCCCGGTGAATGGGGACGGACCAGCTGTGGCCCAGGGTCCGGCCCAGAAGACCATACACCTTCTCCATGGCTCAGACTTCCGCGTAGTTCCCCAGGAAGTGGAACTGGGCGCAGCTGCGCTCCATCTCCTCCAGCATCGCAAGGACGCCGGGGTCCCGGAGGTCCGCCTCCAGCTCGAGGAAGAAGATGAACTCGAAGTCGCTGCCGGAGACGGGGCAGGACTCCAGCTTGGTCATGTTGATGTCCAGGGCCGCCAGCTTGGAGAGGATCTCGTACAGGGCGCCGGGCTTGTTCTCAAAGGCGATGATGAGGCTGACCCGGTTGGCCCCGGCGTAGATCACCGGGTCCCGGGCCACGCAGATGAAGCGGGTGTAGTTGTTGTCGCTGTTTTGAATCCGGCCGTTGACGCACTCCAGGCCGTACAGCGCCGCGCAGGCGTGGGAGGAGATGGCGGCGGCGTGCGTATTTCCCGACTCGGCCACCAGCTTGGCCGCGGCGGCGGTGTTGTCGCAGGGGACCACCTTGACCCCCTTCAGCCCGTCCAGGAAGCGGCTGCACTGGCCGATGGCCTGGGGGTGGGAGTAGATCTCCGTAATCTCCTCCGGCTTCACCCCGGGGAGGGCCAGGAGCTCATGGCGGATGCACAGCCGGGTGGAGCGGACGATGGTCAGGCTGTGCTCCTGCAAAAGCTCGTACACCGCCCGGACGGAGCCGTTGGAGCTGTTCTCAATGGGCAGCACGCCGAACTTGCAGAACCCCGCCTCCACGGCGGAGACTACGGCGTCGAAGGTCTTGACGTACATGATATTCCCCCGGGGGAACATCTTGTCGCAGGCCGCCTGGGAGTTCCCCCCCTCGACGCCCTGGCAGGCCACCAGCCCCGTCTGGGGGAAGAGCTGGTCCCGGTTTTCAAGGCAGGCCCGGACCCGGGCCCCCACCTTGGTGGGCGCGTCGATGAGCTCCGCCTGGCGGGACCGGGCCAGCTCGAAGAGGGTGGAGAAGAGGTGATAGGCGTAGCGCTCCCGGGCCCCGGCGTTCTCCGTCACCTTGGCCAGGACGGCCCGCTCCCGCTCCTTGTTCAAAATGGGGAGACGGTGCTCGTTCTTATAGGCGGCGACTTCCTCCGCCAGGTCCATGCGCTCCAGGAAGAGCTTCAGCAATTGGTCGTCTACTGCGTCGATCTTGGCGCGGATGTCAGAAAGTTCCATGATTTCCCTCCAATAGCATATCCAAAAGTACGGCGGCGGTCACCGCCTCCGCCACCGGGACGGCCCGGTGGGCAACACAGGGGTCATGCCGCCCGTGAATCGTCAGCCCGGTATCCTCCAGCCGGGAGAGGCGGACGGTCCTCTGGGCCCTCCCGATGGAGGGCGTGGGCTTCACCGCTGCCCGGAGCACCAGGGGCATGCCCGTGGTGATGCCCCCGAGAATCCCTCCGGCGTGGTTGGACTCCGCCCGAATGCGGCCCTCCTCCACGCGGAAGGGGTCGTTGTTCTCCGAGCCCCGGAGCTCCGCCGCCCCAAAGCCCGCGCCGAACTCCACGCCCTTGACGGCGGGAATGCCGAAGAGGGCCGCCGCCAGGCGGTTTTCCACGCCCCCGAACATGGGGTCCCCCAGGCCGGGGGGCAGGCCGATGGCGGCGCACTCGACGACGCCCCCCACGCTGTCCAAATCGTTCTTCGCCGCCAGGATGGCGGCGCGCATCCGCTCCCCGGCCTCCTCGTCCAGGACGGGGAAGGGCCGGGCGGCGATTTCCGCAAAGAGCGCCGCCGTGGGATGCAGGGGGAAGGGTGCGTCGGGGATCCCCGCCACGGCGGCCAGATGGGCCCCCACGAAGACCCCCCGCCGGGCCAGGAGCTGCTTCGCGATCCCCCCCGCCACGCACAGGGGGGCCGTCAGGCGGCCGGAAAAGTGGCCCCCGCCCCGCATGTCGGCCCGGCCCCCCCACTTGGCCCAGGCGGTGAAATCCGCGTGGCCCGGCCGGGGCTTGTCGGCAAGCTCCCCGTAGTCCCCGGAGCGCTGGTCGGCGTTTGGAATCACGGCGCACAGCGGCGCGCCGCAGGTCCGCCCGTCCTCCAGGCCGGAGAGGAACTCCGGCACGTCCGTCTCACGTCTGGCGGTGGACAGGGGCCCCGTTCCCGGCCTCCGGCGGTCCAGGAAGCGCTGGAGGGCCTCCAGGTCGATTTCCTCCCCGGCGGGGAGGCCGTCCATCACCACGCCGACGGCCCTGCCGTGGGACTGGCCGAAGACGCTGATGTGGAGAATGTTTCCAAATTCAGAGGACATGGACCGCACCTCCTAAGTTCTCGTAGTCCCGCCAGAAGCTGGGGTAGGACTTCCGCACCGCCTCGGCCCCCCGGATGGTGACGCGCCCCTGGCAGCGGGTGGCGGCGACGGCGGCGGCCATGACGATGCGGTGGTCGTTGACCCCGTCCACCGTGCCCCCGGGGAGGGTGGAGACGCCGTAGACCGTCAGGCCGTCCGCCTCCTCGCTGACCGCGCCCCCCAGGGCCTTCAGCATGGCGGCCACGGTGGCCAGGCGGTCGCTCTCCTTCAGCCGGAGGCGGGCGGCGTGGGTGAAACGGGTGGTCCCCCGCCGGACGGCGGCCATCACCGCCAGGGGCGGGAGAAGATCCGGGCAGTCGGAGAGGTCAATCTTGACCTCTCCCGTGAGGGCCAGCTTTTTCGCGTGGGTCACCACCGCCGCGTCCCCCTGGGCGGACTGGCCCTTGAGCCCCCGGAGGCGCAGGTTGCTCCCCAGGGAAATGGCGGCGTACCAGAAGGCCGCCTGGGACCAGTCGGCCTCCACCGTCTCCTCAAAGGGGCTGTAGACCCCGGGCGCCACGCCGAAGCCGTTGAGCCGGGGGGACCAGCGGACCTGGACGCCGCACCGGGCCAGCACATCCATGGTCATGGCGGTGTAGGAGGCGGACTCCAGCTTCGTGGTGCTGACCACCACGCTGGGTCCCTCCAGCAGCGGCAGGGCCATGAGGAGCCCCGTGAAGAACTGGCTGGACACGTTTCCCGGCAGGCGGTACTCCCCCGGGGACAGGGTCCCCCGGAGGGTCAGCGCGCCATCCTCCAGGGCGTGGGAAATTCCCCGCTGGTCGAAGAGGTCGAAATAGGGCTGCTGGGGCCGCTCCATCAGCCGTCCCCGGCCGGTGAACACGCCTCCCTGGTCCACCGTCAGGGCCAGGGGGATCAAAAAGCGCAGGGTGGACCCGGACTCCCCGCAGTCGAATTGGGGCAGGTCCCCGAAGGGGCGGCGCTCCCCGCCGATCCCCGTGACCCGAAGGCCGTCCTCCGCGGCCTCCCACCGGGCCCCCAGGGCCTCCATGCAGCGGAGGGTGGCCTCGACGTCCTCGGAGAAGGCCACGTTTTTAATGGTGCTGGCTCCCGCCGCCAGGGCGGCGGCGAGAATCCAGCGGTGGGCCAGGGACTTGCTGGGGGGCGGGGTCACCACGCCGGAGAGGCGGCGGGGGGTGATCTGAACGTCCATCTACGCCTCCCATCCCGCCCGGATGACGGGCAGGAGCTCCGCCACGGGCATGGTTTTCAGTTCGCACAGGCCGATTCTCTTGGGGACCACGACGGTGATGGCGTCCCCGGAGCGCTTCTTGTCCGCCAGGGCCGCCTCCGCCAGGGTTTCGGGGGAATACTCCGCGGAGACGGGCAGGGCGTTTTTCCCAAGGCAGGCGCAGATGCGCTCCGCCAAGGGCTCCTCCGTCCAGCCCAGGCGCTCCGCCGCCCGGGCCATGACGGCCAGGCCCGCCGCCACGGCGTGGCCGTGGGGGATCGTGTACCCGCTGCACTTCTCGATGGCGTGGCCCACGGTGTGGCCCAGGTTCAGGAGCTTCCGCTCCCCCTGCTCCCGCTCGTCCCGCTCCACCACCCCGGCCTTGTAGGCCACGCACCGGGCGACGACCTCCGCCGGGTCCGCGTTCAGCGTGCCGTCCTCGAAGAGGGCGAAGAGGCTCTCGTCGCAGAGGACGCCGGTCTTGACGGCCTCCGCCGCCCCGCCGGCGAAGACGGCGGGGGGGAGGGTCTTTAAGCAGTCCGTGTCGCACAGCACGGCGGCGGGCTGGAGGAAGGCCCCGGCCAGGTTTTTCCCGGCTCTCAGGTCGATGGCGGTCTTGCCCCCCACGGAGGAGTCCACGGCGG
>CANPTW010000049.1 GCA_947577075.1 uncultured Oscillibacter sp. | reverse complement strand
TGGTGGACAAGGACTTCACCTGGACCTATGTCCACACCCACGAGGCGGCCTGCGGCCCCTATTTCTGCCGGGCAGAAAAATAAAGCCGCCGCTGTCGGGCTTGACAAACCGGCGGGAGATGCTATAATGAAGATGGAAGAGCGCTGTTGCAAGACGGTCAGCTCCGAAAGACAATCAACTTACGTTGACCGCTTGGGTGCCAGCCGAGCGGTCAACACGCTTTTGTGGTAAGTAAACACATCGCCAGAGCCGCGAATACCAGAAATCGCAGCACGGTAAATACATGCCTTCTCCACATCCGCTTCACCTCCCCCCTTTGGAATTTTGCCGGGGGTACTGTGAGCCAACCGCCTTTATGCAACAGCGCTTCTTCAATTCCCTTTTCAGGGCGGGCATATTATACCATGCGCAGCAACCTCTGTCAAATTCCCTCCCACGCAAAAAGGACTTCGGAATCTCTTCCGAAGTCCTTTTACCGTCTCTCAAAAACCCGTTACGCCTTCTTGGCAATCTCGGTGAGCTGGGTGAAGGCGGCGGCGTCGCTGACGGCCAGCTCGGCCAGCATCTTCCGGTTGATCTCCACGCCGGCGGTCTTCAGGCCGTGCATAAAGGTGGAGTAGTTCATCCCGTTGAGCTTGCAGGCGGCGGAAATGCGGGTGATCCACAGGGAGCGGAAATCCCGCTTCTTCAGCTTGCGGCCGGTGTAGGCGTAGCTCAGGGACTTCATCACGGCCTGGTTGGCCACGCGGAAGTGCTTGGACTTGGAGCCCCAGTAGCCCTTCGCCAGCTTCATGATCTTATTTCTTCTCTTGCGCGTCATCATCGCGCCTTTGACTCTAGCCATGTTTAAAAGCCTCCTTTTCTTACTTGTAGGGGATCATCTTGCGGATGGCGTCCACATTGGTGGCGTCGGCATAGCCGCCGGTGCGGAGGCGGCGGGTCCGCTTGGTGTCCTTCTTGGTCAGGATGTGACTTTTAAAGGCCTTGGCGCGCTTGACCTTGCCGGTCTTGGTGAGGTTGAACCTCTTTTTGGCGCCGCTGTGGGTTTTCAGTTTCGGCATAACGATTGACTCCTTCCGTGTTGTTGAAAATCTTTTGGTCCAAACCGGGCGGGGGACTCGCCCCGGCCCTTTACTTGCCGGCCTTGGGAGAGAGGAAGATGGACATCATCCGTCCTTCCAGCTTCGCCGGCCGGTCCAGATTGGCAATGTCGGCGCACTGCTCGGCAAAGCGGGTCAGAAGATCCCGCCCAATGTCGGTGTGCGCCATTTCGCGGCCGCGGAAACGAACGGAGACCTTGACCCGGTTGCCTTCGGCAATGAACTTCTGGGCGTTCCTGAGCTTCGTATTAAAGTCTCCAATGTCGATGCCCGGGGACATCCTGATTTCCTTGATCTCCACCACGTGCTGGTTCTTTCTGGCCTCTTTTTCCCGCTTGCTCTGTTCAAACCGGAACTTCCCATAGTTCATCAGCTTGCAGACCGGGGGAGTGGCCTGAGGCGAGATCTTGACCAGGTCCAGATTCTGTTCCTCGGCGATCCGCAGCGCCTGCGCAGGGGCCATGATGCCAAGCTGCTCACCCGCAGGACCGATCAGCCGGATTTCCTTATCGCCGATATTCTCGTTCAGTTCATGCACTTGCTTACTAATGGTCAAAGCACCTCCATCCTAAAAATCACAAAACGCGGACGCCCAAAGGCACCCGCGCAACAACGAACCGCCGGAACCGGCAGCTCGGTGAACTCGTTCTTAACCTCTTCGCGGTGCGCTGGAGGTGAGGCGGATGCAGTCAGCCTTCTTTGTTTTGCCAGATTAGTATACCAGCCCCCTGCCTGTTTGTCAACAAAGATTTTTGAGTTTTTGGTATATTTTCGTGAACCCATGGCAAGAATAGTCCTGTACTCACGAGAGTCGAAAGGAGGTGTTCTCATGGAGAACCGGAACAACCAGAACCAGAACGAGCGCGAGCAGAATCAGCAGAACAACCAGAAGGAACAGCGCAGCCAGAATCAGAAGGAGAACCGCAAATAAACGCTCCTCCTTTTCAAAAAAACAGGCGGCAGGGAAGAACCTGCCGCCTGTTTTTTTCATTCTCCGGGCCCCCCCGCCTTCGGCGGAAGCCCCACCTCCGGCATCAGCTCCCGGTCCACGATCTGCAGCATGGCCTCCAGCCGCCGGCACTCGTCCGGCGTGAAGCGGGCGGCAACCCGGTCCATCACCGTCTCGATGTAGCCCCGGGAGATGTTGTAGTAGTCCATATACTTCTGAGTGGGAACCAGGTGGTATTCCCTCCGGTCGCTGGAGGACTGGACCTTGCGGACGTAGCCCTTTTTCACCAGGCTGTTGACCTTATAGGCCGCGTTGGGCGGGGAAATGCGCATGAAGCCCGCGAACTCGTTGATGGTGGGGGCGCCCAGGGCCTGAATGGACTCCATGCAGAAAGTCTCCACCGTGGTCAGACTGGCCTCCCGGTCCTGGAAGCGGCGGAAGATCTCCTGATAAAAATGCAGCTTGAACTTGGAATAGACGCTGTTGAACGCTTGCTCCAGCATGGCCCGCTCTCCTCCCGCGACGTGATGGCTGCCTCTATTATAACCAAACCGGGGGAAAAACGCAACGGCGGCTTTTTTATCCAATGGCAAAGGTCAGCTCCGCCGTCACGGCGGCTTCGCCGTCCACCCTGGCGACGCACTCCCCCACGCCGACGGGGCCCCGCTGCCGGGTCAGGCGGCACTCCAGCTCCACCACGTCCCCGGGGACCACCTGGCGGCGAAAGCGAGCGTCCTTCACCCGGCCCAAAAAGGCCAGCTTTCCTTTATTTTCCGGCAGGGCCAGCACCGCCACGCCCCCCACCTGGGCCAGGGCCTCGATCAGGAGCACGCCGGGCATCACGTGCTTTTGGGGGAAGTGCCCCTGGAAGAAGGGCTCGTTGACCGTGACGCACTTCACGCCCTTTGCCCACCGCCCCGGCTCGCCGTCCACGATTTTGTCCACCAGGGCGAAGGGATAGCGGTGGGGAAGAATTTCCGCGATCTGGTTGGAATCATACTGCATGCCCATGGCTCACACCTCCCATTTCCGGAACAGCAGGCTGCCGTTGTGCCCGCCGAAGCCCAGGGAGTTGGAGAGGGCGCAGCGGATCGCCGCCTCCCGGCCCTGATTGGGCACGACGTCCAGGTCGCACTCCGGGTCCGGAACCTGATAGTTGACGGTGGCGGGAATAAACCCGTCCTTCAGGGCCAGGGCGGTGAAGATGGCCTCCACGGCCCCCGCCGCCCCCAGCATATGGCCCGTCATGGACTTGGTGGAGCTGACGGCCAGCTTGTAGGCGTGGTCCCCGAAGACCTGCTTGACGGCGGCGGTTTCCCCCGCGTCGTTTAAGTGGGTGGAGGTCCCGTGGGCGTTGATGTAGTCCACTTCCTCCGGCCGGACGCTGCCGTCCTCCAGGGCCATGGCCATCGCCGCCGCGCCGCCGCTGCCGTCCGGCCGGGGGGCCGTCATGTGATAGGCGTCGCAGGTGGCGCCGTACCCGGAAATTTCGGCGTAGATCTTCGCTCCCCGGGCCTGGGCACGGTCCAGCTCCTCCAGCAGGAGGATGCCCGCGCCCTCCCCCATGACGAAGCCGCTGCGCTCTGCGTCAAAGGGGATGGAGGCCCGGCCGGGGTCCGTGCTCTGGGACAGGGCCTTCATGGAGGTGAAGCCCCCCACGGCCAGGGGCGTCAGCGCCGCCTCGCTGCCGCCGCAGAGCATCGCGTCGGCATAGCCGTCCCGGATATAGCGGAAGGCGTCCCCCACGGCGTTGGTGCCCCCGGCGCAGGCGGTGACGGGGCAGGAGCACATTCCCCGGAAACCGGCGTCGATGGCCACCCGCCCGGCGGCCATATTGCAGATGCCCGTGGGAATGAAGAAGGGGGACACCCGGTCCCAGCCCCGGGCCAGGCCCCGGTCATGCTCCTCCTCCGTGATGCCGATGCCCCCGATGCCGCTGGAGACAAGGACGCCGCAGCGCACCGGGTCGGCATCTTCGATCCGGAAGCCGCTGTCCGCCAGGGCCTCCCGGGCGGCGGCCAGGGCAAATTGGGTAAAGCGCCCCATCCGCTTGGCCTCGGGCTTTCCAAAGAGGGCGTCGGGGTCAAAGCCCTTGACCTCGGCGGCCAGCTGCACCTTCATCCCGGCGGGGTCATAGGCGGTGATGGGCCCGATCCCGCAGGCTCCCGCCCGGACGGCCCGCCAGCTCTCCCCGGCGGTGAGGCCCAGGGGCGTGACGGCCCCCAGGCCGGTAATCACGACTCTCCGTCGCTTCATGATCATCAACCTCGTTTCTTCCGTTACCGGGCGTCCAAGCTATGGGGACCGCCGGGCCACAGAGCGAATCTAAAATTCTTTTTGGTTGCTTTTTACCCTCAGGGTATACGGGGTCTCTAAGCGGCAAAGCCGCTAAGAGTCCCCATATCTTATAGGCAAAAGTAACTCACATGGACATGCCGCCGTCCACCGCCAGGACCTGCCCGGTGATATAGGCGGCCTCATCGCTTGCCAGGAAGCCAACGGCCTTCGCCACGTCCTCCGGCGCGCCCAGGCGCCCCATGGGAATGGAGCCTTGCGCGGCGGCCCGGGCGTCCTCCGGCAATGCGGCGGTCATGTCCGTCTCGATGAAGCCCGGGGCCACGGCGTTCACCGTCACCCCCCGGGAGGCCAGCTCCTTGGCCAGGGACTTCGTCATGCCGATGATTCCCGCCTTGCTGGCGGCGTAGTTCACCTGCCCGGCGTTGCCCCGGAGGGCCACCACGGAGCTCAAATTCACAATGCGGCCATAGCGCTGCTTCAGCATGTGTCTGGACACGGCCTTCATGCAGAGGAAGGCCCCCTTCAAATTGGCGGAAATCACCGCGTCAAAGTCCGCCTCGCTCATGCGCATCAGCAGGTTGTCCCGGGTGATCCCGGCGTTGTTCACCAGAATGTCGATCCTTCCAAACGCCTCCACGGCGGCTTTTACCAGCGCGTCCACCTGGGCGGCGTCGGACACGTCGCAGCGAAGGGACAGCGCCTTGGCCCCCAGAGCCTCGACGTCCCGGACCGTCTCCCGGGCCGCCGCCTCGTTTCCGGCGTAACAGAAGGCCACATTGGCCCCGCCCCTCGCAAGCTCCAGGCAGACGGCCCTGCCCAGCCCGCGGCTTCCGCCGGTGACCAGGGCGGTCCTTCCCTTGAAATCCATTATCCGTTCTCCTTTACACGCTGTGCCAGGGCCTCCGCCTCCGCCGCAGTCTCCACGGCGTAAACCGGGAAGCCCGGCACGGTCTTTTTCACAAAGCCGCTGAGGGCCCGGCCCGGGCCGATCTCCACAACGGCGTCCAGGCCCAGGCCCGCCATGCGGCGGATGGAGTCCTCCATATACACGCTGCTTTGGACCTGCCGGACCAGCAGGGCGGGAACGGTCTCCCCCGCCTCCTTCTCCCGGCCCAGGCAGTTGAAAATCACGGGGATGTCCGGCTCGCCAAAGGCCATGCCTTTGAAATAATCCGCCAGCGCCGCTCCCGCGGGCTCCATCAGCGGCGTGTGGAAGGGGCCGCTGACCTTCAGGGGCAGGCAGCGCTTCGCGCCCTTCTCCCTGGCCAGGGCGGCGGCTCTTTCCACTGCCGCCTTGTCCCCGCCGAGAACCAGCTGCCCGGGGCAGTTGTAGTTGGCGATGACCACGGTCCCCAGGTCCAACGCCGCCGCACAGGCGGCTTGAAGGGGCTCCCGCTCCAGGCCCAGGACGGCCACCATGGCACTATCATGGCCCTTGGCGGCCTCCTCCATGGCCCTCCCCCGGAAGGCCGCCAGCCGCACCGCCGTCCGGGCGTCGAACACCCCGGCAGCGTGAAGGGCGGAGTACTCCCCCAGGGAGAGGCCCGCCGCCGCGGAAGGGGCAATGCCCTTTTCCCGCAGCACCGCCGTCAGGGCGGCGGCGAAGGCCACCATGCAGGGCTGGGTATAGCGGGTCTGGTTCAGCACCCCCTCCGGGTCTTCCCAGCAGGTCCGCTTCAAGTCAAAGTCCACCTCCGCCTGGGCGGCGTCGAACACCGCCCGGAAGGCGGGATAGGCCTCGTACAGATCCGCCCCCATGCCGGGATGCTGGCTGCCCTGGCCGGCGTATAAGAAACCGAGCTTCATGGCGCGGCCCTCCATTCGTTCATAATCTGGTCCATCTGTTCCCGTACCGTGGAAAGCCGATTGACCTCCCCGGCGTTGGCCCCGCAGAAGAAGAGGCCGTTTTCCCAGTCCCCCTCCACGGCGGCGATCAGGGCCCGGGAGATGCAGTAGGGGGCGGTCCTGCAGTCGCAGGCGGCGAGGCACCGGTCACAGCGGGTGATCTTTGGCTGCGCCCCCGCCTCCACCCGCCGGATGAGGGGACTCTTCAGGGCCCGGCCCGGCATGCCCACGGGACTTTGGACGATGGTAACGTCCTCCGGCCCCGCGTCCAGCAGGACCTGCTTATAGGCGGGGCTGGCGTCGCACTCCCGCGTTGCGATGAAGCGGGTGGCAAACTGGGCTCCCGCCGCTCCCCGGTCCATATAACGGCGCAGCTCCGCCCCGTTCTTCACGCCCCCGGCCACGAAGACGGGGATATCCCGCCCGTACTTCTCCCGGAAGGGGGCCAGGGCCTCCAGCACCTCCTGCAAAAGGCCGGCGAGGGGCCTGGGCCGCCCCGCCTGGGCCTCCCGGGCCTCCTGGGCGGAAAAGCCCAGGTGCCCCCCGGCCAGGGGGCCCTCCAGGACCACGAAGTCCGGAACCCGGCCGTAATGCCGGTCCCAGAGCTTACAGATCAGGGAGGCGGTGCGGCCCCCGCTGACCACCGGGGCGATGGCGGCGGCACTCTCCGGCACCTCCGCCGCCAGGGCGGGCAGGTCCCGGGGCAGGCCCGCGCCGCAGACCACCGCGTCCACCCCCGCCCGGAGGGCGGTCCGGACGCTGTCGGCGTATTGGGCGGCGGCCACCATGACGTTCACCGCCACCAGGCCCGCGCCCCTGGCGAGCTCCTTCGCCCGCCCGACCTGCCGGGTCAGGGCCCGGAGGTTGGCCTCCCGGGGATTCTCCCGAAAATCCGGCTCCCGAAAGCCGCAGAGGGCGGCGGAGAGGGTTCCCATGCCCCCATTGGCGGCCACGGCTCCCGCCAGCCTCTCCAGGCTGACGCCGATGCCCATGCCGCCCTGGAGGATGGGGACTTCCAGGGTTTTCCCCCGGATGCTCACCGCCATTCCCGGTCCACCTGTTCCAGAACGGCCTTTCCGCCGCGGTACAGCTCCTCGAAGATCTGCCGCAGGGGCCGGATCTCGTGGATCATGCCGGCCACCTGGCCCATCATGACGCTGCCCCGCTCCACGTCGCCCTCCAGCACGGCCCGGCGGAGGCCGCCCAGGGTGACGGTTTCCAGCTCCTCCAGAGTCGCGCCCCGCTTTTCCAGGGCCAGGTATTCCCGGGCCATCTTGTTTTTCAGCACCCGCACCGGCCCGCCGATGGTGCGGCCCGTGACGGTGGTGTCGCTGTCCTTGGTTTTCAGGACGGCCTGCTTGTAGTTCTCGTGAACGGGGCACTCCTCGCTTGCCAGCAGGCAGGTGCCCACCTGGACGCCGCAGGCCCCCAGGGCCAGGGCCGCCGCCATCTGCCGCCCGTCGGCAATGCCCCCGGCGGCGACGACGGGCACGTCCACCGCGTCGGCCACCTGGGGCACCAGGGCCATGGTGGTCATCTCCCCCACGTGGCCGCCGGACTCCGTGCCCTCGGCGATGAAGGCGTCCACGCCGTAGCGGCTCAGCCGTTTTGCCAGCACCGCCGCGGCGACGACGGGAATCACCTTGATTCCCGCCTCCTTCCAGGCGGGAATGTACCGGCCGGGGTTCCCCGCGCCGGTGGTGACCACCGAGACGCCCTCCTCCAAAATGACCCGGGCGATGTCGTCGGCACAGGGATTCATGAGCATCAGGTTCACGCCGAAGGGCTTTTCGGTGAGCGCCCGGGCCCGGCGGATCTCGCTCCGGACCCGGTCCGCGTCCCAGGCCCCGGTGGCGATCATCCCCAAGGCCCCGGCGTTGGAACAGGCGGCGGCAAACTCGCCGGTGGCAATGTTCGCCATGCCGCCCTGGATAATGGGGAACTCGGTCCCCAGCAGCTCGTTCAATTTCTTCACGCTTGTTCTCTCCTCACGCAAACTCAATCAGGCACCCGCCCCAGGTCAGGCCGCCGCCGAAGCCCACGGCCAGGACCCGGCTTCCGGGGCCGATCCGGCCCTGTTCCCGCAGCTCGCTGAGGACCAGGGGGATACTGGCGGCGGAGGTGTTACCGTATTCGGCGATGTTTTTATAGTACTTCTCCGGGGGAATCCGGTACTTCCGCACCGCCAGGTCGATGATCCGGGCGTTGGCCTGGTGGAAGACGAAGAAATCCACTTCCGCCGCCGTCCGCCCGCTCTTTTTCAGCACCTGGTCCATGCACCAGGGCACCGCCTCCACGGCGAACTTGAAGACCCGGGTGCCCTCCATGGAAATCAGGCTCCGCTCCCCCGTGCCCGCGCCGGGAACCCGGAGCAGCGCGTCGTTCCCGTGGCAGCCCGTCACGGCGGAGATGGAGGGCCAGCCCTCCCGGCACTCCACCACGGCGGCCCCGGCTCCGTCCCCGAAGAGGATGCAGGTCCCCCGGTCCTCCCAGTTGATGAGGCGGCTGAGGTTTTCCGCACCCACCACCAGACCGAATTTCCGGGGGGAGGCGTTCAGCAGGCACTCCATGGTGTGAAGGGCGAAGAGGAAGCCGGTGCAGGCGGCGTTGAGATCGAAGCAGGGGATGTCCGGCGGGAGGTCCAGCTCCCGCTGGAGGAGGCAGGCGGCGGCGGGCACCAGGGTGTCCGCCGACAGCGTGGCCACGATGCACGCGCCGATCTCCGCCGGGGAGACTCCCGCGTCCTCCAGCGCCCGGCGGGCGGCGGAGGCGGCGAGGCCGGACAGGGTTTCGCCGGGGGCGCAGTAGCGGCGGGTCCGGATGCCGGTGCGGCTGACGATCCAGTCGTCGCTGGTATCGACGATGTTCTCAAGATCCCGGTTGGTCACCAGCCTGCCGGGCAGGCCCCGGCCCGTCCCCCGAATTTTGATTCCGTTCATGCTTCCTCCCCCGCGCCAATTTTTCTGAATTTCTGCCGGCGGCCCGCCGCCAGGGCCGGTCCGCTCTCCCGGAGGAGGGCCGCCAGATGGCGGCTTATGGCGCGGTCCAGCTCCCGGAAGGTCTGCTCCGGGGCCCGGTGGGCGCCGCCCTCCGGCTCCGGGACCACGTCGTCCGCCACCCCCAGGGCCAGCAGGTCCGGGGCGGTGAGCTTCATCAGGCCGCAGGCCTCCTCATGCCGGGAGGCGTCCCGCCAGAGGATGGAGGCGAAGCCCTCCGGGGACAAAACGGCGTAAACCGCGTTTTCCAGCATCAGCACCCGGTTGGCCACGGCCAGGGCCAGGGCCCCGCCGCTGTTGCCCTCGCCGGTGATTACGGCGACGACCGGGACGGTGAGGCGGCTCATCTCCATGAGATTCCGGGCGATGGCCTCCCCCTGGCCCCGGGCCTCCGCCTCCAGGCCGGGATAGGCCCCGGAGGTGTCGATCAGCGTGATCACCGGGCGGCGGAACTTCTCCGCCTGCTTCATCAGCCGCAGGGCCTTCCGGTAGCCCTCGGGCCCCGGCATGCCGAAGTTGCAGCGGAGGCTCTCCTCCGCCGTCTTCCCCTTCCGGGTGCCGATGACGGTGACGGGACGGCCGTGGTACAGGGCAATCCCGCCTAAGACGGCCGGGTCCTCCCGGCAGAGGCGGTCCCCCTTCTGCTCGAAGAAGTCCGTGAAGAGGGCGCCGATATAGTCGGTGACGCCGGGCCGCTGGGGGTGCCGGGCCGCGGCCACCCGCTCCGCGGCGGTCAGGCTGCTCATGGGCGGCCTCCTTTCTCGTGGAGCCGCAGAAGGCGGCTCAGGGTCTCCCGGAGCTCTCCCCGGGGGACCACCGCGTCCACAAAACCGTGCTCCTCCTGGTACTCCGAGCGCTGGAAGCCCTCCGGCAGCGTCTCGCCGATGGTCTGCTGGATGACCCGGGGCCCGGCAAAGCCGATGAGGGCCCCGGGCTCCGCCAGGATGATATCCCCCAGGGAGGCGAAGCTGGCGGTGACGCCGCCGGTGGTGGGGTCCGTCAGCACGGAGATGTAGAGCAGGCCCTTCTCCGAAAACCGCGCCAGGGCGGCGGAGGTCTTGGCCATCTGCATGAGGGACAAAATGCCCTCCTGCATCCGGGCCCCGCCGCTGGCGGAAAAGAGGATCAGCGGAAGCTTGTTTTTCGCCGCGTACTCGATGGCCAGGGTGATCTTCTCCCCCACGGCGGCGCTCATGCTGCCGCACAGAAACCGGCTGTCCAGCACGCCCGCCACGCACCTCCGCCCGCCGACGGTCCCCGTGGCGGTGACGGCGGCCTCGGTGAGGCCGGTCTTCCGCTGGGCGGCCCGCTGCTTCTCCCGGTAGCCGGGGAAGGACAGCGGGTCGGCGGCGGGGAGCTTTTCGTTCAATTCCCGGAAGCTGCCGGGGTCCAGAATGGTGCTGAGGCGGTAATAGGCCCCCATGGGGAAGTGATACCCGCACAGGGGACAGACGGAGAGGTTCCCCGTCACATCCCTCCGGGAGCTCTCGCCGCCGCACCGGGGGCAGGCGATCCGTTTGTCCCCCGGGATGTAGTTGTCCCGGATGGCCTTCATGGCCAGAAGGCGGGCCCGCCGCTTGGCGAAAATTCCGTTCATGTCTCAGCCTCCCTCTCCGCCACCCGGCGGCTGAAGTCCAGCAGCTCCGGGAGGTGCGCGTCCAAAAAGCCCGTGGTGCACCGGCCCCGGACGAAGACGGGATGGAATAAAATCTCATAGGACAGCTCCGCGTTGGTGGGGAAGCCCTCCAGGGTGAATTCCTCCAGGCAGCGGCGCATCTTCCGGACGGCCTCCAGCCGGGTGGAGCCGTGGGCCAGGAGCTTGGCGGCCAGGGAGTCGTAATAGGGGGACATGGTGCAGCCGTTGTACAGGCAGGAGTCCACCCGGACCCCCGCGCCGCCGGGAAAGTGGAGGAACTCCACCTTCCCCGGGCAGGGCTGGAAGCCGGCGGCGGGGTCCTCGGCGTTGACGCGGCACTCGATGGCGCAGCCCCGGACCTGGACGTCCGCCTGCCGGACGTCCAGGGGCAGGCCGGAGGCGATCCGCAGCTGCTGGCGCACCAGGTCCACCCCGGTGACCAGCTCCGTCACCCCGTGCTCCACCTGGATGCGGGTGTTCATCTCCATAAAATAGAAGTTCTCCCCGTCCACCAGGAACTCCACCGTCCCGGCTCCCTCATAGCCCACGGCCTCCGCCGCCCGGACGGCGGCCTCTCCCATGGCCCTCCGCAGCTCCGGGCTCAGGCCGGGGGCGGGGGCCTCCTCGATGAGCTTCTGGTTCCGCCGCTGGACGGAGCAGTCCCGGTCCCCCAGGTGGACGGTGTGCCCCCGGCGATCCGCCAGGATCTGGACCTCCACATGCCGGGGGTTCAGAACCAGCTTTTCCAGGTACATCTCGTCGTTCCCAAAGCAGGCCGCGGCCTCCGCCTTCGCCTCGGCGTAGGCGGAGGGCAGGGCCTCCGGCCCGTCGCAGCGGCGGATGCCCCGTCCCCCGCCTCCGGCGGAGGCTTTCAAAAGCACAGGCCAGCCTACTCGCTCCGCCGCCGCCAGGGCCTCCTCCGCGGAGGAGACGGGGCCGTCGGAGCCCGGGGTCACGGGGACTCCCGCCGCCTTCATCCGCTCCCGGGCGGCGGACTTGGAGCCCGCCTTGCGGATGGCGTCCCCGGAGGGGCCGACAAAGGTCAATCCCGCCCCGGCGCAGGCGTCGGCAAAGTCCGGGTTTTCGGACAAGAAGCCGTACCCGGGGTGCACGCCGTCGCAGCCCGTGGCCAGGGCCGCCGTCAGCAGGGCGTCCTGCTTCAAATAGCTGTCCGACGCCCGGGCCGGGCCGATGCAGACGGCCTTTGTGGCCAGCTGGACGTGGAGGGCCTCGGCGTCCGCCTCGGAGTAGGCGGCCACGGTTTCAATCTCCAGCTCCCGGCAGGCCCGGAGAATCCGGAGGGCAATCTCCCCCCGGTTGGCGATCAGCACCCGCCTCAGCATGGCTCATAGCGCATCAGCGCCTCGCCGAAGGCCGCCAGCTCGCCGTTGGCCTTCAGGATTTCCCGGATCACACAGTCGCAGGGGGCGGGGACCTCGATCATGGTTTTCATGGCCTCCAGCAGGCAGACGGTCTGCCCCTTCCGCACCCGGTCCCCGGGCCGGACGAAGGGGGGCTGCTCCGGCGCGGGGGCGGCGTAGAAGGTGCCCACCAGCGGGGCGGAGACGGCGGGGCCCTCCTCCTCCGCCGCCCCGGCGGCCGCAGCCGGGACGGCGGGCGCCGCAGCCGGGACGGCGGCGGCGGAGATCACCGGGGCCGCCTTTTCAAGCTCTATTTGAAAGTCCCCCTGCGACAGCTTCAGCCTCTGCAGGCCGCCGGCGTCAAAGCGGGCCATCAAATCATAAATTTCCTGGTTGGTCATAGTTGTTCCTTTCCAAGCCCGCCGCCCCGCTGCCCTCAGCAGGGCGGCGCTTCACGGAATACAGGGTCCGGCGGCGCCGTTCAAGCCTTGTGGGCCTCCAGGTATTTCATGATGTCGCCCACGGTCTTCAGGGTTTCCACGTCGGCGTCGGCAATGGTGATGCCGCCGGCCTCTTCCAGGGCCATGACCAGCTCCACCGCCGCCAGGGAATCCGCGCCCAGATCGTCGGCAAGGGAGGCCTCCGGCGTCACCTGCTCCGCCTCACAGCCCAGAGTCTCCACGATGATATCGCGCACTTTCTCGAATTCCATTTGCGATTCTCCTTGTTTGTCGAAATATCAATTATTTTAACTAAAAATATTTAATTAAAATAATTGAACTTATTCTACACAGGGAGGCTTCGGTTGTCAAGGAAAATTTTCATGAATCGGGACTTCCCTTTTTTGTGGAAATCTTATATAATCAGCTTGTTATCCAAGAGCCCGGGGCCTCTCCCCGGCCTGTCTTTTCAGGAGGCGTACATGAAGATTATCATCGTAGGCGCGGGCAAGGTGGGCTCGGCCCTGACGCAGCAGCTCTCCGCCGACGGGCACAACGTCACCGTGGTGGACCAGGACCCCCGGCTGATCGACAACATCATTAACATTTACGACGTCATGGGAGTCTGTGGAAACGGCGCGGTCTACGGCGTGCAGAAGGAAGCGGAGGTGGAGAAGGCGGAGCTGCTCATCGCCACCACCTCCAGCGACGAGCTGAACATCCTCTCCTGCCTGGTCGCCAAGAAGCTGGGGGCCCGGCACACCATCGCCCGGATCCGGAACCCGGAATATGAAAAGCAGCTCCGCTTCATGCGGGACGAGCTGGGCCTCTCCATGGCCATCAATCCGGAGCGGGCCGCCGCCCGGGAGATTGCCCGGGTTCTCCGCTTTCCCGCCGCCATGAAGGTGGAGTCCTTCTCCAAGGGGCGGCTGGAGCTGGTGGAATACCGCCTTCCCGCCGATTCCGCCCTGGACGGGCTCCAGCTGGCGGACCTATACCGGAACATCCGGGTCCGGGTGCTGATCTGCGCCGTGGCCCGGAAGGGGGAGACCATTATCCCCTCCGGCGACTTCATCCTCCGGGCCGGGGACAAGATCTACCTCACCTCCTCCCCGGACCAGCTGGCCCAGTTCTTCCGGCACCTGGGGGTCTTCCGCTCCAAGGCGTCCACCGTCATGATCGTGGGGGCCAGCAAGATCTGCTATTACCTGACCAGCGAGCTTTTGAACATGGGCATGTCCGTGAAGATCATCGACCGGGACGAGCAGCGCTGCATCCAGATGGGGGAGCAGCTGCCCAAGGCCCTGGTCATCGTGGGGGACGGCACCGATTCGGACCTTCTTCACGAGGAGGGCATCGGCCAGACGGACGCCTTTGTGGCCATCACCGGGATTGACGAGGCCAACATTTTAATGTCCATGTGCGCGTCCAAGGAATCCGGGAACCACTGCAAGGTGGTGGCGAAGATCAACCGAAAATCCCTGGTGGACCTGGTGAGCAACGAGAGCATGATCGACAGCGTGATCTCCGCCCGGTCCACCACCACGGAGCTGATCGTCCAGTATGTCCGGGCCATGGAGAGCGCCGAGGGCGCCAAGATCAAGACCCTCCACCGGCTGGTGGACGGGGCGGTGGAGGCCCTGGAATTCGGCGTGACGGCGGACGTGCCCTTTATCGGCGTGCCCCTGAAAAACCTGAAGCTCCGGAACGGCCTTCTGCTGGCCGGCATCGTCCAGCGGAACGGGAAGATTATCATCCCCTCCGGCAACGACTGCCTCAGCCTGGGGGACGACGTGATTGTGGTCACCACGGACACCTCTTTGCAGGATATCCACGATATCTGCCGGGAGTAAGGGGAGGAACGCCTGTTGAATTATCAAATGATCGGCTTTGTCATCGGCCGGATTTTGTGGACGGAGGCGGCGCTGCTGCTCCTGCCGGAGCTGACGGCGCTGCTGTACGGGGAGCCGCTGCTCCCCTTCCTGGGGCCCATTGCGCTGCTGCTCCTGGCGGGCCTCCCCCTCCGGAGGCGCCCCAAGCAGACGGCGCTTTACGCCCGGGACGGCTTCGCCGTGGTGGCCCTGGCCTGGGTGCTGATGAGCGCCTTCGGCGCCCTGCCCTTTGTGGTCTCCGGGTACATTCCCAACTTTGTGGACGCGTTTTTTGAGACGGTTTCCGGCTTCACCACCACCGGGGCCACCATCCTCACGGCGGTGGAGCCCCTGAGCCAGAGTATTTTGTTCTGGCGGAGCTTCACCCACTGGATCGGGGGCATGGGCGTGCTGGTCTTCGTCATGGCGGTGCTGCCCATGACGGACGGGCACGGGATGCACCTCCTCCGGGCGGAGATGCCCGGGCCGTCGGTTGGAAAACTGGTGAGCCGCATGAGCGACACGGCGAAGATTCTCTACGGCATCTACCTGGTCATGACCCTGGTGGAGATCGCGCTGCTGGTCGTGGGGGGCATGCCCCTCTTCGACTCCTGCATCCACGCCTTCGGCTCCGCGGGCACCGGCGGCTTCAGCAGCAAAAACCTCAGCGTGGGGGCCTATGACAACGCCTATTTCGATGTGGTCATCGGGATTTTCATGCTGCTCTTCGGCGTGAACTTCAACCTCTATTACTTCCTCCTCGTCCGCCGCTTCCGGGACGTGTTCCGCTCCGAGGAGCTGTGGGCCTATGCGGCCATTGTGGGCGCGGCGGTGCTGGCCATTGCTACGGACATTCTCCACATGTACGAATCCTTCGCCCAGAGCCTCCGGTACTCCTTCTTCCAGGTGGCCTCCATCATCACCACCACCGGCTACGCCACGGCGGACTTCAACCTCTGGCCCACCTTCTCCAAGGGGATTCTGGTCGTTTTGATGTTCGTCGGGGCCTGCGCCGGGTCCACCGGCGGCGGCATCAAGGTGGCCCGGATCGTGATCCTGGCCAAGACCTCCTGGGGGGACATGCGGAAAATGCTCCACCCCAACGCCGTCACCACCACCCGGTTCGAGGGCAAGGCCCTGACGGACAAGCACATCCGGAGCGTGCACCTCTTTATCACCGTGTACCTGATTGTCTTCACCGTCTCCTTCCTCCTGCTGAGCCTGAACGGCTTCGACATCGTGACCACCTTCACCGCCGTAACGGCCTGCATCAACAACATCGGCCCCGGCCTGGAGGCGGTGGGCCCCATGGGGAACTTCGCGGGGTTCGCCTGGTGGTCCAAGCTGCTGCTGTCCTTCGACATGCTGGTGGGGCGGCTGGAGATCTTCCCCATGCTGCTGCTCTTCGCCCCCTCCATCTGGAAGCGGCGGCGCATCGTTTGGCGGACGTGACCGAAAGGAGGCAGGCCCATGAAACCCCTAGCCGTTGCGCAGATTATTCTGTCCGTTTCCGTAATCGCGCTGGCGCTCCTCCAGCTGACCGGGGTCTGGCCAAACGCCATCTATCTGTATGAACCCCTGATCGGCGTCGTGCTGCTGGTGCAGGCGGCCCAAAATTGGAACCAGAGCCGGCCCCTCGCCTATTTTTCCCTCTTCGTATCTGTCCTGCTCTTCGGGACGACGGCCTATATCGTCCTCCGCTGAGCTCCCCCTTTGCCCTAAGAACTGAAACAGGCCCCGAGGCTGAAAGCCTCGGGGCCTGTTCGTCCGTATCTCTAATTCCTCATTCCTAATTCCGTCAGTTCCCCAGCGCCTTGGCGGACTCCTCCAGCTTGGCGATGAGCTCCCGGAATTTCTCCGCCTTCTCCTTCTCGGCGTTCACCACCGCCTCCGGGGCCCGGGAGACGAATTTCTCGTTGGAGAGCTTCTGCTCCACGATGCGCAGGCCGTTCTCCGCCTTCTCCTTCTCACGGGCCACGCGCTCCCGCTCCGCCGTGAGGTCCACCAGCTCGCTGAGGGGCAGATAGGCCGTGGCGTTGTGGGTGACGATGCTCACCTGGCCCGAGAGGTCCGCCGGGGCCTCCGCCGCGAAACGGACCTCGGAGGCAAAGGCCAGCCGCTGGAGGAAGTGGAGGCCCTGCTCATAGGGCTCCGGATTCGCCGTCACCAGCAGCACCTCCGCCTTCTTGGAGGGGGGCACGTTCATCTCCGCCCGGCGGGCCCGGATGGCCTTGATGGTGTCCATGACGGCCTCCATGGCGGCCTCCTCCCGGGGGAAGGACAGGTCCTCACGGTACTCCGGCCACCGGGCCGTCATCAGGAACTTGTCCTCAGAGCCCGCCCGCTTGGGCAGGGCCTGGAAGATCTCCTCCGTGATAAAGGGCATGAAGGGGTGCAGCAGCTTCAAAAGCTCCGTCAGCACATAGCACAGGACGTTCCGGGCGGTATCTTTCGCCGCCTCATCCGCGCCGCTGAGCCGGGTCTTGGTCAGCTCGATATACCAGTCGCAGTAGGTATCCCACAGGAAGTCGTACACTTTGGCGGAGGCCACGCCGATCTCGTAGCTGTCCAGGTTCTCGGTGACCTCCTTCACCAGGGTGTTCAGCTTGGAGAGGACCCACTTGTCCTCCCGCTCCAGGGTTTCCGCCGCCGGGAGGTCATAGGTCTCCAGGTCCCCCAGGTTCATCATGACGAAGCGGCTGGCGTTCCAGACCTTGTTGGCGAAGTTCCGCATGGCCTCGCACTTTTCCGTGTAGAAGCGCATGTCGTTTCCGGGGGAGTTTCCGGTGATGAGGTTGAACCGCAGGGCGTCCGCGCCGTAGGTTTCCGCCACCTCCAGGGGGTCGATGCCGTTGCCCAGGGACTTGGACATCTTCCGGCCCTTGTCGTCCCGGACCAGGCCGTGAATCAGCACGGTGTGAAAGGGGATTTTCTTCATCTGCTCGCAGCCGGAGAAGATCATCCGGGATACCCAGAAGAAGATAATGTCGTAGCCGGTGATCATCACCGACGTGGGATAGTAGAAGTCCAGATCCTCCGTCTTTTCCGGCCAGCCCAGGGTGGAGAAGGGCCACAGGGCGGAGGAAAACCAGGTGTCCAGCACGTCGGGGTCCCTCGTCAGATGGGCGCTTCCGCATTTCTCGCACTTGGTGGGGTCCTGGCGGCTCACGTTGATGTGGCCACACTCGTCGCAGGTCCAGGCGGGAATCTGGTGGCCCCACCAGAGCTGCCGGGAGATGCACCAGTCGTGGACGTTCTCCATCCAGTTGACATAGGTCTTGCTGAACCGTTCGGGGACGAACTTGACCTCCCCCTCCCGGACCACCCGGAGGGCCTCCTTCGCCAGGGGCTCCATCTTCACGAACCACTGGGCGGAGATCAGGGGCTCCACGTCGTTGTGGCAGCGGTAGCAGGTGCCCACGTTGTGATTATAGGGCTCGGTTTTCACCAGATAGCCCTGCTCCTCCAGGTCCTTCACAATGGCCTTCCGGCACTCATAGCGGTCCATCCCGTTGTAGGGCCCGCCGTTTTCATTGATGGTTCCGTCGTCCGCGATGCACCGGATGGTCTCCAAATTATGCCGCTGGCCGACTTCAAAGTCGTTGGGGTCGTGGGCGGGGGTCATCTTCACCGCGCCGGTGCCGAAGCCCAGCTCCACGTACTCGTCCGCCACAATGGGAATCTCCCGGTTCATGATGGGCAGGATGCAGGTCTTGCCCACCAGGTGCTGGAAGCGCTCGTCCTCCGGGTTCACGGCGACGCCGGTGTCGCCCATCATGGTCTCGGGGCGGGTCGTCGCCACCACCAGGTCCCCGGACCCGTCGGTGAGGGGATAGCGGATATACCAGAGGTGGCCGGGCTTGTCCTGATACTCCACCTCCGCGTCAGACAGGGCGGTGACGCAGTGGGGGCACCAGTTGATAATCCGGCTTCCCTTGTAGATGAGGCCCTTGTCATAGAGCTCGCAGAAAGTCTCCCGGACGGCCTTGGAGCAGCCCTCGTCCATGGTGAACCGGGACCGGGACCAGTCGCAGGACACGCCCATCTTCTTTTGCTGGGACACGATGCGCCCGCCGTACTCCTCCTTCCACTTCCAGACCCGCTGGAGGAACTTCTCCCGGCCCAGGTCGTAGCGGGTCAGGCCCTCCTTGGTGCGGAGCTCCTCCTCCACCTTGATTTGGGTGGCGATGCCCGCGTGGTCCGTGCCCGGGAGCCAGAGGGTGGCGTAGCCCTGCATCCGCTTGAAGCGGGTCAGGATGTCCTGGAGGGTGCAGTCCAGAGCGTGGCCCATGTGGAGCTGTCCCGTGACATTGGGGGGCGGCATGACGATGGAGAAGGGCTTCTTGGAGCGGTCCGGGTCGCCGTTGAAGCACCCGGCGTTTTCCCACATCTCATAGATGCGGCCCTCCACCTGCTGGGGTTCGTACACTTTCGGCAGTTCTTTTCTCATGTCGATTCTCCTATTCTGTAAACTTGTGTTCTCACTTAATATATGCAATCGGTTTCCCGGTCTTTTCCGTGATGAAGGTTCGGAATTCCTCCACCGTACCGCTGCTCAGGGTGGCCTTGTCATAAATCTGCCCATGCTGCCGGCCAAGCAGGAGCACAAAGTAATCCTCTGTCTCGCACACCTGCTGAACCGTCTCATAATGAAATTCCGTGGCCGCGGCCTCGGTGGTTGAGGTATAGCTTTCCTCCCTGAAGACGCACTTCGCAAGGGACGTGCCGGGCAGCATTTTCTTTTTCGCGAAGAAGGCGTTGACCGAATCCTCGGTAAACAGTATCGCGATCAATATCACAATGACGGCGCAGTTCAGGGTGTCCCGGAACATCCACGGTTCATCCAGCAGCCGCCCTGCGGCAATCAGCAGAACCGCCAGCGCCACGAGGCACCAGCCAAATATATGGCTCCTCCGGCTGCGCTTTTTCCGGAGCGTCTTGCGCAGGGCCCGGGCCATGGCGGTCAAGCCCTTTTGGTCGTATGCTGTTTCAAAGCGAAACTCCATCGTCCTAGCGTCCTTTCTTTTCCCTGGGAGGGGGAGGCTTATACTCGCCCTTACGGGCGGGGGGGCAGCAGCCATGATGATGGCTGGTGCATTGCACCCCCCATTTTCTCTTT
>CANPTW010000048.1 GCA_947577075.1 uncultured Oscillibacter sp. | reverse complement strand
GGCTGCCTTTAATTAGGCAGCAACAGCAACAGTGTTGTTGTTATTTGATTTATAATTTGCCCGTTTTATGGCGGTCAGGCGCCGCCGCCCGCTGGTCCCGCCTCCATACCCCCGTCGAAACCCTTACACCCCCCTGTCGCCGGGGCGGAATCCGCTCCGTTCCGTTTCCGCCGGCAGTCTGCGGACGGCTGGCGAACACTGCTCTCCGCTTCTTTGCCCCTCCTCTTCCCTCCGGATTTGCCTCGCTGAACTCCGGTGGGATTTTCTGTGGGACGCGGCGCCGCTTCGCCCGCCGCCGCAACGGGGCGGAAACTTGCTTGAGGGCTTGGCTCTCTGCGTGGCTGCAGGTGGAATTATTACATCAGTATAGCACAGGTTTGGGGGCGCATGTGTTACAGTTTTGTGACATTTCGGAGAGGAGGCCCGCCCTTGGGGCCTCCCCTCTATTCTGCTCAGGTCTTGACAAACTTAACCAAAAGCTGGGAGGGAGTCAGCTTGGCCAGGAGGCGGTAGAACTTATAAAGCAGCTTGGGGGTGTAAATCGTGCGGCCCGCCCTGGCGGCCCGGAGGGCCCCGCCCGCCACTTTTACCTGATCGCAGTAAGGCAGAAATTCAAAGGTGCTGGAGCGGCCCGGAATCCCCGCCAGGGACAAAAACTCCGTGGCCATGGGGCCGGGACAGACGGCGGTGACGCTCACCTTCCGGCGGCGGAGCTCCTCGCCCAGGCCCACGGTGAAGGAGGAAACATACGCCTTGGTAGAGGAGTACACCGTCATGCGGGGGTTGGGGCAGAAGGAGGCGATGGAGGACACGTTCAGGATGCGCGCCCCCTCCGGCATGTATGGAACGACGAGGTTGGTCACGGCGGTGAGGGCCCGGACGTTCAGGTCCACCATGCGGGTCTGGGAGGCGGTGTCCAGCTCCCCCACCCGGCCCAGGAAGCCGCAGCCCGCGCAGTTGACCAGAAGGGAAACCTCCGGCGTTTCCGCCGCCAGGCGCTCCTGAAGCGCGGTGAAGCTCATCGGGTCGCAGAGGTCCAGGGGCAGGCAGACCGTGCTCCTGCCGGGCAGGCTGATGGCCAGGCTCTCCAGCCGGTCGGCCCGGCGGGAAATCAGCCAATAGCACGCAATGTCGGGAAACACGTCCTCAATCTGGCGGGCCAGCTCCCGGCCCAGGCCGGAGGACGCGCCGGTGATAATGGCGGTTTTCATAAAGCTTCCTCCTTTTGAACTTGCGGAGTGTGCGGCGGCCTCCTGCGGCCCCGCCCTCAGCAGGTTTCCGGCTCGGGGTACTCCGCGCCCTTCATGTCCACCCGGATGGACCGGATCACCACGGGCTTTTTCGGCTTGTCGTTCATCATGCTCCGCTGCACCCGGGAAATCGCGACGGCGTCCTCCATTCCCTCGATCACCTGGCCAAAGGCGGCATAGGCCCCATCCAGGTGGGGCGCCGCGTCCACCATGATGAAAAACTGGCTCCCCGCGGAGTCCGGGTGCATGCTGCGGGCCATGGACAGCACCCCCGCGGTGTGCTTCACATCGTTCTGCGGAAAGCCGTTCTGGCTGAACTCCCCGCGGATGGAATATCCGGGGCCCCCCATGCCGTTGTTCTCCGGGTCCCCCCCCTGAATCATGAAGCCGGGGATGACCCGGTGGAAGGTCAGGCCGTCGTAAAAGCCCTTGTTGGCCAGGGAGATGAAGTTGTTCACGGTGTTGGGGGCCTTGTCGGGATAGAGCTCGGCCGTCATTTTTTTGCCGTCCTCCATCAGGATCGTGGCAATGGGATTGCTCATGTCGTCTCGTTCCTTTCCTATTTACAAAGTCGGATATTGTGATCCGTGAGGAAGTTCAGAAACTGGGGGCCGAAGTCGTCCCGGGTGCTGAACTTCGCCAGGGTCTTTTCCTGTTTGTCGTAAAGAATGTAGCACTCGTCGGAGCGGTCATAGCGGAGCCCGCCGATCTCCTCCAGTGAAATTTCTCGGATGGGAAAGAGGCTCTTGTCCAGCCAAATGTGCCCGTTTTCCACGGACAGCCGGGAGGGGAACAGCTCCCCGCATACCGCCGCCCAGGCCCAGGGCCCGGCAATCAGAACAAGCACCAGCGCCAGCATGATTTTCAGGCTTGGGATAATCGAGCGCTCACCCAAGCGGGCGGCGATGGGGAATCCAATGGGAAACACCGCGATGGCCAGAACCATCCCCGCGCCAATCCAGGCGCCGATAGGCCGGGTCCGCCGGAGAACGAGGGTGAAGTCCCGGGAGAGGTCCGTGTGCCCCGGAGGCGGGGCCTCCTTTGCCTCCGGCTCCGCCGCGTATTCGCCAACCGCCCCGGCCTCTCCCAAGGGAGTGGGGGCAGGGGGCGCTTCTCCGAAGGGAAGGGGCCCCGTTTGGGGGACCTCGCTCAGGCCGTAAAAGGGGACGCCCCGGTCCCGGAGATACCGGGCCAGCAGGGGGCCGTTCTTCTGGGAGGTCCGGAAGCGGGCCAGCGTCTCGCCTTTGGAATCGTACAGCGCGCTGCAGGCGGGGCCCACGAGGACCCCCGCCACGTCCCCGGCAGAGAAGGTCCGCCCCTTTGCCAGCCGGGGCTCCCACCGAAGGGCCGCCCCCCGGACATAGAGCACCGCACCGCCGCCGCCCTCGTTGACGGCGAAGGCGTCCGGCACCGGGAGGCCGAATCCCGTCTCCGGCCCGCAGCGGTTGGGGGACCGCCCCCCGCCGCCCTTGGCGGCAATGCGCCGGGGGTCCTTGTACCATGCCGGGTCCACATAGCGGAGGAAGGGCTCCTGAAAGAGCCAACGGGACAAAACGACGGCAACGCCGCTGAGAAAGCACACGCCCAGCCAGGCCGCCACGGTATCGGGCTTCGCGGCCAGGGGCAGGGCCAAAAAGGCGCAGCCCCAGGCGGCGGCATAGGCAAAGCGCCTCCGCCGCAGGCCCCGGAGGGCCCAGTAGCCCAAATAAGCGGCGGGACAGGGGAGGAAGAGCCCCAGGAACACAAGGGACGTTTCCATCCCGCAGCTTTGCAAGAACATAAGCAGGGCGGTCCACAGCCCCAGCGTCAAATGCGCCCCCAGCGCCGCCCCGGCAATGCCCCGGACCGCCGCGAACCAGCCGCGCCCGCTCACAGCCTCACCGGACCTTCATGGCCCGGTCAATTTCCCGCTTGGTGTCCCGCTGTGCCATGGCGGCCCGCTTGTCGTAGTTCTTCTTGCCCTTGCACAGGCCCACCTCCACCTTGACCCGGGAATCCTTAAAATAGACGGACAGGGGCACCAGGGTGTACCCGTCCTGCTTCACCAGGGCGTGGAGCTTCCGAATCTCCCGCTTGTGCATCAGCAGGCGGCGGGGGCGGACGGGGTCCTTATTGAAGATGTTTCCTTTTTCATAGGGGGAGATGTGCATCCCGTGGACAAAGAGCTCCCCGTCCTTCACGGAACAGTAGGAGTCCTTTAAGTTCAGCGTTCCGGCCCGGACGGACTTCACTTCCGTGCCCGCCAGCTCGATGCCCGCCTCGTATTTCTCCTCCACATAATAATCGTGGTGGGCCTTCCGGTTCTGGGCGGCAAGCTTCACGCCCTTTTTTTCCATTGCGGTCACCTCCTGGAAATCATACCCGGTTTCGCCGGGATTTAGTATACCATGGTTTTCCCTCCCAGGCAAGGGGAGAATCCGCGAAACGGTACCGCCCGCAATTTTGCAAAACAGCTTGTATTGAAACGGGCCCCATGCTAAAATTGGAAGAAGAGAACTGGATTTTTGGGAGGGAAAGCGGTATGAAAACGTGTAAAATAACCATATTGAAAACCACTTTACAGGAGGACCTCGCAAGGGAATACGGCATCCCCGGATTTTCCACCTGTCCCCTCATGAAGGAAGGCCAGGTTTTCTATTCCGATTACGCAAAACCGGAGGGCTTTTGTGACGAAGCCTGGAAAGCCGTTTACCAATACGTATTTGCTTTGGCAAATGGGTCCGAGGGCTGGTACGACAACACATGGATCGATCCGAAGCATAAGGGGGTGGCTATCTGCTCCTGCAACGACGGGCTGCGCCCGGTGATCATCAAGATCGAGAGAATGGAAGAATGAGCCGGACAGTGAAGCAATGGAAACCGGCGGAACGAAAGCGGCCCCGGCAAGTAGCCGGGGCCGCTGGTCGGTTTGCGCAGATACCGCGCTTACGCGGCGGGAATCGTCAGAACCTGGCCCACCTGGATGGCGGCGGGGTCCTTGACGGTGGATTTATTGGCGGCGTAGATGACGCTCCACTTGGTCCCCGTCCCATAGGTCTTCTGGGCAATGCTCCAGAGGCAGTCCCCGGCCTTGACGGTATAAGTACCTTCGGCCACGGCGGGAACGGGTTCCGGTTCCGGCGCGGGAGCGGGCTCCGGTTCGGGGGCCGGGGCGGGCTCGGGCTCCGGCGCAGGAGCGGGCTCTTCAGCGGGGGCGGGCGTCTCGGCGGGCTCCTCGTCCTCCAGCGGGGGCAGCACGCCCTCGGCCCGCAGGGCCGGGCCGTTCAGGGAGGCGATGTTGGGGGTCCGGCCGTCCTCGCTGGTGGGAATGGCAATCTCGCCGGAGCGGACCTTCTCATAAATCAGGTCCTTCTGGGGGTCGTCCAGATCCGCGCCCACGATCTTCCAGTTGTTGTCCACCTCGGGCATCAGGGGGCCGTCCAGGGCCTCCACATACTCGGTGATCATATCCCGGACCGCGCCGCCCTCGTACACCACGTCCGCCTCGTTGATGAGGCCGGAGGAGACGAGGCCGCCATAACGGTAGTTATTCAGGGCCAGGATCATGGTGTCGGTATCCTTCATGGGCTGGCCCTTGTAGACCACGTTCTGGATGCGGGAGCCGGCGGGCTTGGAGATGTCGATCTCATAGTCCAATCCCGCGAACATGTCGTAGTTGTACAGGCGGATATTGGGGTTGAAGCTGATGGTCACATCGCCGGGCTGGTACTGGTTGAAGAAGTTGCCCGCTTTCTCCTCCATGATGGCCTTCATCTGTTTTCCGGTGACCTTCACTCCATAGAGGGTGTTGTCGTATTTGTAGATCTTCACGCTGTCCCGGTGGAGGAAGGGGCCCTCCTGCAGGTTGCTGGTGGCGTCAAACAGGGCGGCGAGGGACACGTCGGCCCCGGCCCGCTCCATCTGGACCTTGTTCACCAGGTCCGTAACCGCGTCGTCCTCCAGGACGGCGGTGGGGATGCCCGGGAGGAACTCAATGGGATCGATGAAGGTCTTGCCCACGGTGCCCACTTCCCGGGAGGCCAGCTCCAGGCTCTTCTCATGCAGGTCCTTGAACTCCGTCAGGAAGTCCGGGTCCGGGGTCGCCTCGGCGCAGTCGATGAGCTCGCCCTCGGCCTTGTCCACGGCCCAGCCGTCGCCGTCGGCCTTCAGGGTCAGGGTCACCTTGCTGACAAATTCGCCGTTGCTGCCGGGCTCCAGCACGGGGATGCCGCCGATGGTCTCATTGACCTTGGCGTGGGCGTGGCCGATGAACAGGGCGTCCATCCGGTCCCCGTATTTCTCCGCCACTTCCTTCATGCCCGCGACGCCGTATTCGCCGTCCAGGCCGTAGTGCACGGAGCCGATGATCACGTCGGCCTTGCCCTCCAGCTCGTCCAGGATCTTCCCGATCTCTTCGTCCGGGTTGGTGATTTTCATGTTGTTATAGTGGCCGGGATCGGACTTCTCCCACTGGGGGATGTGGGGCGCGTCCACGCCGAAGACCGCCACCTTCACGCCGTCCACCTCGAAGATGTGATAGGCGTCCAGCCAGCGGGACCCGTCGGCCTTGTAGAAGTTGCCGCCCAGGGTCACGCCCTCGAACTCCTTAATCTCCTTGGTGGTGTACTTGAAGTCGAAGTTGAACTCGTGGTTGCCCAGGGTCCAGGCGTCGTACTTCAAATAGTTCATGGCCGCGATCATGGGGTGGGGCTCCTCGTCCAGGAAGGACTGGATGTAGTTGGCCTGGGTGGTGTCTCCGGTGTCCAGCAGAAGCAGGTCCGGATCCTCCGCCCGCTCCGCCTTGACGATGGCGGCGGCGTGGGCCATGCTGGTTTTGGCTTCCTTGTTGGACGCATAGTCAAAGGGGTTGACCATGCCGTGCAGGTCGCTGGTCTGGAGGATGGTGATGGTTTTGCCCTCCTCCGCCGCCAGGGCGGGAACGGCCAGCCCGGCCAGCATGGCCAGGACCAGCGCCAGCGCCAGGAACTGCTTGCGCGCGGTTTTTCGCATAAAATGACCTCCCATTTTTCTTTTCTCTGTGCGGAAATTGCGTGATTTTATTATACAACGGTTTCCGGCAATATGCAATAGAGCTTGGAAAAGATTTCTCCCCGCCTTTGGGGAAATAGCACAAAGAATCTGGAAACCCCTGACAGGGCAAGGGTTTCCGCCCGTGCGGGCCGCCGGGCGGGGGTCCGTGCCGCCGGGCGTTTTTGTGAAAAATGACGATTGACTTTACCCCTTTAAAGCTGTATAGTACAAAAGCGTCAAGGCTGTTCATCTGTTTTTTGAGAGGAGACGTTCTTATGCGCGCGCACACATTCTCCCTCCAAGGCGTTTACTTCCGCTTTCCCAAGGTCCGCTATGCGGGCCGTTTTGAGCGTGGAAGCAGACAGTCCGGCTGAACAGGCGCTTTATGGATGGAAAGCGGTCCTGTCTGCGGACGGGCCGCTTTTTATAATGAATCCCTTAAAAACGCGCACACTACAAACAAGGAGATTGGAAATTATGAAGAAGAACTTGCTCGCTCTTGTCCTGACCCTGGCCCTGGCCCTGAGCCTGGCCGCCTGCGGCGGGGATTCCGCTCCCGCCGACTCCGGCAGCTCCGGCGCCGACCCCGCCGGGACCCAGCAGCCCGCCGATCCCGGTTCCTCCGGCGAAACTTACAAAATCGGCGTCTGCCAGCTGGCCCCCCATGTGGCCCTGGACGCGGCCACCCAGGGCTTCACCGACGCGCTGAACGCCCTGCTCCCCGGCCAGGTGGAAATCGACCTCCAGAACGCCGCCGGCGACACCCCCACCTGCGGAACCATCATTAACGGCTTCGTCTCCGGAGGCGTGGACCTGATCATGGCCAACGCCACCGCCCCCCTCCAGGCCGCCGCCTCCGCCACCGCCGACATCCCGGTGCTGGGCACCTCCATCACGGAGTACGGTGTGGCCCTGGGCATTGAGAACTTCTCCGGCACTGTGGGCAGCAACGTCTCCGGCACCTCCGACCTGGCGCCCCTGGACCAGCAGGCCGAAATGATCAAGGAGTGGTATCCCGACGCCAAGACCGTAGGCCTGGTCTTCTGCTCCGCCGAGCCCAACAGCCAGTATCAGGTGGACAACGTCCAGAAATACCTGGAGGACATGGGCTATGCCTGCACCCAGTTCCCCTTCTCCGACACCAACGACATGGCCTCCGTGGTTCAGAGCGCCGCGGACGCCTCCGACGTGCTGTATGTCCCCACGGACAACACGGCGGCCAACAACGCGGGAATCATCGACAACATCTGCCGGGGCGTGAAGCCCGTCTTCGCCGGAGAGGAAGGCATCTGCGGCGGCTGCGGCGTGGCGACCCTGTCCATCAGCTATTATGACATCGGCTACAAGACCGGAGAAATGGCCGCGGACATCCTCACCGGCAAGGCCAATGTGGCCGAAATGCCCATCGAGTACGCCCCCCAGTTTGTCAAGAAGTACAACCCCGCCACCTGCGAGGCCCTGGGCCTCACCGCTCCCGAGGGCTACGAGGCCATTGCCGTCGAATAAAGCGTTCTTAACAGGGGAGGGGTTCCGCCTTCCCCTGCTTCCCTTCGCTCAGGCCCTAATTTCAAGAGAGGTTGTGCAACCATGCTGAGTTTTCTCAACGCCCTGCCGGGGGCCGTGTCCCAGGGGCTCATCTGGGGCATCATGGCCATCGGCGTATACATCACCTATAAGATTCTGGACATCGCGGACCTGACGGTGGACGGCTCCTTCTGCACCGGCGGCGCGGTGTTCGTGATGCTGTTTTCCGGCGGCGTCAGCGTCTGGGCGGCACTGCTGGCGGCCCTGCTGGCGGGGATGCTGGCGGGCCTGATCACCGGGCTTTTAAACACCCTGTGCGGCATCCCGGCCATTCTCTCCGGCATCCTGACCCAGCTGGGGCTGTACTCCGTCAACATGTCCATCATGGGTTTCAAGGCCTCCGTGGCCATCAACGTCACCCAGGCGGACACGCTGGAAAAGCTGCTGGTGTCCCTCCGCTTCGTCCAGGGCGCCATCAAGGGGGACTTCCCCCTCTGGCGGCATCCCATCCTGGTGGTGGGCCTGTTCACGGCGGGCCTCATCGCCCTGCTGTACGGCTTCTTCGGCACGGAGCTGGGCTGCGCTCTCCGGGCCACGGGCTCCAACCCCAGCTGCGCCCGGGCCCAGGGCATTAACACCGACTTCTGCAAGGTGCTGGGCCTGATGGTTTCCAACGGGCTGGTGGCCCTCTCCGGGGCGCTTTTGTGCCAGTACAACGGGGCCAACGAGATCAACGTGGGCCGGGGGGCCATCGTCATCGGCCTGGCGGCGGTGATCATCGGCCAGGTGCTGTTTGGCAAGCTGTTCCACAACTTCGCGCTGAAGCTTCTGGCGGTGTCCATCGGCGCCATCCTCTATTACATCGTCATTCAGGCGGTGCTGGCCATGGGCCTGAACCCCAACTATTTGAAGTTACTGTCCGCCCTGGTGGTGGCGGTGTTCCTCTCCATCCCCTATTGGAAGGGGAAATACTTCCACGCCAAGGTCAAGACGGGAGGTGCCCGGCATGCTTGAGATCAAGGAAATCTGGAAAACCTTCAACGCCGGAACGGTGAACGAGAAGCAGGCCCTCCGGGGCGTGAGCCTGACACTGAACGACGGGGACTTCTGCACGGTCATCGGCGGCAACGGAGCGGGCAAAAGCACCATGCTCAACGCCGTGGCGGGAACCTGGGCCGTGGACGGCGGGTCCATCTCCATCGGGGGCGTGAACGTCACCCACCTGCCGGAGTACAAGCGGGCCCCCTATATCGGGCGGGTCTTCCAGGACCCCATGCTGGGCACCGCGCCCACCATGCAGATTCTGGAGAACCTGGCCCTGGCGGCCCGCCGGGGCCAGCGCCGGGGGCTCCGCTGGGGCGTGACCAAGGCGGAGAAGGACCGCTATCAGGAGATGCTGAAGAATCTGGACCTGGGACTGGAGGACCGGCTGACCAGCAAGGTGGGCCTTCTCTCCGGCGGACAGCGGCAGGCGCTGACGCTGCTGATGGCCTCCCTGAAAAAGCCCAGGCTGCTGCTTCTGGACGAGCACACCGCCGCCCTGGACCCCAAGACGGCGGCCAAGGTGCTGGAGCTGTCGGACCGCATCGTGGAGGAGAGCCGCCTCACCACCATGATGGTCACCCACAACATGAAAGACGCCATCCAGCACGGAAACCGGCTGATTATGATGTACGACGGAAAAATCGTTGTCGACGTCTCCGGCGAGGAGAAGAAAAAGCTGACCGTGCCCCAGCTCCTGGAGCTCTTCAACAAGGCCAGCGGAAGCGACGAGGCGGACGACAAGCTGCTTTTATCGTAGACCCGTTTCCTTAAGCCCATGCCTGTCCGGCAAAATTTGCCGTTCGCAGCGGCATCCGCGTTTGGCGCGCGTCAGCGCGCCTGCGGGTTTTCCGCCTTGCACCCGGCTAAAACCTTCTCGAATATCCCCATATTTGGCTTATGCCAACAGACTCTGATATTGCGGAAACTGCGGGCCGGACGCTGCGCCGGCCCGCATGGCTTTCCGTTTCTTTTTTGCTTTAAAGCGATTTTGTGAAAATTGACGGTTGACATTTGTCTCTCCACTGCGTATAATGCAAAGCAATCAAGGAAAACCTATGAGCGAGAGAAGTAGCGGAAAAGGTAGCCTCTCAGAGAGCCGCGGAGGGTGGGATCGCGGCAGGACGCGTTTTCGTGAATGGACTCGCGAGGGCGGAGCGAACGGCCATGGGGCTCAGTAGCGGCCGACGGGGACCGCACCCGTTACCAGCGCGGCGCGCATGAGCGAACGTGCGCGAGACGAGCGGGCGCATACGCGTCAACTTGGGTGGTACCGCAGGATGGAAGTCTTGTCCCAAAGAAGGGACAGGGCTTTTTTATTTTGGTTTTCCAGGAAGGAGACGATCCCCATGAAGCTTTACACGAAGCGATGGCGGAAAACAGCGCAGCGGCGTATTTGCCGGACTTGGACCCATATACTCAACACGGCTGAAACGACATAACGACGACAATGATAGGAGATATTACCATGAAAAACATGAAGAAATTTGCCTCCCTGTTCCTGGCCCTGACTCTGGCCCTCTCCCTGGCCGCCTGCGGCGGCAAGACCGGCGGCGACTCCGCCGGAGACTCCGGAAACGGCTCCTCCGGCGGCGGTGACAAGGAACCCTATTTCATCGGCATTTCCCAATACGGCGAGCACGGCTCCCTGGACAACTGCCGGGAGGGCTTCCTCCAGGGCCTGGCCGAGGCCGGTCTGATGGAGGGCGTGGACTTCAAGGTGGACTATCAGAACGCCGGGTTTGACGACAACATCGCCACCCAGATCGGGACCACCTTCTCGGCGGAAAACGTGGATATGATGGTGGCCGTGGCCACCCCCTCCGCCACGGCCTGCTTCGCCGCCGCCGAGGACAAGGACATTCCCGTTATCTTCACCGCCATTACGGACCCCGTGGGAGCCAAGCTGGACTCCGGCAACATTACCGGCACTTCCGACGTCCTCCCTGTGGAGGGACAGCTCCAGCTCATCCGGGACCTCCAGCCGGAGGCCAAGACCGTGGGCATCATCTATACCACCAGCGAGGCCAACTCCGTCTACTCCGTGGGCGTCTATGAGGAAAAGGCCGCGGAATACGGCTTTGCCGTGGAGACGGTGGGCGTCACCGCCCAGGCCGAGGTCACCCAGGCCGTGGACACTCTGCTCTCCAAGGGCGTGGACTGCCTCTCCAACCTGACGGACAACACCGTCGTGGGCGTCCTCCCCGCCATTCTGGAGAAGACCAACGAGGCCGGCGTTCCCGTCTACGGCTCCGAGGTGGAGCAGATGAAGCTGGGCTGCGTGGCCGGGGCGGGCCTGGACTATATCAAGCTGGGCATCCAGACCGGCCAAATGGCCGCAAAGATTCTCCGGGGCGAGGCCACCTGCCAGGACACCCCCTATGAGGTCATCGAAAACTTCGACCTCTATATCAACCCCGAGGCCCTGGACGCCATGGGCATCCGCGTGCCGGAGGACGTCTCCTCCGCCGCCATCGACGTCACAAAGTAAACGGGATTCCGCGGAATCAAAAGGAGTATTTTCATGAAACTGGTCACCTGCCTCCACCGGGGCGAGGAGCGCGTGGGCGCGCTGACGGAAGCCGGAGTGGTATTTCTGCCCTTCCCGGATATGAACACCCTGATTGAAACCTGTCCTCCCGGGGCCTTCGCCGCCCCGGGCAGGCCCGTCCCCCTGGAGGAGGTGACCCTTCTGGCCCCCATCCCCCGGCCCCGGCAGGATATCATCTGCCTGGGCATGAACTACCGGGATCATGAGAGAGAGGCCGCCCGCTATGACGCGGAGGCCTTCGCCAAGGACAAACCGGCGGCGGTCTACTTTTCCAAGCGGGTCACGGAGGCCGGGCGGCCCGGCGGGGAGATTCCCCGGTACGCCGGGCTGGTGGAACGGCTGGACTATGAGGCGGAGCTGGCCGTCATCCTCGGCCGGGACGCCCGGAACGTCAAGGCTGAGAATGCCGGGGACTACGTCTTCGGCTACACCGTTTTGAACGACGTGTCCGCCCGGAACCTCCAGACCGGGCACAAGCAGTGGTACTTCGGCAAGAGCCTGGACGGCTTCACCCCCATGGGGCCCTGCATCCTCACAGCGGACGAGACGGCCTTCCCTCCGGCCCTGGACATTCTGGCCAAGGTCAACGGCGAGCTCCGCCAGCACTCCAACACCAGCCTTCTGATCCACGGAATCGGCGAAATCCTGGAGGAGCTCTCCGCCGGAATGACCCTTCGGGCGGGGACCATCCTTGCCACGGGGACTCCCGCCGGGGTCGGCATGGGCTTCGACCCGCCCAGGTTCCTGGAGGCCGGGGACGAGGTGGCCTGCACCATCGCGGGAATCGGGACCCTGCGGAACACCGTCCGCTAGGGTCTGCCCCGACACTACTCTTTAAGGAGGAATCTCCGATGCTGGATCTGCTTGTCAGCACCCTGACCCAGGGGCTGATTTACGCGCTGGTCTCCTTCGGCGTTTATATTACCTATTCCATCCTGGACTTCCCCGACCTGGGGGTGGACGGCACGTTCCCCCTGGGGGCGGCGGTGACGGCGGTTTTGCTGGTGAGGGGAACGGACCCCTGGCTCACCCTGCCCATCGCCATGGCGGTGGGGGCCCTGGCGGGGCTGTTCACCGGCTTTGTCCATGTGAAGCTGGGCGTCCGGAACCTGCTGGCGGGCATCATCACCATGACCGCCCTCTTCTCCGTCAACCTCCAGATTGCCGGGTCCAACCTGACGGTGGACCGGGGGACGGACACGATCTTCACCTCCGCCCCGGTGATGGCCTTTCTGGGGGACATGACGCTGATGGGGCGGAAGCTGGCGGTCTCCTTCCTTCTGGTGCTGGCGGTGAAGCTGGCGCTGGACGCCTATTTCAAGACAAAATCCGGCCTGCTCCTCCGGGCGGTGGGGGACAACGCCGACCTCGTCACCTCCCTGGCCCAGGACCGGGGGGCGGTGAAGCTGCTGGGGCTGGTGATTTCCAACGCGCTGGTGGCCCTGGGCGGCTGCGTCGTCGTCCACGAGCAGAGGAGCTTTTCCGCCACCATGGGCACCGGCCAGCTGGTGTACGGCCTGGCGGCGGTGATCATCGGCGTCTCTTTGATGAATGTCTACGCCGCCTCTCCGGCGGCGCGGGCCCTGCGGAAGGGAAAGCTGCTCCGCTTCCTGGCCTCCCCCGCGGGGACCACGTCGGTCATTCTGGGCAGCATCCTTTACAAGCTCTGCGTCCAGGCGGCGCTGAGCGCCGGACTGCCCGCCAATATGATGAAGCTCGTGACGGCGGCGCTGTTTCTGCTGGTGCTGGTGCTTTCGGGCCGGAAGGGGGAGGAGATCATCCATGCTTGAGCTGCGGGACGTGACGAAGATTTACAACCCCGGAGCCGTGACGGAACAGCGGCTGTTCCAAAACTTCTCCCTGACGGTGGAGGAGGGCCAGTTCGTGGCCATCGTGGGGAGCAACGGCAGCGGGAAGACCTCCATGCTGAATATTATCTGCGGCTCCATCCCCATCGAGGGGGGCGACGTGCTGGTGGACGGAACGAGCATCGGGAAGCTCCGGGATTACCAGCGGTACGCCGGCATGGGCCGGGTGTACCAAAACCCGTCCGCGGGAACCTGCCCCAACCTGACGATGCTGGAGAACCTGTCCCTGGCGGACAACAAGGGCCGGCCCTTCGGCCTGGGCCGGGCGGTGGACCGCAGGCGCGTGGATTTTTACCGGGAGCGGCTCCGGTCCCTGGGCCTGGGGCTGGAGGAGAAGCTGGACGTGAAAATGGGGGCCCTCTCCGGCGGACAGCGGCAGGCCGTGGCCCTGCTGATGGCGACCATGACGCCCCTGCGGTTCCTGATCCTCGACGAGCACACCGCGGCCCTGGACCCCAAGACGGCGGACGCCGTCATGGTCCTGACGGACCGGGTCATCCGGGAAAAGAAGCTCACCGCCGTCATGGTGACCCACAATCTCCGCTACGCCGTGGAGTACGGCGACCGGATCCTGATGATGAACCGGGGCCGGGTGGTCCTGGACCGGGCCGGTGAGGAGAAGCGGAGCACCTCCATGGACGACATCCTGTCCATGTTCAACCGGATCTCCATGGAATCCGGAAGCTAGGGGCTGTTCCCATAAGAGAACGGCGCGGCTCTTCAAGCCGGAAGGCCGAAAGGAACCCCCGAGGGGGTTCCTTCATTTTTTGGGCCGGCCGGCCCGAGGCGAATGGGTGCCGCCCCCCGGCAGCGGCCGGGTTGTATGCCTTTGCGAAACCGCCGCGGCGTGCGCTGTGCGCGGCGGCTCCTCCCTGCTTTTTCCGGGCCCCTCCCCGGCGCGGGAAGACGGGCTTTTCTTTTTCTGGGGAGCCTTCCAGAACTTGTGCGTTGCCCCGGCGGGACGCCCTTGGTAAAATGAAACGAGAATTGTTTAAGGAGAGTGTGCTATGCGGAAAAAGCGTTTCCTGCCGCTGCTGATCCTCGTTTTCGCGCTGCTGGCCGCAGCGGGAGGGCGGCCCTCCGCCGCCGGGACCGCCGGAACGGTGGTGGGCTATTACGCCGCCTGGGCCGGGGGGCTGGGGTACGCGCCGGAGGACATTCCGGCGGAGCTGTTCACCCAAATTCATTACGCCTTCGCCAAAATCGAAGACGGGAAAGCCGCCCTGGAGGACCCGGGGCGGGACCGGGAGGCTCTCCGCCGCCTGACGGCCCTGCGGAAGGCAAACGCCGACTTAAAAATCGTCCTCGCCATCGGCGGGTGGGACGAGTCCGCCTGGTTTTCCGACGCGGCGGCCTCGGAGGCCAGCCGGGAGGTCTTTGCCGAAAGCTGCGCAGACCTGGTGCGGGAACACGGGCTGGACGGCGTAGACCTGGACTGGGAATACCCGGTCTCCGGCGGGGCCCCCGGGGTGGTTCACCGTCCCCAGGACCGGGAAAACTTCACCCTGCTGCTGAAAGCCGTCCGGGCCGCGCTGGACGCCCAGGGGCGGCGGGACGGGAAAGCCTATGTCCTCAGCATTGCCGGAGCGGCGGACGGCGGCTATCTGAATCACATCGAGCCCCGGGCGGTGGCGGAGGTGGTGGACCACATTTTCCTCATGGCCTATGACCTTCACGGGCCTTGGGACCCCTACGCGGATTTCAACGCCCCCCTCTACCCCGTGTCCGGCGGTCCCTCCCGCTACCGCGCCAGCGTGGACGGGGGAATCTCGGCCTGGCTGGGCCGGGGCGTTCCGGCGGAAAAGCTGGTGCTGGGAATGCCCCTGTACGGGTACATATACCAAGGGGCCCCCCGGGGGAGCAGCGGCCTTTACAGCAGCTTCCTCAGCGCCGGATCCGTGGCCTGGAACACCGTGAAGCGCGACTACCTGGCCAATTCCGCCTACCGCCGGTTCCGGCATGAGGAGGCGGAGGTCCCCTGGCTTTACGGCGGCGGGGTTTTCCTCTCCTATGACGATCCGGTTTCCATCGCCGCCAAGGCGGAGCTGGCCCGGCAGCGGGGGCTGGGGGGCGTGGGCTTCTGGGAACTGTCCCAGGACGGCGAGGGGGACCTGATCCAAAGCGCCTGGGCCGCCTGGAACGGCGGACACTTCCGGGACGTCCCCCGGGACGCTTGGTACGCCGGGGCCGTGGACCGGGTCTGCGCTGCCGGGCTGATGAACGGCACGGGCCCGGGGACCTTCTCCCCCGGCGGAACCGTGACCCGGGGGCAGCTTGCCGCCATTCTTTACCGCCTGGCGGGAGAGCCCGCCGTTTACGGCTCCTCCTTCCCCGACGTTCCCGCCTCGGCTTACTACGCCAAGGCCGTGGCCTGGGCTGCCCGGCAGGACGTCGTCACCGGCTTTGCCGACGGAAGCTTCCGGCCGGACCTGCCCGTCAGCCGCCAGCAGCTGGCGGCCATCCTCTGGCGCTATGCCGGGCTGAAGGGAGCGGACAGCGGGCGCAGGGCGTCCCTGGCGCCCTATCGGGACGCGGGAGAGGTCGGCGGCTACGCGGAAGAGGCCCTGAAATGGGCCCTGGCCGAGGGCATCCTCCAGGGAACCAAGGAGGGCGACCTGCTCCCCCAGGGCCGGGCCGCCAGGGGCCAGGCCGCCGTGCTGCTGGAGCGCTTTCAAGCCCTGCTGAACGGCGGGCCGGCGGCGGGCTGAACGCTCGGCGCAAAACAGGCGGAACGCTTCGGCGCAGGGCGGAAGGAGTCCCTCCGCGCGCTCCCCGCGGCGTCCTTCCCTCCGGTCGAATTTGGTCTGCGTCCGCAGGCGGAGTATCCGCCTGCGGACGTTTTCCGTCTCCGCGGCGGCCTAGGGGCTGTTTGAAACATGGCGGAATGTCCGGCGGCGGGAGAGTTTTTCGCTGGGGGAGGCAATTTCCCCCAGGAATCCTGGCGGATTTCAAGGGAAATCAACGAAGCATCCGCGGAAAAAGATCCGCCGATTGGGTGGTTTGGCATGTTTCAAACAGGCCCTAAAATTGGGCGGCGGGCCTTGCCACTTTTCACCTGGGCTGGTATACTATCGTCAGCACGGTTGAAAAGAAGCATTCGCTTCTCTTTTCAACTGTGCTGATACCCGAGCAAGAGAAAGGATGATGGCTATGAAACGCTGGCTCGGCGGCCTGCTGGCCGCTTTGACCCTGTTCTCCCTCACCGCCTGCGGCGGTATGGCGGACCCGGCGGGCCTTCCGGGGGAAACCCAATTTGAGGACACGAAGGTCGACCTCCCCGCCGTGGAGGACCCGGAGGATTTGGAGGATTCCGCCGAACCGGAGGAAGGGGGCTCTTCCACCGCGGAGGCTCCGGAACCCGGGGCGCCGGAGCCCCCCGGCGCCGGGGACGGCGGGGAAGCCCCGGAAGACGCGGAAACCCCGCCGGAGGACGCCGCCGGAGAGGCCCTTCTGCCGGAGGACGGGACCTATACCTCCAAAGAGGACGTGGCCCTCTACATTCACACCTACGGCCGCCTGCCGGACAACTTCATCACGAAGAAGGAGGCCCAGAATCTGGGCTGGCCCGGCGGAAACCTGGAGCCCTACGCCCCGGGGATGTGCATCGGCGGCAGCCGCTTTGGGAACTACGAGGGACTCCTGCCGGAGGCCAAGGGCCGGACCTACACGGAGTGCGACATCGACACCCTGGGGGCCGGAAGCCGGGGAGCCAAGCGGATCGTCTTCTCCAACGACGGGCTGATCTATTACACGGGGGACCACTACGCCTCCTTTGAGCTGCTGTATGGAGACGAGAGCGATGGCTGAGATTGTGCTGAACGGGCTGGAGCTGGAGTCCATGGAAGCGGTCCACCGCCGCTTTGCCGAGGTCCTGGCCCTGCCGGAGTACTACGGGCAGAACCTGGACGCCCTCTTCGACTGCCTGACGGAGCAGACGGACCCCCTGACGGTCCGCCTCCTCCACCGGGAGGCCCTGGAGCGCCGCCTGGGCCGGCGGGGCCGGGCCCTGACCCGTCTTCTCCGGCGGGCGGCGGAGGAAAATCCCCGGCTGACCCTTGCAGAGGACCCAGGCTGATTCGGCAAATTGGTGCTTTTCAGGGGAGTGTTTCTGTGTTATACTAGAGGGTATCTTGAAACTCCCGAAACGCGGTCCGGCGGGAAGCCCTTTTGCCGCTTCTACCCGGGAACGCCCGGGGGACGCGGGAACACGGCGGAGCCCTGAATCGACTTCCGAAAGGACGTTTTCACTATGAACAAACAATATGCCCTTCCCCTGACGGCGGCGCTGGGCGCGGCCGCCGCCTGCGTGCTGCGGCTGCTGCAGAACCACACCGGCTTCGAGGCGGACACCGGCCTCCCCATTCCCGGCAGCCTGGCCGGGCTGGCCCTGGCCGCCCTGCTGGTTGGCCTGGGGGCCGCTCTGGCCCTCACCGCCCGGCTGCTCCCCGCCGAGGAGGATCCCGGCCCCGCCCTGCCCAGGGATTTTTCCACCGGCAGCGCCGGACTGCTCACCCTGCCTGTGTGCGGCGTGTTCCTCCTGGCCCTCAGCGGTCTTGCCGACCTGGCGGAGGGGCTGCGGCTGCTGCCGGAGGGGCTTGTCGCCTCCCGCCATGCCATTTACGGCATTCTCCGGGCGGGGGGACTGGGCTATTCCCTTCAGGGGCAGCTTCTCCTGGGCGCGCTCTCCCTGGCCGCCGCCGCGTCGCTTCTGCCGGTGCTGGCGGGCTGCCGCCGGAGGGCGGGAGGGCCCACCCACCGGGCCCCCTCCGCCATCACGCTGCTGCCGGTGGCGGCGCTGGTGGTCCGGCTGGTGCTGACCTACCGCATCGACTCCGTGAATCCCTCCTTGTCCATGTACTATGTGGAGCTGCTGGCCCTGGTGTTCCTGACCCTGGGGTTTTACCGCCTCTCCTCCTTCGCTTTCCAGGCCGGGCGGACCCGGCGCTTCAGCGTTTACGCCGGCGCGGCGGTGGTGCTGTGCGCCGCGGCCCTGGCGGACGGCAGCGCCTATCTCTCCTCCCTGCTCCTCTACGCCGGGGGGGCGCTGACTCTGCTGGGCTTCCTGCTTCTGCGGATCGCCAACGGCCTGGAGGCGGGGCAGGACGACGGGACCATCATCGGCCCGGCGGGATAAGCGGGTCCGGCGGAGGCGTTTCCTCATGGGGCAGGGCCGTTCTCCCGCAGAAATGCACAGCGGGCTCCGGCGGTAAAACCGCCGGAGCCCGTTTCCGCTTTGTTCAGGCTTCCCCGCCCTCCGGGTCCTTTTGGATGCGCACATCCAGCTTGTTGTACGGGATCTCCACCCCCGCCCTGTCAAAGGCGCTTCGCAGATTCTCCGCCAGGGCGAACTGGGCGGCCCAGAAGTCCCCGGTTTCCGTCCAGCAGTAAACCGTGAACTCCACCCCGCTGTCCCCAAAGGCCGTGAGGCAGACCGCCGGAGCCGGGTCGGAGAGGATGTGCTCCGTGGCCTCCACCGCCTGGAAGCAGGCGGCCTTCACCGTCTCCGTGGGCGCGCCGTAGGACGCGCTCATCTTCCAGGCAATCCGGCGGCGGCCCAGGAGGGTGTAATTGGTCACCCTGGAGGCCGCCAGCTCCTTGTTGGGCAGGAGGGCCGTCAGTCCGTCGGGGGTCGTCAGCTTTGTGTGATTCAGGCTGATTTCCTCCACCGTGCCGCAGACGCCCCCGGACTCAATGAAGTCCCCGATGGTGAAGGGATGGGAGGACAGGATCACCAGCCCCCCGGCCACATTGCCCAAAATGTCCTCCGCCGCCAGGGTGATTCCCAAAGATCCCACCGACAGCAACGCCACCAGGGAGCTCATGTTCACCCCCAGGCTCCCGGCGGTGAAGATCACCGTCAGGGCGTAGAGCAGCAGCTTCAAAGCCGCCAGCACATAACGCCGGACCCGCTCCTCCAGCTTCGTCCGGGCGAGCAGGCGGCGGGCCAGCTTCAGCAGCAGCTTCACCGCCGCCAGGCACACCAGCAGCGTCACCAGGGCGGCGGCCGCCGTCTCCAGGGACAGCTTCCCCAAGGAGCGCCCCAGCAATCCGCTCAGATCCGCCATGAACGTCCCTCCTCCGTCTTATTCGGGCAGGACCCCGATCTCCCAGTCTATCACCCGGACCCGGATGACGTTGGCCAGCTCCTTCAGGTCCGTGATCACGCTGGGTTCCACCCGGGACCCCAGGTCCACCAGGGTGTACGCGTAGTCCCCCTTGGACTTGTTGCTCAGGTTTTCCACATTCACGCCGTCCCGGCTCATCAGCCTGGTGATGTTGGCCAGCATCGCGGGAATATTCTTGTGGATGATGCACAGGCGCATTACGCCGCTGCGCTCCAGGTAAACGTCCGGGAGGTTGACGGAGTTTTTAATGTTCCCGTTTTCCAGATAGTCCCGGAGCTCATCCGCCGCCATGACGGCGCAGTTCTGCTCGCTCTCCGGCGTGGAGGCCCCCAGAT
>CANPTW010000047.1 GCA_947577075.1 uncultured Oscillibacter sp. | reverse complement strand
TGTAAACCGCCGCTTTGTTATTTTTTGCACAAATTTTCCCAGGGATTCTTGGCGGCCCGGAGGGCCGCCCGGTCTAGGGGGGCCGCCCTTCCCACAAAACCCGGACAGGCGGTTGTCCCCATGGGACAGCCGCCTGCAGATCCGTTCGCCGCTTCGCGCTGCTCAGCCGTATCCATAGGTAAGGTGTTTCCATTCTCCACCTGCGTTTCTCCCCAGAACCCAGCCCCAATTCTTATACGTGTAATTGGGGTTCAAGGAGCCGTCTCCGCCGGAGGCGTCCACATCAAAGGTGGACATCAGCACGATGACCTCGTCGATTTCGTACTGCTCCTCCCACTCCGCGAACTGTCCGGCGGCCTCGTCCCCCGCATAGCGCAGTTCTTTCAGGGTGCAGCCGTCAAATCCCTCTTTAAAATATTGAACAACGGTATCCGCCGCCGCCCGAATGTCCTTTTCCGTGTAAATATCGGATTCCGCCGGGGGAATGACAACCGTTTCCACATTTCCGCCGCCTCGCGGATAAAAAAACAGCGCCGTCAGAACAGCGCACAACAGCGCGGCAAACAATCCGATTTTTGCGGTTTTCTTCATGTTTCCCACCTCCAAAATTCATTATAGCGCCGCCGGGCGGAGATTGCAAGGCCCGGCGGGAACAACCCGCTTTCTTCTCTTCTTTCCATTTTTCCCAATCTGTGGTATCATGTTCCCATACAGACAACGCAGGAGGTTTCGATTATGGTGGTCACCGTGCGTTCCCTTGGCTTGAACGGCGTCTCCGGCTACGAGGTCAGCGCCGAGTGCTTTCTCTCCGGCGGGCTCCCCGCCTTCGACGTGGTGGGCCTGCCGGACGCCGCCGTCCGGGAGGCCCGGGAGCGGGTCCGGGCGGCGGTGAAGAACTGCGGGGCCAAGTTCCCCGTCAGCCGCATCACCGTGAACCTGGCCCCGGCGGGGCAGAAGAAGGCGGGGACCCTCTACGACCTGCCCATCTTCGTGGGCCTCCTGGCGGCGGGCGGCGAGCTGCCGGAGCCCCCGGCGGACGCGGCGTTCCTGGGGGAGCTGTCCCTGGGCGGAACGCTGCGGAGCGTGGCGGGGGTCCTGCCCATGGCCCTGGCGGCGGAGCGGGCCGGAGTCCGGCAGCTCTTCGTCCCGGCGGACAACGCCGCGGAGGCCACCCTGGCCGGGGGCCTGACGGTCTACGGCGTCCCGGACGTGGGGGCCCTGACGGCCCACCTCCGGGGGGAGGCGCCCCTTGCGTCCGCCCCGGCCTGGACGCCGGAGGAGGACGAGGCGGGCCTCCTGGACCTCCGGGACGTGATGGGCCAGGAGAACGTGAAGCGGGCCCTGGAGATCGCCGCCGCCGGGGGGCACAACCTCCTGATGATCGGCTCCCCCGGGGCGGGCAAGTCCATGCTGGCCAAGCGCCTGCCCTCCATCCTGCCGGACATGAGCCGGGAGGAGGCCCTGGCGGCCTCCGGCGTGTGGTCCGTGGCGGGGCTGGCGGACCCCAGGCACCCCCTGCTCACCCGGCGGCCCTTCCGCAGCCCCCACCACACGGTTTCCGCCTCCGCCCTCACCGGCGGCGGGCCCGCCATGCGGCCCGGGGAGATCTCCCTGGCCCACAACGGGGTCCTCTTCCTGGATGAGCTGCCGGAGTTCCGCCGGGACGCTCTGGAGATCCTCCGCCAGCCTTTGGAGGACGGGGAGGTCACCATCTCCCGGGCCGGGGGCACCCTGCGCCTCCCCGCCCGGTTCCAGCTGATCTGCGCCATGAACCCCTGCCGCTGCGGCTGGCGGGGCCACCCGGACCGGCGGTGCACCTGCTCCCCCCGGGACCGGGAGCGGTACGTGGAGAAAATCTCCGGCCCCCTGCTGGACCGGATCGACCTCCATGTGACGGTGCCCTCGGTGGAGTACGAGGCCATGCGCCGCCGGGAGACGCCGGAGTCCTCCGCCCAGGTCAAGGCCCGGGTGGACGGGGCCCGGGCCGTCCAGGCCCGGCGGCTGGCGGGGTCCGGTGCGTCCTGCAACGCCCAGATCGCCCCGGCCCGGCTGGGGGAATTCTGCCGCCTGGACGACGCCGGGGAAAAGCTGATGAAAAACGCCTTCCAGCGCATGGGCCTGACGGCCCGGTCCCATGACCGGATTCTCCGGGTGGCCCGGACCATCGCCGATCTGGACGGGGAGGCGGACATCGGCGCGGCCCACCTGGCGGAAGCGGTTCAGTACCGGAACACGGATATTTTAAAAGGCTAGCGTCTGTTTTAAAACCTGGGAAATGCCGGATTCGGACGGATTTTTTTTGCCGGGCAAGGCGATTTGACGCAGGAATCCTGACGGCTTTCAAGTCAAAGCAACGCAGTCCCGGCGGAAAAAGACGCCCCAAGACGGCGCCCTGACGGTTTTCAAGCAGACGCTAGAGGGTGTCTTCAAATTCCCGGAGTGACGGCCCGGGGCAGATTTTTTCGCCAGGCAAGGCGCTTTGGTGCGGGAATCCTGACGGATTTCAAGCCGAAGCAACGCGGCATGGCGGAAAAAGATGCCGCCGGACCGCGTTTCGGGAGTTTGAAGACACCCTCTAGGGAAGCCCGGGCGCCTTTGAATGGGGACGGCGCCTCTCCCTGTGAGAAATTGGTATGATTTTGCGAGGATTCTGCAGATGCCCCCGCATTGACGAAGCATTTTCCCCTGTGCTATAATTTTGTGGATTGCCCCAAACCGGACCCGGAAACCGCCGGGCCCCGCCGCGTTTGGCGGGGATATAGTCAACGCAGTTGAAAAGAAGCATACCACTTCTTTTCAACCGGCGGGCCATAGGCCCGCCGGGGCGCAAAGCGCCTGTGCGTTTCCTATGAAGTCAAGCACCGTGAGCCGCTCACGCGGCTTACGGCGCTGTAAAACAGCGCCGTATGGAAACGAATCCTTTGGACTCTTTTCAACTGTGCTGCCTATAACGAGCGGCCGCCGGCCTGCGCCCCGGCAGTGTGCGGGCGGGAGCGGCGCCGGGGGGAAGAATCCGGGAGCCTGATTAGAGCAGTTCTCTAAAATAATGAGAAAAAAGGAAGCGAGGGCGGGAATTGCAGGGCAAGGCGGAGGACGCAGGCGGGCTGGCGCCCGTCAAGGACGACAACGCGGCCATGCAATTTCCGAACCGCTGAACTTTTCTCAGTATTTTTGAGAAGTGCTCTAAAATCCGGCGGAGTGCCGGATTTTAAGCAGGCTCTGGGGAAGCACGCATTTGGAAGGGAGGCGCTTATCATAAGAATTGCCCTTTGCGACGATGAGGGGGCGCAGCTGGCGCAGGCGGAGGCGTTCCTCCGAACCTATCGGGCCCGGCGCCCCCATATGGAGCTGGACACGGCCGCGTTTTCCTCCGGCATTGACCTTATGGAGCATCTGCGGGCCAAGGGAGCCTTTGATTTATATCTGCTGGACGTGATCATGCCGGGGGAGAACGGCATTGAACTGGGGCGGAGCATCCGGGAGTTCGACCAGGGCGGGCGCATTGTCTATCTCACCGCCTCCCGGGACTTCGCGGTGGATTCCTACCAGGTCAGGGCGTGGGACTACCTGCTCAAGCCGCTGGATGAGGAGCGCCTGTTTCAAATCCTGGACGGCGCCGCCGGGGACCTGGCCCGGGACCGCCGGGCCCTTGTTTCGGTCAAGACCCGGGACGGGTTCCGGCGGCTGCCCTTCCGGTCCGTGGTGTACGGCGAGCTGGCGGACCGCTGCGTCCGCTACCATCTCTCCGACAATTCCGTGCTGGAGAGCACCAGCCTGCGGGGGTCCTTCCGGGACGCGGTGAGGCCCCTTCTGGAGCAGCCGGGCTTTGTGCTGTGCGCCGCGTCCTTTATTGTCAATCTGCTGTTTGTGGAACGGGTGGAGCCCTCCGGACTGCGGCTGACGGACGGGAGGCCGCTGCCCCTGTCCCGCCTGTTCCGCGCCGAGGTGACGGAGCGGTGGCTTGACTACTACTTGAAGGGGGGCCCGGCACGTGAATCTGCGGTATCAGAATCTGATTGACTGGTCCACTTCCCTCAGCATGTTTGTGGTGGTCGCAATATTCCTGATGCTGTTTGAGCCCCGGTATTCCAGGAAGCGGTACCTCCTCTCCCTGATCCCCTTTATGACCCTGTGGATGGGGGGCAACCTGTATATCCTGCTGGCGTACGGCATCGAGGAGCAGGGGAAATACACCCTGTTGACCACCACGCTGCCCAGCCTGCTCTATTTTCTGGCCGTGTCCAAAAACCGGGGCGGGCGTTTCTTTTTCACCTTCTGCCTGGTGGACACGGCGATGATCTGGGTGATGATGGTCACGGGCCTTATCGACTATGCCGTGGGCGGCGAGGGGCTGGTGAACTTTGCCCTGCGGCTGGCGTCGTTTCCCGTGATGCTGCTGGTGGCGTGGCGCTTTGTCCGCAGACCCTATCTGGCCCTGCTGCACAGCGTCAGCCGGGGCTGGTGGATGTTCGCCGCCATGACGGGGCTGTTCTATCTCACGCTGACCATTCTGGGGGGCATCCCCACAAATCTCCGCCTGCGGCCCTGGGACATGCCGGCCGCCGTCATGGCGCTGATCCTGCTGCCCCTTACCTATGCCACGATGTTCACCGTCCTGCGCCAGCAGGATGAGCTGTTCCGCGTGCGGGAGCGCCAGCGCATCTTTGAGCTTCAGGTCTCCATGATGGAGCGCCGGGCGTCCGAGCTCCATGAGGCGGAGGACCGGATCCGCGTGGAGCGCCACGACCTGCGGCACAGGCTTCTGGCCATTTCCGCCATGCTCCGGCAGGGGAACGCCCAGGCGGCGCTGGACTACATCGGCTCCTCCCAGCAGGCGCTGGACGACACCGAGGTGGAGCGCTACTGCGCCGACCCCGCCCTGAATGCGGTTTTAAGCAGCTACTTCCGCCAGGCGAAGGAGCTGGGCGTGCGGCTGGAGGCCCACATCGACCTTCCCGCCCGGCTGCCCGTGCCCACGGCGGCGCTGTCCACCGTCTTTGCCAACGCGCTGGAGAACATGATCCACGAGATGCGGAAGCTGCCCGGGGAGGACCGGCGCATGGTCTGCAAGTGCATCGGCTCGCCCTGCCTGATGATGGAGTTTTCCAATCCCTGCGGAAGGGACGCGCGCCTCGGCCCCGACGGGTTCCCCCTTCCCACGGACGCCGGACACGGGACCGGCACCCGGTCCATTGCCGCCTTCGCGGAAAAATATCAGGCCATGTGCTCCTTCCGGATTGAAGACGGCTGGTTCCGGCTGCGCCTGGCGCTGTAGGGGGAAATGGGAATATTTCCGGCCGCCGGGGCAACACTATGGGAAATCCGGAACGAAAAGAGGAATTCTCCCATGGATATGTCGCCCAAGGAATATCAGACCTACGTCAAGCAGAAATCCAAAAAGTCCCCCATCGTCAAGGATGTGGCCCTGGCCTTCGCAATCGGCGGAGCCATCTGCGTGCTGGGCCAGCTCATTCAAAACGGCTGGGCCTCGGCGGGCCTGAGCAAGGAGGACGCGGGCACCGCCGCCTCCTGCACGCTGGTGTTTCTCTCCGCCCTGCTGACGGGGCTGAACCTCTACAGCAAGATTGCCCGGTACGGCGGCGCGGGGACCCTGGTGCCCATTACCGGGTTTGCCAACGCCGTGGTGTCCCCCGCCATCGACTTCAAGAGCGAGGGCTTTATCACCGGCATGGCGGCGAAGATGTTCACCGTGGCGGGGCCGGTCATCGTGTTCGGCACGGTGGCCTCGGTGCTGTACGGCGTGATTTTAAAGCTCTTCCGGTTTTAGCTCCGGCCCCCCGGGACCGGGCGGGGCCGGCGGAAATGGGGAAAGCCCGCCGGGGACGGCGTTGTCCGTTCCCGGCGGGCTGGTTATTTGGAGACGCTTCTGCTCTTGCGCTGGGCGGTGAAGATGTTCTCGGTGATTTTGTCCTGGTCGGCCTCGTTCAGCTCCAGGAACTGGCAGCCGTATTCATAGGGCCCGCCCTCCTTTTCAATGACCCGCAGAACCTTGCAGTACATAATGGAGGGGTCCCGGTCCTCCAGCAGCTTGACGGTGAGGAGGAGCTTGTCCCCCTCCCAGTACTGCTGCTCCGCGGAGATGCGGGCCCCGCCCACGCTGATGTTCAGCATTTTGCAGGGCTTCTCCCCGGCGTTCCGGCCGCTGAATTTGGTGACGCTGGCGTCCAGGTTCGTGTCCAGGCGGAAGAACGCCCGGTCGTTGCCCACCCTGGCGACGGTGAGCCCGTCCACATGCCAGATGTGCTTGGGCTGGGGCGTGATGACGCCCTCCATGTAAACGGCCTTCCGCAGGTGGTCGTGATAGCCCCGGATGCGGACGTGCAGGGGCTCCGTTCCCGCCTCCGGGGGCATTTCCGCCTCGGAGTACTGGTGCAGCTCCGCCGTGGTTCCCCGGGGGCTCATCAGCTTGGCCACAAAGAGAAGCTGCCCGTCCATGGCCGTCACCTCCACCCGCATATGGGAGTAGACGGCGATATCCTCCTGCTCCGGGGCCTTGGGGGCGGGCGCCGCCGGAGGCGGTTCCTCCGGGGCCCGTTTTTTAAACAGCTCAAAGAATCCCACGTTGTATCTCCTCGATTTCCGGAGCCTGCTTAAAACCGCCGGAGCGCCGCCGGGTTTAAGCAGGGCTCAATTGATATTGTGGGATTATTATAAAGGATCGGGCAGAGGAAGGCAAGGGCTATTTTGCAGCCGGAAAGGAGGCCGCTTCCCGCTTACGAAAACAGCTGGAGAAAGCGCTCCTCCGCTTCGCCGGAGGCCTCGCCCACGGCCAGCATGACGTAATTTCCGCTGGAGGCGACGACGGAGTGGTCCTTCCAGCCCTCGATGGTTTCGGGATACCAGGCTCCGCCGGGGTTGCTCTCGTCCCCCACCTGATAATCGATCCGGGCCTGGAAGATCTCCTCAGCCTTCCGGGCGTCCTCGGCGCTTTCCGCTTCCACCAGGGCGATTTCACCCACGGCGGCGGAGATGGCGGCGATGTAGACCCCGCACTGTTTGAAGGACAGCTCCGACAGGCCGGGGTAGTAGGCGTCCAAAAGCTCGGCCGTGGACGCGTCGTCCGTCAGGCTCATCAGCTCGGGCCACGTGTACTCCTCCCGCAGGGTGCTGTAAAAGGCGGCCAGATCCACGTCCGCCTGGGGGAGGTCCTCCCCGGAAACGGAGTCCTCCGGATCGACGGGGGCGGAGGGGGCGGGAGCATCGGCCCCGGGGGCGCCGCCGGGGGCGGAATCCTGGACGGGACCGCCGCTTCCGCCGCAGGCGGCCAGGGACAGGATGAGGGCCAGCGCCAGGAACAGCGCGGATAAATTCTTTTTCATGTGCATTCTCCTTGTGTCGGTCTTGTGGGATGGGTTCCGATGGTTTGACGAAGGAGTCCGCAGAAAAGTTCCCGGAGGACCAAAAAATTTTTTTGTCCCGGGGCGCAAGCCTGCCGAAAGGCCTCGGGCCGCCGGGGGGATCAGCAGGGTCGGGCCGGTTCCTCCAGCTGGAAGGCCGCCTGGATGAAGGCGTCCACCTCCTCCAGGGTGTCGAAGCAGGCGATGGCCACCTGGTTGCCCATGGTGCCCGCCAGGGCGTCGGGCATGCGGGTGAAGAGCCGGGCGTGGCCGCCGCAGCGGGCCTCCAGCTGGGGGAGGGAGAGGACGTAGCGGTTTTCGTCCCGCCGCCCGGCGTAGACGCAGTAGCTGTGGGGGCCGTCGTAGCTGTGGCGCAGCTCGTCGAAGGCCACCATGTCCGCCCAGATCTGGTACACGTCCACGCTCTGGCCGAAGTCCAGCATGTCCGGGGTATACCCCCCGGCGGGACGCATGTTGACCTCCAGAGCCACGATGTCCCCCACCCGGCCCAGGCCGGGCTTGTCCTCCGTCAGGCGGAAGAACTCCAGGTGGAAAAAGCGGCTGGCGGCGCCGAAGGCCTTCAGCGTGGCCCGGCCGGCGGCCTCCACATCGGCGGGGACCTCCTTATCCACGTAATAGTACGTGGGCACGCCCTCGTTCACCATGTCCATGATGGAATTCCGGGTGATGTGGCTGGCGGCGAAGAGGACCTCCCCCCGGGAGTCGCAGACCCCGTCGTAGGTGGTGACGGAGCCGGAGACGTACTCCTCCATCAGATAAGGCACCGGCGGCGGGTCCCGGAAGAAGGACTCCATGTCGGCGGCGCTTTTCAGCTTCCAGGTGGCGATGGCCCCCACGCCGTTGTCGGGCTTGACGATGATGGGATAGCCCACCTCCCGGGCGAAGGCCAGCCCGGCCTCCAGGTCCGTGACGGGCGCGCACCGGGCGCAGGGGAGGCCGGCCTTCCGGTAGAACTCCTTCATGGCCAGCTTGCTTTTGTACTTTTCGATCTCGTGGGCCTTCAGGCCGGTGGTGATGTTGAAGTCCGTCCGGAGCCGGGCGTCCAGCTCCAGCCAGTACTCGTTGTTGCTCTCCACCCAGTCGATTTTGCCGTACTGCCCGGTGAAGTACCCCAGGGCCCGGAGCACCTGGTCATAGTCCTCCAGGCTGTCCACCCGGTAGTATTCGCCCAGGGCCTTTTTCAGGTCGGGGTGGAGGCCGTCGTATGGGGCGTCGCCCACGCCCAGAACGTTGACGCCGTTTTCCCGCAGGCGGATGCAGAACCAGCGGTAGGCCTCGGGGAAGTTGGGGGAGATGAAGACGAAATTCATGAGGAAGCCCTCCTTTGATAGTCAAAGCGATTTAGCGCTTTAAATTATAGCGCTCCGGGAGGGGAAATGCAAGAGCAAAATTCAGCCCGGGAGGCGGAGCCTCCCGGGCGTTTGCTTATCCGAACACGGCGGTCAGGCTGCCCTTTTGCAGGATGTGGCCCTCCGCGGCCCTGAGGAAGTGCTTCTTCCGGGCGGTGGGGCTGAGGCCCAGGACGCAGTCCAGGGAATAGACCGTCAGCCGATAGGAGTGGAGGGCCCAGATGGGGGGCTTGGGCCCCGCGTAGCGGTGGACGCCGTAAGCCATGCCCTGGACCACGCCGCTCTCCAGCCGGTCCCGCTGGGGGATGCCCCCGGGGATGACCGGACGGGCGGGGAAATTCCACATCACCCAGTGGGTGAAGCCCTTTACGGGGTGGGAAAGGTCCTCCAGGGTGACCGCCAGGGTCTTGGCCCGGGGGGACAGGTTTTCCAGGATAATCTCCGGGGACAGGTCCCGGCCCCGCCCGGTGTTGTCCAGGGGGAAGCGCCCCCCGTCCTCCAGGCCGGGGCAGTGAAAGCACAGAGTTTCGAGTTCCATGATTACCTCAATGTTCTTCCTCTCAAGTTTTCTCTTTGGGCAGGATCAGGTTCAGCAGCACCGCCATCAGCGTGGCGATGACCACCGGGGACTTGCCGAAGATCATGGTGAAGCCCGCGGGGAATTGGCTGAGGGCCCCGCTGGCCTGGCTCACGCCCACGCCCAGGGCGGCGGAGAGGCCCACGATGGTGGTGTTCCGGGCCGTCAGGTCCTGGGAGGCGATGAGCTTCATGCCGGTCATGGCAATGGTGGAAAAGACGGTGATGGTGGCCCCGCCCAGGACGCACTGGGGAATGGTGGTCAGCACCGCCGCGAATTTCGGGGACAGGCCCGCCAGCAGCAAAAAGCCCCCGGTCAGAGCGAAGACAATCCGGTTCACCACCTTGTTGGTGGTGACGATGCCCACGTTCTGGGAGTAGGTGGCCGTGGGCAGGCCGCCGAAAAAGGCCGTCAGAATGTTGCTGAAGCCGTAGGCGATGATGCCGCCCTGGAGCTCCTGGTCCGTGGGGTCCCGGTCCAGGCCGCCCACGGTGGTGGCGGTGAAGTCGCCGATGGCCTGAATGGAGTTGATGGCGAAGAGCAGCCCGATGGCCACGCAGGAGGGCGGGTCGAAGGTGACGCCGAAGTGCATCACCCGGGGCAGGGAGAACCAGGCGGCGGAGCCCACCTCGGCAAAGGAAACCATGCCGAAGAACATGGAGATCACATAGCCGCAGAGCATGCCGATGAGGATGGAGGCCAGCTTGCAGATGCCTTTTCCGTGGTTGTTCAGCAGCATGACGATGGCCAGGGTCAGGGCGGCGACCAACCAGTTCTGCCAGGAGCCGTAGACCAGGGCCTCGGTCTGACCCTTGGTTTCCACCACCAGCTCGTATGTATTGGCGGTTCCCCCCGCCATGTAGTTGATGGCCGTGGGATAGAGGGAGAGGCCGATGGTGAAGACCACCGTCCCGGTGATCACCGGGGGAAAGAGGAGGCGGATCTTCTTCACGAAAATGCCCACGATGACCGCCACGACGCCGCCCACGATCATGGCCCCGGCAATGGCCCCCACGCCGCCCCCGGTGGAGGCGATGGCCTGCATGCTGGGGACGTAGGCGAAGCTGACGCCCATGATCACCGGAAGGCCGGAGCCGAAGTATTTGTTCACCGGATAGAGCTGAATCAGGGTGCACACGGCGGACATGACCAGGGAGGCCTGGATCAGCAGCACCCGGTCCGCCTGGCTCAGGCCGATGGCCCCGGCGATGATGATGGGGGGCGTGACGCAGCCCACAATCATGGCCACGAGGTGCTGAAGGGACAGGGAGACGGCGGAGCCCAGAGGGGGAATGCCTCGGATTTGGAACAGCGTCTGCTGGTCAGAGGGGCTTCTCATGACGGGAATTCTCCTTCCTGTTTCTGGTGTTGGGGGATGTGGGGGGGCTTTGTCTCTAATAGACGCCGGAGCCTGGCTTTCGTCAGACTCCGGAAAGGTCTACCTTTAGAGTGTACAGGAGATCGGGGGGAATGTCAAGGGGAACCTCGGCGCTCCGCCCGCTCCGGCGGGAGCGGGCGGAGTGGGGGCCGTCATCCCTCCTCCGGCACGCCCAGGTTCCGGCTGAACTCGCCGTCCACCAGGAAGCGGACGGCCTCCACGCCCTCCAGAGAGCGGAGGGAGCGGTCCAGCGCCAGCAGGGCGGTCTGAAGCGCCGGCTCCTCCAGCTCCGCCAGCAGGGCGGAGGAGAGGTTCACATAACAGATATCCTCCTCCAGCCACACGGATTTCACCTGGAAGCCCTCCGGCAGGGGGCTGAGGAGCTCCCGGTTTTCCGGGCCGCTCTCCAGGGCCCTGGCCACGGCGGAAACCTGGGTGTCGCCCTCATAGAGGTCCAGGGTCCGCCGCTCCGAGACGGGGCGCCCCTCCTGGTCCAGGAAGAAGAGCAGCACGTCCACGGTGCTGATGACGTCCTCCTCGGGGGAGAGCAGCACCTCCCGGATGTTCAGCACCTGCCGCTCGCGGTAGGCCAGCTCCCGGCCCCGGACGGTGATCTGGACGGCGGAAATCTCCGGCACCTGCGACAGCGTCATGGCCACGGCGCTGTCCGCCAGGGTCAGGGCCACGCCGGAAAGGGTGCCGTAAGCCGCCGAGAGGTCCACCCTGGCCCGGTCCCCGGTGATCTCCAGGGAGAGAAGGGAGGTCCCGGGGGGGAGGGGGCTTTTCAGCGTCTCGTCGGAAGGGCCCTTTAAAAGCTCGTTCATCAGCGCCTCCGCCAGGAGGCGGGGGGTATCGGCGGCGGCGTCGTATAAGTAGACGGTTTCCCCCCGGAAGGCGCCGTCTCCGGCGGCAAAGGTCAAATCCGCCTCCTGGAAGTAGAGGATGTAAGGGGTCCGCTCCGGCTCCTCCCTCCGGCAGCCCGGCAGAAGCAGCAGGAGGACCAGGGACAGGCAGAGCCGTTTTTTCATGGGGCGTCCCTCCTCTCCAGCAGGGGCCAGCGGACGGTGAACACCGCGCCGCCGCCGGGGCGGTTGGCGGCCTCCACCACGCCGCCCCGGCGCTTGACCGTGTCGCTGACGATGGAGAGGCCCAGGCCCGTGCCCCCGGCGGCCCGGGACCGGGCCTTGTCCACCCGGTAAAACCGCTCGAAGATCCGGGGCAGGTCCGCCTCGGGGATGCCCGCGCCGTTGTCCGCCACGGCGAGGACCGCCTGGTCCCCCTCCCGGCCCAGGGAGACCTGAACCGTGCCGCCGATGGCGGAGTATTTGACGGCGTTGTCCACCAGGTTGTATATGACCTGGTGGATCTCGTCCCTGGTGGCCAGGACGACGCAGTCCTCCCCGGCGGAATAGGTCAGGTCCACGCCCTTTTCCTGGGCCACGAGGCTCATCATTCGCATGACCTGCTCCAGCACCGGGAGGAGGTTCACCGCCGCGGGGGGGTCCAGCACGCCGCTGTCCAGCCGGGTCAGGCGGAGGAGGTCCTCCGTGATGCGGGAGAGGCGCTCCGCCTCCCGGCCGATGTCGGTGACGAACTCCTTGGTGGTTTCCCGGTCGATGTTCTCCGTCTGGAGGATGGAGTCCGACAGGAGGCGGATGGCGGCCAGGGGGGTTTTCAGCTCGTGGGACGCGTCGGAGACGAAGCGGCGGCGGGCGTTCTCCGTGGTCTGGAGGCGGTCCGTCAGGCTGTTGAACTCATAGCCGATCTGGGCGATCTCGTCCCGGCCCCGGATGTCCGCCCGGTGGCTGTAGGCCCCCTCCCGCACCTGCCGGATGGCGGTGAGAAGCAGGCCGATCTTGCGGGTCAGGGCCTTGGAGAGCACCAGGCTCAGCACCAGCACCAGCCCACCCGCCACGGCGGAGAGGCGCAGCAGCGTCTCCTGCAGGCCGGAGAGGAGGGCGGCCTGCTCCGTGTCGTACTCATAGGCGTAGACCGCGCCGATGATCTGGCTTTGGTACATCACCGGGGAGGAGGCCCGGCTTCGGAACGCCCCCTGGCGGTAGGTGCAGCTGAAGGCGTCGTACCCGAACAGGGCCTGGACGATCTCGGTATACAGGGCCAGGTCCCCCACGGCGGAGCCGGTCTCCCGGGTGTCGTACAGCACCCGGCCCGCGCCGTCGGTGACCAGGATGCGGGAAAGGCCCGTTTCCTGGGCCACGGCCATGGCGTCGGCCACGTTTTCCTCCGTCAGGGGGGAGAGGCCGGAAAGGGCGTTCACCAGGACGGAGACGCTGCTTTGGAGGTTGGTGGCCTTGGAGCGGAAGACCAGATCCTCCGACACCAGCAGGGGATAGGTGTTCAGCAGCAGCAGCACCGCCAGGATGACTAGGATGTAGCTCAGGCCGAAGCGGAACTGGAGGCTGCTCCAATAAGGACGTTCATTCCTTGAAATAGTACCCCACCCCCCACTTGGTCATGATGTGGTCCGGCTCCGCCGGGTTTTCCTCCAGCTTCTCCCGGAGGCGGCGGATGTGCACGTCCACCGTCCGGTAATCCCCGGCGTAGCTGTAGCCCCAGACCACGTTCATCAGATTTTCCCGGCTGTAGACCCGCCGGGGATTGCGCATGAGAAGCTCGACGAGATCGTACTCCTTGGCGGTGAGGTCCACGGCCCGGTCCCCCCGGGCGGCGCTGCGCTCCTCGGTGTTCAGGGTGATGCCCCCCAGGGTCAGGATGCTGCCGCGGCTGCGCTGAACCCCGGCGGCCCGGCGGAGCAGGGCCCGGACCCGGGCCTTCAGCTCCAGGATGTTGAAGGGCTTGGTGAGGTAGTCGTCCGCCCCGCACTCAAAGCCCATCAGCTTGTCCGCGTCCTCGCTCTTGGCGGTCAGCATGATGACGGGCACGTTGGAAAACTCCCGGATGCGCATGCAGGCCTCCAGCCCGTCCACCTCCGGCATCATCAGATCCAGGATGATGAGGTCCAGCTTGCCCTCCCGGGCCAGCTCCACGGCGGCGGCGCCGTCATAGGCGCACTCCACCTCATAGCCCTCGTTTTCCAGATTGAATTTGATGCCCTTCACCAGGGTCCGCTCGTCGTCCACCACGAGAATTTTCATTCCGTCTCCTCCACTGTCACAAGTCCCTCCAGCGCCGCCAGCTTTCCCTGGCCGATGCCGGGGACCTTCGTCAAATCCTCCACGGCCCCAAAGGGGCCGTGCTCCTCCCGGTAGTCCACGATCCGCCGGGCCAGCGTCTCCCCGATGCCGGGAAGGGCGGTGAGCGCCTCCGCCCCGGCGGCGTTGAGGTCCAGGGGCGAGGGGTCCGGCCGGACCTCCTCTATGGGGGCGGTCCGGTCCGTCCCGGCGGAGGCCGGGGCGCGCATGGCCGCCCGGTCATGGAGGAACAGCCCCAGGAGAACGCACAGAAACAGCCCCGTCAGGCCCAGCAGGGCCCCCTCGGCCCGGGTGATTTTTTGACGCGTCTCCACGGTTGCGTTCCTCCATTTTTTTTGCTATACTGTTGGGGAAATCATCGAACGGCGGCGGGAACCGCCGTTTATAAACCTGGCCGAGGATTATTATATCACATAGTTTGGGGGATGGACATGAAAACAACGCGTTTTTTATCAGTTTTTTTCCTGGCCCTTCTGCTGGCGGGACTGCTGACGGCCCCCGCCGGGGCGGTCCGGGTGACGGACCCGGAAATTCAGGCCAAGGCCGCCCTGCTGGTGGACCGGAAGACCGGGGCGGTGATCTATGCCCTCAACGAGCACGACGAGCTCTATCCCGCCAGCACCACGAAGATCATGACCTGCCTGCTGGTGCTGGAGGCCGTGGACGAGGGGCGGCTGGGCCTGCAGCAGGAGATCACCGCCACCCCCACGGCCCTGGAGGGACTGGCCGAGGACGGCAGCACCGCCGGCATTGAGGCGGGGGAGATCCTGACGGTGGAGGAGCTGCTCTACTGCCTGATGGTGGTTTCCGCCAACGAGGCCGGGGCCATCCTGGCGGAGGAGATCTCCGGCTCCGTGGACAGCTTCGTGGACCGGATGAACGCCCGGGCCCAGGAGCTGGGGTGTGAGAACACCCACTTTATGAACCCCCACGGGTACCACGATTCCCAGCACTACACCTCCGCCTGGGACCTGTACCTCATCACCGAGGCGGCGCTGGAGCACCCCATGTTCATGACCGTCTGCGACGCCAGCTCCCACACCGTCCCGGCCACGAACCTCTCCGAGGAGCGGCAGCTGAACAACACCAACTTCCTCATCCGAAGCGGCCGGGACTATTACAACGCCGACGTCCACGGCGTCAAGACCGGGTCCCACTCCCAGGCGGGGAACTGCCTGGTCACCACCGCCCAGCACGCCAGGATGGATCTCCTCTGCGTTATTCTGGGGGCGGAGCGGGAGCAGAAGGAGGACGGCACCTGGTGGACCTACAGCTTCGGGGAGACGAACCGGCTCTACAAATGGGCCTTCGGCAACTTCGCCTATCAGACCATTTTGAAGGAGGACGACGTGGCCGGGGAGGCCCCGGTGTCCCTCTCCTCCACGGACCATGTGACCCTCCGCCCGGCGAAGGCGGTGGAGCTGCTGCTGCCCAAGGGGGTGGAGCCGGAGGAGGTGGAAAAGACCGTCGCCTTAAAGGCGGACCCCGTGGAGGCCCCCATCGCCGAGGGGGACGTGCTGGGGACCCTGACCGTCACCCTGGACGGGGAGGAGCTGGCGGAGGTGGACCTGCTGGCCTTCACCAGTGTGGAGGCCTCCCGCCTCCGGGTCTTCTGGCGGGATGTGAAGAATTTCGCCTCCACCGGCGCCGCCAAGGCGGGCCTGGCCGTAGTTGCGGTGGCGGCGGTTGTCCTGGGGGGCTGGAGACTGCTGTTCAGCCGCCGCCGCTACCGCTATGGCCGCAGCGTCGGCGGCGGAAGAGGCCGCCGGAGCTACCGGGGCGGGCGCAGAAAACGGTAAAGAAACGGGAGGCCGCCGGCATGGCGGCCTCCCGTTTTTCGGGGCGTTACAGATAGGAAACCAGTTCCTCCAGGGGCTTGCGGTCCGTGTGGAGCCTGGCGGGGCGGGCGCCCTCCGCCGGATAGCCCAGGGGGAGCATGGCGATGGGGAGGGTCCCCGCCATCTCCGGAAAGGCGGCCAGGAGCTTGTCCGGCTCGAACATGCCCACATAGGTGGTGCCCAGTCCCAGGTCCGCGGCTTGCAGCATCATCTGGGTGACGGCGATGGCGGCGTCGATCTCCCCGTGGTCCTTGCCGTCCGTCTCCCGCTTCCAGGAGGCGGAGGGATCGTAGCCCACCACCAAGATCACCGGGGGATGGAAGTGGGCGCCGGTGCAGCCGTCGGCCTTTTCCAGGGCCTCGGGAGTCCGGAGGACAAAGATGCGCTGGGGCTGGTTGTTGTGGGCGGTGGGAGCGTTCCGCCCGGCCTCCAGAATCAGGGCCAGCTTCTCCGGCTCCACGGGCCGGGGGCTGAACTTGCGGAGGGAGTACCGCGCGGCGGAGAGGGCTTGGAAGTCCATGCTGAAAGTTCCTCCTTCTTGTTGGAGCCTGCGCCGGCGGGCGGGAAGCGCCGGATAGGGGCGTTTCCCCGGCGGGCGGGGCCCCGAAGCTCCGGCGGCGCCCGGCGGGGACGGCGGCGGAACAGCAGGGGCGGCGTTCCCCCGCCGCCGGCACAGGCTCTTTGATATCTGGAGTGTAGCACAATTTTTCCGCCGGTGCAATCGGCTTTGCCTCCCCCGGCGAAATAAAAGGTGACAAGCGGCGGGAAGTCTGCTATACTGCGAGAGGCGGAAAACCGCCTGCAAAATTTGGACCACTGAGGAGGGCTTGTATGAACATCGTATGCCTTGATCTGGAGGGCGTGCTCGTCCCTGAAATCTGGATCGCCTTTTCCGAGGCCAGCGGCATTCCCGAGCTGCGGCGCACCACCCGGGATGAGCCTGACTACGACAAGCTGATGAAATTCCGCCTGAACATCCTGAAGGAACGGGGGCTGGGCCTGGGGGAAATTCAGGACACCATCGCCAAAATTGATCCCCTGCCCGGGGCGAAGGACTTTCTGGATGAGCTGCGCGCCATGACCCAGGTGGTGATTCTCAGCGACACCTTCGAGCAGTTCGCCAGGCCCCTGATGGAAAAGCTGGGCTGGCCCACCATTTTCTGCAACACCCTGGAGGTGGCCCGGAGCGGGGAGATCACCGGCGTCCGGATGCGCTGCAGGGACTCCAAGCTCACCACGGTGAAGGGGCTCCAGTCCATCGGCTATGAGACTATCGCCGCCGGGGACAGCTTCAACGACCTGGGGATGATCCAGGCCGGAAAGGCGGGCTTCCTCTTCCGGAGCACCGAGCAGATCAAGGGGGATTACCCCGGGATCCCCGCCTATGAGGAATACGGCGACCTGTTAAACGCCATCAAAGCGGCCCTGTAGGGCGGGCATGGACCTGTCCTTTTTCCGCGGGGCTCTTTGGGAAATCTTCCGGGGGCCGCTGATGGTTCTGGCCGCTCCGGCCCTGCCCCTGCTCCTGCTATGCCTGGGGATTATCGCCGTCATGATTTTCCGGGAGCTGCGAAAAAATAAATAGGAAGGGGAACGCGGCATGCATCCGAAGTTTGAGAAGCTGGGCTTTTCGCCCGCCGACATCCTCCTGCCCGGGGAGGGCGTGGACCTGGCCCGCTGGGCCGTGGTGGCCTGCGACCAGTTTACCTCCCAGCCCGCGTATTGGCAGGCGGTGGAGAGGACCGTGGGGGACGCCCCCTCCACCCTCCGCCTCATCCTTCCCGAGGCAGAGCTGGACGCCCCCGGCCTGGAGGAGCGCATCTCCGCCGTCAACGCCGCCATGGACCGCTATCTGGAGCGGGGCCTGTTCCGGGAGGTGAAGGACAGTCTCCTCTACATCGAGCGGGTGCAGTCCGACGGAAGAATCCGCCACGGCCTTGTGGGCATGGCGGATCTGGAGCGGTACGACTTCACCCCCGGGTCCGGCGCCCTGATCCGGGCCACGGAGCGCACGGTCCTCTCCCGGGTTCCGCCCCGGGTGGAGATCCGCAGGAACGCCGCCCTGGAGCTGCCCCATGTGATGCTGCTGATCGACGACCCGAATAAAACCGTGATCGAGCCCCTGGCCCGGGACGCCGGGGAGATGGAGACGCTGTACAGCTTTGACCTCCAGCAGGGCGGGGGGCGCGTCACCGGACGGCGGCTGACCGGCGGGCAGACGGACGCGGCCGCGGAGGCGCTGGCGGCCCTCTGCTCCCCGGAGGAGCAGAGGTGGAAGTACGGCGGGAGCGGAGCGCCGCCCCTGCTGTTCGCCGTGGGGGACGGGAACCACTCCCTGGCCGCGGCCAAGCAGTGCTATGAGGAGCTGAAGCGGGTCACCCCCGAAAGCGCGTGGAAGAGCCTTCCCGCCCGGTACGCCCTGGTGGAGGTGGTGAACTGCCACGACGATGCCCTCCGGTTCGAGCCCATCCACCGGGTGGTTTCCGGCGTGGAGCCGGAGGCGGTGCTGGAGGCGCTTAAAGCCCGGCGGCCCGGGGACGGCGGAAGCCGGGACGAGAGCTGCGCCGTGGCCTATGTCCACGCCGGCGGGAGGGGGACCGCCTCCGTTCCCCGGCTCCGGGGACAGCCGGCGGCGGACGCCCTCCAGGCGTTCCTGGACCGCTATGTGCGGGAACACGGCGGGGCGGTGGATTACATCCACGGCGGCGCGGCGGCGGACCGCCTGGGCAGCCGGCCGGGCTGCATCGGCTTCCGCCTGCCCGCCATCGGGAAGGGGCAGCTGTTTGGCGCCGTGATGGCCGGCGGCGTGCTGCCCCGGAAGACCTTCTCCATCGGCCGCGCCCGGGATAAGCGGTATTATGTGGAGGCCAGGAGAATCCGGTAGGCCGGGACTCCGGGCCGTTTCGGCCGGGGGAAGCCGCGCCGGCAGGCCGACGCCGGGAGCATCCGCTCCCGGCGTTCGTCATGTCTGGGACTCCTCGTCCTCCTCCAGATTGGCCAGGGCCACGCGGACGGCCTCCACCACAAAGGCGGAAAAGGTGCAGTTTTTTCCGCGAATGGAAACCTCCACTGCCTCGATTAAGTCGTTGGGGAAGCGAATGCTTTTATTGGTAGTTGGGGGAATCGAGGGAATCTTAAACGTACTCATAGCGCACCTCGTAATGCGGACAGAATTCAAATGCAACACAAATTATAATGCAAAATTTGTGAATTATGCGCATTACAACGGCGATGCAAATGCGTTATAATTATACTGAGGTGATCAGTATGAGCGGAATTCCAAACTCCTATACGGCACTGTTCAATGCCGTTACGGACGCCATCGCCCTGATAAACGAGATGAATTTCGGCGCGGCCAGGGAGACCTTGAAGCAGGGGCAGTGCCTGGCGGAGGATCTGTATATGGGCGAGACCGAGGACGAGCGAAGAGCAAAGGCGTGGATGAAGAAGCTCGACGAGAGCATGCGGAAAGAAAGCGCGGAAACATAAGCAGAGCGGGGCCGTCAGGCCCCGCTCTGCTCCAGGCTGTCGAAAAAGTATTTTCGCCAGCCTGAGCAAGTTTTTCAGACCGTTAAAACGTTCCGAAAAACTTATGATTGAAAACGAAAGGAACCCCTCCTGGGTTCCTCTCGTAACTCTCTTCCTTCCCGTCGAAGAAGGTTTCACCATTTCTTGACACTCTGAAGCAGAGCGGGGCCGTCAGGCCCCGCTCTGCTCTTCCTGCTTGTTCATGTCGATGTAGGAGTACAGGGTGTATTTGGAGATGCCGAAGTACTTGGCCACCTTGTCTCCCGACTTGGTGATGAGAAACGCGCCGTTCTGGCTGAGGAACTGGATGGCCCGGACCTTGTCGTCCTTGTTCATCACGGCGGCGGGCTTGCCGACCAATGCCACGGACTGCTGAATCAGCTCGTCCAGCAGGTCGCTGACGTTGGTGATTCGCTCCGGCTCGGCGGGGGCGGACTCCCCGGTGGAAACCAGGTCGTGGAGGGCTTCCTCCATAAGGATAAGGCGGGAGATGTCGTAATTGATGGCCAGGATGGCGGAGACCCTCCCCCTCCGGTCCCGGATGTAGACGGTGGAGGATTTCAGAATTTTGCCGTCCGGCGTCTTGGTCAGATAGCAGAGATGGTCCTTGGGCTCCGGGTCCTGGGTGCGGAGCTGCTCCATCACCACGTTGGACGCGCCGTCCCCCACCTTCCGGCCCGACACGT
>CANPTW010000046.1 GCA_947577075.1 uncultured Oscillibacter sp. | reverse complement strand
ACCGCCATCGAGCTGCTGCCCGTGCTGGAGCATCCCTTCGACGGCTCCTGGGGCTATCAGTGCACCGGCTATTTCGCCCCCACCTCTCGGTACGGCACGCCCAAGGACTTCCTCTGGTTTGTGAACCACATGCACAAAAACGGCATCGCCGTCATCCTGGACTGGGTCCCCGCCCACTTCTGCAAGGACTCCCACGGGCTCTATGAGTTCGACGGCGGCTGCTGCTATGAGTACAGCGACCCCAACAAGTGGGAACACGCCTCCTGGGGCACCCGGGTCTTCGACTACGGGCGGCCCGAGGTGAAGAGCTTCCTCTTCTCCTCCGCCCGCTTCTGGCTGGAGGAGTGCCACATCGACGGCCTGCGGGTGGACGCCGTGGCGTCCATGCTCTACCTGGACTACAGCCGCCAGGGCGGGGCCTGGACCCCCAACAAGTACGGCGGGCACGAGAACCTGGAGGCCATCGACTTCCTCCGGGAGCTGAACGCCATGGCCTTCTCCGTGAAGCCCGGCGTGATGATGATCGCCGAGGAGTCCACCGCCTGGCCCATGGTCAGCCGCCCCGCCGACATCGGCGGCCTGGGCTTCAACCTCAAGTGGAACATGGGCTGGATGAACGACATGTGCCACTACCTGAAGCTGGACCCCTGGTTCCGCCAGGACCACCACAAGGACATCACCTTCTCCATGATGTACGCCTTCTCCGAGAACTTCGTGCTGCCCATCTCCCACGACGAGGTGGTCCACATGAAGGGCTCCGTGGTGGGCAAGATGCCCGGGGACTACGCCAACCAGCTTCGCTGCACCCGGGGCTTCTACGCCTACCTCCTGGCCCACCCGGGCAAGAAGCTCCTCTTCATGGGCGCGGAGCTGGGCCAGTGGCACGAGTGGAACGACAAGGAGTCCCTGGACTGGTACCTGCTGGATAACGAGGAGAACCAGAAGGTCCACCGTTTCTTCAAGGAGGCCAACGCCTTCTACAGGAGGGAGCCCGCCCTGTGGGAGATCGATTTTAGCTGGGAGGGCTTCGAGTGGCTCGTCGTGGACGACAACCACAACAACGTGGTGGTCTTCCTCCGGAAGGACAAAAAGGGCCGGGACCTCCTGTGCGCGGTGAACTTCTCCCCCAATACTTACGAGGGATACCGGATGGGCGTCCCCGCCCACAAGCAGTATACCCCCGTCTTCAACACCGACGATCCCGCCTATGGCGGCGACGGCTTCGGCGACACCGGGCCCGTCCCCGTGGAGGCCATCGAGTCCCACGGGAAAGAGCACTCCGCCGCCATCCGCATCCCGGCCTTCGGCGCGGTGTTCCTCCGGGGCGAGGGCACGTTCCCCAAGCCCAAGACGGTAAAGGCCGTCAAGGCTCCCAGGGCTCCCAAGGCCGTCAAGGCGGCCGGGGAAAGCGCCAAGGCGGCGGGAAAAAGCGCCGCCAAAGCCCTGAGCGGCGTCATCAAGACTCCCAAAGCCTCCAAGGAAGCCAAGGCGGCCAGGCCGGCCGCCAAAGCGGAAAAGGCTGACAAACCCGCAAAAGCCCCCAGGAAGCCCAGAGCGAAAAAACAGGCAAAGGAGCTGAAAGAGACATGAAGAAAGAATGCATTGCCATGCTGCTGGCCGGAGGACAGGGCAGCCGCCTCTACGTCCTCACCGGAGACATGGCAAAGCCCGCCGTTCCCTTCGGCGGCAAGTACCGCATCATCGACTTCCCCCTCTCCAACTGCACCAACTCCGGCATTGACACCGTGGGCGTGCTGACCCAGTACCGCCCCCTGGAGCTGAACAGCTATATCGGCAGCGGGCAGCCCTGGGACCTGGACGGATCCGCCGGCGGCGTTCACATCCTGCCCCCCTATCAGGGCGCCAAGGGCGGCACCTGGTACAAGGGCACCGCTAACGCCATCTATCAAAACCTGGGCTTCATCGACATGCACGACCCCGAATATGTGGTGATTCTCTCCGGCGACCACATCTATAAGATGGACTACTCCGACATGCTGGCCCGCCATAAGGCCGCCGGCGCCGCCTGCACCATCTCCGTCATGGAGGTGCCCTGGTCCGACGCCTCCCGCTTCGGCATCATGAGCGTGGACGGGGACGACATGATCACCGAATTCGCCGAAAAACCCAAGGAGCCCAAGAGCAACCTGGCCTCCATGGGCATCTACGTCTTCTCCTGGAAGGCCCTGCGCCAGTACCTCATTGACGACGAAAACACGGAAGGGTCCGACAACGATTTCGGCAAAAACATCATTCCCATGATGCTGGCGAAAAACGAGCGCATGGCCGCCTACCGCTTCGCCGGATACTGGAAGGACGTGGGCACCCTGGAATCCCTCTGGGACGCCAACATGGACATGCTGGCCCCCGAGTCCGGCCTGGACCTCCGGGACCGCTCCTGGCCCATCTACGCCCGCTCCGTCAGCGCTCCCCCCGCCTTCCTGGGGGAGAAGTCCACGGTCACCCACAGCGCCCTGAACCGGGGCAGCGTGCTGGAGGGCGTGGTGGAAAACTCCGTTCTCTCCCCCAACGTCACGGTGAGCGAGGGCGCGGCCGTCCGGTACTCCGTTCTCTTCCCCGGCGTTGAGGTCGCCCCCGGCGCGGTGGTGGAGTACGCCATCCTGGGCGAGGGCTGCCGGATCGGCCCGGGCTGCCACGTGGGCGGCACGCCGGAAAACACGCCGGAGGGCTGGGGCCTGACGGTGCTGGCCCCGGACTGCCGGCTGCCCGAGGGAAGAACGGTCAAGGCCGGCGTCATGCTGAACCGCAACGGTGAGGAGGTGTCCAAATGAACGGACTGCATGGAATCATTTTCACCTATGAGCGCCGCGGCAACCTCCAGGAGCTGGGCTCCATCCGCTCCTCCGCCTCCATCCCCTTCGGCGGGCGGTTCCGGGCGGTGGACTTCGCCCTCAGCAACCTGGTCAACGCCGGGGCCACCGACGTGGGCATCATTCTCCACGGCCATTATCAAAGCCTGCTGGACCACCTGGGCACCGGCAAGGACTGGGACCTGAGCCGCAAGCGGGGCGGCCTGCGGCTGCTGCCCCCCTTCAACTACAAGGGCGACTGGGGCGCCATGCCCTACCGGGGCCATATGGAGGCCCTGGCCGCCGTGCGGACGTATCTGCAGGATATCCGCCAGGACTATGTGGTCATGATGGACGGCGACCTTGTGGCGAACCTGCCCCTGAGCGACGCCTATGAAAACCACGTAAAGTCCGGCGCGGACATCACCGTGTTCTGCGCCAACGACAGCTTCATGACCGAGGACGGCACCTATTTCCAGCTGGGCGAGGGCGGCCGGATTACCGAGGTCTTCATCAGCCCCCACACACCCCGGGGCCTCCGGGGCCTGGGCGCCTATATCGTCTCCAAGAAGCTGCTTTTGGAGCTGGTGGACGACTGCGCCGCCAAGGATCAGCTCAGCTGGCGGGGCGACGTGCTGCAGGCCCGGAAGGGCGCGCTGAAAATCCAGAGCTATATCTGGAAGGGCTACGCCGCCCAGATCCGTTCCGTTCAGGAGTACTATGACCGCAGCATGCAGCTGCTGGACCCGGCCATCCGGGGGGACCTGTTCTGCGCCCAGCGCCCCATCCGGGCCAAAAACGCGGACCTCAGCTCCATTTATATCGGCTCCGGCGGCAAGTGCGTCAACTCCCTCTTCGGCGACGGCTGTTCCATTGAGGGCGTGGTGGAAAACTCCATCCTCTTCCCCGGCGTCACGGTGGAGGCCGGCGCGGTGGTGCGCAACTGCGTGATCTTCAAGGATTCCATCGTCCGGAAGGACGCGCAGCTCAGCTACATCATCGCCGACAAGGATGTGGAGGTCCTTCAGGGCCGCACCCTGATGGGCCACGCCACCTATCCCATTGTCCTGGCAAAGGGAAGCAGGGTATAAACTTCCATAAAAGGGGGGCGTCCTCGTCCCCCTTTTATGATTGGAAACGCAGGTCCTGAAAGGCCGGATTGACCAGGGCCTCTCCATTTGCTATAATACAGGCAGCGCGCCGTTCCGGCGGTCCTCTCTGCTGCCGATCCCCCGGACCCCGCGGGTCTTCGGCCAAGTGCCGGGGATGATATGAAAAGGAGTAAGTGTATGAAAATTCTGTATGTGACCAGCGAAGCGGTCCCCTTCTGCAAAACCGGCGGCCTCGCCGACGTGGCGGGCTCCCTGCCCCCCGCCCTGGCGGAGCAGGGCGCCGAGGTGGCCGTGGTCCTGCCCCTCTACGAGCGGGTCCGGGACCGTTTTGGAAGCCAGCTGAACTTTGAGTGCTATGATTACGTGGACCTGGCCTGGCGCCACAGCTACTGCGGCCTTTTCTCCATGGAGAAGGACGGTGTGACCTGGTACTTCCTGGACAACGAGCAGTATTTCAGCCGGGGCACGCTCTACGGCCAGGCCGACGACGGCGAGCGCTTCGCCTTCTTCTCCCGGGCCGTGGTGCGGATGATGGACCATTTCAAGTTCTGGCCCGAGGTCGTCCACTGCAACGACTGGCAGTCCGCCCTGGTTCCCATTTACCTGAAGGACGACGGCGTCCGCGAGGACCGCTACCGCTCCATCAAAACCGTGGTCACCATCCATAACATTGAATACCAGGGCCGCTACAACCCCTATGTCCTGGGTGAGCTCTTCGGCCTGGACGCCGGCTGGGCCAAGGACGGCACCATCCTTCTGGACGGGGACGCCAACCTCCTCAAGGGCGCCATCCTCTGCGCCGACGCGGTCAACGCGGTTTCCCCCACCTATGCCAACGAGCTGAAAATGCCCTATTTCGCCCACCGGATGGAGGGCGTGATGCGCCAGTGCTCCAACAAGCTTTCCGGCGTGCTGAACGGCATCGACATGAAGCTCTACGATCCCCGGACCGACGGGCGCATTCTGAAAAACTTCTCCCTGGAGGACATGGCCGGCAAGGACGACTGCAAGGCCGAGCTGCAGCGGATGGTCGGCCTGCGGGAGGAGCCCCACACCCCCATTGTGGCCATGGTGAGCCGCCTGGTCTCCCACAAGGGTTTGGACTTGATTTGCGAAGTGCTTCATGATATGATGGAGCTCCCGATGCAGCTGGTGGTCCTGGGGACGGGCGACCAGCGGTATGAGGAGTTCTTCCATTGGGCGGCCCAGCAGTATCCCGGCCGGATGTCCGTGCGCATGGATTACAACGAGGATTTGTCCATGGCCATTTACGCCGGCGCGGACCTCTTCCTCATGCCCTCCAAGAGCGAGCCCTGCGGCCTGAGCCAGATGATCGCCATGCGTTACGGCACGGTGCCCATCGTCCGGGAGACCGGCGGCCTGAAGGACACCGTTCAGCCCTGCGAGTCCTGGCGGGACGCCGGAAACGGCTTCAGCTTTGCCAACTACTCCAGCGGCGACATGCTCCATGTGATCCGGGAAGCCGTGTACCTTTACAAGGACTATCCCGACGTCTTCAGCCGCCTGCGCCAGCGGGCCATGTCCTGCGATTTCAGCTGGGCCCGGAGCGCCAGGGAGTATCTGCGCATTTACGCCACCATCACCGGCCAGGCCTGGCCCATTCCCACCGACACCCGCCGGGCGGCGGAGATGCCTGCCGAGGAGCCCGCCCCCGTTGAAGAATCTGCGCCTGTGGAGGAGCCCGCCCCCGCCGAGGAGCCCGTCCCTGTGGAGGAGCCTGTCCCCGCCGAGGAGCCCGCCCCTGTGGAGGAGCCTGTCTCCGCCGAGGAGCCTGTCCCCGCCGAGGAGCCTGCCCCCGCCGAGGAGCCCGCCCCTGTGGAGGAGCCCGTCCCTGCCGAGGAACCCGCCCCTGTGGAGGATAAGCCGGCCAGGAAGCCTCGGAAAACCGCCGCAAAAACTGCGAAAAAATCGGAAAAATCCGAGAAGAAGACCGAGAAGAAGACAACCGCCAAGAAAGGAACCGCCGGAAAGAAAAAGTCCGCGGAGTGAGAACGCCCATGAGAGCAATTACGACAAAACAACTGGAGAAATCCCTGTCCGATAAGCTGATGACCAACTTCGGCAAAGCTGCCGACGAGGCCACCGACGGCGAGATGATGCGGGCCAGCGCCCTGGTGCTTCGGGACATGATGGCCCTCCGGGAGGTGGAAACCCGGAAGCGCACCCGCCTGGACAAGAAAAAGCAGGTCCACTATCTGTCCATGGAATTCCTCATGGGCCGGAGCCTGATGAAGAACGCCTACAACCTGGGGCTGCTGCCCCAGCTGAAGGAGGCCCTGGAGCACCTGGGCTTCAAGGCGGGGGACATTTTTGAGATGGAGCCCGACGCGGCTCTTGGAAACGGCGGCTTGGGCCGCCTGGCCGCCTGCTACCTGGACTCCATGACCACCCTGGAGATTCCCGCCACCGGCTATTCCATCTGCTACGAGCTGGGCCTCTTCAAGCAGAAGATCGTGGAGGGCCAGCAGGTGGAGCTCCCCGACCACTGGAAGGACCTGGGCGCGGCCTGGCTGCTGCCCAAGCCCGCCGAGGCCCAAATGGTTTCCTTCGGCGGCACCGTCCGGGAGTTCTGGGCGGACGGCCACCTCCACACCGTCAACGAGGACGCCACCACGATCCAGGCGGTGCCCTATGACATGGAGATTGCGGGATACGGCACGGACCATGTCAACGTGCTGCGCCTGTGGGACCCCCGGCCCACCAAGGCCATCGACATGAGCCTCTTCGGCCAGGGCGAGTATCTGAAGGCCGCCGAGGAGGAGACGATGGCCGAAACCATCGCCAAGGTCCTCTACCCCGACGACAACCACATCGAGGGCAAATCCCTCCGCCTCAAGCAGCAGTATTTCTTCGTCTCCGCCACCGTCCAGTCCATCACCGCCAAGCACCTGGATACTTATGGGACGCTGAAGAATTTCCACGAGAAAAACGTCATTCAGATCAACGACACCCATCCCACCCTGGTCATCCCGGAGCTGATGCGGGTCCTCATTGACGACACCGGAATGAACTGGGACGACGCCTGGTATATCACCACCCACGCCGTGGCCTACACCAATCACACCGTTTTGGCCGAGGCTTTGGAGCGCTGGCCCCAGACCTTGATGGAGCGCCGCCTCCCCCGTATCTGGCAGATTATCCAGGAGATTTCCAACCGCTGGCAGAGGAAGGTGGAGAACTTCTACCACGACCCCGCCAAGACAAAGGAAATGGCCATCATCTGGGACGGCCAGGTCCGCATGGCGAACCTGTGCATTGCCGGGGGCATGGCGGTCAACGGCGTGTCCGCCCTCCACTCCGACATCCTGCGGAACGACGTCTTTAAGGACGCCTGCGCCATGGAGCCCAAAAAGTTCCAGAATGTCACCAACGGCATCGATCACCGCCGCTGGCTCAGCGAGATCAACCCCGGCCTGGACGGCCTCATCCGGGAGCTGACCGGCGGGGACGCCTACCTCGCCGACGCCTCCGTCCTCCAGAAGCTGGACGCCTATGCGGACGACCGCGCGGTGCTGGACCGGCTGGCGGAGATCAAGCGGAAGAACAAGGAGGCTCTGGCCGTCCACGCCAAGCGGAGCCGGGGCGTCGTCCTGAACCCCGACGCCATCTTCGACGTACAGGCCAAGCGCCTCCACGAGTACAAGCGCCAGCTCCTGAACGTGCTGCACATCATCGCCCTGTATCAAACGCTCCGGGACAATCCCGGCGCCATCACCCAGCCCCACACCTTCCTCTTCGGCGCGAAGGCGGCCCCGGGCTATGAGGTGGCCAAGCGGATCATCCGCCTCATCAACTCCCTGGCGGACCAGATCGAAAACGACCCCGTCTGCAAGGATAAGCTCCAGGTGGTCTTCCTGGAGAACTACCGGGTCTCCCTGGCGGAGGTGCTGATGCCCGCCAGCGAGGTGAGCCAGCAGATCTCCACCGCCGGCAAAGAGGCCAGCGGCACCGGAAACATGAAATTCATGATGAACGGCGCCCTGACCATCGGCACCCTGGACGGCGCCAACGTGGAGATGCACCAGGTGCTGGGAGACGAGAACATGTTCCTCTTCGGCCTGCACGCCGACGAGGTGGACGCCCTGAAGCGGGAGGGCTATGTGCCCCAGCGCTGGTACAACCGGGACGAGAAGCTCCGCCGGGCCATGGACGCCCTGCGCACCGGCTTCCGGGACGGCGTCAGCTATGACGATCTCTATCAGCGCCTTCTGCTGGGGCTCGGCGGCAGCCCTGCCGACGAGTACCTGCTCCTGGCGGACTTCGCCTCTTACTGCGAGGCGGAAAAGCGCATGGTGGAAACCTACGCCGATCCCGTCAAGTGGAACCGCATGAGTCTCCACAACATCGCCCGCAGCGGCATCTTCGCCGCCGACCGGGCCGTCGCCCAGTATGCGGACAACATCTGGCACGTGCCCCATAAGTAACACCGCCAAACGCACAAGGGACGTATCCGTTTTGGATACGTCCCTTGCTTTTATACGGTTTGTTTACATAATTACCTTGGAGTCCACTTCGTTCCGCAGCTTCGCGGCAAAGTCCTCCAGGCTCATGGCCCCCAGGTCCTCGCCGGAACGGGTGCGGACGGAGACGGTCTTGTGTTCCACGTCCCGGTCGCCCACCACGACCATATAGGGGATCTTCTCCAGGGTGGCTTCCCGGATCTTCTTGCCGATCTTCTCGTTGCGCACGTCGGTTTCCACCCGGAAGCCCTGCTCGTCCAGGGCGGCGGCCAGCCCGGCGGCGTAGTCGTCCGCCCGCTCGGTGACGGTGAGCACCTTCACCTGCACGGGGCTCAGCCACACCGGGAAGGCCCCGGCAAAGTGCTCGGTGATGACGCCGATGAACCGCTCGATGGAGCCCAGGACCACCCGGTGGATCATGACGGGGCGGTGCTTCGCGCCGTCCTCGCCCACGTACTCCAGCTCGAAGCGCTCGGGCATCTGGCTGTCCAGCTGGATGGTGCCGCACTGCCAGGTGCGGCCCAGAGAGTCGGCCAGATGGAAGTCCAGCTTCGGGCCGTAGAACGCGCCGTCGCCCTCGTTGATTTCAAAGTCCTTCCCCATGTCGGTGATGGCGTTTTTCAGGATATCCTGGTTCCGCTCCCACTCCTCCACGGTGCCGATGTGGTCCTCCGGCATGGTGGAGAGCTCAATGCTGTAGCTCAGGCCGAAGGTGGAATAGACCTCGTCGAAGAGGCGCACGGTCTCCTGAATGACGTCCTTCATCTGGTCCCGGGTCATAAAGATGTGGGCGTCGTCCTGGTTGAAGCAGCGCACCCGGAACAGGCCGTGGAGGGCGCCGGACAGCTCGTGCCGGTGAACCAGGCCGATCTCGCCCACCCGGAGGGGCAGCTCCTTATAGGAGTGGGGTTCGCTGGCATACACCAGCATCCCTCCGGGGCAGTTCATGGGCTTTACGGCGTAGTTCTCCTCGTCGATGATGGTGGTGTACATGTTGTTTTTGTAGTGGTCCCAGTGCCCGGAGCGGAGCCAGAGCTCCTGGTTCAGGATGATGGGCGTGGAGATTTCCACGTAGCCGTATTTCTTGTGAACCTGCCGCCAGTACTCCAGCAGCGTGTTCTTCAGCACCATGCCCTTGGGCAGGAAGAAGGGGAAGCCGGGGCCTTCGTCCATAAGCATGAACAGACCCAGTTCCTTACCCAGCTTCCGGTGATCCCGGCGCTTGGCCTCCTCAATGCGCTGGAGGTACTCGTCCAGCTCCTCCTTCTTGGGGAAGGCGATTCCGTAAATCCGCTGAAGCGTCTCCCGGCTGGAGTCGCCCCGCCAATAGGCGGCGTTGCAGGCGGTGAGCTTAATGGCATTCCCCTTTACACGGCCCGTGGAATCCAGGTGGGGCCCGGCGCAGAGGTCGGTGAACTCGCCCTGCCTGTAAAAGCTGATGGCGGCGTCCTCCGGCAGGTCGTTGATAAGCTCCACCTTATAGGGCTCGCCCTTCTCCTCCATAAACTTCACGGCCTCGGCCCGGGGCAGCTCGAAGCGCTCCAGCTTCAGCTTCTCCTTGCAGATCTTCCGCATCTCGCCCTCGATCTTCTCCATAATCTCGGGGGTGAAGGGGAAGGGGGAGTCCATATCGTAGTAGAAGCCCTCTTCGATCGAGGGGCCGATGGCCAGCTTCACCTCCGGATACAGCCGCTTGACTGCCTGCGCCAGGATGTGGGAGCAGGTATGCCAATAGGTCTTGCGGTAGCCTTCGTTTTCAAACGTGTACTGGTTGTTTTCTTCGCTCATGTTTATTCCTCCTTGTATTAAGGGGCGGGGATGAAAAAACCCACCCCTGACAAAAAATCAGGGGTGAGATACGAAAAACGTATTCCACGGTTCCACCCTGCTTGCGGTCCGACCGGACCGCCGCTCGTGTCCCCTGTAACGGGAGGACCCGGCCCGGTCGTCCCGGGCGGCTCAGGAGTGGTACGGCCGCCGTCTCACCCAGGGCGCTTCCAGCAAGCGCGCCCCTCTCTGCAGGGGAAGCGGGCGGTTCTTCTCCGTCTCAGCCAATTTAACAGGGCCACTATATCACCACCCGGGGAAATTGTCAAGAGGGGAACGCTGCCTCTTTCCCCGCCAAGGCCCGATCCGGGCTAAAAAATGCAAAAACGCCGCCCGCCGGGAACGCTTAGAGCAGGACATGCTGCAAACGCAGCCCAGAGGGCGTCTTCCAATTCCCAAGATCCCGTCTTGGGACGTCTTTTTCCACCATGCTGCGTTGCTCCGGCTTGAAATCCTGCCGCATGGCAAGAACACGGAACGCAGAGCGGCGGAAAAAGATCCGCCGATTGGGTGTTTTGGCATGTTTCAAACAGCCCCTAACCGCCGCTCTCTTCTTCTCTCTCCCAATCCCAGTCCATAAACAGGCTCTCCGTCTCCCGCTGCGCGTCCTCCAGGATCCATCTCGCGCTAACCGCGTCCCCTTCCGCCAGGGACTCCAGGGACTTCGTGACGGCGTCAAACAACATGACGTACATTTCCCGATACATAACAAAGATGACCCCTTTTTCATTCTACAAGTCGTAATTCAACTATAAAGCCGAATAATTCATTTGTCAAGCAAGATTTTCGCTTACAAACCGTTTATTTATCCCTCTTTTCCGATATGCTAAGGATATGGAGGGATACCATGGATCTTGATTATACGGAAATCGGCCGCCGGATTGCCAAGCGCCGCAAGCAGCTGAACCTGAAACAGGCCATTGTAGAGGAGCGGGCCGACATCGGCTATAAATACCTCTCCAGCATTGAGCGCGGGTTTTCCATTCCCTCCACCGAGGTCATCATGCGCCTTGCGAAGGCCCTGGACACCACGCCGGACGAGTTTCTGGTGGGGACCTCCCGGGCGCAGGACGAGGAATGGAAGTCCATTGCCCAGTATCTTCAGACCATGGATAAAAAGCAGCTGGAGCTGGCAAAGAGCTTTCTCCAATGGCTTTCCGAACAGAATCTGTAAAACGGCAGGAATGGACGTCCCTGCCGTTTTTCCATTTCTCAGCCGCCTCCGAAGAACAGCCGCACCGCCAGCGCCGCCGCGGCGAAACCCGTCAGGTCCGCCGCCAGGGCGGCAGGGACGGTGTGGCGGGTCTTATGGATTCCGGCGGAGCCGAAATAAACGGCAATGGTATAGAACGTGGTCTCCGTGCTGCCCAGCATCACCGCCGCCACCCGGCCCACGTAGCTGTCCGGCCCATGGGAGGCCATCAGGTCGCTGGCCACCGCCAGGGCCCCGTTTCCGGACACGGGCCGGACCAGCATCAGCGGCGCCGTCTCCGGCGGAATCCCCAGAAGGCCCAGCGCCGGGGCGAAAAGAGCCGACAGCCACTCCATGGCCCCGGAGGCCCGGAACATGCTCACCGCCGTCAGCAGGCCCACCAGCGCCGGGACAATGCGCAGCAGCACCGTCAGCCCCTCTTCCGCCCCGTGGGTCAGGGCGCCGTATACGTCCACCCGCTTCCCCAAGCCGTATACTGCCACCGCCGACAGCAGCACCGGAATGACCAGCGAACTGAGATTCATCGCTCCGCCCTCCCGTGCGACAGCAGCCAGGCCGCCAGCAGCCCCGCCGTCACCGACAGCGCCGACGCCAGCCAGACCGCCGGCAGAATGTCAAAGGGCGCGGCGCACCCGGCGGCGGCCCGGACCGAGGCAATCGTGGCGGGCAGGAGCTGGATGGACGCGGTGTTCAGCACCACCAGCAGGCACAGCTCATTGCTGGCCACCCCGCCGCAGCCCCTGGCCATCCGCCGGGCGGCCCGGATGCCCAGCGGCGTGGCCGCGTTCCCCAGCCCCAGGAGGTTGGCGGACACGTTGGCCGAAACCGCCGCCAGCGTCTCCTCATCCCGGCAGGCATTGGGAAGCAGCCGCCGCAGAAGGGGCCGGAACAGCCTCGCCAGCCCCGCCGAAAGGCCGCAGGCATTCATGATCTCCATAACACCGCTCCAAAGGCACAGAATCCCTGCCATGGAAAGACTCAGCTCAATGGCGGAGCGGGCGCCCTCCAAGGCGGCGTTTGCAACCGCGTCCAGGTTCCCCGACAAAAGTCCAAAGACCAGCGAGAGGGTCACCATCCCGGTCCAGACCCAAGCCATTTCCATAATATTCCTCCCTTTTATACCTTTTTTCACCAATTTATGAACATCTTCTTAAATTTTCCTAGGAAAGAATTGACAAACTCCGACCTTGTGTGATAAGGTTACGTCACCTGTTGGAAGAGACCGCGGACATAGGGAAAGGAGGAGAGCTGTGAAATCGACTGGAATCGTAAGAAAGGTGGATGAGTTGGGCAGGATTGTGCTTCCCATTGAGATGCGGCGCACCCTGGACATCGCGGAGCGCGACGCATTGGAAATCTATGTGGAAGGCTCGTCCGTTATACTCAAAAAGTACAAGCCCAGCTGTATTTTCTGCGACGCCACCAAGGACATCTCGCTCTTCAAAGGGAAGAGCGTCTGTCCCAAATGCATGAAGGAGCTGTCCCGCATGAATGCCTCTTAAGGCCATCCCTCTTTGAAGCGGATGTGGGCCGGGGCGGCGCTCCGGCTCACTCGACCGGGCATGCGTGATCTCCGAGCTTAACGCATGAAAAAGCAACAGGGACTTTCTCCCCGCCGTGGTGGAAATCGGCGGGGGGGAGTCCCCGTAATTTGTTTAAAAAGGACGCGATAACCGCCGTTCAAGCGGTTTCCGCGTCCTTTTTCCGGCTCAGATATCCAAGGGCCGCTCTTCCCGGCCCGAGCGGGTCAGCAGTACGGACCGCGCAAAGCCCGCCCCCCGGGCCAGCTCCGCCGCCCGGGCATAGCCGAATACAACGGCCTCCGCGCTGTGGGCGTCCGCGGTGAGAATGACGTTCCCGCCCATGGCCCGCCACTCCTTCAAAAGGAACAGGGCCGGATAGGGAACGCTCCGGTATCCCCGGGACATGGCCCCGGTGTTGATCTCCAGCAGCGTCTCTTTCGGGTCCGCGGCGTGGAGGGCGTCCAGCGCCGCGGCGCGGTAGCGGGGGCTTTCCTCATCAAAGAAATACCCCTCTTCGTTGAATTTGGCAATCAGATCCACATGCCCCAGGATAGTGGGCCGCTTCTCCGCCATTCGCCGGACTTCGTCATAATAATACCTTGCCATCATCAGGGAATTACCCTCAAATTCCTCCCGGAGGCAGCGCTCCAGGCGCTCCGCATCCCAATCCACCGTATGCCAGGTTCCGCCGGGCCCCCGCAGGCGGTGGGCGCTGCCGATCCAGTAATCGAAGCCCTCCGCCGTCACATCGGAACAGTTGTCCACCTCAAGGCCCAGCAGCACATCCATCCGCCCGGCAAACTCCTCCCGCAGGCGCAGGACCTCCGCCCGGTAGGCCGTCATGTCCGCCGGCAGAACGCCGCCCTCGTCCTCCGGGATGGGGGTGTGGCTGTGGCCCGAGGCGCCGAAGGAGATGGCCCCGGCCGCGTAAGCCGCCCGGGCCATCTCCGACAGAGGGTCCTTCCCGTCGCACATTGTGGAGTGCGTGTGGACGGAGCAGAAATTCCTCATTGCATCCGCTCCTGCTTTACCTTGTGGTCCACCACGTGGCGCTTCTCCAGCTCCCGGGTGACGTCCTCCACGGTGACGCCCATCTGGACCATCAGCACCATCACGTGATAGCAGAGGTCGGCGATCTCATAGACCGTCTCCTCCCGGTCCTCCTTCCGCCCGGCGATGATGACCTCGGTGCACTCCTCCCCCACCTTCTTGAGGATCTTGTCCAGGCCCTTTTTAAAGAGGTAGGTGGTGTAGCTTCCCTCCTTGGGGTCCGTCTTCCGCCCGGCGATGAGGCGGTACAAGCCCTCGTAGCTGAACCGCTTCAGCTCGTCGGAGAGGTACAGCTCGTTAAAGAAGCAGCTCTCCGCCCCGGTGTGGCAGGCGGGACCGTCCTTCACCACCTCCACCACCAGGGCGTCGCCGTCGCAGTCGGCGGTGATGGAAACCACATGCTGCCGATTCCCGCTGCTCTCCCCCTTCCGCCAGAGCTCCCGGCGGCTCCGGCTCCAGAAGCAGGTCCGGCGCTCGTCGATGGTAAGGGCCAGGCTCTCGGCGTTCATATAGGCCAGGGTCAGGACCTCCTTGGTGTAGTGGTCCTGGACAATGGCGGGGATCAGGCCCCTCTCGTCAAATTTCAGCTCCATCTCAGACCCCTTCCCGTTCGGTGATGTGGAAGCGGCAGTCCTGGGCGCCGTTCAAAATCGTGCCCTCCGGGTCCACGTCGAAGCTCCGGTCCGGCCACAGCTCCTCCAGGATGTGCAGCACGCTCTGCCGGGAGCACTCGCACAGCAGGCAGGAGTTGATGTACCCCTGGGTATGGAGGGCGCAGGTACACTGGTGGAAGATCAGCCAGAATTCCCGTCCCGGGCGCACGATCTCCGTTTCCAGGCCGTTCATCTCCCCCAGCGCACGGAAGAAGCCGTCGATCTCTCCCCCGGCCCGCTCATGCACGCCCCTGTAGAAATCCAGCATCCCCATTTCAAGGCAGTTTTCCGCGCAGCTGCGGAGCAGGGTCCCCCGCTCCTCGTCCGGCAGGGCGGCCAGACCCTCTTCAAACCCCGCGAACCACCAGCGAATCTCACTATCCATTTATACGCTCCTTTCCAATTTCTCCGTTTTATAGTCAGCACAGTTGAAAAGAGTCCAAAGGATTCTTTTCCATACGGCGCTGTTTTACAGCGCCGTAAGCCGCGTGAGCGGCTCACTGTGCTTGACTTCATAGGAAACGCGCAGGCGCTTTGCGCCCCGGCGGGCCATAGGCCCGCCGGTTGAAAAGAAGTGTACGCTTCTTTTCAACTGCGTTGCCTATACCGCCGACGCAGCAGAAGAAAGTCCCTCTTTACCAGCCGGTGAACCAAGGGTTCACCGGGGCCCAAAGCGCCCCCGCGGCTCCCATGCGTTTCGGCTCGGCTATATCCGCATCTCCACGCCCCTGCCCCGGAGATCGTCTTTCAGCTCCCGGATGTCCACCTGCTTTGAGTGGAAGATGGAGGCGGCCAGGCCCGCATCCACGCCGGGGTGGGTGAACAGCTCCGCGAAGTGCTCCATATTGCCCGCGCCGCCGCTGGCCACAATGGGCACATGCACTCGGGCCGCCAGAGCGTCCAGCATCTCCAGGTCAAAGCCGTTTTTCACGCCGTCGGTATCGATGGAGTTCAGCACGATTTCCCCCGCGCCGTCCCCGGCGCCCCGGACCGCCCACTCCATGGCGTCGATGCCGGTGTCCTCCCGGCCTCCCTTGGCGAAGAGGCGGAACCGCCCCTCCACCCGCTTCACGTCCATGCTCAAAACCACGCATTGGTCCCCATAGCGCTTCGCCGCCGCGGCGATGACGGAGGGGTCCGCAATGGCCCCGGAATTGACGCTGACCTTGTCCGCGCCGCACTTCAGCACCCGGTCGAAATCCTCCAGGCTCCGGATGCCGCCCCCCACGGTGAGGGGAATGAAAATTTCCGAGGCCACCCGGCGGAGAATATCCGTGAACAGCCCTCGGCCCTCGGCGGAGGCGGTGATGTCGTAAAACACCAGCTCGTCGGCCCCGGAGGCGTTGTAAAACCGGGCCAGCTCCACCGGGTCCGCCATGTCCCGGAGTCCCCGGAAGTTGGTCCCCTTCACCACCCGGCCGTCCCGCACGTCCAGACAGGGGATGATGCGCTTGGCTAACACGTCCCCACCTCCTGAATCACCGTCCGGAGGTCCAGCCGCCCGCTGTACAGGGCCTTGCCCAGGATGGCCGCCCGGACCCCCAGGCTCTCCAGCCGCCGCAGTTCCTCCAGGGAGCTGACGCCGCCGGAGGCGGTGACGTCCAGCCCCTCGATCCGGACCAGCTCTTCGTAAAGCTCCAGATTGGTCCCCCGGCCCGTGCCGTCCCGGCTGATGTCGGTGTAAATGACGGCCTTCACCCCCGCGTCCCGGAGGCGGCGGCAGAAATCCACACCCCGCTCCCGGGAGAGCTCCTTCCAGCCATTGACGGCCACATACCCGTCCCGGGCGTCCACGCCCACGGCGATCCGGTCCCCATAGGTTTGAACCATGCGGGCTGTAAAATCAAAATCCTTGACAGCCGCGGTTCCCAGGATGCAGCGGCCCACCCCCAGGTCCAGATAGCGGCGGATGCGCTCCTCCGTCCGGATGCCGCCTCCCACCTCGATATACAGGCCGCCCTGCTTCACGACGGCGGCAATGCTGTCAAAATTCGCCGGGGTCCCGTCCCGGGCCCCGTCCAGGTCCACCACGTGGAGATATTGGGCCCCCGCGTCCAGAAACTCCCGGGCGTAGGCACAGGGGTCCGTGCCATAGACGGTTTCCTGATCGTAGTCCCCCTGGCAGAGGCGGACCACCTGCCCGCCCCGCAGGTCAATGGCTGGGAAAATCTGCATGGTATTCCTCCCCCTCCTTATTCGTGGATCTTGCAGGTCAGTTCCTCCGCCTCCAGGCGGAGCACGCTCACCGCCTCCAGGGCGGCATCCCCGAATGTCCAGCCGTCCCTTCCGGTGAGATGGGCCATAATGGCGGTCAGGCCCGCCCGCTTCTCCTCCGCCGTCTCCAGCAGCGTCACCGGGCCGCCGCCCATGACGCATTGATACCGGGCGGAGTAGGCGCAGGCCTTCTCCCCCTCCACCAGCGCATGCCCCCGGTCCAGCTCGAAGGCGGCCCAGCCGGTCCGGCGGATCAGGTCGAGCTTCCGGCCCTCCTTCGCGCTGTGGAAATAGAAGGCGTAACGCCCGTCCTGCTCCGTGAAGCCGAAGTCCATGGGCACGATATAGGCCCGTTCCCCGTCGCACAGCCCCAGGCGGCAGCAATCACAAGCCGTTATAATCTCCCGGATTTTTACAGGGTCCGTGACCTCCCGGTCCTTTCTTCTCATAATATGCCTCCTAACGCTCAGCTCCGCTGTTGCGCAGCACCGTCACAAGGCCGGCCACGCCGCACAGCAGGGACACGACCCAAATATAACCGCCGATCACCGGCGTCCATACGTCTTTCAGAACCAGGTAAAGCAGGAGTCCAAAGAACATCCAGGCAAAGCCCGCCAGCTGTTTTCTCATCATCCCCACCCCCTTACAGTTCCGCAAAGGCCCGCAGCAGCCGCAGCCCCGCGTCCCCGGACTTCTCCGGGTGGAACTGGGTTCCCCAGACGTTTCCCCGCCGCACCGCCCCGGTGACGGCCAGGTCCCCATACCGGGAGGTTCCCAAGGTGCTCTCCCGGCAGTTCCGGGCGTAAAAGCTGTGAACGTAATACACATATTCGCCGTCCCGGAAATACCGGAACAGCGGATCGTCCTTCACGATCTCCAGGCTGTTCCAGCCCATGTGGGGGACCTTCAGGGTCTTGTCCGTCAGGTCCTCCCCCAGGGACGCCACCTCGCCGGGGACCAGCCCCAGGCCGGGGTGCTCCCCGTACTCAAAGCTCCGCTCAAAGAGGAGCTGCATTCCTAGGCAGATGCCTAGCAGGGGCTTCCGCTCCGCCTCCTCCAGCAGGACGGGGACCAGCCCCGTCTCGTCCAGCTTGGCCCTGGCGTCGCCGAAGGCCCCCACGCCGGGGAGGATGATCCGCTCCGCCCTCCGGAGCGCCTCCGCCTCCCGGACAACCTCCGTCTCCACCCCCAGGAAGCGGAGGCTGGAGCTCAGGGAGAAGAGATTCCCCACGCCGTAATCCACAATGGCGGTCACTCACAGCACCCCCTTCGTGCTGGGGATTTCGTCCTGGTGCCTGGGGTCGCGGGACACGGCCTCCTTCAAAGCCCGGCCCGCCCCCTTGAAGACCGCCTCCAGGATGTGGTGGGTGTTCTCCCCCGCAAGCTGCCGGATGTGGAGGGACCCGGGGCAGCTGCGGATAAAACCCAGCCAGAATTCCTTGGCCAGCTCCGTGTCGAAGTCCCCCACCCTGGCCGCGGGCAGGTCCACCGCCCAGCCCAGGTAATCCCGGCCCGAGAGGTCCACGGCGCAGAGGACCAGCGTCTCGTCCATGGGCAGCAGGAACTGCCCGTAGCGGACAATTCCCCGCTTGTCCCCCAGGGCCTGCCGGAACGCCCGGCCCAGGCAGATGCCCACGTCCTCCACGGAGTGGTGGTAGTCCACATGAGTATCCCCCCGACAGGCCACGGAGAGATCGAAATCCCCGTGCCGGGCGAAGAGCTCCAGCATGTGGTCCAGGAAGCCGCAGCCGGTGGAAATCTCCCCCCGGCCGGTTCCGTCCAGATTCAGGGACAGCTGAATCTGCGTCTCCTTCGTGTCGCGTTGAATGCTTGCGGTGCGCATGCGCTTCCCTCCTTACGTCTTGGCCGTCAGGCTGTCGATTCCCTTCATCAGCGCCTCCATCTGCTCCCGGGAGCCGATGGTGATGCGGACAAAGTCCCGTATCCGGTCCTTGTCGAACCAGCGGACCAGGACGCCTCCCGCCTTCAGCCCCCGGTACAGCTCCCCGCCGGGGATGCGGTCCGACTTGGCGAAGACAAAGTTGGCGGAGGAGGGCAGGACGGTGAAGCCCCGCTTCTCCAGCGCCTCCGCGGTCCAGGCCCGGTTCTCCCGGACGGCCCGGCAGCAGGAGCGGAAGTAGCCCTCATCCTCCATGGCGGCGGCCCCCGCCAGAAGGGAGAGGCGGTTGACATTATAGGGGTTAAAGCTGTACTTCACCCGGTTCAAATCCGCGATGAGCGCCCCGGAGCCCAGGGCGAAGCCCACCCGGCCCCCGGCCAGGGAGCGGCTCTTGGACATGGTCTGGGTTACCAGGAGGTTTTCATATTCCCGGACCAGCGGGACGCAGCTTTCCGCCCCGAAGTCCACATAGGCCTCATCCACCACGACCACCCGGTCCGGGTCCTTTTCCAGCAGCCGCCGGATGTGGTCGACGGGAACCGTCATGCCCGTGGGGGCGTTGGGGTTGGCAATGACCACCGTGCCGGGAAAATCCATGTAATCGTCCGTGCACAGGGAAAAATCCTCCCGCAGGGGAACCCGCCGGGCCTCCAGGCCGAAGAGGGCCGCCTGGGCCTCGTAGAAGCCGTAAGTGATGTCGGCAAAGGCCGCGCCCCGCCCCGTCCCGCAGAAGGCCCGGAAGGCGAAGGCCAGAATCTCGTCGGAGCCGTTGCCGGAAACGACGTTCTCCGGGCCCAGGCCGTACCGCCGGGCAATGGCGGCGTTCAGGGCGGCGCAGGTGGGGTCGGAGTAGAGACAGAGCTTCTCCGCCTCCGCCCGGCTCAGGGCCTCCAGCACCTTCGGCGAGGGAGGAAAGGGGCTTTCGTTGGTATTCAATTTAATATACTGCTGGTCCCGGGGCTGTTCGCCGGGGGTATAGGGGTCCAGGCCCAGGGCCTCGGGGGATAAAAACCGGCTCATACAATCACCGCTTTCCGTCAAGATTCTTCCGGCTCAAGGCCGAACGGGCGTGGCCCTCCAGGCCCTCCCGCCGGGCGAAGTCCGCGATGCGGTCCCCGCAGGCGTTCAGCGCCGCCCGGTCATAGCACAGGAAGCTGGACCGCTTCATAAAGTCGTCCACGCCCAGGGGGCTGGAAAACCGGGCGGTGCCGGAGGTGGGCAGGGTGTGGTTCGGCCCCGCGAAGTAGTCCCCCAGGGCCTCCGGGGTCGTCCGGCCCAGGAACACGCTCCCGGCGTTTCGGATCCGGGGCAGCAGGGCGAAGGGGTCCTCCACGCAGAGCTCCAGGTGCTCCGGGGCGATGCGGTTCACCGCCTCCACGGCCTTGTCCAGGCTGTCCGTGA
>CANPTW010000045.1 GCA_947577075.1 uncultured Oscillibacter sp. | reverse complement strand
CCGGTGACCTTCTCCTCCACGTCCACCCGGGGCACCCGGGCCCCCAGGGACCAGTCCGACGGAACCTCCGGCACCTCCCCGGCCCGGAGCAGCTCCGCCGCCAGAAGGATGGCGTCGATGATCTTTACATAGCCGGTGCACCGGCAGATGTTGTTTCGGATGGCGAAGGCCGCCTCCTCCCGGGTGGGGCTTTGATTCCCGTCCAGAAGGGCCTTGGCGCACATCACCATGCCCGGAATGCAGAAGCCGCACTGCACCGCCCCGGCCTGGCCGAAGGCATAGGTATAAACCCGCTTCTCAAAGTCCGTCAGCCCCTCCACGGTGAGGATGCTCTTCCCCTCCAGCTTGTCCGTCTGGGGAATGCACGCCCGGGTGGGCCTGCCGTCGATCAGCACCGTGCAGGTGCCGCAGGCGCCCTCGCTGCACCCGTCCTTCACAGAGGTCAGGCCCAGCCCGTCCCGCAGGAAGCGGATCAGCTTCTGGTTGTTCTCCACGGTTACAGGTCTGCCGTTTACGGTAAATGCCGCCATAAAAAACTCCTTGCCCCCGTGCCCGCCCTCGGTCCCACGGTTGTGTAATTTTCAGAAAGGTCGACCTTTCTGCCGTTGTTTATTATACATGAAGTTTTTCCAATACGCAACCTCACTTTTGTCATTTCGTTATACTATCTGCAGGTTAACGGCGGCAGCTCCCAGCCCACGGCCAGCGCACCCTTCCGGACGCGGACCCGGGCCTTTGGTTCCAGGATGTGGTTGCTGACTCCCACGGGAAAGTCCGGGGTCAAAACCGCGTCCCGGAGCGGGTATTGGAAGCCCTCCTCGAACACGCCCTCCGCCCGCTCTCCCAGGCAGAAGGCGGAGAACAGGCCCCACTCCACCGTTTTTTCGACGGTCAGCTCCTCGTCCTCGATGACCGTCCAGACGAAGTCGTTGTCAAAAAGGAATCCCCTGGCTCCCCTCCGGCGGAGGAACAGCAGGGACTGGAGGTTGGCCAGGGTGTGGTCCAGCCGCTTGCCGCCGGTGCCGCCATAGATATGAAAATCCGTGCGGCCCAACTCCAGCCCGGCGCGGATGGCGGCCAGGGTGTCCGTGTCGTCCTTCTCCACCGGCAGGCGGCGGATATTGGCAAAATCCCCCGGGGGTTCCATGGAATCGAAGTCCCCCAGGAGAAGGTCCGGCACAATATCCTCCTCCAGGCAGATTCCGTAGCCCGCGTCGGCGGCGACGACAAGATCCCCGGGCGCGGGGCGCTCCCGCAGGCCGAAAAAGCTCCCGGCGGCAAAGATGAAGCAGCGTTTCTTATCCATACAAGGTTCCCCTTCCCCCGTGTTTTACGCGCCGATTATACCATGAAACCCGGGAAAAGGCCAGTCCCTTCAGGGGCGGTCCTCCAGGGCCTCCTCGATGGCGAGGACAATGTCGCTCATCCTCACATCCAGCGCCAGGCTGATGCGGTACAGCGTCTCCAGGGTGGGCTTTCGCCCGCCCCGCTCAATGGCGCTGAGGTGGGTCCTGCCGATGTCCGCCAGGCCGCTCAGCACCTCCTGCGTCACACCCTTCCGCAGGCGGTATGCCGCAATCACCTCGCCAACAACCACCGGATTCAAGCGCATTTCGCTCATTTTCATCACCCCATGAGAAGTGTATCCGAAAACCGGTTTTGCGCCGAATACATATGTTGACATCTGAATACTTATGTGTTACCATTTTTGGCAGGAATATTCGAACAGGAGAGAAACGGCGGAGGTGCGGATGGATGCGATGGGCGCCGCGGCGGCTGCCGCCCTGCTTTGGCTTGCGGCTGCGGCGGGGCGGTGGCGCTGCTTTCAGAAAATGGGCTTCCGGGGCTGGGAGGGGCTGGTCCCGGTTTACAGCACTTTTCTGCTCTTTCATGAGCTCTATGGAAACGGCTGGAGGATGCTCCGCCTCCTCCTCCCCCTCTGCAACATCCCCTTTTTCTTCCGGCACAGCATCTTTCTGGCCCGGGCGTTCAACCGCGGCGCCTGGTTCGGCGTCGGGCTGGCATTGCTGCCCTCCCTCTTTTTCCCGGTGCTGGGCTTCGGCGGAGCCGTCTATCTGGACGGGTCGCTGGAGGCGGTTTAAGCGGCTCCCGGGCGCCTTTCAAAAACGGTGCGGCAAAAACCCGCCGTTTTTTCTTTTTCCCTCTTGACAGGAACGGCTGTTCGATGTAGAATCATTATCGAACAAAATTTCTATTTCGCCCGGCGTCCCGGCCGGGCGGGCAGGGAGGTTTTCGCTATGACCGGCTGGTCCTTGTTCTTCGTCCTCGTGGGCACGGCATTTCTCACCGCCCAGCTCTTCCGCCTGATCGACCTGATTGAGCAGCCCCGCCGCCGGCGCCGGGCGGCGGCCTGCCGGAGAAGCCTTCCCCCGGCCTGGAACGTCCGGCTGTGGGCCGCTCTGCACGAGATGCAATGGACGTCCTGGAAAAGCTGACCATCCTCACCGACGCGGCGAAGTATGACGCCGCCTGCACCTCCAGCGGCGGCAGCCGAACGGCAAAAGCGGGCATGATCGGCAACACCTCCACCTCGACGGCGGGCTGCTGCCACACGTTTTCCGCCGACGGGCGCTGCGTCACCCTGCTGAAGGTTCTGCTGACCAACCGCTGCATCTATGACTGCAAATACTGCGTCAACCGCCGGAGCAATGAAACCCGCCGGGCGGCCTTCACCCCGGAGGAGCTGGCGGATCTGACCATCAGCTTTTACCGGAGAAACTATATTGAGGGGCTGTTCCTCTCCTCCGGCGTGTTCCGCAGCCCGGACTACACCACGGAGCTGATGATCCGCGCCCTCTCCCTTCTGCGGGAAACCCACCGCTTCAACGGCTACATCCACGCCAAGGCCATCCCCGGCACGTCCCCGGAGCTGGTGGAGCGGCTGGGCTTTCTGGCGGACCGGCTCAGCGTCAACATCGAGCTGCCCTCGGAGGCGGGGCTGAAAACCCTGGCCCCGGACAAGACAAAGGGGGCCATCCTGGCCCCCATGCGGCAGATCCAGACCCGGAACCGCCAGAGCCGGGAGGAGCTGGTGAAGTTCCGGCACGCCCCCCGCTTCGCCCCCGCCGGGCAGAGCACCCAGCTCATCGTGGGCGCCACCCGGGACACGGACTTCCGCATCCTCCGGCTGACCCAGGGGCTCTACGACCGATACGGCCTGAAGCGGGTGTTCTATTCCGCCTACGTGCCGGTGGTGGAGCACGCGCTCCTCCCCGCCCGGGACGTCAAGCCGCCGCTGCTGCGGGAGCACCGGCTCTATCAGGCGGACTGGCTGCTGCGGTTCTACGGCTTCCGGGCAGAGGAGCTGCTGGACGAGGGAAACCAGGACTTCGACCCCCGGGTGGACCCCAAGTGCAGCTGGGCCCTGGCCCACCTGGACGCTTTTCCGGTGGAGGTCAACACCGCCGCCTATGAGACGCTGCTGCGCATCCCGGGCGTGGGCCTCACCTCCGCCCGGCGGATCTTAAGCGCCCGGCGGGTGGGGCCCCTCCACATCGACAACCTGCGGCGGCTGGGGGTCGTGATGAAGCGGGCCCAGTACTTCCTGACGGCCTCCGGTAAAATGGCGGAGGGTCTGCGCTTCACGCCGGACAGCGTCCTCCGGGGCCTGGTCGCCGCGGAGCGGCCCCTGCTGCCCCGGCAGGAGGGCGTGCAGCTGTCCCTCTTCGATCCGCCGGGGACGGCGTGAGGAAAGGAGCGCCATGGAGGTCATTTACCGTTATGACGGCAGCTTCGACGGCTTTCTCTCCTGCGTCTTCGACAGCTATGCCCAAAGAGAAATCCCCGCCGGATTTGACTCCGGCGAGGATGGCGTCTTTTCCCTGTTCGATTCCCGGACGGTTCCCACGGACCCGGGCCACGCCGCCCGGGTCCTGCGGAAGGTGACCGCCCTGTCCCCGGAGGCGGCCGTGCTGCTCCGCCGGGGGTTTTTGACCTGCCTCCCGGAAAAGGAGCTGTGCCTCTTCCGCCTGACCGCCAAGCTCCTGCGGGAGGGTCCCGGCTTCCTCCGGGACCGCTCCGACGAGACGCTCTGCCCGGTCGTAAAGGCCGTGCAGCACCTCAACGGCGAAGTGCACCTGTTGAAGGGCTTTGTCCGATTCTCGGAGCTGGGCGGCGTCCTGGGCGGCGAGATCGAGCCGAAGAACCGGGTCCTGCCCGTGCTGGGGGGGCACTTCTGCGCCCGGTTTCACAACGAGCGCTTTTTTCTCTACGACCGCACCCACCGGGAGGCCCTGTTTCACGTTCCCGGGCGGTCCGTCATCCGCCCTCTGGCGGACTTTCAGATGGCCCCGCCGGACGAGGCGGAGGCCCGCTACCGCCTCCTTTGGAAGCGGTTTTACGATACCATCGCCATCAAAGAGCGGGAAAACCCCCGCCTCCGGATGACGCACATGCCCAAGCGCTACTGGGGCACCATGACGGAGTTCCAGGGAGAGGACTGGTTCAGGCCTCGAAGCTCTCCCGCAGGCGTTTCAGGCCCCGGCGCTCCAGCCGGGATATCTGCACCTGGGACACCCCCACCACCCTCGCCGTCTGCTCCTGGGTCAGGCCCTTGAAGTAGCGCAGGAGGATGGTCATCCGCTCCTTCTCCGGCAGGCGGTCGATGGCCTCCCGCAGGGCGATGCGCTCCACCAGGCTCTCCTCCGGGGCCTCGGTGCCCAGGGCCCCCTCCAGGGTCAGCCCCTCCATCGTCTCCTGCTGGAGGGACTCCGGCGTGTCCGTGGCCAGGTCCGTCCGGGCAATCTCCTCCGGCGTCAGGCCCGTAGCCTCCGACAGCTCGGAGAGGGCCGGCTCCCGCCCCAGCTCGTGGCGCAGGCGCTCCCGGGCGGTGTAGAGGGTCTGCGCCTGCTCCCGGATGCCGCGCCCCACCTTGACGGCCCCGTCGTCCCGGAGAAAGCGGCGGATTTCCCCGGCTATCTTGGGCACGGCATAGGTGGAAAAGCATGTCCCATAGTCAAAGTCAAAGCCCTGCACCGCCTTCAAAAAGCCCAGGCACCCCAGCTGATAGAGGTCGTCCGGCTCCACCCCCCGGCCATAGTACCGCCGGACCACGCTCCAGATCAGCCCGTTGTTTTCAATCACCGCCCGTTCACAGGCGTCCCGATCCCCCTGCTGCGCCGCCCGGAGCAGCTCCAGCGCGGCGCTCATTGCTTCAGTCGGGGGGCCAGCTTCTTCCTCATCACCACTGTCGTCCCCTTGTTTACGGCGGACCGCACCGTCACCTTGTCCATGAAGCTCTCCATAATGGTGAAGCCCATGCCGCTGCGCTCCTCTCCGCCGGTGGTGAACATCGGCTGCCGGGCCTTGTCCACGTCGGGGATGCCCCGTCCGTGATCCTTCACCGTCAGCTCCAGCACATTTCCCGGCAGGATCCGCAGCTTCATCGTCACCGGGCCGATGGAGTCCGGATAGCCGTGGACAATGGCGTTGGTCACCGCCTCGCTGACGGCGGTTTTAATGTCCTCCAGCTCGTTGAGCGTGGGGTCCATTTGGGCGGCGAATCCGGCTGCGGTGGAGCGGGCAAACCCCTCGTTGCGGCTCTGGCTTGGAAAGGCCAGCGCGACCTCGTTGACTGCTTTGGTCCTCATGATTATGTAAACCTCCTTATTTCGGGCTTCTCCGGAGCCCGGGCGGCCCGCCTGCGCCCCGGCCGGAAAAGGCGCCCCGGGGCGGCGTTTTGGCGGCTTTAAAACAGGCTCTAGTTCGCGGACAGGCTCTTGATCGTGACAAAGCGGCTGATCCCGGCGGCGTCCAGCACCCTGCGGGCCTGGGGCGGCACGCCCCGCACCAGCAGGCTGCCGTCCAGCAGCTGCATTTTCTGCTGCGCCCGCAGAATCAGCGCAATGCCGGAGCTGTCCATAAAGGTGATCCCCGACAGGTCCAGTACCAGCTTTCTGGGCAGGGCCGCGTCCAGGGCCTCCTCCAGCTCCCGGAGGGCGCTCCGGGCCCCATGGTGGTCCAGCTCTCCGCTGAGCTCCAGCAGCAGATTGCGGTCCGCGCTTTTCGTCCGGATCTCCATAGTCTTCCCCTCTTTTGTTAAAAATATACCCGCTTCCCCCTCCGGCCTCCGAGTCTGGAAAAATCCTTCGGGAGGGTTCTTTGTCCCTGATGATAGCACGTCCGCGTATGGCTTTCTGTCGAAAACCATACGCGGACCCCGGAAATTTCTCCAAATGACGGAACGCGGCGTGCGGGAGCGGCAAAAACAACGCCCGGCGGGACCATGCATCCGTCATGGTCCCGCCGGGTTTTTCCTATTTTTCAAAGCAGCGCCGGCTCCGCCTCCGGCAGGGTGTGGAAGCGGCGGGCGGCGCCGGTACCACAGGGCGGGCTCTTAGGCCTCTTCCGGAAAATACCTCTTCCGGAACGGCACGTCGTCCACCTGGAACACCCTGCCCCGCAGATAGTTCAAAAGCCCCGCGTCTGTCGGAAGGGCAAAGGCCAGCTTATAGGCGTAGAGGGCCTGGCGGGTTTCCCGGTATTTCCGGTTCACGTTCCCGTTTCCATACTTCCCGTCCCCCAGCAGCGGGCATCCGATCTCCGCCATGGACACGCGGATCTGATGGGTCCGCCCCGTCAGCAGGCGGCACTCCACCAGGGACAGCTCTCCCCGGGTTTCCAGGGTCCGGTACAGCGTGGCGGCGGTCTTCCCCCCGGGGACGGGGCGGCGGTGGAACGTGACCAGCTTCTTCGCCTCGTCCTTGGACAAGAAGCCCTCGATCTTCCCCTCCGGGGGCCGGGGGCGGCCCGCCGTCACGCAAAGATAGGATTTTTCCAATTCATGGGCCCTGATTTTCTCGTTGACAATCCGCAGCGTCTCGGCGTTCTTGGCGGCAATGACAATCCCCCCGGTGTTCCGGTCGATGCGGTTGCAAAGAGCCGGGGCGAAGGCGTGCTCCTGCCGGGGGCTCCACTCCCGCTTTTGATACAAATACGCCTGGATGTGGTTGATGAGGGTGTTGACCTTCTCCGTTTCGTCGGCGTGGACCACCAGGCCGGGCCGCTTATCCGCCAGCAAGAGGTTCTCGTCCTCATAGACGATGTTCAGCTTGGGCTGGAAGATGGAAAGAAAGAGATTTTCCTCTTTGGGCTTGTCAAAGAACTCGTCGTTGATATATAATTGTAAAACGTCCCCCGGCTGGAGGCGGGCGTCCCGCTTGGACCCCTTGCCGTTGACCTTCACCCGCTTGAGGCGGATGTACTTCTGCAGCAGGGCGGGGGGAAGCAGGGGCAGGCTCTTGGCGACGAAGCGGTCCAGCCGCTGTCCGGCGTCGTTTTTTCCGATGGTGAGCTCCCGCATGGCGCACCTCCTGAACGGGTTTTGTCCATCATACCCGTTCCGGAGAAAAATGTAAAGGAGAAACCCAGGGTGATTTTCATTTTTTGATGCGGCGCTTCCCCGGCCGGCCTTCGGGCTGCCGGCGGGAACCGCCTGCGGATTCGTCTATAGAAGGCGGTAAGACCGGAAAAGGAGAGACAGCGATGAGCGAAGTGAACGTAGAGGCCCTGCTGGCCGCCATTCAGGACGGGAAGCCCTGGCTGGCCCGGTTTACCGGGAAGGAGTACGACAAGGCGTATCAGGAATATCGGGCGCGGTACGCCCCCCTCTTCCGGGAAGCGGCCCTCGCCGGCGGCGAGGAAGAGCCCGAGGCCCTGGCCGAGGTCCTTCTGGACGGCCTGGCGGAGGGCTGGGCCCGGCAGAGGCCCTGGAACCGCTCCCTGGCGCAGCTGAACGACAAGCAGATGATCGTCTGCTTCCTCAATCCGGTGCTGATGGAGGACCCGGTCTGCGCCCCCCTGGCGGAAAAGCTCCGGGAGGGCTGGGCCGCCCGATGGCCCAAGGAGGCGTACCGCTCCGCCCCGGCGGAGAAAATCCGCAGGGGCTTCCGCCCCACCTTCCTGGGGATTGCCCTGCCCTTTGGCGGCGGGGACGACGAGGAATAAAAAAGAGGGCGGAAAACGAAAAAATTGTTTGACATTGGCGGGACCATCCTTTATAATACGTAAGGTATCGTTGCGAGGTAGCTTATGGTAATTGATGTAAGACCCATACTTCACACGCCCGGCAAGCGGCTGGACTTCCGGTTTGAGCTGGACCTGTCCGGCCTGGAGTTCGACGGCCGGAGCCCCGTCAGCCGCCCGGTGGCGGTGGAGGGGGAGGTCCGCAACACCGCGGACCTGCTGGAGCTGACCCTGACGGCAAGGACCACCCTGGACGCGGTCTGCGACCGCTGCGGGAAGGAGTTCCTCCAGGACAAGGAGATCTCCTACGGCTGCATGCTGGCGGAGGAGCTCCAGAACGGGGAGAGCGACGAGATCGTCCTGCTGGAGGATGGAACGGTGGACGCGGGCGAGCTGGCCCGGACGGCCTTCATCCTCGGAATGGACAGCAAAACACTGTGTTCGGAAGATTGCAAAGGACTGTGCCCCCGGTGCGGCGCCGATTTGAACCTCGGCCCCTGCTCCTGCAGGAAGGAGCCGGACCCCCGGCTGGCGGCCCTGGCAAGCCTTTTGGAGAACAAATAACGAGAAGCGCGCTCCGCGCCTTTTGTAGGATTAAGGAGGTGTCACAATGGCAGTACCCAAGGGTAAAGTATCCAAAGCGAGACGGGACAAGCGGCGCAGCTCCACCTGGAAGCTGGCGGCCCCCAATCTGGTCGTGTGCCCGAAATGCGGTGCGATGCACCTGCCCCACAGAATGTGCCAGGAGTGCGGTACTTACAACGGCCGGGAAATCAAGGTCGTGAAGTCCGTCGTCTCGAAGTAAGATTCTGTTGGATGAAGAGAGAGGAGCTGGGCTCCCCTCTCTTTTTTCTTAAAGCGAGAAAGGAGCGAGCCCTCATGCGTTCAATGAAGCGCCCCCGGCGGCCGGTGCACCGCTACAAGTCCCTGCTGTTCCCCGGAATCGCCCTGCTGGCGGTGTTCCTGTTCTGGGCGGCCTTCGGTTCTCCGGAGGAACCCAGGGGGGAAACCAGGCGGTTTGAATACGGCGGCTTGAACATAGAGATTACCAATGTCCGGGAGGTTGGACAGGACTTCAGCAATGACGGCGGCCCGGAGCTCTGGGAGTACCCGGTTTACACGGTTTATCCCGGCGCTGCGGCCACGGTGCTGGAGGCGGATATGCTCCAGCAGCCCGGCGGCGCGCCGCTTCCGCGGTGGTTCTTCTATCTGGAGCCGGAAGGCCGGCGGCTGGATGTCGCAGACGGTATGGAGCCGGTTGCGCTTACCCCGGAGGTGGTGGGAATGGTCGATGGAGACGGCGGCGCGTGGCTGGTGCGCTTTGAGGTTTGGGAAGAAGTCGGCTGAACCGGCGAAAGCGGAGGGGGAAATTTTCCCCCTCTTTTTTCATATTCCCCCTTGACAAACGGCCCACAAGCGTCTATAGTGTACTTAACGAACCAGTACGCAAGGTACAAACAATACAAGGGGGCGATACCGATCGACATCCTCATCAGCAACAGCAGCGGGAAACCGATCTATGAGCAGATCTGCGGGCAGATCAAGACCCAGATTATGGACGGGAGCCTGACCGCCGGGGAGGCTCTGCCCTCCATGCGGGCCCTGGCGAAGGAGCTGCACCTCAGCGTCATCACGGTCCAGCGGGCCTATGAGGACCTGACCCGGGACGGCTTCATCGAGACGGTGTCCGGCAAGGGCAGCTTCGTGGCCGCCCAGAACCAGGAGTTCATCCGGGAGGAGCGGCTCCGGGAGGCGGAGGGCCTCCTCCAGCGGGCGGCGGAGCTGGGCCGGTCCCACGGCATTCCCCTGGAAAAGCTGACGGGCATCCTGGCCCTGTTTTACGAAGAAGGAGACTGACTATGGAAAACAGCATTCTGGTCCGGGACCTGACCAAGCGCTTCCCGGGCTTCACCCTGGACTGCGTGTCCTTCCGGGTGCCGAAGGGCCGGATCGTGGGCTTCATCGGGGAGAACGGCGCGGGCAAGAGCACCACCATCCGCCTGATTTTAAACGAGCTGAAGCGGGACGGCGGGGCCGTGGAGCTCCTGGGCCGGGACCCGGCAGACCCCGCCGCCCGGGCGGAGGTGGGCGTGGTGTTCGACGTCTGCAATTTCCCGGAGGTCTTCACGCCCCGGGACGTGGAGCGGGTCCTCTCCGGGGTTTATCCCGCCTGGGACGGCCAGGCCTACCGGGGGTATCTGAAGCGCTTCGCCCTGCCGGAGAAAAAGCGGGTCAAGACCCTCTCCAAGGGGATGAAGATGAAGCTGGCCATCTCCGCCGCCCTGGCCCACAAGCCGAAGTTGCTGATCCTGGACGAGGCCACGGCAGGGCTGGACCCGGTGGTCCGGGACGAGATTTTGGACCTGCTCCTGGACTTCATTCAGGACGAGGAGCATTCCGTTTTCTTCTCCTCCCACATCACCTCGGATATCCAGAAGATTGCCGACTACGTAGTCCTGATCCACCAGGGGCAAATCGTCTTTGATGAGGAGAAGGACGTGCTTCTGGACCGGTACGGCATCCTCCGCTGTCCCAAGGGCGCGGAGGTGGAGCCCGGGGACTACATCGTCCGCCGGGAGACGGGAGTCAGCGCGGAGTACCTGGTCCGGGACCGGGCCGAAGCCGGAAGGAAGTATCCCAAGGCCGTGGCGGACGCCGCGTCCCTGGAGGACATCATGCTGTTTTACATCAAGGGGGAAGCGTCATGCGGGGAATGATCTATAAGGACCTGTGCCTGTTTCGGCGGTGTCTGGATGTTCGGGTATTGCTCATAGGGGCCGTCGCCATGGCCATTCTGGTGGCGAAACAGGGCGTATACGCCGGGATGCTGACCTCCATCATGCTGGATATGATGGTGGGGGCGCTGAGCGTTCTGGTGTTTGAAAAAGAGGAAAAGGCAGAGTGGGGAAAGTACCAGCGGATTCTGCCGGTGAGCTGCGGAACGGTAGTTACGGGAAAATATACCGCCGTCCTGCTGACGGCCCTGTTCAGCCTGGCGGGAAGCGTGGCGCTGAACCTGGCGGTTTTCGCCATATACCGGACCTTCCTCCCGGAGGTTCTGGGCCTCTCGGCCCTGATGGCAGTGATAATTCCTTTGCTCTGGGCGGCGATCTGTCTGCCGCTGTGTTACTGGTTCAATTTTCAGGTGTCCCAATACGCCAGCATCGTACTGATTTTCCCCCTGTTTTTCACCGTCAAGAACTTCGAGGACGGCAGGTGGACCGTAGCCGACGTGACGGTCCTGGCGGGGAATCCGGGTTCCCTCCTGCTGTTTGGCGCGCTGTCTCTGGCGGGGCTGCTCCTTCTCTCCCTGGCCCTCAGCGCCGCCGGGTACTGCCGGAGAAAATAAGGCTTTTCCAGGGCGGAGGCGCACAGCCTCCGCCTTTTCCCATTTCCGGAAAGATTTTCCTTGCGCCTTCGGCGCATCCCGGTTATAATGAAACTGGTTTATTATGTTTCAAAAAAACAGGCGGCTCAAGGAAGCCGCCGGGAGGGATGCCGTATGCCAAAGCCTATCATCGCCATCGTGGGCCGCCCCAACGTGGGCAAGTCCATGCTGTTCAATAAGATCATCGGAAAACGCTTGTCCATCGTGGAGGACACCCCCGGCGTCACCCGGGACCGCATCTACGGGGAGTCCGACTGGTGCGGCCGGTCCTTCACCCTGGTGGACACCGGCGGCATCGAGCCCCGGACGGACAACCAGATCCTGGAGTTCATGCGGGACCAGGCCCGGACGGCCATCGAGACGGCCACGGTCATCGTCTTTTTGACCGACATTCGGACGGGCCTCACCGCCTCGGACCAGGAGGTGGCCGCCATGCTCCTGCGGAGCGGGAAGCCCATCGTCCTGGCGGTGAACAAGATGGACTCCACCGGGGCCCCGGATCCGGATTTCTACGAGTTCTACAACCTGGGATTGGGGGACCCCATCGCCGTCTCCGCCGTCCACGGCCACGGCACCGGGGACCTGCTGGACGCGTGCCTCCAGTACTTCCCGCCCGAGACGCAGGAGGAGGAAGAGGACGACGCCATCAAGGTGGCGGTCATCGGAAAGCCCAACGCGGGAAAATCCTCCCTGGTGAACAAGATTCTGGGGGAGGAGCGGGTCATTGTCTCCGACGTAGCGGGCACCACCCGGGACGCCATCGACTCCCGGTTTGAGAACGACAAGGGGAAATTCGTCTTCATCGACACGGCGGGCCTCCGGCGGAAAAGCAAGGTGGAGGAGGCCATTGAGAAGTACAGCGTCCTCCGGGCCACCATGGCCATTGAGCGGTCCGACGTGTGCCTCATCATGATCGACGCGACGGAAGGCGTCACGGAGCAGGACACGAAAGTGGCGGGCCTGGCCCACGAGGCGGGGAAGGCCAGCATCATTGTCGTCAACAAGTGGGACCTGGTGGAAAAGGACGGCAAGACCATGGACCGGATGCGCAAGGAGGTCCAGGAGGGTCTGAGCTTCATGACCTACGCCCCCATCCTCTTCATCTCCGCCAAGACCGGCCAGCGGGTGGACCGGCTCTTTGAGCTGATCGATTATGTGTCCAACCAGGCGGCCACCCGCATCACCACGGGCATGCTGAACGACGTGCTGGCGGACGCCCAGACCCGAGTCCAGCCCCCCACAGACAAGGGCCGGCGGCTGAAGATCTACTATATGACCCAGGTGGGAGTCAAGCCGCCCCACTATGTGATCTTCTGCAACGACACGAAGCTGTTCCACTTCTCCTATCAGCGGTATCTGGAGAACTGCATCCGCAATACCTTCGGCCTGGAGGGGACCCCCATCAAGATTTCCGTCCGGCAGCGGGGTGATAAGGAGGTTTGAGTATGATCGGGATTTGGTGGTATTTCCTGTATTACGGCGGAATCGCCCTGGCGAGTTATCTCCTGGGCTGCTTCAACGGCGCGGTGATTGTGTCCAAGTATATTCTCCGGGACGACGTCCGGAACCACGGCAGCGGCAACGCGGGCCTGACGAATTTCCACCGGACCTTCGGCGGCGGGCTGACCTTCGTGGTCATTCTCTGTGACGTTTTAAAGGCGGTCCTCGCCGTGCTGCTGGGGAGCTGGCTTTTTGTGGGGAACCCGATGCTGGGCAAGTACTTCGCCGCCCTCTTCTGTCTGCTGGGGCACATGTTCCCCTGTATGTTCCGCTTCAAGGGGGGCAAGGGCATCCTCTCCGGCGGGACCATCGCGCTGATGATCGACTGGCGGGTCGCCCTGGTGGTCTGGGGGGGCTTCCTGATTCTGGCTGTTCTGACCAAGTATGTCTCCCTGGGCTCGCTGTGGGCCGGGGCCAGCTTCCCCTTCGCCACCTGGATGTTCCACCCCGGCACGGCAGAGCCGGACCCGGCGATCATCGCCTTGGGCTTCCTCCTGGGGGGGCTGGTGGTCTGGCAGCACCGGGGGAACATCAAGCGGCTGCTGGCGGGAAACGAAAACAAATTCTCTCTGCACCATAAAAAGGAGGGCGGATTATGAAAGCTGTGGTTATGGGCAGCGGCGGCTGGGGCACGGCCCTGGCTCTGGTGCTGTTGGACAACGGGCACGACGTGACCCTCTGGTCCCGGACCCCCGCCAAGGCGGAGGAAATGGCCCGGACCCGGGAAAATCCCCTTTTGAAGGGCGTTCCCCTGCCGGAGGCGCTGGGCATCACCGGGGATTTGGGCTGCTTGGAGGGGGCGGACCTGGTGGTCAGCGCTCCCCCCTCCTTCGCCGTCCGGGAGACGGGGAAGAAGATCGCCCCTTACCTGCGGCCCGAGACGGTCCTGGTGACGGTGTCCAAGGGCATCGAGCGGGACACCAACCTCCGCATGAGCCAGGTCCTGCGGGAGGCCGCCGGGGACGTCTGCCGGGGAATCGTGGCGCTCTCCGGCCCCTCCCACGCGGAGGAGGTGGGTCTGCGGCTGCCCACCGGCTGCGTGGCCGCCTCCCCCGACCGGAACGCGGCCCGGTTTGTGCAGGACGCGTTCATGAACGACCGCTTCCGGGTCTACACCAGCGTGGACATCGTGGGCGTGGAGCTGGCGGCGGCGCTGAAAAACGTCATTGCCCTCAGCTGCGGCATCTGCGCCGGGCTGGGCTTTCAGGACAACACCAAGGCCCTTTTGATGACCCGGGCCATGGCGGAGATCACCCGCCTGGGGGAGCACCTGGGCGGCGAGCGGCGGACCTTCGGCGGCCTCGCGGGCATGGGGGACCTGATCGTCACCTGCACGTCCATGCACTCCCGGAACAACCGGGCGGGCATCCTGATCGGCCAGGGGAAAACCGTCTCCCAGGCCATGGAGGAAGTGGGCGCGGTGGTGGAGGGCTACTACGCCGCCGAAAGCGTCCACCAGCTGGCGGAGCGGGAGCATGTGGAAATGCCCATCTGCCGCTGCGCCTACGAGGTGCTCTATCAGGGCCGGCAGGCCCGGGACGTGGTGCCGGAGCTGATGGGCCGGGAGGGCAAGGACGAGCTCCTGGGAACCGCCTGGCTGTAAGGCGGGCGGCCCGGAAGCTCCGGGGCCCCGAAGGGGCCCGGCATTGTTCAAAGGAAAGAGGCGGCTCCCGGTTTCGGGAGCCGCCTCTTTTACGCATGCGCCGCGGACCCGCCCCGCCCTCCAGGGCCGGCTTACGGCCCATCCAAAAGCGGAGGGTCCGCGGCAGTGCCGACGGAGCTTTCCGCTTTGAGGACGGCGGTGCCCAGGTAGATGTCAAAGGGTTTCCCCGGATCGGCCTCCCGCAGCTTTTCCCGGAGGAACTCCGGGGAGAGGACGAGATCGCCCTCCTGCCGGAAGGAAAAGAGATACGTCAGGTCCGCGCGGTACCGCGAGAGGCCCCGGAAAACCAGCCACAGGCTTTCGGAGGAGGGCGCGGCCCAGTGGTCCCGGGCCCCCTCGCCCAGCTCCGGGGCGTCCCGGGGCTCCGGCGTGTGGAACTCATAGCAGACCCTTCGGAGGATATAGTTTGTTCCGTCCACCTCCAGCCCGTAGCCCTCGCCGATGTCGGTGATCCGCCAGTCGTCGTAATATGGGCAGCGGCTGGGATACACGCTGTCCAAACTGTACGGGAGGTTGGCCTGGGAATAGATCTCCTCCACCGCCGTCCGGGCGGCGTCCTTGATCCGGGAATCCTCGTCAAACCACTCGATCATGTGGTCCGTGAAATGCCGCTGGTCGTTGTATATCAGGAGGTTTTCCCCGTCGAAGTACAGCGTCCGGTATTCATAGGACGGAGACGGGGACACCTGGGCCCGGAAGGGCATGGCGCGGGCGGCGGGGTCCCAGTCGTCGAAGCAGAAGTCCGTCCCCGCGGGCCAGACGGTCCCCAGCAGGTCCGCCAGGTCCGCCCGGTAATGCCGGTCCCCCCGGCGGAAATAGAGCTGATAGGGCCCCATGAAGGGGCGGGAGGAAAGCTCGTCCACGCCGTCGCCGTCCAGGTCGATCCGCTTGGGCCAGCCCGTCACCTGGGCCAGGAGGACGGGCCGGCCCTCCTCGTTTAAATAGTAGTACGCATTCGTCAGGGTCCGGTCCCGGTCGTTGGCGTTGTAGGTGATGCAGAAGCCGTCGTGGCCCAGGAGGTTTCGGAACAGGGAGGCGCTGTACTTCCCCCCTGCGCCGGGGCGGAAGGACCAGAAGGGCTGGGGCCAGGAGCTCCTGGCCAGGTGCTGGACCCCGGCGAAGACCTCGCCGCCCGTGGCGGAGTCCCCGCCCTCGAAGAACAGCAGCCCGTAATCTCCCAGGACGTGCTCCGGGTCCTCCAGGCCCCCCAGCATCTGCCGGTAGCCGTAGGGGAAGGGGAGCTCCGCCGCCTGGGGCTCATAGGGCTCTGCATCATCCAGCGGGATGGTGTGAACGGGGTCCCAATTGGGCCGGGCCTCCGTTATCAGGCTTCCGCAGGAGAGGACGGCTTCCCGGACCCGCCCGGTTATCCGGTTCATCAGGGACATGCCCTCGGTCCGGCCCTCCTTGATCTCCGGGGCCCAGTCGGGATGAAGCAGACCGTACCGATATTGGCCGTCGCCGCCCAGAATCTCCATGCTTCGGTCCAGGTAGTCCGGCTCCGGTCCCAGCCGGTAGAGGGAGCAGAGCCAGCCCATGGGGTCCGAGCGGCTGGCGGACAGGGAGTAGGACATCCCCCAGTAGACCCGGAGCAGCTCGCCCTCCTTCAGGTCGAAGTGCTCCGGCGGACTCTCCGGGGTGTAGACGATCAGCTTGGACATGATATCGCCGTCCGGGCCGCCGTAATTTTCCAGCTCCTCCGCCAGGGCGGCCGCGGCCTCCTCCACGCCGTGGAAGCGGGCCGGCTCCTCCGGCTTCTTGGCCCCGGTGAAGGTGACGGCGCACACCAGCGCCGCCAGGGCCGCGGCGGCGAAGAGGGTCCGGCCCAGGCAGGTCCGGTTCTCGGCAATGCGGGTGACGCGGTCCCTGAGCTGCCGCTTCCCCGCCGTCATGGTGGTGGCGGAGAGGAGGGGATTGGCCGGGGTCTTCCGCACGGGGATGAGGGAGAGAAGCGTCCGGCCGTAGGGCACTCGCTCCGCCTCGCCGAGACGCCGGAGGGCCCCCTCGTCACAGGCCAGCTCACAGTCCGCCCGGGAGGCCAGGGCCGCCCACCAGACCAGGGGGTCGAACCAGTAGACCGCCAGGCACACCCCCCGGAGGAGGGACCAGAGGGGGTCCAGGTGCCGGGCGTGGGTTTCCTCGTGGGCCAGGACGTGGCGGAGGCGGTCCGGGCTCTGGAGGGCGGCGGGAGTCAGGTACACGGCGGGCCGGAACAGCCCGAAGAGGCAGGGGGAGGGCAGGCCGCGCTCCACCAGATAGACCCGGCGGGGGGAGCCCTCCACGGGGTAAGGCGTTCTCGCCTCGCGGAGCTTCCGCCAGAAGAGCAGGTTGGAGAGGACCAGCCAGCAGGCCATGATGCCTGTCCCGCCGTACCAGACGGGGCGCAGGAGGTCCGAAAGAAGAATCTGCCGCTGATAGGTCCCGATGCCCTCCGCCGGGTTTCCCATGGCGTTCTGGTAGGAAAAGGTATAGGTGTTGTCCGGGGTGGCGGGGCCGATTGCCGCTTGGGGAGGGTTTTGCACGCCGTAGAGAGGGCCGCCGTCCGTCCTCCAGGTTGTCACAGAGTCCGGCGCAATGTAAAGGGACTCCACCCGGTCCGCGGCGGGCTTTGCCGCCGTCAGCAAGCTGAACCCCGCCGCCGGAAGGTTTGCCGGGACCAGCAGCCGCACCAGCACCAGCCCCCAGAGGGCATACTGGGCCCGGCGGGACAGGGTCCTCCGGAACAGCCGCCGGAGGGCCAGCAGGGCCAGGATCAGCGCCGAGGAGGTCAGCAGGATTTCCTTCATGTCGCCTCGCCTCCCGCCTTGTCCAAAATGGCGGACAGCTCCGCGATGTCCGACTCGGTCAATTGGCGGCTCTCCACCATGGCGCTCATCATCAGCCCCAGGCTGCCGCCGTAGACCTTGGAGAGGAAGCTCTCCGTCTCGTCCCGGGCGGCGTCCTCCCGCCGGAGGGCGGGATAGTACCGCTTGGCCTTTCCGCCCTCCTCGTGCCGAACGGCCCCCTTGGCCTCCAGCCGGGAGAGCATGGTGATCACCGTGTTCTTGCTCCACCCCGTCTCCTCCCGCAGGGCCGCTGTCAGCTCCGTAATGGTGCTGGGGGCGCGGTCCCACAGGCGGCGCATCAGCTTCCACTCGCTGTTGGAAAGTTCAATTTTCATGAAAACACCTCCCCGCTCTGGTATACGGTTGTCTACCTCATGGAAACAGGATACCAGAAAGGTAGACGTTTGTCAACCTCAAAGCGGCTGCAAAATGGAAGCGCCCGCCCGACGCGGCGAAAAGGAGGGAACCCCTTGCGGGGTTCCCTCCCGGCCACAGGCCCGCCGCTTACTGGATCCCCAGGGCGGCCAGCGCGTCTCTGGTTTCCCTCCAGACTTCCAGCAGGGCGGCGCGGCGGGCCCGGCCCGCCTCCGTCAGGCGGTAGTACTTCCGCGCCGGGCCGCCGGAGATTTCCCCCGGATAGCGCTCCGTGGCCCCCTCCCGGCAGAGCTGGCGGAGGATGGCGTAAATGGCGCTCTCCTGCACGTCGGGAAAAACGGCGTGGAGGCGGCGGAGGAGCTCGTAGCCGTACTGGTCCCCCTGGGCCACCAGGTGGAGAAGGCACAGCTCCAGGAGGTCCTTTTTCAGCATAGAGATACCCCCGTTCCCAGGAGGCCTACCAGAATGACGACGATATACCGTATCACATAGGGCGTCTGCCAGCCGGGAGTAAACTCCCAGAACATACCTGCGTACATTTTCCACATGAACACACACGCAGCCGCTCCCGTCAAGCCCAGGACGTACACCGCCCGCCAACGGCGGTCCGAAAGCCGGGCTTTCACCAGGCCAAGCATCCCAATCACTCCGGCGGCAAGCGCGTCCAGGCCCAGCGTCAGGCGATGCACCCAGACACGCTCTTCAGGAAACAGAGAATTGAGCAAATCCCATTGCTCCGCAAAAAGCAGCCAGCCCAGGAACGACACCCAGGCGATCCCCAGCAGCAGAAACATCAGCAGCGGCACAACCCATTTGGGCAGCGCCTGTTCCCTCCTCCCATTGCGCTGAAACCAGGCAAACGCCAGCACGGTCCCCAGGGGAAGCATCAGCTCGGCATACCGGGGCGTCCGCGTAAGGTAATTCAGGAAGAGCCCAAACAAATTGGACAACTCCTCGCGGACCACGTCCGCCGCCGGCAGGAGCACGCAGGCCGACAAAACAAGAAACACCGCCAGCCACCGCCGGTAAGCCTTGGGCTGGGCCAGCTGCTTCATCGCCGCCCGGGGCGTTCCCAGGTCCCGCCGGAGCTCCTCCTCGCTCCGCCCCTCCACGATCTCCCGGTAGTCCTCCAGCACCTCCGCCGCCTCCGCCGGAGGCAGATACCACCGGGCCGCGCGGACCAGCTTTGACAGGTAATCCCGCCTCATGAAACCGCTCCTTTCGTCACTACTGTAAAATTATCAGTAGCCGTTTTTTCCAGTATAATCCCGCCCCTTTTGAAAGTCAAGGAACTACTGCAAAAAAATCAATAGTTTCCGGCCCAATAATTCCCTTGACATTTCAGGGCGCTTCCGTTATCATGCAGATATCGCTGAATTTCGACGGAAATTCAAATTTAAAGCGATGGAAAGAAGAGTTACAAGGAACACCGCGCTTGGTTGCCGTCGCTTCGGCAAAATCAACCGCCAAACCCCGCAGCGCGCTAAAGTTCTTTTGTTTCTTTGCCACAAAGTGGCTCTGAGGCTCTAAAGCTCATGCTGCGCATTCGCTAAGAGCCTCACATCTTTCAAGAAAAGAAACGGGGGAGGATACATGTCCAAAGAGTTGATTCGCCTGCGGGACCTCTGCATGGCGTACGACGACGAGCTGGTTCTCGATCACTTGAATCTTTACATTAATGACAAGGAGTTCCTCACACTGTTAGGGCCCAGCGGGTGCGGCAAGAGCACCACGCTGCGGATTATCGGCGGCTTCACGGCACCACTGTCGGGAGACGTCCTCTTTGACGGTGTGAGGATCAATGATGTCCCGCCCTATAAGCGGCAGATTAACACCGTGTTCCAAAAGTACGCGCTGTTCCCCCATCTGAACGTCTTTGAGAACGTCGCCTTCGGCCTCAGGATGCAGCGCCGGGCGGACCCGGCGGACCCCCGGCGGAAGGCCAAGCTCCCGGAGGAGGAGATCCGGCAGCGGGTTTTGGAGATGCTGGAGGCCGTCAGCCTCAAGGGCTTTGAAAACCGGCGGACGGACGCCCTCTCCGGCGGCCAGCAGCAGCGGGTGGCCATCGCCCGGGCGCTGGTGAACCGGCCCAAGGTGCTGCTGCTGGACGAGCCTCTGGGTGCTCTGGATCTGAAGCTCCGCAAGGACATGCAGATTGAGCTGAAGCGCATCCAGCAGCAGGTGGGCATCACCTTTATATATGTCACCCACGATCAGGAGGAGGCCCTGACCATGTCCGACACCATTGTGGTCATGGACAAGGGCACCATCCAGCAGATCGGCACCCCCGAGGATATCTATAACGAGCCGAAAAATGCCTTCGTGGCGGATTTCATCGGGGAATCCAACATCATCGACGGCGTCATGGTCCGGGACAAGCTGGTGCAGATGTACGGCCGCCAGTTCCCCTGCCTGGACGGGGGCTTTGCCGAAAATGAGGCCGTGGACGTGGTCATCCGGCCCGAGGACATCGACATCGTCCCCGTGGAGCAGGGCC
>CANPTW010000044.1 GCA_947577075.1 uncultured Oscillibacter sp. | reverse complement strand
GACCTGGAGCAGGAACTCCTCAGCGTCCTTTTCGCGGCCCTTCTGTCCGGAGAGGAGGCGTCCGAGCTCCGTGCGGGCCGGGAGCTGCCTGGGATTATGGTCGATGACGGCCAGGAACTTCTCTTCCGCCAGGGAAGCGTTCTTTTCCTGTGCCGCCCAGATTCCCCATTCCGTGTACAGCTTGGCCGCCAGCAGATCCGTTTCTATCTCCGGCGCAATGCCGTCCAGGATGTCCTTGACCGTCGGACTGTGTCCATAAGGCTTCCTCTGGCGCCTTGCCCACAAAATGCCCAGGCAGAGATAGCGCCTCCCGGCCGGTGAAAGGCGCAGGGTCCCCTCCTGAATCCGGAGATATATGCGTTCCAGGCAGCTCCAGTAATGAATCTCGCCGATGGGAGGCTTGGTTCCCCGCCGGATATCCCGCTTGTTCACAATGCTGGCCAGCAGCGCCTCGATTTCCGGTTCCTCCATGACGTCGATCAGATCCTCCATCAGCGTGTTGATGAAAACCTTGCCCTTGTTAAACAGGAAAAACAGCTCCGCAATCACATCGTGCTTTGGCTGCAGGGTCTTGCTGCCCTCGTGATAGACGACGGGTTCCACATGACGGGGGACAAACCGTTCCTGCAGCCGGGAGCCCAGCTTTCGGGGATCCAGGGAAAAGTATTTGCAGAACAGGGACAGCGGCGTCGGCGTGTTGAAGACCTTGAGGGCCGCGATGACGCCGTACAGCTGTATATCCGAGTGGTCCGTCCGAAATTCCCGCCGGATCAGTCCGCCCCACTCCTCCCAGTCCAGCTTGATGCTTCCGGGCTTGGCGGCGATTTTTTTCAGCTCGAACAGGGTCCGGTAAATGAGCTCCACCAGACTGACGGCGGGCTTTCCATACTGGCGCAGGATTTTCTCGATCACGGACGCCTGGTCCGCCCCGCGGATCACGCCTTCTTCCACCAGGTACGAGGTGCTTTTCCGCAGAATGGCGCTCCGCTTTCCGGATTTTCCGGAAAGCGGAGGGACGGATAATCCTTTAAGGAATAGGGCCGGGTCTGGTTGACACCCTGCAGCACGACAAGGCTTGCGCCGTCGAACCAATGCAGCAGCCGATCCTGGTCCGGGTCGGCCAGCAGCGTGAGCCTGTTTTCCCGCTCCGCCATGAGCAGCTGTATTTTTTCGCCGTAGGGCCACCTTGCGCCCAAGCTTGTAAGGGAATCCCTTCCCTCAAAGGGATTGTCGATGCACAGCAGAATCCGCCGGCCCGCCGGCGTGAGCCTGGTTAATCCGGCAAAGAAACGGTCGGCGGCGGCTTCCGTTATGAACTCCCTGCCGGACAGGGACAGCCAGACGGCCAAACGGCCGGAAGAGGCCCACTGCACCGCGGCGCGCATCATCAGGCTGGTTTTCCCCTGCCCCCCGTTTCCTGTGATGATCAGGGGGGCGCCGGTTTCAAGCTGCCGCAGGACCGCCTCCTCCGCCTCCCGGCGGGGGACGTCCTCCCCCGCGCTGATGACCTGGAGCATGGTGTGGAAGCTGTTGTCCACGGTGAAGAAGTTTTTCACGGCCGCCGGGCTGCACAGGCATTTTGCCTCGTGGACGGAACCGGGGCTGATCAGGGCTGCGATGCCGCAGATGTCCCGGTCGTTCAACTGGTCCCTTATGGCGGCCGCCTCCTCCCGCAGCTTGGGGAGGTCCGTCAGCGCCTTGGAGATTTCATCCAGGCGGTGCTGGTGCAGAATGTCGTGCATCCAGGCCGAAAATTCCGGGACGGTCATCCACTGCCCCATTAAAAAGAGCAGGATGGCCTCGGCCTCCTCCCGGCTGGCGATTTGCAGGGCGGCCATGTCGTCTGCGCAGGGAAACACGTTGCGGCGCAGGCAGCGTTCCCAATAGCCCAGAATTGCCTCCCGATCCGGGAGGCCCAGCTCGTCCCGCCGGTACTCCCTGTAGCTGCAGTACTGCGCATACGCCTCGTCCGATTTTTTCCGAAGGGTGGACAGCAGCTCCTGGGAAGGGTTTTTAAAGTGGTCGCGGATGGTAAGCAGCGATCCGGCAAACCCCGCGGCTGTGTTCAGTCCGGCGAGGCCGCTTCCGAGGACGGTCCAGATTGTAAACATTGACGACACCCTTTCTCTATTTTTTGCCGGCCTGCCAACAGGCCGGCTTTGGGATAAAATGGAAACATGGGGCGTTCGGCGCCGCAATCTGCCGGATGCAAGGCAAAAATTTGCGGGCGGTGCTGAACGTGCGTCCGTGGGGCTGCGGGAGTCTGCCCGGCGTCCGGCGGCAAGTTTTCCTTTCCGAGGATTGACAGCATGTCAGAATTTTGTAGAATAAGGGGGGAACACCATAAGCCCGCCAAATGGAAGGAAGTCCCCGGCACGCCAAAGGCGGCGTAAAGGGCGGCGGGCGGTCGTTGAGGAGGGCGGACAATGAGAGAAAAAAGATTTGCGAAATGGCTGCTTCTGGCCGCGGTAGGGATTTTCGTTATTCCGCTGGCCATCAATGAGGCGTATAAATTTGGGAAGGGGTATGTGACGCTGTGGAATGCGGCGGACGCGCTGGCCTTTTACGGGGCGGTGCTGTCTTTCGCGGGCACGGTCGTCCTGGGGCTTGTCGCGGCCGGCCAGGCGAAACGGGCGAATGACCTTACGAGCAGGATGCTTGCGCTGGAGGAGAGCCGGGATTTTCCCATGGTGGATATTGATGAGGTAACGGAGGAGGCGCAGCTTTCCGCCGATTCACGGAAAGGCTCCCTGCAGGTGTGCCTGAACGACCATCATTTTTATATTGACAGGGATGGGGCGCTTGGCGGGGCGGAGGGTCCGGTTGTGGCGGTTCGGCTTGTGAACATCTGCCCAAATCCCATCATATCGCTTGCGGTTTGCGACGTAACCAAGACCACCACGTTTCTGAACGGGGAATCCGTTCCCGGCGAGATTCAGTCGATGGACTATAACAGCGGGCTTCACGTCCTTGCCCGCGACAAGTCCATGCTGCTGCTGATCAGCGGCGCGTATTACGACTATCCCCCTTCCCTTACGGAGGAAGAGCTGTTCGGCAGGGATTACGTGAATCCCGCCGTTAGCCTGACCATGACCTTTTTGCTGGGCGGCGCCAAGGGAAAAAAGTACCGTGAGACGATTAAAATAAGCTACACGTGGCTTCCAGGTGAGGACGCCCTTTTGTGCCCCTGCATTTTTGAGAAGGAAATTCTCAGCATTGAAGAGGACCGATCCGGACTTACATGATGGAGCGGCTGCCCGCCCGCGCCCTGCGGGCGGCTTTCCGCGCGCTGCCTGTGAAGCCTGCCGCGGGGCCGGAAGAGCGGCGGGAAAACCAGGGGCTGTTTGAAACATGCCAAAACACCCAATCGGTGAATCTTTTTCCGCGGATGCTGCGTTGATTTCCCTTGAAATCCGCCAGGATTCCGGGGGAAAAGCGCCTCGCCCAGCGAAAACATCGCTCGCCGCCGGGCATGTCGCCATGTTTCAAACAGCCCCTAACTCTGCGGCTTCTCCCTGCCAAAAACTTTTTCTACAAAGCCGGACAGCTTCTGAACCCATGGGCGATCCTTGTTTTTCTCATAAAGGGAGAGCAGAAACAGGGGACATTCGCTGCGAACCCGGCCGGCCGGATAGCCGTTCATGGGAATTTGACCGCACCAGTATCGGACGGTTCCGTACTGGAGCGCGCACATAAGCAGCATATAGAGAAGACCCACTACTTCAAGAGCGAGAAGGGACTTGAAGATGAACTGACAGTGGGGGAACAGGCGGCATGAACCGATGTTCTCATAGAATTTATACCCCAGGAAAATGGCCAGGGCCACAAAGCATGGGACCTGTATGACTCCGCCCACCAGAGAATAAGAATTTGCATAAATGAGATGGCTCTGCCATTTGAACAGGCTCTTTCCGTGGGAACGGTTCAGCTGGTCCTCCAGATATCTGGTATACGCGTCCAGTCCCATCATTTTTATGGTGTATTTCAAAATATTAAATAAGCTCAGGGAAAACAGAAACGGCATGAGCACAAAGAGGAGGTTCGAGGCTTCGCCCTCCTGCTGCAGCGCGTAGTATAGGAGCAGGCCGTACACTGCCACGGGAACGGAAATAATGCCCAGGAACGAGGACTGTATGGAGCACAGCTCGCTTTGCAGGTATTTGATCTGCTCCATCAAAAGGGCTTCTTCCTCAGCCGTAAATTTGCAGGTATCCACCATCATTTCATCCCCCCGCCAATCAAATAAACGCGTTTTGCCGCGGCCCGAACTTGTTCGGGCCGCCGTCTTTTCCGGGGGAGCCCGGGGTAAAACCGGGCCCTCCGTTTTCTGCCCTCGACGCGTGTTTTTTCTGCCTTTATAGTATCATACTTGTCCCATCGCTTCAACCAGTATAAACGGTATGGAAAAGCCCGGCGGCCCCGCCGGAAAAGCGCTTGTGTTTTTCCGGGGAAACTGCTATACTAATAGAATCCATCGGTATGCTTACTTTTTTAGCAAGGAGCGCCGCCATGAACAATAAGAAACTCTCCCGCCTGCTGGAGCCGAATTTGCAGCTGTATTTCCTCTGCCTTCTGGCCTTCACGCTGGCCGCCGTCACGGTCAGCCCCCTGCTGGCGCTGGCGGAGGGCGTCGCCACCGTGGCGCTCTACGCCTACTTCGTCCGGAGCAACAAAAAGCGCCGCCAGAGCGTCCTGCAGTATATCGACAACGTGACCGGGAATGTGGACACCGCCAGCAAATCCACCCTCATCAACTCCCCCCTGCCCATCATGGTCTTCCGCCCCGACACCGGGGAGGTTATCTGGAGCAACGAGAACTTCCTCCAGCTGGCCGGGGTGCGGGAGCACCTCTTTGAAATGAAGGTGGAGGACGCCGCCCCCAAGTTCCCCGTCCAGTGGCTGCTGGAGGGGCGGCAGGAGTGCCCGGAGCGGGTCCACATGAACAACCGCCGCTTCCGGGTTTACGGCAGCCTGGTCCGGGCCAAGGGCCGCGGCGGCGAGCAGAACCTGGTGGCCACCACCTATTGGGTGGACACCACCGAGATGGACCGCCTCCGGGAGCATTACGACGCCACCCGCCCCGTGGTGGGCATCCTGATGGTGGACAACTACGAGGACCTGATGAATGCCTGCGCCGACACCCAGCGCAGCGCCGTCCTGGCCCAGATTGACGAAAAGCTGAGCAGCTGGGCCGCCGTGGGAAACGGCCTTTTGGTCAAGACGGAGCGGGATCACTACCTCTTCCTCTTCGAGGAGCAGTACTACGCCCACTTTGTGGAGGAGCGCTTCTCCATCCTGGACGCCATGCGGGACATCCGGGTGGGAGAGGGGGGGCACCCCACCCTCTCCATCGGGCTGGGCCGGGAGGCGGACAGCATTCCGGCGCTGTACAAGAACGCGGCCCTCTCCCTGGAAATGGCCCTGAGCCGGGGCGGGGACCAGGCCGTGGTCCGGGGCAGGACGGATTTCGCCTTTTACGGCGGCCGGGCCAAAACCACGGAAAAGCGGACCAAGGTCAAGTCCCGCGTCATGGCCAACGCCCTGGGGGAGCTGCTGGCCGACGCGGGGGAAATCTACATCATGGGCCACAGCTTCGCCGACATGGACGCCGTGGGCGCCGCCGTGGGCGTCTGCTGCGCCGCGCGGAAGCTGGAGCGCAGGGCCCAGATCGTCATCGACCTGGAGAAAAACGCCGCCCAGTCCGTGCTGTCCATGCTCCGGGAGCTGCCGGAGTATGAAAATACCTTCGTCAGCCCGGCGGAGGCCTTCGTAAAAATGCGCCCGGGGTCTTTGCTGGTGGTGGTGGACACGAACCGCCCGGACCTGGTGGAGAGCCCCCAGATTCTGGAGGCCAGCAGCCGGGTGGCCGTCATCGACCACCACCGCCGGGCCGCCAGCTATATTGAAAACGCCGCGTTCAGCTTCCACGAGCCCTATGCCTCCTCCGCCTCGGAGCTGGTGACGGAGCTTTTGCAGTACCTCGTCGAGCCGTCCAACCTCCTGCGGGAGGAGGCGGAGGCGCTGCTGGCCGGCATCGTGCTGGACACGAAGCACTTCGTTCTCCGCACCGGGGGCCGGACCTTCGAGGCGGCGGCCTTCCTCCGCCGGGCGGGGGCCGACACGGCGGACGTTCAGCGCCTGTTCCAGGGGGACCTGGACGGCATGGTGTCCAAATACGACGTGATCCGCCAGGCGGAGCTGTACCGGCCGGACGTGGCCCTGGCCGTGGTGGGCCAGGACGGCGTGGACCGGGTGGCCGCCGCCCAGGCGGCGGACGAGCTTTTGACCCTGAGGGGGGTCAAGGCCTCCTTCGTGGTGTACCGCAGCGGGTCGGCCATTCAGATGAGCGGCCGGTCCCTGGGGGAGATCAACGTCCAGGTCATTCTGGAGGCCCTGGGGGGCGGCGGCAACTCCGCCACCGCCGGGGGGCGGATCGAGAACGGGGACATCCTGGACGTGCGGGAAAAGCTGACCCAGGCCATCGACGCTTATTTTGAGAAGTAGGGGGGAGGAGCATGAAGCGTTTTCTGAGAGCCTATGCCGCGTGTCTGTTTCTGCTGGGGCTGTTTGTGGTCCTGTGTATGGGCTGGCCCGCCGGCATGGCGCTGCTGGTCCTCTTCGGGGGGAGCCCCTTCCTGTTCTGGGGCCTGGCGGCGCTTTTGCCGGCGGCTTCCGCTTTGGCCTGGACGGCGTGGAAAGCGCGGCGGGAGGCTTCGCAGGGGCCGGGCAGAGATTTGTAAGGAAATAAGAATCCATAAAGTAAGGAGAATCGCGGATGAAAGTCATTTTACAGCAGGATGTCAAGGGCCAGGGAAAGAAGGGCCAGATGGTGGAAGTCTCCGAGGGCTACGCCCGGAACTTCCTCCTGCCCCGGAAGATGGCCGTCCCCGCCACGGCGGATGCCATCAACACCATGAACCTGAAGGAAAAGGCCAAAAAGGCCGAGGAGGCCCGGCAAAAGGCCCTGGCGGAGGAGACTGCCGAGAAGCTCAAGGAGTGCATGGTGAAGCTCACCGCCCGGGCGGGGGCGGGGGGCAAGCTCTTCGGCGCCGTCACCACCAAGGAGATTTCCGAGGGGCTCCAGCAGCAGTTCGGCATCGATATTCCCAAGCAGAAGCTGGTACTGGAGGAGCCCATCAAGGCCTTCGGCAGTTACCAGGTCAAGGCCCGGCTGGGCTTCGAGGTCGCGGGCACCGTCTACGTCTCCGTGTTCGAGGAGAAGTGACCGCCCCTTGAAAACCCGGGGACCGGGACCCCGGGCCGGGCGGCGCTCCGCCGCCCGTTGACGCCGCCCTGCGGACAATTTCCCGCTTTCCGCGGGAAGGAAGGGGGATGCTTTCGTGGCCAATGAAGATCTGCTGCTCCGCCAGATGCCCCACAGCCTGGAGGGGGAGCAGGCCGTCCTGGGTTCCATGCTGATCGACCCGGACTGCGTGAAGGACGTCATGGACAAGCTCCGGCCGGAGGACTTCTATCTCCGGCAGAACCGGGAGGTCTTTGAAACCATCTATACCATGTTCTCATACGCCCGTCCCATCGACGGCATCACCGTCTATGAGGAGATGCAGAAAACCGGCCTGGGGGATGAGAACACCTATTCCTATCTCTCCCAGCTGGTGGAGATCACCCCCACCAGCGCCAACGTCATGGAGTACGCCGCCATTGTCCGGGACAAGGCGCTGCTGCGCTCCGTGGCCCAGGCGGCGGGGGAGATCACCGCCCTGGTCCAGGAGGGCATGGGCGAGGCGGGGGATATCCTGGAGGCGTCGGAGCAGAAGATTTACGCCATCCGCCGGGGGCAGAGCGCCCAGGAGATGGTGCCGCTGCGCCAGGTCCTCCCCGACGTGCTGGATCGCCTGGGGGAGATGAGCGAGCACGAGAGCCACCTCCCGGGCCTCTCCACCGGCCTGTCCGCCATCGACAACAAGATCACGGGGCTGAACAAGTCGGACCTCATCCTGCTGGCCGCCCGGCCCGGCATGGGCAAGACGTCCCTGGCCCTGAACATGGCGCTGAACGTGGCCAAGGCGGAGGGAAGGACCGTGGCCGTCTTCTCCCTGGAGATGTCCAGGGAGCAGCTGGCCACCCGGCTTCTCTCCTCCGAGGCGCTGGTGGAGAACAACCGCCTCCGCACCGGCATGCTCCGGGAGACGGACTGGGAGAAAATCGCCGGGGCCTCCATGGTGCTGAACCGCCTGGACATCCGGATCGACGACAACCCGCTGCTGTCCGTGGCGGACATGAACGCCAAGTGCCGCCGGCTGGACAACCTGGCGCTGGTGGTGGTGGACTACCTCCAGCTGATGAGCTCCGCCGGGGGGAACAGCCGGGGAAACGAAAACCGCCAGCAGGTGGTTTCCGACATGTCCCGGATGCTGAAAATCATGGCCAAGGAGCTGAACGTTCCGGTGGTCTGCCTGAGCCAGCTGAGCCGCGCCAACGAGAAGCGGGACGACAAGCGCCCCATGCTCTCGGACCTCCGGGAGTCCGGCGCCATCGAGCAGGACGCGGACGTCGTCCTCTTCCTCTACCGGGACGACTATTACAACGAGGACTCGGAAAAGCACAATATTGCGGAGTGTATTGTCGCCAAAAACCGCCACGGGGAGACCGGGAAGGTGGAGCTCCGCTGGATGCCGGAGTACACCCAGTTCTCCACCCTGGACAAGCGCTATGACGACGAGGACTGAGCTTTTGGCGCGGGCGCCTCGCGCGGTCCTGCCCGGGGAGGGGGAACGGGTCCTCTGCGCCGTCTCCGGAGGGCTGGATTCCATGTGCCTTTTGCATATGCTGGACGCCTGGTGCAGGGAGAAGGGCGGGCGCTTGACCGCCGCCCACTTCAACCACCGGCTCAGGGGGGCGGCGGCGGACCGGGACGAGGCCTTTGTCCGGGAAACCTGCCAAGCCTGGGACATTCCCCTGGCGGCCGGCCGGGAGGACGTCCAAACGCACGCCAAGCAGGAGGGCCTTTCCGTTGAGGAGGCCGCCCGGAACCTGCGCTATGACTTTTTGCGCCGGGCGGCGGAGGAGGCGGGCTGTGAACGGATTTACACCGCCCACCACGCCGGAGACAACGCCGAAACCGTCCTCTTAAACCTGGTCCGGGGGACGGGCCTGACGGGCCTCACGGGCATGGACTGGGAGCAGGCGGGAATCTGCCGCCCGCTGCTGGACGTGGCCCGGGAGGAGCTGGAGAACTACGCCGCCCGATGGGGGGTGCCGCATGTGGAGGACGCAACCAACGAAGACCCCGGGGCCGCCGCCCGGAATTTTCTCCGGCTCCGGGTGATGCCCCTTTTGAAGGAGCTGAACCCCCGGGCGGAGGAGCATATTGGCCAAACCGCCCGGCATCTCCGGGAGGCGGACCGCTTCCTGGAGGCGGACGCCGCCGCCCGCACTGCCCACGCGGAGGTCCGGGAGGGCCGGGTAACCCTCTCCATCGACGCGCTGCTTGGCGCGCCGGAGGCGGTGCGGCCCCGGATGCTGCTGCGGCTCTTCGACCTGCTGGGCGTGGGGCGGAAGGACGTGGGGGCGGTCCACCTGGAAGCCGTCATGAAGATGCTTTCTGCGGAACAGAGCCGGGAGAGCCGGCTGAGCCTTCCCCACGGCGTCGCCGCCTGGCGCCGCCGCGGGCGGCTGCTTCTGGAGAGCCGGCCCCAGGGCCTAACGGAAATCCGGCTCCTGCCGGACCGGCCCGTTCAATGGGGCGATTACACGCTGACGCTTCTCAGCCGCCGGGAAGGCGAGGGCGTCGCCCTGCGGGACCGGACGGCCGGCGAGAGCCGGGCCGTCGGCGCGGGCCCCTGCCCGCCGGGGGAGCGCCTGACCCTGCCGGGGAGCCGGGGGAGCCGAAGCGTAAAGCGGCTCTGCCTGGACCGTGGGATCTCCCTGGCGGAGCGGGACCGCCTGCCTGCGATTTACGTGGGGGGCCGATTGGCCGCCGTGTGGCGGCTGGGCGTGGATGCGGCCTTTGCGCCGGAGGGCGCTTGCCGGTTTATCAAAATTGAGAAACATATCAAGGAGGACGGACATGATGCGCAGTGAAATGGAGCATGATATCCTAAAGGTGCTGGTGACGGAGGAGCAGCTCAAGACCCGGGTGGCGGAGATGGGCGAGGCGCTCTATGAGAAGTTCCAGGGGAAGAAGCCGCTGTTCCTGGGGGTTTTGAAGGGCAGCTTCGTCTTCATGACGGACCTGGTCCGGGCCTGCCAGCTCAAGAGCGACGTGGAGTTCATCGCCGTCAGCTCTTACGGAAACGCGACGGCCTCTTCCGGCCGGGTGCAGATCGACCACGACCTCCGGCAGGACATCACAGGGCGGCACCTGATCATCGTGGAGGACATCCTGGACTCCGGAAACACCCTGGCCTTTTTGAAGGAGTACTTCCTGACCAAGGGCGCGGCCTCCATCACCATCGTCACCCTGCTGGACAAGCCCGCCCGCCGGACCAAGGCCGTCGAGGCCGATCTCTGCGGCTTCACGGTGCCGGACGAGTTCGTGGTGGGCTATGGGCTGGACTATGCCCAGATATACCGGAACGTCCCCTATATCGGCGTGCTGAAGCCGGAGGTCTACGCCGGAATGTAAGAGCCCGCATCCACGGCCGGGGACGCCCGGCGGCCGGGAATACAGGCCCGAAAGACCCAAGCGCCGCCTCGGGGGCGGTCCCAAAGGAGGAATGCCGTTGTGTCCAAACAAACCCGTACCTCCAGCTTCAGCTTTTTGCTGCTGGGGCTGGTGATTCTGCTGTGCATGAGCTGGATCTGGCAGCTGAACGGCCAGAGCGAACAGATTGGCTTTTCACAGGTGGAGCAGCTTTTCCGCCAGGAGAAGGTGCAGTCCTTCGTCATCCGGGACAACACCCTGCTGATGACGCTGCGGGGCGACGCGGAGGGAAAGAACGTTCTGCGCTACGAGCTCTATGACTTCGACCTGTTCTATGACACGCTGGGCGAGCTGGTGGAGCGGCAGGCGGCCAAGGGCGTCATCACGTCCTATGATTACCAGCAGGACCACTCCACCAACTGGCTGGAGATCCTGCTGCCGGGAATCTTAATGGTGGTCCTGCTGGGGGGCATGTGGTACTTCCTCATCCTTCGGAACCAGGGGGGCGGCATGGGGGCGGACCGGATGGCCCGCTTCGGCTCCGCCCGGACCCGGACCCTGTCGGAAAAGGACAAGAAGGTCCGCTTCGAGGACGTGGCCGGGGCCGACGAGGAGAAGGAGGAGCTCCGGGAGATCGTGGAGTTCCTCCGCTCCCCCCGGCGCTTCATCGACCTGGGGGCCCGCATTCCCAAGGGCGTGCTGCTGGTGGGCCCCCCGGGCACGGGGAAGACCCTTCTGGCCAAGGCCGTGGCGGGCGAGGCGGGGGTGGGCTTCTTGTCCATCTCCGGGTCCGACTTTGTGGAGCTGTATGTGGGCGTGGGCGCGTCCCGGGTGCGGGACCTGTTTGACCAGGCGAAAAAGTCCTCCCCCGCCATTGTCTTCATCGACGAGATCGACGCCGTGGGCCGCCAGCGGGGCACCGGCGTGGGCGGCGGACACGACGAGCGGGAACAGACCCTGAACCAGCTGCTGGTGGAGATGGACGGCTTCGCCGCCAACGAGGGCGTGGTGGTCCTGGCGGCCACCAACCGCTCGGACGTGCTGGACCCGGCCCTGCTGCGGCCGGGGCGCTTTGACCGGCAGATTTACGTGGGCCTCCCCGACATCAAGGGGCGGGAGGACATCCTGAAAATCCACGCGAAGGACAAGCCCCTGTCCGAGGACGTGGACCTCCGGCTCCTGGCCCGGGGCACCGCCGGGTTCACCGGGGCGGACCTGGAGAATCTGGTGAACGAGGGGGCCCTGCTGGCCGCCCGGGGGGAGCGGGACTATATCACCATGGAGGACCTCCGCCAGGCAGAGATCAAGGTCATCGCCGGACCGGAGAAGCGGAGCCGGGTCATCTCCCGGCACGAGCGGGAGCTCACGGCCTGGCACGAGGCGGGCCACGCCGTGGTGATGGAGACTCTGCCGGAGCACGACCCGGTGAATCAGATCACCATCGTCCCCAGGGGGCAGGCGGGGGGCATGACCATCGCCCTGCCGGAGGAGGACCGCACCTTCCTCTCCAAGCGCTATATGGAGGACCGGATCGTGGCCCTGCTGGGGGGCCGGGTGGCGGAGAAGCTGTGCCTGGGGGACATTTCCACCGGGGCCAGCAACGACATCCAGCGGGCCACCGCCATCGCCCGGAAGATGGTGGCCGTCTACGGCATGAGCGAAACCATCGGCGCCGTCTCCTTCGAGGGCGGGCATGACGAGGTGTTCATCGGCCGGACCATGAGCCAGGGCCGGAGCTATTCCGAGGCCGTGGCCGCCCAGATTGACGAGGAGGTCCGCCGGGTGGTGGACGAGGCTTACCGCCGCTGCGAGGACATTCTCAAGGAAAAGCGGGAGATTCTGGACGCCGTGGCGGGCTACCTCCTGGAGAACGAAACCATGGAGCGGGAAGCGTTTTTGGAGGTCTACGCCGGGAAGACGGCGGAGAGGCCCGGCGGGGAACGGCCGGAATAACGGCCCCCCGGCCGGCGCGTGAAAAATTTTACGAAGATTTCCGGAGGTATGGAACGATGCGGGATATGATCGGATACTGCGGGCTGGACTGCGAGGCGTGCGACGCGTACCTTGCGACCATCCATGACGACCAGGCGCTGCGCGAGAAAACGGCCCGGCTGTGGGCGGAGCTGAACCATGCGCCCATTCTGCCGGAACACATCAACTGTGAGGGCTGCCGCACCGGCAGGGTGAAGACGGTATACTGCGAGAGCCTTTGCGGGATTCGCCAATGCGCCCTGAAAAAGGGCGTGGCGACCTGCGGCGGCTGTCCGGAGCTGGAAAGCTGCCGGACGGTTGAGGAGATTCTCTCCCATCACCCCGACGCCCGGGAAAATCTGAAGGGCTAGCCCGCCCGGCCGCTGCGCCGGAGGGGCGTGGCGGGCAGGAGCTCAAAAAAGCGGTCCCTCCGGTTTGGCCGGAGAGGCCGCTTTTTCCTGCTGTATTCAGATGAGCCCCTGGGACAGCATCACGTCGGCCACCTTCATGAAGCCCGCGATGTTGGCCCCCAGCACCAGATCTCCCGGTTTGCCGCACTCCTCGGCGGCGGTATAGATATTGTGGAAGATGTTGGTCATAATGGTCTTGAGCCGCCGGTCCACTTCCTCGAAGCTCCAGGCGTAGCGCATGGAGTTCTGGCTCATCTCCAGGCCGCTGGTGGCCACGCCGCCGGCGTTGGCGGCCTTGGCGGGGGCGAAGAGGACGCCCGCGTGCTGGAACTCCTGGATGGCCTCCGGGCGGCAGGGCATGTTGGCCCCCTCGGCCACGGCGATGGTCCCGTTTTTCACGATGGTCCTGGCGATTTCCCCGTCGATCTCGTTCTGGGTGGCGCAGGGCAGGGCGATGTCGCAGGGAACGGTCCAGATGCCCCGGAAGCCCTCGGCATAGGCGCTGCCGGGGACCCGGTCGGCGTACTCCCGGATACGGCCCCGGTGGCCCAGCTTGATGTCCTTCACCACGTCCAGATCAATCCCGTTGGGGTCGTGGATGTAGCCGTTGGAGTCGCTGAGGGCCACCACCTTGGCCCCCAGCTCCGTGGCCTTCTGCGTGGCGAAGATGGCCACGTTGCCGCTGCCGGAGATGACCACGGTCTTGCCCTGGAAGCTGTCCTGCTTCATCTTGGACAGCATCTCCTGGGTCAGGTAGCACAGGCCGTAGCCCGTGGCCTCGGTGCGGACCAGGGAGCCGCCGAAGCTCAGGCCCTTCCCCGTCAGCACGCCGGCGGCATAGGTCCCCCGGACCCGGCGGTACTGGCCGAAGAGATAGCCGATCTCCCGGGCGCCCACGCCGATGTCCCCCGCCGGTACGTCCACAAACTGGCCGATGTGCCGCTGGAGCTCCGTCATGAAGCTCTGGCAGAAGCGCATGACCTCCTCGTCGCTCTTGCCCTTGGGGTCGAAGTCGCTGCCGCCCTTGGCCCCGCCCATGGGCAGGGTGGTGAGGCTGTTTTTCAAAATCTGCTCAAAGCCCAGGAACTTTAAAATGGAGAGGTTTACCGTGGGATGGAACCGCAGCCCCCCCTTATAAGGTCCGATGGCGGAGCTGAACTGCACCCGGTAGCCCCGGTTTACATGGATGTTCCCCCGGTCGTCCACCCAGGGCACCCGGAAGCTGATGACCCGCTCCGGCTCCACGAAGGTCTCCACGACGCCCTTCTTCTCATACTCGGGGTGCCGGTCAATGATCTGGTCCAGACTCTCCAGGAACTCCAGCACCGCCTGGTGAAACTCCTTCTGGTCCGGGTCCCTGGTGACCACCTGCGTATAAACGCGCTGCAGATATTCGCTCTTCAACATAAGATCGCCCCTTTGTCCGGCCTTGTCCGCCCGTCCCACAGTATGCCCCGAATCGGGGCGGGTATCCCATTTCCTGGTGGACGGCGGAAAAATGCGCCGGGAATTTTCCTGCTTACAGAATATCGGAAAAAGGGGGTCCGGCACAAGAAAAAAATTTCCTAAAATACCGGAAAATTTTTCGGTGATTTAAAGCGAATATCACAAAAGTGCCGCCCGCAGGCGGCACTTTTGTGAAGTTTTTCACGCAGTGAAACGCGATTTGGCGGAAGCGGCGGGAAAATCCCCTCCGGGCCGTTCCGCGGATTTACTGGTAGAAGCGGTGACAGCCGATGGTCTGGCGGTAGGTGCGGCTGGAGTCGATCCAGCTCCCCTGGGACAGGGCCGGGGCGAAGAAGTAGAGGGCCCCGCCCACGGTGTTTTCCCCGTTCAGCGCCCGGCGGGCGGCCTCCCGGGACAGGTCCGTGGGCTCCTCCCACAGGGCGCCGTTGGCCACGGGTTCGAACTGGACGCCGTTTTCCACGTCGAAGATTACCGCGGGAACGCTGTCGGGAAAGTCCGCGCTGGCCACCCGGTTCAGCACCACGTTGCCCACGGCGATCTGGCCCTCCAGGGCTTCGCCGCCGCTCTCGGCGTGAATGATCCGGGACAGCCAGTAGTAGTCCATGGCGTCGTGCTCCGCCCCGGGGGAGGTCACCGCCGCTCCGTCCAGCCAGGGGTCCCAGCGGACGCCGGCCCCCAGGGCCTCCGCCGTCAGCCGGAGGGGCACATAGGTCCGGCCGTCCACCACGTCCACCGTGCAGGCGTAGGTCCGGCCGTTCACCGTCAGCGTGTTTTCATCCGGGCTGGCCGACAGGGACGCCCCGTCGGAGACGGCCCGGGCCGTGCCGCTTCCGTCGTCCCACCAGACGTTCCAGCCGCCCAGGGCCTCCAGCAGGTCCCGGAGGGGGGCATAGGCCGTGCCCTCCTCCACGTAGGCGGGGGCGCTCAGGGGTTCGCCGTCCACCTGGAGGCCGGCGGGCCGGGCGGCGGCCCGGACGGGGAGGCACAGGGACGCGGCAGCAAGAAGTCCGACAAAGAATGTTCGTTTCATGTGTTTCCTTACGTTTCCTTTCTTGTGTGGAGTTCACAGTCAAGGATACCGGAAACGCGGGCCCGGGGCAACCCTCAAAATCTGGCGGAGGAGGGAGGGACTGGAAAGGGCGGGGGCCGGGATCACCCGGCTCCCGCCTCTGGGCGCTTATTTCGCCTGGGCTCTGGCCCGGAGCTCTTCCTCCGTGACGGCGTAGGCCTTCTCCGCCCAGGGGTCCGCGGGCCGGTCCACCGGCAGGGGCTTTCCCCGGCGGGCGTAGACGGCGGCGGCCACGGTTTCCAGGAGCTTCGGATTTTTCACCAGCAGCGGCCCGGTGAGCTGGGAGGCGAAGACGTTCTTCCAGTGGAAGCCCTCGGGTCCGCGCTCCCGTTCGTTGCCGAAGCCCAGCTCCAGCCCCGTCAGCAGCGGGGTCTCCACGCCGGTGACCACGCCGCACTTGTTCATAAAGCCCACCACCGCCTCGGGGTACAGGTCCGTGTGGCCATATACGTCCTCTACGATGCGGCGCCTGCCGTGCTCCGTGACGAAGGAGGCCAGGCCCAGGGCGTCGTAGGCGCTGCCGTCTGCCTCCCGGACGGTCGTCCCGATCAGGTCCATGGCCGTCCCGGCGAAGAGCATGGCCGCCCCGTCCTGAGCGGCCTCCTTCAGCCGGCCGCCGAACCGGGCGAAATCCTCCATGGCCGCCCGGGCGCTGCGCTCCGTGCCCGCGCCCATGTAAAAGAAGTCCCCCCGGCTCAGGTCCGCGCCGCCGCCGGGGACCACGGTTTCCACGGTGACGCCGCAGCCCAGCAGCTTCAAGTACCGCTCCAGCGCCAGCACGTTGGCCCGGCTGCCGTACAGGTCCATCAGGCGGGGATAAAAATGGATGATCCGCACTTCCATGCCTCACGCCTCCTTTTCCACGCGGCTGAGGATCTTGGCCCGGTCCGAGAAGCAGGTGACGACAAACAGCTCCTCGTCCCCGGTGCTTTTCAGCTCCGCCGCCGCCGCCGGAATGCTGGGCTCCACGGACCAGTTCTCAACCCCGGTATAGGAAAACCGCTCCGCCAGGTCGTTGCAGTACCGGCCCGCCAGCACCACCCGCTTCACATGGGGGGCCCGGAGCCGGTCGAAGTCCACGTCCCAGAGCCAGCTGGTCTCGCTGGTGAAATACTTCCGGCTCACCGCGTCCACGATGACCAGGACCACGCAGTCCCGGTCCGAGGCGGCGATGTAGCGGAGGTTCGTGTCATAGGCGACGGAGTTCTCGTGCTTGCTGGTCAGCAGCATGCCCTCGTGGGCCCCCAGGCGGAAGCGCTGCATCCGCCCGTTTTTCAGCAGGTAGTTGCTGAGGACGGCCGCGGCGGTCTCCCGCCCCACGCCGCATTCCCGACAGGCGGCGTAGGCCGCCAGGATGTTGTAAATGTTGTAGATGCTGCGGAAGGCCAGGGCGATCCGGACCTCCCCGTCGATGGTCACCGCCGATTCGTCCAGGTCCACCGCCGTGACGGTGTAGTCCGTCTCCGGCTTGCGGTGGCCGCACTTTGTGCAGCGGAAGGCGCCGATGTGATTGTAGTGCACGTAGTCGTACTCCATGGGCCCGTGGCAGACAGGGCAGTACGCCCCGTCGCGGTAAGCCCCGGTGGGCTCGTCCCCGGAGACGGAGCACTTGTCCAGGCCGAACCACTTTACCCGGCCGTGCCCCCGGGCGAAGCAGGAGGACAGGGGATCGTCGGCGTTTAAAAGCAGCTCCGTTTCCGGATGGATGGCGGGAAGAATGGAGTCGTAGACCCATTCCGGGTGCCCGTTCCGGGTGAGCTGGTCCCGGTAGAGATTGGTGACGACGAATTCCGTGGGATGGAAGTAGCGGAAGGTGTGGGCGGCATAGCGCTCGTCGGACTCGATGAGCAGCACGTCGGCCCGGACCCGCCCCCCCAGGGTGGCGTGGGTCAGCACCAGGGTGGTCACGCCCTCAATCTGGTTGGACCCCTCCTTGTTGTATACCACGGTCTTTCCGTCCGCCTGAAGGATGGCGGCGATCATCTCCACCGTGGAGGTCTTTCCGTTGGACCCGGTGACGGCGATGATATGCTCCGGCAGCTTCACCCGCCGGAGGACGTCCGGGCAGATCTTCAGGGCGAACTTCCCCGGAAGGGAGCTGCCCTTGCCGACGAGCCTGCCCACAAAATGGCTCAGCTTGCAGACCATGATGGCGAAAAGTTTTCTCACCGTTTCCTCCTATCCGCCTCATAGGCCTCCCGCAGCTCCGCGAAGGCGCGGACGGGGGCGCCGTCGGCGTCCTCAAACTTCATGGGCAGGGCGAAGAACAAAAAGTCCTTCCGGCCCCGGACCTTCTTCAGGCACAGGTTCTCAATGCTCACGACGCCGTCCTTCAGCAGGATGTGATGGACGGGCAGGCGGCTGTCCCCGATCCGGTCGATGCTGATGGCGTCGGTGCCCACGCCCTTGAGGCCCCGGGAAACCAGGTATTTTGCCGCCGCCTCGTCGGGGACGGGAAAGCTGTCCTCCAGGAAGCGCTCGGAGCCCCAGCGGTCCTCCCAGCCGGTATAGAACAGGATGAAGTCCGCGCAGTGGATGGCCTCGTAGTTGGACCGGAGGAATTCCTCCGTAATGACGGGACCCTCCTGCGACACGTCCAGCACCGTGGCCCGGCCGGAGAACTGGGACATGGGCATGTCGTCCAGGGTCCGCCCGTCCCGCAGCAGGTGGGCGGGAGCGTCCATGTGGGTGCCGGTGTGGGAGGAGAGGGTCAGCAGGGTTTCCCGGAATCCGTTCCGGGTGAGGGTGCAGGCGGGGGCCAGGGCGGGGACCGGCGTGCCGGGGAAGACGGGGATCTCCTGGGCGATGGTGTGGGTCATGTCGATCAGCATGGGAAGCGCTTCCTTTCCAATCAGTATTGACAGCTCTCGCGGCCTGAAAACCGGGTTTTCTATTTTTCCAGATAAATCATCAGCGCGGCGACGTCCGCCGGGGACACCCCGGAAATCCGGGACGCCTGCCCCAGGTCCAGGGGGCGGACGGCGGCCAGCTTCTCCCGGGCCTCCAGCCGGAGCCCCTGGATGGAGCCGTAGTCGATGCCGTCCGGCAGACGGTGGGAGGCCATTTTTTGGAAATCCTCCACCTGCTTTTCCTGGCGGCGGATATAGCCCTCGTATTTCACGGAGATTTCCACCTGCTCCCGGACCTCCGGGGGCAGGTCCGGCCTGCCGGGGTCGAAGGGGGCCAGCTCGTCGTAGTGAACCCGGGGTCTTCTCAGCAGGGCGTCCAGGGGACAGCCCCCCGGGGCGTCCGCCGTGTCCTTGGAGGCCAGGAAGGCCGCCAGCGCCGGGGAGGGGGAGGCCCCCGTGCGGGCCAGGCGCCGGATTTCCCGCTCCACGGCGGCGTACTTTTCCTCCACGGCCCGGAGGCGCTCTTCGCTCACCAGGCCGATCGCATAGCCCCGCTTCGTCAGGCGCAGGTCCGCGTTGTCCTGGCGGAGGAGCAGCCGGTACTCGCTCCGGGAGGTCATGATGCGGTAGGGCTCGTTGGTCCCCTTGGTCACCAGGTCGTCGATCAGGGTGCCGATGTAGCTCTCCGCCCGGGAGAGGACGAAGGGGTCCTGCCCCCGGAGCTTCCGCACGGCGTTGACCCCGGCCGCGAAGCCCTGGACCGCCGCCTCCTCATAGCCGGAGGAGCCGTTGAACTGCCCCGCGCCGTAAAGGCCGGGAACGGCCTTGACCTCCAGCGTGGGGGCCAGGGCCAGGGGGTCGACGCAGTCGTACTCAATGGCGTAGGCGGGCCGGGTCATGACGGCCCGGCGGAGCCCCGGGACGCTGTGGAGCATGCGGATCTGGACGTCCTCCGGCATGGAGGAGGAGAAGCCCTGGATATAGACCTCCTCGGTGTCCAGGCCCATGGGCTCCACAAAGAGCTGGTGGCGGAGCTTGTCCGGAAAGCGGACGATCTTCGTCTCAAAGGAGGGGCAGTACCGGGGCCCCACGCCCTCGATGAGGCCGGAGTACATGGGGGCCCGGTCCAGGTTCTCCCGGACGATGCGCTTCGTCTCCTCCGTGGTCCAGGTGAGGTAGCAGACGGCCCGGTTCTCCGGGACCTCCCGGGTGGAGTAGGAAAAGGGGATGGGCAGGGCGTCCCCGGGCTGGACCTCCATCTCGTCGAAATCCACGGTCCGGGCGTTGACCCGGGGGGGCGTTCCGGTCTTGAAGCGGCGGAGGGGGAGGCCCAGTTTCAGAAGGGACTCCGTCAGCCGCGTGGCGGCGTGCATGCCGTCGGGCCCGGAGTCCTCCACCCACTCGCCCACGATGGTCCGGCCCGTGAGGTAGGTCCCCGTGGCCAGGATGACGGCCCGGACGGAGAACACCGCCCCGGTGGCCAGGACGACGGCGGACACTGCGCCGTGTTCGGCGCGGACCTCCACCACCTCTCCCTGGCGGACGGTGAGGTGCTCCTGCCGCTCCAGAACGGCCTTCATGCGGCCCTGGTACTTCCGCCGGTCCGCCTGGGCCCGGAGGGACCAGACGGCGGGGCCCTTGCCCCTGTTCAAAAGGCGGTACTGGATGCAGCACTCGTCGGCGGCCCTGGCCATCTCGCCCCCCAGGGCGTCCAGCTCCCGGACCAGGTGGCCCTTGCCGGTGCCCCCGACGGCGGGATTGCAGGGCATGTTGCCCACGGCGTCCAGATTGATGGTGAAGACGATCGTCTCCATCCCCAGGCGCGCGGCGGCCAGGGCGGCCTCGATGCCCGCATGGCCCGCGCCGACGACGGCGATGTCAAATTTTCCGGCAGAGAATTCTTGCATAGGCGCTCCTGACGGGGACCCCCAAGAGGGGGGGGGGATTTTGTTCGCCCCTCCCCGGGGCGGGGGGATTTTACTCGCCCTTGCGGGCGGGGGGGGGCAGCAGCCATGATGATGGCTGGTGCATTGCACCCCCCATTTTCTCTT
>CANPTW010000043.1 GCA_947577075.1 uncultured Oscillibacter sp. | reverse complement strand
GCCATGGCCTTCATCCTGGGCGGCCAGATCGGCGACTTCTTCACCATGGACGCCGCCTCCCAGGGCCAGAGCGTCTACTATATCGGCTATGTCGTCGGCGCGGTGATCCTGCTGGTTTCCTGGCTTGTGGCCATCAACTCCCCCAAGCGGAAGGAGCCGCTGTAAATCCAGTCTTCCCGGAGGGGAAACATCCCATGCCTGCAAAAAGGCGGAGCTTCGGCTCCGCCTTTTTTCCGCGGCGGGCCTTCCCCACTATATACCAAAATCCCCGAAAATTGCAAGACTTTTCTTGACCCGCCCCTCCGGCTCTGCTATAGTCAAGGAAGCCCAAACAATTTCAGGAGGGATACCCATGACGGAACAGGAAAAGCGCCTGGCAGGCAAACTCTACTATCCCCCGGACCCGGAGCTGACGGAGGCCCGGATGCGGGCCAAGCGGCTCTGCCACCGGCTGAATACCCTGGCCCCGGACGATTTCCAGGGCCGGGAGGACACCATACGGGAGCTCTTCGGCCACGCCGGGAAGGACGCCTGGGTGGAGTCCAATTTCCGCTGCGACTACGGGACCCAGATTTCCGTGGGGGACTACTTCTTCGCCAACTACGACTGCATCTTCCTGGACATCGCCCCCATCACCATCGGCAGCCGGGTCTACATCGCCCCCCGGGTCTGCATCTACACGGTGAACCACCCCATGGTGCCGGAGGTGCGGAACACGGACCTGGAGTACGGCCGTCCCGTCGCCATTGAGGACAATGTGTGGATCGGGGGCAACGCGGTGATCCTCCCCGGGGTGACCATCGGGGAGGGGGCGGTTATCGCCGCCGGGTCCGTGGTTGCCCGGGACGTCCCGCCCCGGGTGCTGGCGGGAGGGAATCCCTGCCGGGTGATCCGCCCGCTCACCGAGGCGGACCGGGAGAAATGGGAGGCCGCCCTCCGGGAGTATCGGGCGGACCGATAAACCGCAAGCCGCCCCAAAAGGGGCGGCTCAGGCTGTCGAATAAAGTATTTTCGCCGGCCTGAGCAGGTTTTTCAGACCTTTAAAACGTTCCGAAAAACTTATGATGGAAAACGAAAGGAACCCCTCCCGGGTTCCTCTCGTAACGCGCTTCCTTCCCGTCGAAGAAGGTTTCACCATTTTTTGACCCTCTGAGCCGCCCCTTTGGGGCGGCTTTTATTTACGCCAGCAGCCTGCCGTTCAGCGCCGCCTGGACCAGGCGGTCCCCCTCATAGCGCAGCTTCAGGGAAAAAAACGGCGCGTCTTCCTCCAGCAGGCGGAGGAAAATCCTGTCCCCCTCCCAGAGGGGCAGGGACAGAAGATCCGCCTTTTTGATCCAGGCCAGCTCCCCCTCGTCGCATTCATGGGCCGTCCCCGTCCAGGCGGAGGCGGTGAAGAGGTGCATGTACTCGGTGGGAGCCCGGTCGGACACAAAGGTCACCAAGCCCCGGTAGCGGTACTCCGTCAGCGTCAGGCCCGTCTCCTCCAGGCACTCCCGGAGGATGCAGTCCTCCGGGCTCTCGCCGTCCTGGAATTTCCCGCCGACTCCAATCCACTTGCCCCGGTTCACATCATGGTCCTTCCGGACCCGGTGGAGCATCAGGTACTCGTCTCCCCGCTCCAGATAACAGAGGGTGGAATACAGCATCGCCGTCTCCCCTTTCAACGCTTCCGCCGCAAAATCATCTCCGCTCCAGCTCCCGCCGGACGGCCTTGGCCAGAAGGTCCTGCCCCTCGGGAGAGCGGAGGGCCTCCAAAGCCGCGGTGCGCATCATGGCCTGAAAGGAGGGGCTTTTCAGCAGGGCGCCGAACACCGCGCCGTCCTCCTGCACCGCCGCCGGGCGGGTCCGCTTCCGGTCAGGCGGAGCCGCCGGAGCCCGAACGGGGGCGCTCTCCGGCAGGCCGCCGCCGTTGAGCCAGCTGTCCCCGTCGGCGGGGTCGTCGCTCTCCCCCCGGAGATAGGGCAGGGACACGCCGAAATAATCCGCCAGCTTCTTCTGCTGGTCCTGGGCGGGCGTCTGCCGCCCGGTTTCAAACTTCTCCATGGCCGTCTTGGGAAAGCCCAGGGCGGCGGAGAGGGCGGGGCGGCTGATCCCCCGCTCTGTGCGGAGCGCCTCCAGGCGCTGCGCCATGGTTACCATCGCAAAAACCTCCCTATGAAAAACGGCGGCGCCGCTTCCCGATTTTTCAATGCTGCTCCCTCCGGTCCGGCAGGAGCACGAGCTCCCCCGTCCGCCGGGTTTCCCGCAGGTCGATGAGGCGCTGGTTGGAGCTGCCCCGGAAGCGGAGGGAGATGTCCTTCAGCGCCTCCACAAAGCGGCCGTCCACCAGCACATCCAGCAGGGACAGGATCTCGTCCGTGGCCTCGCAGCGGGGGTGGCTGCCCTCGGTTAAAAGCTCTTCGTAGGTGAAGCCGCTGAACGCCCAGATGTTCTTTTCCGGGTACGCCGCCCTCACCCGCCGGAGGAAGGGGAGGAGCGCCCGCTGGTTCTCCGGCTCGAAGGGCTCGCCGCCCAAAAGGGTCAGGCCGCCGACATAGCCGGGGGCCAGCAGGGAGAGGATATGGTCCTCCGTCTCCGCCGTAAAGGGCTGCCCGTAGGTAAAATCCCAGGTCTGGGGCTGGAAGCAGTGCTCACAGTGGTTGGTGCAGCCGGAGACGAAGAGGGTCACCCGGACACCCTCGCCGTTGGCGATGTCGCAGTCCTTGATCTCGCCGTAATACATGAACTCCTCCTGAAAAGAACCGGGCGGGGTTTTGCTCCGCCCGGCTCCGGCTCTTTCTGACCACGGGGCGGGTTCCCTTTCGGCCCCTCCCGCTCTCCCCGCGGGTTCTTACAGGTGCAGCACCCGGTCCCGGATCTCCTGGGTCCGGCCCTGGTTCCAGTACTGGGTCCCGATATAGCCGCAGGTCCGGCGGGCCACGTTCATCTTGTCCTGGTCCGTGTTGCCGCACTTGGGGCATTTCCACACCAGCTTGCCGTTTTCCTCCGCGATCTGGATTTCCCCGTCCCAGCCGCAGACCTGGCAGTAGTCGCTTTTCGTGTTCAGCTCGGCGTAGATGATGTTGTCATAGATAAACTTCATCACCTGGAGCACCGCCTCCAGATTGTTCTGCATATCCGGCACCTCCACGTAGCTGATGGCGCCGCCGGGGGAGAGGTGCTGGAACTGGGCCTCGAACTTCAGCTTGTCGAAGGCGTTGATCTGCTCCGTCACATGGACATGATAGGAGTTTGTAATATATCCCTTGTCGTTGATCCCTTCCACGATGCCGAAGCGCCGCTGGAGGCACTTGGCGAATTTATAGGTGGTGGACTCCAGGGGGGTGCCGTAGAGGCTGAAGTCAATGTTGTGCTCCGCCTTCCACCTCCGGCAGGCGGCGTTCATCGCCTCCATGATCTGGAGGGCGAAGGGCGTGGCGGAGGGGTCCGTGTGGCTCTTGCCGGTCATGTATTTCACGCACTCGTAAAGCCCGGCGTACCCCAGGGAAATGGTGGAGTAGCCGCCGTAGAGCAGCTTGTCGATGGGCTCCCCCTTCTTCAGCCGGGCGCAGGCGCCGTACTGCCAGAGAATGGGGGCCACGTCGGAGGGCGTGCCCAGCAGCCGCTCGTGCCGGCACAGCAGGGCCCGGTGGCACAGCTCCAGCCGCTCCTCGAAAATCTCCCAGAACTTCTCGATGTTCCCCCCGGAGCTCAGGGCCACGTCGGGGAGGTTGATGGTCACCACGCCCTGATTGAACCGGCCGTAGTACTTGGGCTTCCCGGTGTCCGGGTCCACATAGGGCGTCAGGAAGCTCCGGCAGCCCATGCAGGTGTAGCAGTGGCCCTCGCCGTTTTTGTCCACCTTCAGCTCCAGCATCTTCTTTTCGGAGATGTAGTCCGGGACCATGCGCTTGGCGGTGCACTTGGCCGCAAGCTTCGTGAGATACCAATAGGGGGCGTCCTCGTGGATGTTGTCCTCCTCCAGCACGTAGATGAGCTTGGGGAAGGCGGGGGTGATCCACACGCCGTCCTCGTTCTTCACGCCCTCGTAGCGCTGCTCCAGAGTCTCCTCGATGATGAGGGCCAGGTCCTTCCGCTCCCGCTCGTTCTTCGCCTCGCCGAGGTACATGAAGACCGTCACAAAGGGGGCCTGTCCGTTGGTGGTCAGCAGGGTCAGCACCTGGTACTGGATGGTCTGGACGCCTCCCCGGACCTCCTCCCGCAGGCGGGTCTCCACCAGCTTGGAGAGGCTCTCCTCATCCAGGATGACGCCGATGTCCCGCATCTCCTTCTCCACCACGCCCCGCAGCTTCTTCCGGCTCACGTCCACGAAGGGGGCCAGGTGGGCCAGGGAGATGGACTGGCCGCCGTACTGGTTGGAGGCCACCTGGGCCACGATCTGGGTGGCGATGTTGCAGGCGGTGGCGAAGCTGTGGGGCCGCTCGATGAGGGTCCCGGTGATGACGGTGCCGTTTTGCAGCATGTCCTCCAGGTTCACCAGGTCGCAGTTGTGCATGTGCTGGGCGAAGTAGTCGGAGTCGTGGAAGTGGATGATGCCCTCCTGGTGGGCCTCCACAATCTCCTTGGGCAGCAGCAGACGCTCGCTGAGGTCCCGGGAGACCTCGCCGGCCATATAGTCCCGCTGGGTGGAGTTCACCACGGGGTTTTTGTTGGAGTTTTCCTGCTTGGCCTCCTCGTTGCAGCACTCAATGAGGCTGAGGATGCGGTCGTCCGTCGTGTTGCTCCGGCGGACCAGGGAGCGGGTATAGCGGTACGTCACGTAATTCTTCGCCACTTCAAAGGCGCCGTGGGCCATGATCTGGTATTCCACCAGGTCCTGGATCTCCTCCACAGAGGGGGAACGGCCCATCTCCCGGCACGCCAGCTCCACGGATTCCGCGATCCGCCGGACCTGGGTGGAAGTCATGCGCTTTTCCGCATCGATGCTCTCGTTGGCTCTGGTGATGGCTGATAAAATCTTGGTAATGTCGAACGAGACCTCGGTGCCGTTCCGTTTGATGACTTTCATCGCAATATCCCCCTGTAGAATGTATACCTGCTTAGACCACAATACTTTGGCAGTGGGCCGAGTATACCACACAAGATATAGGGGGCGCAAGTGTTTTTTGCGACAATCTTAAAAAAATCTCCGGCCCGGGAGGGCGCGCCCTCCCCCAACGCCAAGGGCGGCAAGGGTTTGGGGGGATTTGGAAGAGACTGTAAAAAATTCGGGAAAAAATTCTACGCCCCGGGGCCGCTTCCTCACTCCCCCTCCGCCAGGCGGTAGCCCACCCCCACCTCGGTGAAGAGATACTCCGGCTCGGCGGGGTTCCGCTCGATCTTCCGGCGGATGTTGGCCATATTGACCCGGAGGATCTGATTCCCGCTTCCGGCCCGGGGGCCCCAGAGCTCCCGGATGATGGCGTCATAGGTCAGCACCTTCCCGGCGTGCTTGCCCAGCAGGGCTACAATGCGGAATTCGCTGAGGGTCAGCTTCACGTTTTCTCCCCGGACGCAAACACGGTGCTTGTTGTAGTCGATGACCAGATCCCCCACGGAGTAGGTGCCCTTCTGGGCAATTTCGTCGTTTCCGCTGGCGGTGCGGGTGTGGCGGATGGCCGTGCGCACCCGGGCCAGCAGCTCTCCGGTGCCGAAGGGCTTGGTGAGGTAGTCGTCGGCCCCCTGGTCCAGGGCGGTCACCTTGTCCCGCTCGTGGGACCGGGCGGAAACCACCACCACCGGCAGGCTGGACCAGCTCCGCAGCTGCCGCAGGATGTCCAGCCCGTCCATATCGGGCAGGCCCAGATCCAGAATCACCAGATCCGGGCAGTGGGAGGAGATCATCGACAGCCCCTCCGCCCCGGTGCGGGCCTGGATCGTCTCATAGCCCTGGCCGTCCAGCACGGCGGCAATGAACCGCGCAATGCTTTTCTCGTCTTCAACGACCAATACCTTTTCCCGAATGTTCATATCGGCACCTCCTGTGCGGCCGTGGGCAGGCGGAAGGAAAGCTCCGCCCCCCGGGACAAATTTTTGGCGGTAATGCTCCCGCCATGGGCCAGGACAATGGCCCGGCAGACGGAGAGGCCCAGGCCCATGTTCCGCTTCCCGTCCCCGTCCGGCGGGCGGTGGGGCTTGGGCCGGCCGTCAAACAGGCCGTCCAGATCCTTCCGGGGGATGCCACCGCCGTCGTCCCGGACGGTGATGCGGGCAAAGCCCTCCTCCCGCTCCAGAAACAGGCCGATGTTGCCGGCCTTTCCGTGGACGGCGGCGTTCTCCAGCAGATTGGCCAGCACCTGCTCGATGAGGATGGGGTCCATGGGGACCATCAGCAGCTCCGCGGGCGCGGAGACGGTGACGTTCACCTGGGGAAAGCGGCGGCGGAACTTCTGGGCCGCGGCTCCCAGGACCTCCTCGGCGGGCTCCGGCTCCTTGGCGATCCGGGCCTGGGCGTCCCCCATGCGGGTGATGGAGAGGAGGTTTTCCACCACCCGGATCAGCCATTGGGCCTCCTCCCGGGCGTTTTCCAGCAGCTCCCGCTGCTCCCGGGCCGAGAGGCCGGGGTTCTCCAGCACGGCGGAGGTGGACCCCACGATGGAGGTCAGGGGCGTGCGGATGTCGTGGGAGACGGAGCGGAGGAGATTGGCCCGCATCTTCTCCCGCTCGCTCTCCGCCAGAAGGTTGGCCTGGCGCTTGGCCTGGGCGGTGAGGGTGCAGGTGATGAGAGAAACCATCAAAAGGGTAAAGAACGTCAGGGGATAGCCGGAGAGGCTCAGGTTAAAGGCCCAGTAGGGATACGTAAACACGAAGTTGACGCAGACCATGCCCAGCACGGTGGCAATGAGGCCGAAGAGGTATCCGGTGGTGAGCCGGGAGATCAGCAGCACCGCCAGCACAAAGACCGGCGGGGCGAAGCCCTCAATGACGCCCGCGTTCTGGAGGAAGAAGCACAGCGCCACGGCGCAGGAAAAAATGCCCGCCGTGAGGGCCAGGTCCCGCCAGGAAAAGGGAAACAGGGGCGAGGCCCAGGGCTTGCGGAAGGTCATGGGGGAATCTCCTTTCTGGAATCGGACGTATCGGTTCCCCCATTATAGCAGGAGTTTCGGCAAAATTCAATCTCCCGCCTTCCCCCCGCCTCCCAGAAGGCCCCGGAGCCACAGCACGTCCTTCCGCCCCACCACCCGGAGCAGGAGCCACAGGGAGCCCAGCGCCAGCAGATAGCACCCCGCCGGAACCAGCGCGCCCGCGGCCCCCGCCTGGGGCCGGAGCAGGAACACCGGAGCCCCGGCGGTAGCGGCGCAGAGGGCCGCCTTCACCGCCGGGCCGGGAGAAAGCCGCAGCCCCGCCGACCGTCCCAGCCGCCGGAGGCTCAGGCCGAAGTTGACCAGGTGGGAGGCGGCAAAGCTGAAATAATAGCCCCCCATGCCGAACCTGGGCAGCAGCAGCCAGAGCAGGGCCACGTCCATGAGGTTCGTCAGCAGGTTATACCGGGCGTTGGCGCTCTGCTGGCCCAGGCCCTTGCACATGGCGTCCACCACAATGTCCAGGTAGAGCATGGGGACCAGCGGGGCGTAAAGCCGGAGGCAGGCCCCGGCGGCGGCGCTGTGATAGAGCAGCTCCCCCAGGGGCCGGGCGGAAGCAAACAGGATTCCCCCGGCGCACAGGCCGAAGAGCCAGGAGACCCGGAGCCCCTGCCGGGCCAGATACCGGACCCGGACCCGCCCGGGGCGGCGGGCGCAGCGGGAGAACTCCGCCACCAGAAGATCCGCCAGGGAGGCCAGAATGGCGGTGGGGAACATCAGCACCGGGAACACCATGCCGTGGAGCACGCCGTAATCCGCCATGGCGTTCACCGTTCCGGCGAAGAGGGCCAGGCGGCGGGGGATGATGAGGTTTTCCACGGTGCTCAGCCCCGCCCGGAGATCGTCCGCCAGCCCCACCGGAAGGGCCAGGCGGACGACCCTCCGCCAGGGGGGGCGGTCTCCCCGGCCCGGGGCGGGCCCCTCCCGCCGGAGGAGCCACAGGGCCCCCAGGGACGCCGCCGAGGCGGCGGAGGACCCCAGGGCCACCGACAGGCAGGCCCGGGCGGAATCGTCCCCCGCCCAGCCGGTCAGGAGGGCGAAGGTCGCCGCGATGGCGCAGCCCTGCTCCAGAAATTCCACCGCCACCAGGGTCCGCAGCCGTCCGGCGGCGGTGAAGAGGCCCGTCATCACCCCGTTGAGGCAGCCCACGGGCAGAAACAGGGCAAAGGCCCGGAGGGCCGGCTCCCCGGCGGCGTCTCCGATCCAGCCCCCGGCAATCCGGGGCGCCAGGACCCACAGCCCCGCCGCCGCCGCCAGGGAAAACAGGGCGCAGTACCCCATGCAGCCGGACAGGGCCGGGCGGACGCTCCGCCTCCGCCCCAGGGCCTCGGCGGAGAGGTAGAGGGAGCAGGTCCGGGCCCCGGCGGAGCCCAGGGTAAAGGCCAGCATCCGCACGGAGAGGACCAGCTGCAAAAGCCCCACCCCGGCGGCCCCGATCCGTCCGGAGAGATAAACCTGAAAGCTCATGCCCGCCAGCCGCAGAACGAGATTCGCCCCGGTGAGCAGCAGCGCGCCGTAAAACATGGTGCTACCTTTTTTCAAAACACCACCTCCGCCCTACACTATATGGACGTGTCGGGGCGGGTAGGACAAAAAGGGAACCCTTGCCTTGCCCCGGCGGCGGGGGTATAATGAACGAAACGTCCCGTTTGAAGACCTGCCCCGGAACCATACGAAAGAGACGCTAAGGAGGATTACAATATGATAAAAATTGCCGTCATCGCCGGAACCCCGGTGGACACCCGGATGGGCGTGGACCTTATAACGGGCAGAGGCGCGGAGGCCGCGGGCTTCCCCGTCTCCCGGACGCCGGAGGAGCAGACCGCCTTTCAGGTGGGCTCCCAACCCGCCCGGGAGGCCGCCGTGGGGGCCATCCTGGACCGGATCCGGGACCGGGGCATGGAGCGGGTCCTGGTTTACTGCAACTCCCTCAGCGCCACCGTCGACGCCCACGCCCTGGGGGCGGCCCGGGGCCTCCGGGTCTGGACGCCCATGGACGTCTACGGGGAAATCGCCCGCCGGCACCGCCGGGTGGGGGTCCTGGCCGCCAACTGCCAGGGAGCCGCCGGCGTGGAACGGGCCATGGTGAACGCCTCCCCCAGGACCCTGGTCTTCGGCGCGGCGGACCTGCGGCTGGTGCTGGGGGTGGAGGCGGGAACCCCGCCGGAAGCCCTGGCGGAGGACTGCGGCCTGGGGCACCTTCTCCGCTTCTTTGCGGACAACGGGGCGGAGGCGGTGGTGCTGGGCTGCACCCACTTCCCCTATGTAAAGGAGGCTCTGCAGCGCCGGACGGCCCTTCCCATCCTGGACCCCGCCGAGCGGCTGGCGGAGCTGGTTCTGGCCGGCTGAACGGGCCCCTCCGTTGGGTAAACGATTACGCCTTTCGCCTCCGCCCGCCGGCGGGAAATCCGCCCCTTTTTTGCGGAGGCGGGAAGGCTTTGGGGCCGTAAAGGTTTCGCAAGAAAAGGCAAAATTTCCAGAAAAATTGCCGTTCACAGACTGGACATTTTTGCAAGAAGGGTGTACAATGGCAGGCAGTATGTGATAGTATGTCCAGGCACGTCAGTCGTCCCGACGGTGGGCGGCAGGACCGTCTCCGCCCGGGCCGCTGTCAGCAGTAAAAAATGAGGTGAAATAATGGCACAAGCGTTCTTTGGCGGCGTTCATCCCCACGACATGAAAGCCGCGACCAATGAAAAGGCCATCGAACAGCTGCCCGCTCCGGCGCAGGTGGTCATTCCCATGTCCCAGCACTTCGGCGCGCCATGCACCCCCCTGGTGAAGGCCGGGGACCATGTGAAGGTGGGCCAGAAGATCGGCGAGTTCCGCGGCCTGGGGGCTCCCATTCACGCCAGCGTCTCCGGCACCGTCAAGGCGGTGGAGCCCCGTCCCTATTCCATGGGCGGAAACGTCATGTCGGTGGTCATTGACAACGACGGACAGGACGAGGTCAGCGAGGAGGTCCAGGCCCCCGCCAACCCGGACGCCCTGAGCGTGGACGAGATGGTGGAAATCGTGAAAAACGCCGGCATCGTCGGCATGGGCGGCGCGACCTTCCCCACCCATGTGAAAATTTCCGGCGGCATCGGAAAAGTGGACACCGTGATCATCAACGGCGCGGAGTGCGAGCCCTACATCACCGGCGACCACCGGGCCATGCTGGAGCGCTCCGAGGAGATCATCGGCGGCGCCACGTACCTGGCCAAGATGTTCGGCGTGGAAAAAGTGGTCATCGGCGTGGAGGTCAACAAACAAAACGGCATCGACCAGCTGAACAAAACCATCGCCGAAAAGCACGCCCCCGTGGTGGTGGAGGGTCTCCGCTGCCGCTACCCCCAGGGCGGTGAGAAGCAGCTCTGCCAGGCCATCACCGGCAAGCAGGTGCCCCCGGGCGGGCTGCCCAGCAACATCGGCTGCGCGGTCTTCAATATCAATACCACCTGCGCCATCTACAAGGCTATCACCACAGGCATGCCCGTGGTGAAAAAGGTGGTCACAGTCTCCGGCTCCGGCGTGGTGGAGCCCAAGAACGTGGAGTGCCCCATCGGCACCCCCGTGTCCCTTCTGTTCGACTTCTGCGGCGGGCTGAAGGACGGTACCTATAAGCTCATCGCCGGCGGCCCCATGATGGGCATGGCCCAGTACACCGCCGACATCCCCGTGGCCAAGGGCACGGGCTGCATGCTGGCCTTCTGCGAGAAGGAGGAGCAGACCGTTGAGCATCCTCAGTGCATCCGCTGCGGCAAGTGCGTCGCCGCGTGCCCCATGCACTTAGAGCCCCTGTTCCTGTACCAGTACGCCTCCAAGGGCCTGGTGGACGAGCTGAACGACGCCCACATCATGGACTGCATGGAGTGCGGCGCCTGCGCCTACACCTGCCCCGCCCGGCTCCACCTGACCCATATGTTCAAGACCGGCAAGCAGCTGGTCAAGGACGCCGCGGCCAAGGCCAAGGCCGCCGCCGAGGCCAAGAAAGCCGCCGAAGAGGCGAAAAAGGAGGTTGTCAACAAATGACGGACTACAAGAATCTCAAGCTGATCGCCACCTCCTCGCCCCATATCCGCGGAAGCGAGACCACCCAGGGTATCATGAAGGACGTCATCATCGCCATGCTGCCCGCCCTGGCTTACGCCTGCTTCAACTTCGGCCTCCGGGCCCTGACGCTGACCGCCGTCTCCGTGGCCGGGTGCGTCTTTTTCGAGTGGCTGTACCGCAAGGTAATGAAAAAGCCCCAGTCCATTCAGGACCTCTCCTCCGTGGTCACCGGCATGCTGCTGGCCTTTGTCAGCCCCGTGCAGATTCCCTATTGGATGATCCTGATCGGAGACTGCTTCGCCATTATCATTGTCAAGCAGCTCTTCGGCGGCATCGGCAAGAACTTCGTGAACCCCGCCCTGGCGGGCCGGGCCGTGCTTCTGGCCAGCTACGCCGGGTCCATGACCAGCTGGGTGGACCCCGCCGCGAACAAGGCGGCCCTTTTCGGCTCCAATGTGGACATCGTCACCGCGGCCACTCCGCTGTCTTATATGAAGGGCGCCGATCCCGCCGCCCTGGCGGACAGCTTTGCCAACCTCACCGGCACCTACAGCGTGGGCCAGATGTTCATGGGCCAGATCGGCGGCTCTCTGGGCGAGGTTTCCGCCCTGATGCTGATCATCGGCGGCGTGTACCTCATTTGGCGGAAGGTCATCAACTGGCAGACCCCCGTTGCGTACATCGGCACCGTGGCCGTTCTGACCTTCCTCTTCCCCAAGGCCGGTTCCGGCCTGGAGTGGATGCTGTACAGCATTTTCGGCGGCGGCCTCATGCTGGGCGCGTTCTTCATGGCCACCGACTACGCCACTTCCCCCGTCACCAAAAAGGGCCAGCTGATCTTCGGCGTGGGCTGCGGCCTCTTCACCGTGCTGATCCGCTACTTCGGCTCCTATAACGAGGGCGTGTGCTATTCCATCATGGTGATGAACCTGTTCGTGCCCTTCATTGACAAGTACACCAAGCCCGTGCGCTTCGGTGTTGAGAAATCCGACAAGAAGGAGGGGGCCGCGAAATGAGCACCAAGAGCAAGGAAAAGGTTCAGATGGACCCCGCGTACATTATCAAACTGACAGTGACCCTGTTTGTCACCTGCGTGGTTGTGGCGGCGGCCCTGGGCGGGGTCAACGCCATCACCGAGGAAACAATAGACCGTATCAACTGGAACAAGACTGTGGAGGCCATGAAAAAGGTAATTCCAGAAGCGGCGGACTTCTCCGATCCCCTGGAGCTCTCTGACACCATGACCGCCGCCGCCGCTTCCATGGGCGGCACCCTGGACAGCGTCTATGAGGCCCAGGATGCGAACGGGGAGGGCATTGACTGCTATGCCCTGAAGGTGGTCACAAGCGGCTCTCAGGGCAAGATCGAGATGATGGTGGGCGTGGACGCCGAGGGAACGGTCACCGGCGTCTCCATCGTTAAGAACTCCGAGACCTCCGGCATCGGCTCCAAGGTCATGACCAACATGCCCACCGCCGCCGGTATCGGCGTGCTGAGCCAGTTCGAGGGCAAGAGCGCCGCCGACGGCACGCTGACCGTGGGAGCCAACGTGGACGCCATCTCCGGCGCCACGGTCTCCACCCGGGGCGTGACCAACGGCGTCAACGCCGCGCTGGCCGTGGCCGGCGTGCTGGGCTGAGAAAGGGGGAGCTGAACAATGAATTTCGGGAAACAGTTAAAAGAGGGTTTGATCACCCAAAACCCCGTTCTGGTCCAGGTGCTGGGCATGTGCTCCACCATGGCCATCACCACCTCCATCATGAACGGCCTGGGCATGGGCGTGTCCGTGCTCATCATCCTGACGGCCTCCAACGTGGTCATCTCGGCCATCCGGAAGATCGTCCCGGACAAGATCCGCATCGCCATGTTCATCGTGGTCATCGCGGGCTTCGTCACCTGCGTGGACCTGCTGTTCCAGGCCTTTGTCCCGGCCATCGCCGAGTCCCTGGGCGTGTTCATCCCGCTGATCGTGGTGAACTGCATCATCCTGGGCCGGGCGGAGTCCTTCTCCTATAAGAACGGCGTGGGCGCCTCCTTCGTGGACGGCATCTGCCAGGGCCTGGGCTACACCGCCGTGCTGCTGGTGATGTGCTTCATCCGCGAGCTCCTGGGCGCCGGGACTCTGGCGGGCTTCCGCATTATCCCGGAGCAGTTCCCCGTCGGCATCCTGACGCTGCCGGTGGGAGGCTTCCTGGTGCTGGGCTGCCTGATCGCCGCCATGCAGTGGGCGCTGTCCAAGAGTAAGGAGGGCAAATAAATGGATCAGATTTCAAAACTCCTGGCCATCACGCTGGGCGCTATCTTAGCGAATAACTTTATCTTCTCCCAGTTCCTGGGTATCTGCCCCTTCCTGGGCGTGTCCAAAAAGGTGGACACCGCCGTGGGCATGGGCATCGCCGTGACCTTTGTCATGGGTTTGGCCTCCGCCATCACCTGGGTGGTGAACGAATTCATCCTGGTGAAGTTTGACCTGATGTACATGCAGACCGTGGCCTTCATCCTGGTCATTGCGGCGTTGGTGCAGTTCATCGAGATGTTCCTCCAGAAGTCCATGCCCTCTCTGTACACGGCCCTGGGCGTGTACCTTCCCCTGATCACCACCAACTGCGCGGTGCTGGGCGTGGCCCTGCTGAACATCCAGGAGAGCTACAACTTCATCGAGTCCGTGGTCTACGGCGTCACCGGAGGCATCGGCTTCCTGGTGGCCATCGTGCTGTTTGCCAGCATCCGGGAGCGGCTGGTCTTCGCCGAGTATCCCAAGTGCTTCGAGGGGTTCCCCGTGGCTCTGGTCACCGCCGGACTCATGGCCCTGGCATTTATGGGATTCTCCGGCTTGAAGATTTGGTAAGGGGGGCGGCTGAGATATGATGAACATAATTGCTGCCGTGGCCGTCCTGGGCATCCTGGGCGCGGTGTTCGGCCTGGTCCTGGCCGTGGCCTCCAAGATCTTCGAGGTGAAGAAGGACCCCCGTGAGGAAGCGATTCTGAGCCACCTGGCCGGCGCGAACTGCGGCGGCTGCGGCTATCCCGGCTGCGGCGGCTGCGCCGCCGCCATCCTGGCGGGGGAGGCCCCCGTCACCGCCTGCGCCCCTGCGGGGGCGGAAAACGCCGCCGCCATCGCCGAAATCATGGGCATGGCGGCCCCCACCGGGGAGCGGCAGGTGGCCTTCGTCCGCTGCACCGGCGGCGTGAACGCGAAAAAACGCTATGACTACATCGGCGTCAAGGACTGCATCTCCGCCACCAAGGTGGCCGGCGGCCCCCTGGAGTGCGCCTTTGGCTGCCTGGGCTTCGGCTCCTGCGTGGCGGCCTGCCAGTTCGGCGCCATGTCCATCGGCCCCGGCGGCACCGCCGTGGTGGACCCGGACAAGTGCACCGCCTGCATGGCCTGCGCCAACGCCTGCCCCCGGCACCTGATCGTGTCCGTCCCCGCCTCCAAGAAGGTCCACGTGGGCTGCGCCAACCAGGACAAGGGCAAGGCCGCCATGAGCGTCTGCTCCTCCTCCTGCATCGGCTGCGGCCTGTGCCAGAAGGAGTGCAAAAAGGACGCGATCCATGTAGTCAACGGAGTGGCCGTCATCGACTACGAAAAGTGCGTGGGCTGCAAGCTCTGCACCAAGGTCTGCCCGCGGGACGCCATCCTCCCTGTGGCTACCGCCGAGGAGAAAGAAAAGTACAAGGCCATCAAGAAGGCCCAGGCTGAAAAGGCCAAGGCCGCGGCTGAGGCCAAAGCGGCGGAGCCCGCTGAAAAGTAAACCTGAAACGAGTGGAAAAGCCGCCCCGAATTTCTGCGGGGCGGCTTTTTTCGCCCCCGGAGGTCGACCTGGATTTTTCTGGAATTCCCCGGATGGCCTTGTATTTTGCCGGAAGTTGGTATATGATAGGATACGTCCCCGGCGGAAGCCGGGCAGCCAAAGGCAGAGTAGGGACGCGCGTGTCAAAGTGCCGGAGAGACGGGGAGTTGCTTTCCGGACGAAGGGAGACATCCCGCAGTGCGCGTCCCGCATCCCGCTGCCGCATATGGGAACGGGCTTCCTCTGTGCGGCGTTCTGCCGCAATTTATGAGGAGGTTTTTGTTATGCCCAAAATGAATGTGAAACGGATGTGCTATGCCGCGCTGCTGGCGGCCATGTACCTGCCTCTGTCGCTCTATGCGGCGGTGCAGATGGGGAATGTGCGGATTTCCTTCGGCTCCTTGCCGGTGGTGGCGGCCGCCCTGCTCTTCGGCCCGGTGGACGCGGTGATAGTGGCTATGGTCGGCGAGTTTTTCAAGCAGATTTTGACCTACGGCGTCACCTACACCACCGTGCTGTACCTGATCCCCCCGGCCCTCCGGGGGCTGGTGGTGGGTCTTGCCGCCGTGCTGGCCCTCCGCCAGGGGCAGCGGCTGGAGGACCGGAGGGCGCTGTGTTATGCGGTCTGTGTCGCCGCGGCCCTCTGCACCACCGTGGGCAACACCCTGGTGAACTGGCTGGACAGCGTGCTGATGGGCTACTACTTCCCCGGTTTGATCTTAGGCGATCTGATCTGGCGGCTCATCGTGGGCATGCTCAACGCCGTGGTCATGGCCTCCCTGGCCATCCCCCTGGTGAAGGCCCTGCGGAGGCGGAACGCCGTCCCCGGCCTGTAAGGGAGGGGCGGCATGACGGGAGAAGAGGCCGTGGCCTACATCTGGTCCCATGGCTGGGAGGCCCATGCCCCGGGTCTGGACCGCATCCGGGAGCTGCTCCGCCGCCTGGGGGACCCCCAGAGGGCGTTGGCATTCATCCATGTGGCGGGCACCAACGGCAAGGGCAGCGTCTGCGCGTGCCTTGCCTCCGTGCTGGAGGCGGCGGGATATCGGACGGGCCTGAACACATCGCCCCATCTGGAGCGTTTTTCCGAGCGCATCCGGGTCGGCGGGGAAGAGATTTCCGATGAAGACCTGGGGGCGGTGATGGACCAAATCCGCCCCGCCGCCGAGGCGATGGCCGAGCACCCCACGGAATTTGAGCTGATCACCGCCGCGGCTTTCCTATACTTCCGGCGGCGGCGCTGTGACGTCGTGGTGCTGGAAACCGGCCTGGGCGGAACCCTGGACGCCTCCAACGTCATCCAAACCCCGGAGCTGACGGTGCTCACCGCCATGGGCATGGACCACGCCGCCATCCTGGGCCCCACCCTCCGGGACATCGCCGCCGCCAAGGCGGGAATCATCAAGCCGGGCGCCGCCGTGGTCAGCCGGGGGGGCTGCCCCGAGGCGGACGCGGTCTTCCGCCGGATCTGCCGGGAGCGGGGCGCGGCGCTGACCGAGCTGGACCTCTCCCGCCTGACGGTCCGGCAGCTGGACCTGGAGGGGGCGGTCTTCGACTTCGCCCCCTGGGAAGCCCTGGCCATCCCCCTGGCGGGAGCCTATCAAGCGGAGAACGCCGCCCTGGCCCTGACGGCCCTGGAGCTCCTGCGGGCAAAGGGCTGGACTATCCCGGAGGAGGCGGTCCGCCGGGGGCTGGCGGCGGTCCGCTGGCCCGGGCGCTTCGAGGTCCTGGGGCGGGACCCGGTGTTCCTCCTGGACGGGGCCCACAACGCCCACGGCATGCGGGCCGCCACGGAGAGCCTGAGGGCCCTGTTCCCCGGGAAACGGCTGACCTTTCTTCTGGGAATCCTGGCGGATAAGGACGCCGAAGCCATGCTGGACCTCCTGGCCCCCCTGGCGGAGCGGGCCTTCGTTCTCCGCCCCGGCAGTCCCCGGGCCATGGACCCGGCGGCGCTCTGCGCCCTGCTGGAGGCCCGGGGAACAGAAGCCCGGCCCTGCGCCTCCGTCGAGGAAGGCGTCCGGGACGCTCTGGCGGCGGCGGGACCCTCCGGAGCCGTCTGCGCCCTGGGGTCCCTGTACCTCTGCGGCGAGGTCCGATCCGCCTGGTTTAAAATGCATTAAACCGTTAAAAACTCCGCCCGGCGGCTTGACAAGCCGGGCGGATACCTTTATGATAAGGAAGAATCTACAGTTTGCCCCGGCGGCGGGGATGAATTTTCGTCAGGATGCCGGGAACGACGGAGAAGGAGGCGGGCCGTTATGGAAGTAATTACCAGCAAGAGCAACTCTCTCTGCGTCCATCTGCGGAAGCTGGCCTCCTCCCGTTCCTACCGCGAGGAAACGGGAGAATTTTTGTGCGACAGCCCCAAGCTCCTGGAGGAGGCAGAGGCGTGGGGGGCGGCGGTCATGGCGGTGCTGTACACCGATGGCGCGGCCCTGCCCTGGAATCCGGAGGGCCTGTTCCCCCGGGTGGTGAAGGTCAGCGAGAGCGTCATGCGCTCCGTCAGCCCCATGGAGACCCCGCAGGGGGTCGTCTTTTCCTGCCGCTCCTCCAGCTATGGCCCGCCGGAGCGGCTGGAGCCCGACGTCCAGGGTCGGATGCGTTATCTGGTGCTGGACGGCGTCCAGGACCCGGGCAACGTGGGCACCATCCTCCGGACGGCGGACGCCTTCGGGGCCACGGTGATCCTGCTTCCCGGCTGCGCGGACCTGAACAACCCCAAGACCCTCCGGGCGGGCATGGGGGTCCACTTCCGGTCCGCCATCTACCGCTGTACGCTTCCGGAGCTGACGGCGCTTTTGAAGGAGGCGGGCCTGCCCCTGTACGGCGCGGCCCTCCGGGAGGATACGGAGGACGTGCGGGCGGTGGACCTCCGCCGCTGCGCCATGGCCGTGGGCAGCGAGGGCCGGGGCCTCTCGGCGGCGGTGCTGGCGGCCTGTGACCGGACGGTCCGCATTCCCATGGACAAGACCTGCGAGTCCCTGAACGCCGCCTCGGCGGCCTCGGTGCTGCTGTGGGAGGCGGCCCGGGGAGAATATTAAAAAATTGACGCTTGCAATTTGCTTCTATTTAATATAGTATAGAGGACCTTGGTAAAAGGAGGGGCGGGACATGCTGAAATACTGGGTGTGGCTAGCGGAGCTGCCGGGGCTGAGCAATCAGTCGCGGCTGGCTCTTTTGCGCCACTTCGGCTCGCCGGAGGACGTCTTTTTTGCCGACCGGGAAGAGCTGCTCCTGGCCGAGGATGTGCCCAAAAAGCAGGCCCAGCTGGCCTTAAACCGGGACCTCTCCATTGCCGACCGCATCCTGGCGGACTGCCAGCGGCTGGGGCAGCGCATCCTGACCCTTCAGGACGCGGAGTATCCCCAGCGCCTGCGGAACATCTTCGATCCCCCTGCGGTTCTCTATGTCAAGGGCCGCCTGCCCGTTGTGGACGAGGAGGCGGCTGTCGCCGTGGTGGGCACCCGGGACTGCACGCCTTACGGCGTTTCCTGCGCCGAGCGGCTGAGCCGGGAGCTGGCCGCCTGCGGGGCCGTGGTGGTGACGGGCCTGGCCAAGGGGGTGGACGCCGCCGCCGCCCGGGGCGCCCTTCGGGCCGGCGGGCCCGTGATCGGCGTGACGGGCAACGGCCTGGACGTGTACTACCCCTGGGAGAGCCGGGAGCTCTATGACGACGTGGCCGCCGCCGGGGCCCTGGTTTCCGAGTACCCGCCGGGCTCGGAGCCGGAGGGGCGGCACTTCCCCGCCCGCAACCGGATCATGTCCGGCCTCAGCGTGGCGGCCCTGGTGGTGGAGGCCCCGGAGAGAAGCGGGGCCCTCATTACCGCCCAGCTGGCCCTGGAGCAGGGGCGGGACGTCTACGCCGTCCCCGGTCCCATCGACGCCCCGGCCAGCGTGGGCTGCAACCGCCTGATCCGGGACGGCGCGGGCCTGGCCTCCGAGGGCTGGGACATCCTGCGGGATTACGAGGCCCGGTTCCCGGACAAGCTGCGCCGGGAGGAGGACCTTCCGCCCTGGACGCCCCTGCCCGCCCGGCAGCCCCCCGCGCCGAAGCCGCGGCCCCTGCCGGAGGAAGCCCCGGATGAGTCCCTCCGAACCGTCGGGGCCGGGGGACTGACGGACGACCAGATCGCCCTTCTGCAAACGCTGGAGCCGGAGGCCCCCGCCCAGGTCGACGACCTGATTCAAGCCACCGGAATTCCCGCCCGGCGGGTTTCCTCGGCGCTGACCATGCTGGAGATCGACGGCATGGTCCGGCAGCACAGCGGCAAGCGCTATACCCGGACCGTCACGCTGGACGCTCCGGGATGAGCGGGCCCCGCCCCTGAACCGGCAGGGCCGGGAAGCAAGTCCCCCTCAACAATTTGGAGGTAATCGTAACTATGGCAAAGCACTATTTGGTCATCGTGGAGTCCCCGGCGAAGGCCAAGACCATCGGAAAATACCTGGGGAAGGAATACACCGTCAAGGCCTGCATGGGCCACCTGCGGGACCTGCCCAAGAGCAAGCTGGGCGTGGACCCGGAGCAGGATTTTGAGCCGGTCTATCAGCCCATCAAGGGCAAGGAAGATATCATCAAGGACCTGAAAAAATCCGCCAAGGCGGCGGACACCGTCTTCCTCGCCACCGACCCGGACCGGGAGGGAGAGGCCATTTCCTGGCACCTGAAGCACCTGCTGAACCTTCCGGACGAGAAAACCAAGCGGGTGACCTTCAACGAGATCACCAAGAAGGTGGTCCAGGAGAGCATCCAGTCCCCCCGGGCCATCGACCAGAACCTGGTGGACGCCCAGCAGGCCCGGCGCATTCTGGACCGGCTGGTGGGCTATGAGCTGAGCCCCCTCCTCTGGAAGAAGGTCCGCCGGGGCCTCTCCGCCGGGCGGGTCCAGTCCGTGGCCACCCGGATGGTGGACGACCGGGAGCGGGAGATCGAGTCCTTCCAGCCCGAGGAGTACTGGACCCTGGACGTGAACCTCCTGGGCCGGAACAGGCCCTTTGCCGCCCGCTACCACGGGAGGGACGGCAAAAAGGCGGAGCTTCACAGCCAGGCCGACGTGGACGCCGTGGTCCGGGAGACGGAGGGCGCCGCCTTCTCGGTGAAGAGCGTGAAGCGGACCGACAAACAGCGCAGCCCCTCTCCTCCCTTCACCACCTCCACCCTGCAGCAGGAGGCCTCCCGGAAGCTCAGCATGACCCCCCGGCGGACCATGGCCATCGCCCAGCAGCTTTACGAGGGCGTGGACGTCACCGGGGAGGGCACCGTGGGCCTGATCACCTATATGCGTACCGACTCCCTCCGCCTCTCCGAGGAGGCCCTGGCGGAAAGCCGGGACTTCATCGTGGGCCGCTATGGCGCGCCCTATGCCCAAACCCACCGGTACAAGGCCAAGGCGGGCGCACAGGACGCCCACGAGGCCATCCGCCCCAGCAACGTCCGCTGGACCCCGGAGGATCTGAAGGCGGACCTCACCGGGGAGCAGTACCGGCTCTACCGGCTGATCTGGAGCCGCTTCGTGGCCTGCCAGATGGCCAACGCCGTGTATGACAGCGTGGCCGTGGAGATCGGGGCCGGACGCCACGATTTCCGGGCCAGCTCCTCCAGCCTGAAATTCGCCGGCTATACCGCCGTCTACG
>CANPTW010000042.1 GCA_947577075.1 uncultured Oscillibacter sp. | reverse complement strand
CAAAATCGTGGCGGCGGCCCCCTTCTGGGACCTGAGCTTCCCGGCGGTGATGCGGATTTACATCGAGCACGTCTCCGCCTGCGGCCTCACGTATCACTACGAGGCCGACGGCTGCCACGGGGACTGCCGGGGGGAGCGGCTGGCCTTCCTCACCGCCGCCGGGGACTTCGAAAAGCCGGAGAGCCTGGGGGTCCTCTACTGGAAGCAGCTGGCGGAGATGTTCGGCGTCCCCCGGTTCGACTACGTGTTCGCCGGGGGGCTGGACGTGGACCCCGCCGGGGTCCCGGAGCTGATGGACGCCGCCTGCGAGCGGGCCCGGGCCCTGGGCCGGGCGTTCTGACATGGCGGGAAAGATCGTCTGCGTCGTGGGCCCCACGGCCTGCGGCAAGACCACCCTGGGGGTGCTGCTGGCCAAGCGCTTCCGGGGGGAGGTAGTCTCCGCCGACTCCATGCAGATTTACCGGGGCATGACCGTGGGCACCGCCGCCCCCACCGAGGAGGAGATGGACGGCGTGCCCCACCACATGGTCGCCGTGGCGGACCCGGAGGAACAGTGGTCCGCCGCCCGCTACGTTCAGGAGGCCGTCCCCGTGGTGGACGGGATTCTGGCCCGGGGGAGGCTGCCCGTCGTCGTGGGGGGCACCGGCCTTTGGGTGGACGCGCTGGTCCAGGGCCGCGGCTTTGCGGCGGGCTGCGCCGGGGGGGCCGTCCGGAGGGAGCTGGAGGAGCGCCTGGCGGCGGAGGGGATCGCCCCGCTGCTGGAAGAGCTCCGGCAGGTGGACCCGGCGGCGGCGCAGCGGCTCCACCCGGCGGACGGGAAGCGGATTCTCCGCGCCTTGGAGGTCTGGCGGGAGACGGGAAAGACCATCACCGTCCACAATGAGGAGACGAGGGCCCTCCCCCCCCGGTACGACGCGGTCTGGATCGGGCTGCAGTTCCGGGACCGGGGGGACATGAAGGCCCTGATTGACCAGCGGGTGGACCGCATGGCGGCGGCGGGGCTGACGGAGGAGGTCCGAAGCCTTTTAAGCCGGGGGCTCCCCCGGAACGCCACGGCCCTTCAGGCCATCGGGTACAAGGAGTTCCTGGGCGTGCTGGAGGGGACCGCCACGGAGGCGGAGGCCCTGGAGGAGGTGAAGCTCCGCTCCCGGCAGTACGCCAAGCGGCAGCTGACCTGGCTGCGGCGGAATCCGGCCGTTCACTGGATCTTCTGGGAAAAAGACCGGGATTTTGCCCGGGCCCTACAGGTTTCGACGGGAATTCTCTCCGCTGCGGGGGTATCCTAAGATATCGGCAAAACGATCCGCCCGGAACCTCTTGCAGGACCCGAGCATCCTCGTTTCGCTGGAATACACAACAGCGTCCCCCGAAACGGGATGCACGGACAAAGAAAAAGGAGCGAACGATATGCAGAACAAGACGAACCTTCAGGACCTTTTCCTCCTTCGGGCCAAGCGGGACCGGGTGCCCGTCACCATGTTTTTGATGAACGGCTTCCAGATGCGGGGGACCATTACGGGCTTTGACCCCTTCGTGGTGGTCCTGGACAGCGAGGGACGCCAGCAGGTGATTTACAAGCACGCCATTTCCACCATCGCCCCCAACCGGCCGGTGTCCCTGGCGGAGGAGGAGTAAGGCCCCCTTCCGGCGGGAAGGGGAGAAGACCCCGCGCTGCGCCCCGGGCGGAGCGGCGGGAGACGCCCGCCTTCGGGCGGAGACAGGTACATACGAACGTTATGAAAAAGAGAAACAGCAGTCTGGGAATGAAATTGCTGATGGCCGTCCTCTTTCTGGGGGTGGCGGCCTATTTCGGCGTTCAGGCGGTCCGCTATTTGGACGACCCCCTGACCGTTACGCTGGCCTACCGCTACGAGGTGGAGAACACCGTGGACCTGTCGGGCTTCGTGGTCCGGGAGGAGCGGGTGCTGGCGGATGACAGCGGCGGCCTCCTCCGCATCCAGCGGGGAGAGGGAGAGCGGGTGTCCGCGGGGGGGACGGTGGCCTCGGTCTATGCGGACCAGGCGTCCCTGGACCGGCAGGCGGAGATCGACAGCCTGGAGGCCCGGGTGGAGCAGCTTCAATACGCCCAGGACCTGGCCCTGGCGGCGGAGACCACCCGGAAGCTGGACGCCCAGATTATCCAGAACCTTTTGGAATACCGGCGCTTCCTGACGGCGGACCGGCTGTACGACGCGGAGGGCACCGCCCTGGAGCTCCGGGCCCTGGTCCTCAAGCGGGACTACAGCGACGCGGGGGGCGGCGACGTCGCCCTCCAGCTCCAGGAGCTGGGGGCGCAGCTTCTGGCCCTCCGCTCCCAGTCCGAGGGCTCCGTCCGGCGGATCACCGCCCCGGAGGCGGGGCTGTACTCCGCCGAGGTGGACGGCTTTGAAACGGTGCTGACCCCGGCGCTGCTGGAGGGGCTGACGCCCTCCGTCCTCTCCGGCCTGACGGCGGACCCGGGAACGGCCTCCCGGGTGGGGAAGCTGGTGCTGGGGGACGCGTGGTATTATGCCGCGGTCATGTCCGCCGAGGACGCCCTGGCCCTTCGGGACCGGCAGACGGAGCTGCAGAGGAACGGGGGGACCCTGCTCCTCCGGTTCTCCAAGGGGGTGGACCGGGATCTCCCGGTGACGCTGGAGTCCCTGGGAGCCAGCGAAAACGGCCAGGTGGCGGCGGTCTTCCGGGGGAACTCCTATCTCCGGGAGCTGACGCTGCTGCGCCAGCAGCGGGCCCAGGTGATCACCGGCTCCGTGGAGGGCATCCGGGTGCCCAAGGAGTGCCTCCGGGCGGAGCGGGCGGCCCTGGATGAGTCCGGGAGCCTGGTGACGGAGGAGGCCACGGGGATTTACTGCATGGTGGGCCGCAAGGCCCGGTTCAAGCCGGTGGAGGTGGTCTACAGCGCGGACAGCTTCGTCCTGGTCCGCTCCACGTCGGAGAAAGAGGGCCTGCAGCTGCGCCCCGGGGAACAGATCGTGGCCTCCGCCAGGGGGCTGTACGACGGGAAGGTCCTGGACTGAGGGGCCGCAATACGACAAAGAAAGAGGCTGAATGGTATGTCAATCGCCGAAAACATCGCCCGGGTCCGGGCCAACATCGCCGCCGCCGCCAAAGAGGCGGGGCGGAAGCCGGAGGACGTCCTCCTGGTGGGAGCGAGCAAGATGAACGACGCCGCCGCCTGCCGGGAGGCCGTGGCCGCCGGGATTGACGCCCTGGGGGAAAACCGGGTGCAGGAAATGACGGCAAAGCTGGCGGAGGACGCCTATCGGGGGGCGCCCCTGCATTTCATCGGCCATCTCCAGCGCAACAAGGTCCGGCAGGTGGTGGGCCGGGCGGACCTCATCCAGTCCGTGGGCTCCCTGGCGCTGCTGGACGAGATCGAGAAGGCGGCGGCAAAGCTGGAAATCGTGCAGGATATCCTGCTGGAGGTGAATGTCGCCGGGGAGGAGGCCAAGAGCGGCTTTTCCCCGGAGGAGCTGCCCTCCGGGGCCCTGGCGGCGCTGGAGCGGGAGCACGTCCGGGTGCTGGGCTTGATGACGATTCCCCCGGCGGACGCGGAGCGGGAGGCCAATCTTCGTTATTTTGACAAAGTCCGGGCGCTTTTTGTTGACATGGAGGAGAAATTGTTTCATAATGGTCTTCAGTATTTATCCATGGGCATGAGCGGAGATTACGAGGACGCCATCCGCGCCGGGGCCACGATGGTCCGGGTGGGAACCGCCATCTTCGGCAGCCGGCATTACGTATGAGGTTATTACGGGAGGTACGCCAATGAGCATATTGGATGAACTGAAAAAGCTGACCCACCCCTATGAGGACGAGGACGAGGGCTTCGAGGAATTCGACGACGAGCCCCAGGGCCGGGACGTGTTCGAGGACCGGCGGGTCAAGATGGACGACCGCCGCAGCAAGGTGGTGAACATTCACGCCACCACCCAGCTGAAGGTCATCCTGGTCAAGCCGGAGCGCTTTGAAAACGCCTCGGAAATCGCGGACCAGCTGAAGGACAAGCGGACGGTGGTTTTGAATCTGGAATCCACCAACAAGGACGTGGCCCGGCGGCTGATCGACTTTCTCTCCGGCGTGGCCTACGCCGGGGAGGGCAAGATCAAAAAGGTGGCGGCCAACACCTACATCATCACGCCCTACCATGTGGACATCGAGGGCGACCTGATCGACGAACTGGAGAACAACGGCCTGTATTTCTGAGGGCCTGAGAACTTGCGCGCTGGGGAGGATATGCGACTATGCTGACACCGCAGGAGGTTTCCGCCCGCTCTTTCACCAAGACGATGATGGGCGGCTACAACATGACCATGGTGGACGAGTTCCTGGACGAGCTCACCGACGACTACACGTCCCTCTATAAGGAAAACGCCTCCTTGAAGGCGAAGATGAAGGTTTTGGTTGAGAAGGTGGAGGAGTACCGGGCCACGGAGGATTCCATGCGGGCCACCCTCCTCACCGCCCAGCGGATGGCGGACTCCATCGTCAAGGAGGCGGAGGAGAAGCGGGACGGCATCCTCCAGCAGGCGGAAGCCGCCGCCCGGGAGAAGCTGGACGGCTACCGCAGGGAGGCGGAGCAGTACAGTCGGCGCCTCCAGCAGGGGCAGGAGGAGATCCGGCGCTTTGTGGCGGAGACCCGGGCGCTGTGCGAGAAGGAGCTGCACTTCCTGGACGAGTTCCCCACCCTCCCCCTGGAAGGGGAGGCGGCGGAAGCCGCCGCCGTGGAGGAGATCGAGAAAAAGGTGCTGGCCGCCGAAAAGGCGGCGGAGGCCGCCCCGGAGGCGCCCCCCCCGGCGCAGGCGGTCCCGGCTCCCCCCCAGGAGCCCGCGGCGGCGGCGCCCGCCGCCCCCTCGTCGGAATCGCTGCTGGAAACCCTGGCCGCCAAGGAGGCGGAAGCCGCCCCGGCGGAGGATCTCAGCGCCACCCGGAGGGTGAATATCCACGAACTGAAATTCGGCCCCAATTACCGCAGCGAGTCGGAGTGACCCCAAGGAGGAGAGCGCCATGACCGGACAGCGGCCCATCATCGCGTTTTTATACGACTTTGACAAGACCCTCTGCACCACGGACATGCAGGACTACGCCTTCATCCCCAGCCTGGGGATGACGCCCGGGGAATTCTGGGCCAAGGCCAACGGCTTTGGCCGGGGCCACGGGGTGGACGGCGTTCTGGCCTATATGTACACCATGGTCCGGGAGGCGGAGCGGAAGAACCTCCCCTTCACCCGGGAGGACCTGGTGGAAAAGGGCCGGGGCATCGAGCTGTTCCCCGGCGTGAAGGACTGGTTCCGCCGGATCAACGCCTTCGGCGAAGAGCAGGACGTCCAGGTGGAGCACTATGTCATTTCCTCCGGCCTCCGGGAGATCATCGAGGGGTCCTCCATCAGCCGGGAGTTCCGGGAGATTTACGCCAGCGAATTTTACTACGACGAGACGGGCCGCCCCGTGTGGCCCAAGCTGGCGGTGAATTTCACCGCCAAGACCCAGTTTGTCTACCGGATCAACAAGGGGGTTCTGGACGTTTCGGACGACAAGGCCCTCAACGATTCCATGCCGGACGACAGCAAGCGGGTGCCCTTCCACAACATGATTTATATGGGGGATGGCCTCTCGGATGTGCCCTGCATGAAGATGATGCGGGCCTATGGGGGCCAGGCCATCGCGGTCTATCAGAGCTCCAACCGGGCCGGCGTGGAGGACCTGCTGGCCAAGGGCCGGGTGGATTTCATCTTCCCGGCGGACTACCGGGAGGGGACCGGGCTGGACCAGACGGTGAAGAACATCATCCGGAAGATCGCCATCGCGGACCGGCTGTGGGAGGAGAACCTCTTCCAGCTCCGGCACCTGGGGGGCGACGTCCTGCCGGACCAGGTGCAGCTGTTTGAAAATCTTTAGAAGCTGTACCAATAGGCGGCGGCACGCATCTTGCCGGCGCCTATTGGTACAGCTTCTTAATCTTTACAGGAAGCGAGGCCGTCCGAACGGACGGCCTCCCAGCTTGTCGAAAAACGCATAAAACCGATGCAACGGGAAGGAAGGGTGTGCGCGGGAAACCCAGGAAGGGTTTCCTGCGCCATTTAAATCCCAAGCTTTCAGAACGTTTTTGAAGTTCTGAAAACTTGCTCAGGCTGTCGAAAATACGTTTTCGCCAGCCTGGAGACCGTCCGAACGGACGGCCTCCGGTATGTTCTCACTTGTGGTACTTTGTTCCCGCGTTGATCTGGCAGGCCCGGTAAAGCTGCTCCAGCAGCATCACCCGGGCCAGGTGGTGGGGAAAGGTCATGGGGGACATGGAGAGCCGGTCCGCCGCCTGGGCCTTGATGGACGCGTGGAGGCCGAAGGAACCGCCGATGAGGAAGACCGGCCGCGTTTCCCCGCCGCCGCCGGACCAGGCGGCCATGCTTCGGGCCAGCTCCTCGCTGGAGCAGAGCCGCCCCTCCACGCACAGGGCCACCAGGCGGGAGGCGGGGGGAAGCTTCCGCCGGAGGGCCTCCGCCTCCCTGGCCAGGGCGGCGTCGATCTGGGTGGGGGACGGGTTCTCAGGGAGGCGCTCCTCCGGCAGCTCCACCAGGTCCAGCTTGCAGTAGCGGCCGAGGCGCTTGACGTACTCCGCCGCCGCCTCGGCGTAAAATTTTTCCTTCAGCTTCCCGACGCACAGAAGGGTTATCCGCTGCATACCGCCCCTCCCTCCAGCACATAGGCTCCGCTCAGGCTCTCCCGGGGGGCGGCGGAGAGGCGGGGACGGAGCCCCGCGGCCGAAAGCGCCGTCTCCACCGCCCGGAGGGCCATGGCGGGGGTGTTGTTCTCCCGGCTCAGGTGGGCCAGGACGATTTCCCGGGCCCCCGCCGCCGCCAGGGTGACGGCGAAGGCGGCGGCGTCCTCGTTGCGCAGGTGCCCCTCCGGGCCCAGGATGCGCTCCTTCAGGAAATAGGGATAGGGGCCGCTGCGCAGAGTCTCCACGTCGTGGTTGGCCTCCAGCACCGCCAGGGCGACGCCGGGGAGGACGGCCTCCGCCTCCGGCGTCACCACGCCGCTGTCCGTCAGCAGTCCGAAGCCCCCGTCGGGGGTGTCCAAGCGGTAGCCCTGGGAGCCGGGGGCGTCGTGGGAGGTGGGAAAGGGGGTGACGGCGCAGTCCTTCACGGAAAAGGCCCCCTCCGCCTCCCGGAGCCGGTCCTCCAAAAGGACCAGGCGGCGGAGCAGGTCCCGGCCCGCCCTGCCGGAGGCGTAGACGGGGCAGGCCGTGTGCTTCAGCAACGTCTGGAGGCCGGAGATGTGGTCCGAATGGGTGTGGGTGATCAGCACCGCGTCCAGGTCCCCCAGGTCCAGCCCCAGGTCCCGGAGCCCCTGGCGGATGCGGCGGCAGGAGATGCCCGCGTCCACCAAGATCGTTCCGCCCCCCCAGGAGAGGGCCAGCGCGTTCCCGGAGGAACCGCTGGCCAGAGTATGTACCGTCGTCAAACCGCGGGACCTCCTTTGCCCTTCAGCGCGTCGCTGAATTCCTTTAAATCCGCCTTGACCTCCCGGGGGAGGGCGTTGAAGTCCACCCCCCGGACCGCGCCCTCCAGGGCGTAGAGATGGACCAGGCAGACGTTGGGGTACAGGGTTTTCAGACGGAAAAAGACGTCCTTGGCCCCGGCCTCCGCCAGCTCCCCCGGGGAGCGGACGCCCACGGCGGCCAGCTTCCGGGCCATCTCCGGCCCGATGTTCCGCATGGTTGTCAAATCCGGCATGACGTTCCTCCCGCCGCGCTCACAGCTTCATGTACAAGAGCGGATAGGGCCCGCCCTGCTCGTCCGTCTCCGTCCGCTTATAGACGTGGAAGCCCATGTGTTCGTAAAAGCCCCTGGCAAAGAGGTTCTGCTCATTAACGGTGAGCTCTCGGACGCCGTACCGCTCCATGCCGTATTGGAGGAGCTTTTTCCCAAGGCCCGTCCCAATTTCCCTGGGCAGGAGAAAGAGCATCTCCAGCCGCCGACCGTCAATGCCCATAAAGCCCACGGGGAATTCCCTCTCATACTCCGCCACCACCAGGTGAGGAACCTCCCGCAGCGCTTGGGGGACATAGGCGCGGATTGAGGCGATTTCGTCGGGGGAGAGAAAAAAGTGGGTGGCCGTGACGGAGTTCTCCCATACCCACAGGAGATGGTCCATCAGCTTTTCCTCCCGGAAGCGCGCTTCCAATATCCGCATAGGTCCCCCTCCGTGAAAAGCGGGAGACGGAAAGCCCTCCCGTCTCCCGGCAAATTTCCAAGATCAGCCCAGATTCAACCGCCGGTGCTCCTCCGGCTCCTCCACGGCCCGGATATTTGCCCCCAGGCCCCGGAGCTTTTCCACCAGGTTCTCATAGCCCCGCTCAATGTAGTGTACGCAGGAGATCTCGCTCTGCCCCCGGGCGGCCAGGGCGGCGATAACCAGAGCGGCCCCCGCCCGAAGGTCCGAGGCCTGAATGGGCGCGCCCACCAGATGGTCCACGCCCTCCACCACGGCGGTCTTGTCGTCCACCTGGATGTTGGCCCCCATGCGGCGGAGCTCGTCCACATAGCGGTAGCGGCTGCCCCACACGCTCTCCGTCACCAGGGAGATGCCCTGGGCCAGGGAGAGGACCGTGGTAATCTGGGGCTGCATGTCCGTGGGGAAGCCGGGATAGGGCAGGGTCTTGATGTTGGCCCGGCGCAGGGGCCCGTTCCGGCGGACCAGGAGGGTGTCCTCGTGCTCCTCCACCTCCACGCCGCACTCCTGAAGCTTGGCGGTGATGCAGTCCATGTGCTTGGGGATGATGTTCTTCACCAGGATCTGCCCCCCGGCGGCGGCGGCGGCGGCCATATAGGTGCCCGCCTCAATCTGGTCGGGGATGATGGCGTAGCTCCCGCCCCGGAGGCGCTCCACGCCCCGGATCTTGATGGTGTCCGTGCCCGCGCCCCGGATGTTGGCCCCCATGGAGTTTAAGAAGTTGGCCAGGTCCACGATGTGGGGCTCCTTGGCGGCGTTTTCAATGACCGTCCGGCCCTCCGCCATGACGGCGGCCATCATGATGTTCATGGTGGCCCCCACGGACACCACGTCCAGGTAAATGCTGGCGCCCTTCAGCCGCTCCTCCCCGGCGGTGGCCCGGATGAAGCCCCCTTCCACCGCCACGGTGGCCCCCAGGGCGTTGAAGCCCTTCATATGCTGGTCGATGGGCCGGACGCCGCCGAAGTTGCACCCCCCGGGCAGGGCCACCTCCGCCTGGCCGAAGCGGCCCAGCAAGGCCCCGATGAAGTAGGTGGAGGCCCGGATCCGCCGGGCCAGGTCGTAGGGAGTGCGGGTGGAATGGATATGGCGGCAGTCCACCTCCACGGTGTGGCGGTCGATGCTGCGGACGCCTGCGCCCAGCTGCTCCAGAATGTTCAGGCACAGCGTCACGTCGGAAATCTGGGGGATGTTCTCAATGCGGCAGACGCCGTCCACCAGCAGCGCGGCGGGAATAATGGCCACGGCGGCGTTTTTCGCGCCGCTGATCTCGACCTCTCCAAACAGGGGCGTTCCGCCCTGTATCATATATTTTGTCAAAATATGGACCCTCTCTTCAAGCAACAGTTTGCCACTCCGGAATTACGCGGAACGTACGAAAAACAGTTTGCCCGGCTGGCGGCGCTTCATACCCGCGGAAGCCGCGGGGAGGTAAATTCTTCTGTGCAAGTTTTTTACATGCTTAGATATCATAGCACAGGCGGGAAAAAAATGCAAACCTTTCCTTCCGTGTTTTTACATAATGTTTTGTCGAAAATGCCGTTTGACTTCCACGGCGGCTGAGAAAACCGGCTCCGCGGGCCGGCTTTGAAAGGAAAATTCTGGGAGGCGCTTCCCCGCCGGGGCGGCCGGGGAAGAGAAGAGAGGGCCCTTCCCCGCCGCCTGGGGCTATGCGGTACCCTCTCCGGTCCGGGCGCCCCCGGCGGTAACCGCGCCGGTAAAGCAGTTCACATAATAATCCTCCGTATCCGTGGCGATCCGCCACGCGGGGGTCAGGGACAGGGAGGCGCCGCTGGCCTGGAGCTCATAGCAAAGCCGCGTGTCCGTCACGGCGGAGGCCACCGCCGCGCTCTCCCGCCGCATCCGCTGGAAGGCCACCAGGGCCCCGGCGGCGGAGAGGGGCTGGGACTCGGACAGGGCGGCCCCGCCGGTCCTGGGCAGCAGCGTGCCGCTGACGGAGGTGAGGACCCCATCCTCAATGGTGAAGGTCACCAGACAGTTGAACACCGGCAGCTTGCCATAGACCCCGGCGGCGGAAAAGACGCCGCTGCCCTCCCCGTCCAGGCGGATGTCCGGGGTTTCATAGGAAAAGGTCCGGCAGAAGTCCCGGCAGAAGGACTCCGCGTCCCCCTCCGCCAGGACCCCGGAGGCCTCAAAGCCGCCGCTGGAGCGGAACAGGGCCTCCCCCCCGGGGCCGGCGTAATGGAAGATGCCGCCCCCCTGGTCGGAGGCGCTGAGGGAGTCCCCCAGCAGAAAGGCCGCGGCCTGCTCCTCCTGGGCCGTGTCCCGGGAGAGGGTCACGCCGTCGGGCGGGGCGTCCCGGGAGATGGCGCCGGGGTCCAGGGTCATGCCGTCCGCCTGGAACAGGGCCACCAGCTGCTCCGCCGTCCGGCGGAAGGAGTCCTGCTCCGCCCCGCGGCGCTGGGCCAGGGAGGCCAGCAGGAAGCCGTTGACCAGGACGAGGATCAGGATGATGATGTTTTTCAGGCGGCAGCGGTCCATAGAGGTCCTCCCAATCAAATACAGATGCAGGGGCGGCCCCGGGGAAGCCGGGCGGAGAGGGGGCCCCTCCCGGTTCCGGCGGCCCGTCAGTCGCAGAGCCAGCAGGCCCGGCACGCCCCGTCCCGCTCCACGTAGCCGATGGACAGCTCCTTCCCGGGGCTGGCGGCGGCCACGGCCAGGGCCTGGGGCAGGGGCAGCAGCAGGGACGGCTCCCCCGCCGGGGTATACTGGCGGAAGCGCAGGATCAGGGCGGTGACGGCGGTCCCGGTGAGGGTGACCTCCGCGGCGAAGCCGCCGTCCTGAAAGCGGATGGGCACGCCCCCCGCCTGATAGCCGAAGCGGAGCACCGTGACGTTCCCGCTGCGGCGGACGCTTTGGAGATAGGGCCGGGCCTCCCCGGAGACGGGGGTGAGCAGGTTCCCCAGAAGGGCCCCGGCTCCCAGGGCGGCCTCCCGGGCGGTGGGCTCCTCTCCGGCGGCCCCCACGCGGAGGCTGGGGTCCTTGCCGCTCTGGTAATAGACGCTGTTGTCCGGCCGGATGCGGAGGGTCCGGTCCCCGTCCATGATCAGCTCCGTGCCGTTGGACTCCGTGTGCCGCGTCCGGCTCCGGGGGTGGAAGCCCAGGGCGGAGAGCAGCCAGTCCGTGGAGGCCAGGGGGTCCCCCGCCGTGAAGGCCGGAAGGGCCGGCGGCTCGGCGGGGAGAAGGGAGCAGGGGTCCAGCTCCCGTTCCAGGCTGCCCGCCCCGCCGTCCATGGCGAAGGAGGCGCCCCCCAGCTCATAGCGGCCGACGACCTGGCTCAAACTGTCGGCGGAGACGGCGGTGCCCGCCCGGAAGCAGGCGTCCCCGCCGTCCCAGAGGTAGAGGACGGTTCCGCCGCCCTGAAGGGCGATGAGCAGGCGGCGGGCGGTCAGGTCCTCCCGGGGGGAGACGTCCTCCCCCCCGCCCAGGAGCCCCGCCAGCACGGACAGGGGCAGGGGTTCCCAGAAATCGTAGTAAAGGGAGGGCCCCTCCAGGGCCCGCAGGAAGTCCGCCGGGGCGCACCCGGCGTAGTCCCGGGCGGAGCCCAGGGCCTCCAGCAGGCGGCGGCCCAGGGGATCGGTGAAGCTGTCCTCCCCGGTGGTGAGGGCCACGCTGCCATAGCGGCCGAAGTCCCCGGTGACGGCCACCCGCACCGGGGCGGCCAGGTCCGCCGGAGCGGGGCTGACCGTCTGGCTGGGGGAGGCGGCCGCCTGGTCATAGCCGCCGGTCAGGTCCAGGCTGTAGAGCTGGGTCTGGGTGAAGAGCAGCAGCGCCGAGAGGGAGAGGAGGGTAATGACGACGTTTTGAACAAGGTTCCGGCGGTTTCTCCGCTGTTCCTCCATAGCTCAGTCCTCCGTTGTCCGGCATCCCCGGCCCTGGGCGATGGGCAGGGTCATGCGGATGCTGGTCCCCGGCCCCTCGTGGGGGGCCAGGGCGATGACGCCGTGGTGCCGCTGGACGATCTCCCGGGCGATGGAGAGCCCCAGGCCCGTGCCCCCGGACTCCCGGGACCGGGCCTTGTCCACCCGGTAAAAGCGGTCGAAGATCCGCTCCCGGTCCTTCTCCGGGATGCCGATGCCGTTGTCCCACACCTCCATCCAGACGGAGTCCTCCTCACACCCGGCGAGAACCCGGATGCGGCCCCCGTCGGGGGTGTATTTGATGGCGTTGCCCAGGATGTTCACCATCACCTGTTCCAGGCGGCTCCGGTCCCCCACGATGAGGGGCAGGTGGCTCAGGTCCCCGCAGGTCAGCTCGTGGCCCCGCTGCCGGGCGCTCAGGGCGCTGGAGCGGACCACGCTCCGGATGGCCTCGGCAAAGGGGAAGCGGGAGAGGACCAGCTCCGCGTCCCCCCGGTCCAGGCGGGAGAGGGTGAGGAGGTCCTGAACGATGTGGGTCATCCGGTCCGTCTCCGTGATGATGATGTCCAGGAAGCTGTTGGCGGTGGGCTGGGGGATGTCCCCCTCCGCGTCCCGGAGAGTTTCGGCATAGGTCCGGACGTTGGTAAGGGGGGTCCGGAGCTCGTGGGAGACGTTGGCCACGAATTCCTTGCGCCGCTCCTCGTTCCGGTGCTGCTCCGTCACGTCGTGGAGCACGATGAGCACGCCCCCCCGCTCCCGGTCGGAGAAGGGGGCGAGATAGACCTCCAGGGTCTTTTCCCCCGCCTCCATCTCCCCCTCGGCGAAGTTGGGCCGCTGGAGGGCCAGCATCTCCCGGAAGGGGTACACCGCGCCGAAGAGCTCGTCATAGCTGCACTCCGGCCCCACGGGGCGCTGGAGCATGTCGTTGGCGGCGGGGTTGCAGTGGATGAGCTTCCCCTCGTGGGAGAAGGCCACCACCCCGTCGGTCATGTGGAGGAAGAGGGTGTCCAGCTTGTTGCGCTCGTTCTCCACGGCGGCCAGCGTGGCCTGAAGCACCCCGGCCATCTCGTTGAAGGTGCCGGTGAGGATGCCGATCTCGTCGGTGGACTCCACCGGCAGGGCGCTGCCGAAGTCGCCGGAGGCCATCTTCTCCGCCCCGGCGGTGAGCTTTTCAATGGGCCCCACCATGGTCTTGGAGAGGAGGAAGCTCAAAAGCACGGAGATCAGAAGGCCGATGACCAGGGCCTGCATGATGATGACAAAGAGCTGCTCGTTCAGGCCCGAAACCGTGTCCCGGTTGTCCAGGATGTAGATGATGAAGGCGTTTCCCCCGCCGAAGATGGGGATGGCCGCGTCCATGTAGTCGGCGGTGATGTCGCTGACGTCCCCGATGCCCAGCTCGTCCCGGCGGAGGACGGCGTTGCGGGCGGTGAGGAGGTTGGGGCTCTGCTCCCTGGGCATGGCGCTCTCGTCGGCGGAGCCGTTCAGATAGGCGCCGGTCTCCCCGTCCAGGACGAAGTAATTCCGGGTCCGGTAATCAATGCCCAGCTTGCCGGCGGTGAGCTCCAGCATGTCCCGGATGCGGGCGGCGCCGTCCTCCTGGGCGGCCTCCCCCCGGAGGGAGGCGACGAACTCCCGCTGGTCCGCGCCGAAGACGCTGTCGATCTGCTGATAGAAGGTGTTGGTGAAGAAGCTGGAGACGTTGATGGTCAGAAAGGCCCCCACCACCGCCATGAGGGAGGTGATCAGCAGCAGGAGAATCAGGGTCAGTTTCATGTGGAGGCTTCGGAACATCAAAACACCTTCTTTGCTTTGCCCCCGCCGGGGCGGAGGAATTTTTCCGGCCCTTGCGGGCGGGGGGATTGCAGCTATGATGATAGCCGGGCAATGCACCCCCCATTCTCTCTTTTGCGAAAAGAGAGAATGCGCCGTGCACGGTGGAAGAGAGAAAACGGGGGCGCGCAAGAGGTGTCTCCGGCTCCAGGTATATCTTCTGCCCGCGGCGCGGTGCAGGCGGGGGTTTTGGCGGTCGGTGAATCGTCTGCCGCTCTCTTTTTGCTGCCGCCGGCTTGGTTCAGAAGGGAAGCGGCTCCCAGCCTGCCAGCTGGTCCAGGGTTACCCCAAAGTATTTCGCAAATGTGCAGAAAGTAGAGAGGTTTGGCTCACGCTCTCCCTTTTCATAGCGCCGGTACGTGCCATAGGCAATGCCGCAGTGTACGGCTACGACCTCCTGACTTTCATGGCGCTTTTTCCGGCATATTTTTAAATTCTCAGAAAAACTATCCATAGTTTCTCCTGATATCCCCTGACTATTGTTCCTAGTATAAGTATACATAAAATATACCCAAACGGTGCACATCAAAAGGCGCGATTTTGAGATGCTTGCGATTTTAAGCGCAGTATGCCATAGCAATCCCTTCAGTCTGGGGACGCTTGTTTATTTGAATGATCCCCGGTGTGAGGAGGAGTGGGAAATCGCAATGCAGCTCCGGGGGGCGGGGATTGTTCCCCACCGTCTCCCCGCCAGGTGGGGTCGTCAGTAACGCCCAGCAGATAGTCTGTGGAGACATGGAAAAATTCCGCCAGCAGAATCAGCTTTTCAAAGGACGTCTCCCGGTTTCCGGTTTCCATCATGCTGATCGCGTTTGCGCCTAATCCAATTTGTTCTCCCAGGTCCTTCTGCTGCAGCTTTGCCTGCTTGCGCAGCTGTTTCAGCCGGTCTTTGAAAATAAGGTCAGTTTTCATAAATTTCTTGACAACACACGAAAAGTGGGTTATATTAAATCCAACACACTATTCGTGGTTTTGGAGGAGGTTTTGAGATGTTTACGATTTTGAGCGCAGTATACCGGGACGATCCCCTCAGCCTGGGGACGTTTGCTTATTTAAATGATCCCCGGTGTGAGGAGGAGCGGGAAATCGCAATGCAGCTCCGGGGGGCGGGGATTGTTCCCCACCGTCTCCCCGCCAGGTGGGGTCGTCAGTAACGCCCAGCAGATAGTCTGTGGAGACATGGAAAAATTCCGCCAGCAGCACCAGCTTTTCAAAGGTGGTTTCCCTTGTCCCGTTTTCCATCGTGCATATGGCTTTGTTGGAAAGGCCGATGACTTCCCCCAGCTGCTTCTGGCTAATACCAGCCTGTTTGCGCAAAAGGGAAAGCCGCTCATCAAATAAAATAAATTTCTGCATAAGAACCCCTTGACAATTTACAATTAGTAGATTACCATAAAGTCTACTAAATGTAAACAATGGAAAGGATGAACAGACCATGCTGGATATATTAAGTGCCATCTATCATGACGATCCGTTTTCGTTCCAGTCGTTTTGCAGTTTGGAGGAGCCCAAGACCTCGGAGGAGCGGCATGTTGCCGCACAGCTCCGCGCGGTGGAAGAAGAAACGGCGGAAAAGCTGAAGGCAGGCATCTGCATTCTTGCGGACCGTCAGGCAGAGGAATCCTTTTACACCGGCGTCCGCCTAGGCGCGCAGCTGATGGCGGAGCTCCTGGAACCGTGATATTGGAAGACTTCCCCAACCGCCGGATTAGCGGCAGCGGAAAGAGAAGGACAGACGATTCATCGACCGCCAAACCCTCCGCTCAATCCACGCCGCGGGCAGAAGATATGCCTGGAACCGGAGGCACCTCTTGCGCGCCCCCGTTTTCTCTCTTCCACCGTGCACGGCGCATTCTCTCTTTTCGCAAAAGAGAGAATGGGGGGTGCATTGCCCAGCTATCATCATAGCTGCAATCCGCCCCGCCCGCCAGGGCGAGTACAAGCCCCCCTTCCGGGAATTCAGGAAACCGAGAAATAATACCCCGCTCCCCGCCGGGTGAGAATAAACTGCGGGCTGGCGGGATTTTCCTCAATCTTCTCCCGGAGCCGCCGGACGGTCACGTCCACCGTCCGCACGTCGTCCCCCACGTAGCCGTAGTTCCAGACCTGCTCCATCAGGTCCACCCGGGAATAGACCTTGTTGGGATGGCTGGCCAGGAAGGTCAGCAGCTCGTACTCCCGCTGGGTCAGGTCGATGGCCCGCCCCCCCCGGAAGACCTGGTGGCTGTCCGTGTTGATGGCCAGGTCCCCCGCCACGGGCATGGCGCTGTCCGCCGCCCCCGCCGCCGGGGCCGCCATGGCCGTGCGGCGGATGTTGGCCTCCACCCGGGCCACGACCTCCCGCATGGAGAAGGGCTTGGTGATATAGTCGTCCGCCCCCATCTCCAGGCCCCGGACCTTGTCGTCCTCCTCCTCCCGGGCGGTGAGGAGGATGATGGGCACGCTGTCCCCCTCCTTCCGCAGGGCCGCGCACACGTCGAAGCCGATCATCTTCGGCAGCATGATGTCCAGCAGGATCAGGTCCGGCTTTTCCTCCCGGGCCTTCCGCAGGCCGTCCTCGCCGTCATAGGCCTCCAGGGTCCGGTAGCCCTTCCGCTCCAGGTTGAAGCGCAGGATGTCCACAATGTTTTTCTCGTCCTCCACGATCAGGACGGTCTTTTCCTCAGCCATACTTGACCTCCATACTCACTTGCCGCCGCCCCGGGAGGCCGCGCTTCACAGGTTCAGCAGGAGCTTTGCCTTCAGCACGGCGGCCACGGTCTTGGCGTCCTCAATCTCGCCCTCCAGGCAGCGGCGGACCATCTCGCCGAAGGGGACCCGCTCCACGTTCAGAAATTCGTCCGGGTCCAGGTGCTGCGCCTCCATCCGGAGGTCCCGGGCCAGGTACAGGTACAGAATTTCACCGTAGCAGCCGGGAGAGGGCAGGATGCGCCCCAGGGGCCGGTAAATCCCCGGCACCGCGCCGGTCTCCTCCCGCAGCTCCCGGAGGCCCGCCTCCCCGGGGTCCTCGCCGGGGTGGTCCAGCTTCCCGGCGGGAATCTCCAGCAGGGTTTTGCCGAAGGGATAGCGGAACTGGGTCACCGTCAGCACGTTGTTGTCCTCGTCCAGGGGCAGGACGGCCACCCCGCCGGGGTGCTCCACCACCTCCCGGACGGAGGTGCCGCCGTTGGGCAGGGCCACCGTGTCCACATGGACGGTGACGATCCGCCCCCGGAATGGCTCCTCCCGGCTGAGTCTCCGCTCCGTCAGGTCCAGCTGTTCGCTCATGTCTCCCCATCCTTTCCACAGGGGGCCCGGGGGCCCCGGCCTGTTTCCCAATGATGGAATTATACCACGCCGGGGCGGAAATGAAAAGAGAAAATGTCTCCGGCGGAAAAGCCGCGCCCCGGAGGGGCCGCCGGAGAAGCATTTTCCCGCCGCCGGGGAAATCCGGATTCAGCGCTTCCTTGACTTTTTCCCTCCGGGGAAGCATAATGGAAGGAGAACGCGAAAGGAGCCCTTCTATGGACACCATCTATATCACCGGCCACCGGAATCCGGACACCGATTCCATCGTCTCCGCCATGGCCTACGCCGCCCTCCAGAACGCCCTGGGCAACCGCCAGTACCAGGCCGCCCGCCTGGGTCAGATCAGCGACGAGACGCAGATCGTGCTGAACCGCTTCGGCTTCCAGCCGCCAAAGCTCATCGACAACGTCCGCACCCAGGTCCGGGACCTGGACTATGACACGCCCCCCACCCTCTCCGCCGCCGCCACCGTCAGCCGGGGCTGGCAGGCCATGCAGGGGGGGAACATCTCCATCCTCCCCGTGGCCAACGAGGACGGGACCCTGTACGGCACCCTCTCCGCCGGGGACGTGGCCAACTACGACATCACCACCGTCCGCAACCCCAGGGTGGAGGACATCCCCGTTTACAACCTGATCTCCGTGCTGGAGGGGAAGCTCCTCCACGAGAGCGCCGACACGCCGGACACGGTTTCCGGCGACGTGACCATCGCCCTGCCCGCCAGCCGGGAGAACCTGCTCTTCTCCAGCCGGGACAGCGTGGTCATCTGCGGCGACCAGCCGGACATGGTCCAGCGGGCCGTGGACCTTCAGGTGAACTGCGTGGTTATCTGCCAGGGGGAGCTTCCCCCGGAGCTTTTGGAGCACGCGGGGAACACCTGCATCATCTCCACCCCCATCGACGCCTATCAGGCCCTGCGGCTGATTTTCAACGCCCTGCCCATCGCCCGGGTGTGCAAAAGCCGGGACATCGTCTGCTTCCATCTGGACGACTATATCGACGACGTGCAGAACACCGTGCTGGAGAGCCGCTTCCGGGCCTATCCCATTTTGGACGAGGAGGAGAAGGTGGTGGGGATGCTGTCCCGGTATCACCTCCTCCGCCCCCGGCGGAAGCGGGTGGTCCTGGTGGACCACAACGAGAAGTCCCAGTCCGTCACGGGGCTGGACCAGGCGGACATCCTGGAGATCATCGACCACCACCGCCTGGCGGATATCCAGACCACCAACCCCATCCACGTCCGGAACGAGGCCGTGGGCAGCACCAACACCATCATCGCCGAAATGTATCAGGAAAAGGGATTGATGCCCACCGCCAAGATGGCGGGCCTGATGGCGGCGGCCATCGTGTCGGACACCGTGATGTTCAAGTCCCCCACCTGCACCCAGCGGGACATTGACATCGCCAACCGCCTGGCCCGCATCGCAAGCGTGAAGCTGGAGGACCTGGGCCAGGCCATTTTCTCCGCCGCCTGCGGCGACGACAAGACCGCCGAGGCCATGCTGAAAACGGACTATAAGGAGTTCCACATCGCCGGGCACAACCTGGCGGTGAGCCAGATCACCACCATGGACTCGGACCGCCTCCTCAAGCGGCTGGACGAGTTTTTGAAGATCATGGCGGAGACCCGGGAGAAGCGGGGGCTCCAAAGCGTGGTGCTGATGATTACGGACGTGCTCCTGGAGGGGACGCAGCTCCTTTTCGTCGGGGACGAGGACACCATCCGCCAGGCGTTCGGCATCAAGGGGGAGGAGAATTGCGCCTTCCTGCCCAAGATTATGTCCCGGAAGAAGCAGGTGATTCCCATGCTGTCCGCCCTGTGGGGCTGAGCCCAAGGCGGGAAAAAGCCGTTCCATGCTTCAAAAAGCGATTGTCATCGGCTGTCCCGGCGGGGGGAAGAGCACCTTCGCCCGGCGGCTCCGGGACCTCACCGGCCTCCCGCTTTACTACCTGGATATGCTCTGGCACCGGCCCGACGGGACCACTGTCTCCCGGGAGGAATTCGACGCGGGTTTGGGCCGTATCCTCCGGGAGGACCGCTGGATTCTTGACGGGAATTATCTCCGTACCCTGGAAGCCCGCCTGGCGGTCTGCGACGCCGTGTTCCTCCTGGACTTCCCCTTGGAGGTCTGTCTGGCGGGAGCGGAGGAGCGGATCGGGAAGCGCCGGGAGGACATGCCCTGGGTGGAGGCGTCTCTGGACCCGGAATTCCGGCAGTGGATTCTGGATTTTCCCAGGGACCAGCTGCCCCGCATTTACGAGCTGCTGCGGAAGTACCGGACGGACACGGCGGAAATCGTGTTCCGTTCCCGGCGGGAGGCGGAGGACTGGCTGTCCGCGCCCCGGACCCACGCGTGAAAGGAGGCTCCTTTATGCCCGACGCCCCAGACCTCACCACCCTCTTTGACGACGGCATCAACCTCCGGGGCCTCTTCGACATCCTCAGCCCCGAGAACAACCTGGTCCTGGCGGACGACCTGATGCTCTCCGACGCCAAGGGCGTCATCCTCCGGGTCAGCGAGAGCTATGAGAAGAACTTCGGCTTTGTCCACGACTCCATCGTGGGCCGCTCCGCCTTCGACCTGGAGGCCGACGGCACCTTCTCCCCCTGCGTCACCGCCGAGGTTATCCGCCAGCGGCGGAAAATCACCGCCACCCAGACCATCAACCACACCCACAAAAACGTCATGACCGTGGGCATCCCCCTGTTCGACAGCAGCGGGGAGCTGAAATTTGCCGTCTGCTTCAACACCGTCTCCATGGAGCAGATCAACGCCATCCAGCGGAACTACCGCCACCTGCAGGACTCCCTCCAGCAGTATACCCAGGAGATCGCGGAGCTCCGCACCCGGGCCACCTCCACCAGCCTGATTTTTAAAAGCGCCTCCATGCAGCGCCTCTGGACCCTGATGCAGAACACGGCCAACACCAAGGCCAACATCCTGATCACCGGGGAAACCGGCGTGGGCAAAAGCGCCGTGGCCAAGGCCATCCACGCCATGAGCAGCCGGGCCGACGGGCCCTTCATCGAGGTCAACTGCGCCGTGCTCCACGAAAACCTCATCGAGTCCGAGCTCTTCGGCTATGAGAAGGGGGCCTTCACCGGGGCCGCCAGCGGGGGCAAGATCGGCAAAATCGAGCTGGCCAACAACGGCACCCTCTTCCTGGACGAGATCGGCGAGCTGCCCCCCCACATCCAGTCCAAGCTCCTCCAGCTCATTCAGGAGAAGACCATTGAGCGCCTCTCCGGCAACAAGCGGATCGAGCTGGACTTCCGCCTTCTGGTGGCCACCAATAGGAACCTGGAGGAGGCCGTCCAGCGGGGCCTCTTCCGCTCGGACCTCTTTTACCGGCTGAACGTCATCCGCATCCACATCCCCCCCCTCCGGCAGCGGCGGGAGGACGTGCTCCCCCTGGCCCACCAGTTCCTGGCCCGGTTCTGCGGGGAGTACGAGAAGAACCTCACCTTCAGCCCCCGGCTTCTGGCCTTCCTGGAGCGGTACGACTGGCCGGGGAACGTCCGCCAGCTGGAAAACCTGATGGAGCGCCTGGCCATCACCGTCCAGGACC
>CANPTW010000041.1 GCA_947577075.1 uncultured Oscillibacter sp. | reverse complement strand
ATATAGTCAACGCAGTTGAAAAGAAGCATATACTTCTTTTCAACCGGCGGGCCATAGGCCCGCCGGGGCGCAAAGCGCCTGTGCGTTTCCTATGAAGTCAAGCACAGTGAGCCGCTCACGCGGCTTACGGCGCTGTAAAACAGCGCCGTATTGAAAAGAATCCTTTGGACTCTTTTCAACTGTGCTGACTATCCTGGGCGTCGCGGGGGGCAACGGCCTGGAGCATATCCCAAGGGATCGCGTGGAGAAGGTGTACGGCGTGGACGTCAATGCCGCCTACCTGGCGGCGGCCGCCGCCCGGCATCCCGAGCTGGCGGGCGTGCTGGAATGTGTGCGGACCGACTTGGCGGAGGAGCCCTGCCGCCTGCCGGAGGCGGAGCTTCTGATCGCGGACCTGCTCGTTGAATACATCGGCTGTCCGTGCTTTCAAAGAGTAATCCGGCAGGTTCGGCCGGAATACGTCTCCTGCGTTCTTCAAATCAATGCGGAAGGCGGCTGGGTGTCGGATTCGCCCTATCTGCACGCCTTCGACGCGCTGGAGGCGGTGCACCACGACCTGGACGGCGGGGCGCTGGAGACGGCGATGCTGGCGATAGGCTGCCGTGTGATCGGGCGGACGGAGCGGGAACTCCCGAACGGGAAAAAATTTCTGCGAATGGACTTTCAGCGCGCATAGGGCGGGAGAGCTTCGGTTTTACCCGCCCGGCCATAGGGATAAAAAAACTCCCGGACAACTGTCCGGGAGTTTTTCTCGTTCTCATCAGACCGCTCTGGTAACCTTGCCGGAGCGCATGCACCGGGTGCAGACATACACGTGGCGGGGGGAACCATCCACGATCGCCTTGACACGTTTCACGTTGGGCTTCCAGGGACGGTTGGAACGCCGGTGAGAGTGAGAGACCTGAATACCAAAGGTCACGCCTTTGCCGCAATACTCGCACTTAGCCATCCATTGCACCTCCCCGCTGTCGCATACTGTGTGCGCATTTTCATAAGCACAAGTGGTATAATAACAGAATTGCTCGGAAAATGCAAGAAGAATTTTCAAAATAATCGAAGTTTTTTTACAGGGGCGGAGCCCCGGAAGGTGTTGCGGAATTGGAAGAGTTCATATATAATGGAAGCGGACGCGTCTGGAACGCGGAACCGAAGCGGCAAGCCCGTACTTGGCCGGGCACGACAGGCGGGACCGCACCGCCGGAAAAAGGAGAAACGCCATGCGTGAAAACGGTTTGAAGGTGAAGGACTTTGTCTCCCTCTTCAATTTGGAAGTGCTGAACCAGGGCAGCGATTTCGACAGCGCCCTGCTGACCGTGCCGGACCTGAACCGGCCCGGCCTCCAGTTCCACAGCTTTTATGATTATTTCGACCCCTGCCGTCTCCAGGTCATCGGAAAGGCGGAGGTGACCTATCTTCGGGGGCTTACCGACGCCCAGCGCCGCAAATGCTTTGACGACCTCTTTCTTTACGACATACCGGCCCTGGTCATTGCCCGGAGCCTGGACTGCTTTCCGGAGTGCATCGAGAGCGCCGTCGAGCACCAGAAGACCTTGCTGCGGACCAACGAGGTGACGGTGGCCTTTACCAGCCGGACCATTGAATATTTAAATAAGGTGCTGGCCCCGTGCATCACCCGCCACGGCGTCCTGCTGGATATTTACGGCGAGGGCGTTATGATTACCGGAGATTCCGGCGTGGGCAAGAGCGAGGCGGCCATCGAGCTCATCATGCGGGGCCACCGCCTGGTGGCGGACGACGCCGTGGAGCTTCGCCGCATTTCCGGCCAGCTGATGGGAACGGCTCCGGAGGTTATCCGCAATTACATTGAGCTGCGGGGCATCGGCGTGATTGACGTGCGGCAGCTTTTCGGCGTCCGGGCCATCAAGAACGAGGCCCAGCTGGACATGGTGGTCAATTTTGAGCCCTGGGACAACACCAAGTTTTATGACCGCCTGGGAATTGAGGACCATTTTATCGACATCCTGGATATTCAGGTGCCCATCGTTACCATTCCGGTGCGCCCGGGGCGGAACCTGGCCAGCATCGTGGAGGTGGCGGCCATGAACAACCGGCACCGGAAATTCGGCTACAACGCGGCGCAGGAGCTGGCCCGGAAGGTGGACGCCCGGGCGGACGGAAAAATGTAAGAGGGAGGACGGAGGCATGTATATCGGCATCGACGTAGGCGGCACGAACCTGAAGGCCGGCCTTGTGGACGAGGCGGGCCATATCCTGGCGGCGGAGCGCATCCCCTTGGACTTCCAGGGCCCGGAGAGCTTTGCAAAGACCCTGGCGGACCTGTCCGGAAAGGTGCTCCGGGAGGGCGTTGAATGGGTTGGAGTGGGCCTGCCGGGGGCGGTGGACGGCGGGGACATCCTCTATACCACCAACATTCCCATGGAGAACGTCCCCCTGGAGAAGCTGTTCCGCCGGCACCTGGACCTCCCCCTGCTGCTGGGGAACGACGCGGACTGCGCCGCCGTCGGCGAGTTTTTCTGCGGAGCGGGAAAGGGGACGAAGGACTTTGCCGTCGTCACCCTGGGCACCGGCGTGGGGGCGGGCCTGATTGTCGACGGAAGGCTCCGGGGCGGCATGGCCTCCTGCGAGGCGGGACATATGGTGATCTGCCTGGACGGTGAGCCCTGCAACTGCGGCCGCCGGGGCTGCTGGGAGCGGTACGCCTCCGCCACGGGATTGATTCAGCAGACGAAGCGGGCCATGGAAGCCCATCCGGAAAGCGCCCTCCACAAAATCGCCGCGGAGCACGGCGTGGAGGGCCGGACGGCCTTCCTGGCGGCGGAGGACGGGGACGAGGCCGCCCTGGCCGTCTGCCGCCGGTATGCGGAATACCTGGCGGCGGGCCTGATTAATTTTGTCAACGCGTTCCGCCCGGAGGCCGTGGCCATCGGCGGCGGCGTGGCGGGGGCGCCGGAGCGCCTCCTGCTGGAGCCTCTGCGGGAGATTATGGCGCGAGAGTGCTTTTCCAGTCACGGCGGCAGGGCCACCAGGATTCTGACGGCGGAGCTGGGGAACGACGCGGGCATTATCGGCGCGGCGATGCTGGGCCGGGTGCTTTGAGGCATGCCCGCAAGTGCCGGAAGCGCTCTTCCCGGCGCCGGGCGGCTTCCGTTTTCCCGCCCGGGGTCATACGTGCCGGCCCGGCTTTCCGCCGGGGGAATCTGCCGGCGCCTTTTGGGCTCCGGGAAAAACGGCCGATCAAATCTGACGACAGGGAGGCCCGCACATGGACTGGACAGCACGGCTTGACAAACAGATAACGGATTATCTGCCGGACCTGACGCTCCTTCAGGAGGAGCCCATGGCAAAGCACACCTCGTTCCGCATCGGCGGCCCGGCCCGGCGCATGGCCTTCCCGGAACGGGGCGAACAGCTGGTGCTGCTGCTGTCCATGGCGGAGGACGCGGGGGCGCGGCCCCTGCTGGTGGGCGGCGGGTCCAACCTGCTGGTCCCGGACGAGGGGCTGGACCGGCTGGTGATTGCCACCGGCCGCATGAAGGACCTGGAGCTCCGAGAGAGCTCCGGAAGCGTTGTGGCGGCGGCGGGCGTCTCCCTGGCCCGGCTGGCGGACTTCGCCTGCAGGCATGGCCTGACGGGGCTGGAATTTGCCCAGGGCATCCCCGGCACGGTGGGCGGCGGGCTTTATATGAACGCCGGGGCTTACGGCGGGGAGATGGCGCAGGTCGTTGTGGGCGCGTCGGCGCTGTTTCCGGAGGAGGGTTTGCGCTATCTCTCCGGAGGGGAGCTGAACTTCGGTTACCGGAGGAGCTTCTTCTCAGACCACCCGGAAACGGCGGTCCTGTACGGGGAGTTCCGTTTAAAGCCCGGCGATCCGGAAAGCATCCAGCGGACCATGCGGGACCTGATGGCCCGCCGGAGAGCCAGCCAGCCCCTGGATCTGCCCAGCGCGGGCAGCACCTTCAAGCGCCCCGAGGGCCGCTTTGCCGGGACGCTGATCGACCAGTGCGGCCTGAAGGGCCGGACGGTGGGGAGAGCCCAGGTGTCGGAGAAGCACGCGGGCTTTATCGTCAATCTGGGCGGCGCGACCTGCGCCGACGTCAAGGAGCTGATCCGCCAGGTTCAGGAAACCGTTTTGCAACAGACCGGCGTTCAGCTGGAACCGGAGGTCAAATTTGTGCGCTGACCCTGCCGGCGTTTCCTGAAAATCCACAGGCCGTCCGGAGACGGGAGGCTTCCCGCTCCGGAAGCATGGGGCGTCCGGCGGGAGAAGGGGCGGTTCCCCGCCTGCGGAGCCGATTCGGGAAATCCGGCGGAGGGGGAGAGCCGCGTTTTATGCAGAGGGGGAGCTTGATTCCGATGGAAATTTTGATTATCTCGGGCCTTTCCGGCGGAGGGAAGAGCAAGACGGCGTCCTTTTTGGAGGACAGCGGTTTTTACATTGTGGACAATATGCCCGCCGCCATGATTCTGAAATTTGCGGAGTTCTGCGCCGGAGGCGGCGGACGCTACGCCAGGGTGGCCCTGGTGTACGACGTGCGGACGGCGGAGTCCTTTTCCGAGCTCTTCGACGTTTTGGATAAGCTGAAGGGCATGGAAGGCGTCTGCCGGCTGCTGTTTCTGGAGGCGTCTCCGGAAACCCTTATCAAACGCTATAAGGAAACCCGCCGCCGCCATCCCCTGGAAAAGGAGGCCGACTCCCTGGAAGAGGCCGTTGAAAAGGAACGGGAGCTGATGGAGCCGGTAAAGCAGCGGGCGGACTTTGTCATCGATACCACCGGGCTTTCCACCGCCCGGCTGCGGAGTGAGCTGCTGCGCATCTTCAATGGGGAAGAGCAAAAGGGGGGAATGACCGTGAGCGTCACCTCCTTCGGGTTTAAATACGGCCTCCCGCTGGATGCGGATTTGGTGCTGGATGTGCGCTTTATGCCAAATCCCTTCTATATGGAAGAGCTGCGCCATCAGACCGGGTTGGATAAGCCGGTGGCAGACTATGTATTCAGCTTTCAGCAGACGCACGATTTCCTCCGCCGGGTGGAGGATTTGCTGGCGTTTACCCTGCCGCTTTACGCGGAGGAGGGAAAGACCGGGCTGGTAGTCGCCGTGGGCTGCACCGGGGGACATCACCGCTCCGTGGCCATTGCCCACGCGCTGACGGAGTTCGTCCGCCAGCAGGGCTATCCGGTGGCGGAGCATCACCGGGATATGGAACGAGCCGTGTAAATTGGAAAGGAGTCCTATGGAACATCGACCTTACCGCACGCCCCGGAAGCACGGGCCCCGGATCGCCGTCATCGGCGGGGGCCACGGCCTTTCCAACATGCTGCGGGGCTTGAAGGAGTACACGGAAAACCTCGCCGCCATCGTCACGGTGGCGGACGACGGCGGCGGCTCCGGCGCCCTGCGCCAGGACCTGGGAATGCCCCCTCCGGGGGACATCCGCAACTGCATGGTGGCTCTGGCCAACACGGAACCGCTGATGAAACAGATGATGGATTACCGCTTCCAGGAGGGCACCCTTGCAGGGCAGAGCTTTGGAAATCTCTTCCTGGCGGCGCTGAACGGCATTTCCCCCAGCTTTGACGCGGCGGTCCGCCGGATGAGCGAGGTTCTGGCCATCACCGGGCGGGTCCTGCCCGTAACCACCGCCGACGTGCAGCTGGAGGCGGAGTTTGAGAACGGCGCTTCCGTCGTCGGCGAGTCCAAGATCTCCTATTGCAAAAAGAAGGAGGACTGCCGCATCACCAAGGTCCGGCTCCTTCCGGAGCACCCAAAGGCTCTGCCGGAGGCGCTGGCCGCCATCGGTGAGGCGGACATGATCGTCCTGGGCCCCGGAAGCCTTTACACCAGCATCATCCCCAATCTGCTGGTGGACGGCATCGTGGAAGCCATACAAAAATCCCAGGCCCTGAAGATTTATGTATGCAACGTCATGACCCAGGAGGGGGAGACGGAGGGCTATACGGCCTCGGACCACATCTCCGCCCTCTTCCAGCACTCGGCAGACAGGCTGTTCCGCCTGTGCCTGGTGAATTCTTCCCCCATTCCCCAGGATGTGGCCGCCCGCTACGCCGAGGAGGGGGCGGAGTTGCTGCGCTATGACACGGAGCGCTGCGCCGCCCTGGGGGTGGAGCTGGTCAGCCGCCCCATCGCCACGGTGCAGGACGGCTACGTCCGCCACCATCCCGACAAGCTGGCCCAGGAGCTGATCCTGCTCCACGCGGAGCGGAACGTCCGCATCGCCGGTGGACGCTATCGGACGGAGTAATGCATTAACCCTTTACATTTATTGCGGAGAGGGAGGTTTGCGCGGTGTCCTTTTCCTTTGACACGAAGAATGAGCTTTGCAGGCTCCCCGTTCAGCGGCGCTGCTGCGCCCAGGCGGAGGCTTACGGCATTCTGCTCTACTGCCACACCTTCAGCTCCTCGGACGTCCGCGTCATCACGGAGAACCCGAACTTTGCCGCCCGTCTGCCCCGGCTGTTCCAGCGGGCCTTCGATCTCCGGTTTGACCGCCAGCCGGACCTCTCCGGCGGGACGGAGCGGACCGGGAAGATGGTCTTTCAGATTACGGAACAGGAGAAGCTGAATCATATCATCGACCTTCTGGGCTATGACCCCCGGCAGAGCCTGGCCCTCCACATCAACTTTGCCATGCTGGAGGAGGAGTGCTGCCGGGCGGCCTTCTTGCGGGGCTGCTTTTTCGCCGGGGGAAGCATTACGGACCCCTTGAAGCGCTATCACCTGGAGCTGACCAGCTCACACCTCCAGGCCAGCCGGGAGCTGGAGGTGCTGCTCCGGGAGAGCGGCTATCCGCCCAAAAGCGTGACCCGAAACGGGAGCTCCGTGACCTATTTCAAGCAGAGCGACCAGATTGAGGATTTTCTCACCCTCATCGGCGCGCCGGCGGCGGCCATGCGGATCATGTCCACCAAGGTGGAAAAGGGCATCCGCAACAGCGTAAACCGGCGGCTGAACTGCGACAGCGCGAATTTGGACAAGGCGGTGGAGGCCGCCCACAGCCAGGGGGCGGCCATCCGGAAGCTCAAGGCGGCGGGGCGGCTCAAGGAATTGCCGGACAAGCTCCAGGAGACGGCGGCCCTGCGTCTGAAGTATCCGGAGCTGAGTCTGTCGGAGCTGGCGGAGACGTTTGACCCGCCGGTGACGAAGTCCTGCCTGAACCATCGGCTGCGGAAGCTGGTGGAGCTGGCGGAAGAGCTGTAACTGCCTTATATGTAAAGCGAAACCGCTATACAAACTGCGAAGGAGTGAATTTGTGAGTGATCAAATGAAAAGCTGGGCGCAGCGGTTTCCCTTGGACCAAACGCCCTCTATGGAGGAGATGGACCGCTACGCGGACAATCCCCTCTGGCCGGAGCTCCGGCGGTATTTGCGGGACGCCTACGGCGCAGAGCCCCGGACGGAGTACAGCCGCTGCGGCCTGGAGCCGGGGTGGAATGTGAAATTTAAAAAGGGGAGCAAGTCCCTGGCCACCGTGTACCTCCGTCCGGGCTACGTGACGGCAATGGTTTCTGTCGCGCCCAAGGATGAGCCGGCTGCGGAGGGCGTGCTTTTGACCTGCACGGAGTACACCCGGGCGCTGTACCGGAATACGGCTTCTTCGAAGATGGGGCGCTGGCTGATGATCGACCTGACCACCCCGGAGGTCTTGGAGGACGTTAAGGCCCTGCTGGCCCTCCGGGTGAAGCCGGCAATCCGATAGAGCTTAGAGGGTGTTCCCATAAGCCCAAGCCCGCGTCTTTCCGGCAGATTTTGTCGTCTGCGGCGTTAAAAATTTTTGCCGTGCGTCAGCCTGCCCGCAAATGTTTGCCTTGTATCCGGCAAACATTTCCTCGGAAATCCGCACAGTTGGTTTAAGGGAACAGACCCTAGACAACGAGATAGAAAGGGGGAGGATCCATGTCCTTCGTCCACCTGCATGTCCACACGGAATACAGCCTCCTGGACGGCGCATGCCGCATCCGGGATCTGCCGAAAATTGTGAAAGAGATGGGGCAAACCGCCTGTGCCATTACGGACCACGGGGTTATGTACGGCGCGGTGGATTTTTACCGGGCCTGCAGGGCGGAGGGCGTCAAGCCCATCATCGGCTGTGAGGTCTATGTCACGGCGGAGGGCCGCCGCCTCACCGACAAGGTCCACGAGTTCGACTCGGAGAGCCGCCACCTGGTGCTCCTCTGCGAGAACGAGGAGGGCTATCGGAACCTCTCCTACATGGTTTCCATGGCCTGGACCGAGGGCTTTTACATCAAGCCCCGGATCGACCTGGAGCTCCTCCGGGAGCACAGCCGGGGTCTGGTGGCCCTGTCCGCGTGCCTGGCGGGGGAGATCCCCCGGCGGCTTCGGAACGGGGAGTACGAGAACGCCAAGCGCTACGCCCTGGAGCTGTCGGAGATCTTCGGGCCGGACCGCTTTTACCTGGAGCTTCAGGATCACGGCATCCGGGACCAGGCGGCGGTGAACCAGGGCATCCTCCGCATCCACCGGGAGACGGGGCTTCCCATGGTCTGCACCAATGACGCCCACTATCTCCGGAGGGAGGACGCGGAGGCCCATGACGTGCTGCTGTGCATCCAGACCGGGAAGACCCTGGACGATGAAAACCGGATGCGCTATGAGCCCCGGAACTTCTACCTCCGCAGCGAGGCGGAGATGGCGGAGCTGTTTTCCGAGTACGAAGGGGCCCTGGAAAATACGGCAAAAATTGCGGAGCTGTGCAATATGGACTTCACCTTCGGCAAGTACCATCTGCCGGAGTTCCAGCTGCCCCCGGGCTACGACAGCTTTTCCTACTTGAAAAAGCTCTGCGACGAGGGCTACCGGGCCCGTTACGGGGAGGACGGCGCCCACCGGGAACAGCTCCGGTATGAACAGGACATGATCGAGAAAATGGGCTTTACGGACTATTTTCTCATTGTCTCCGACTTTGTCCGCTACGCCCGGAGCGTGGGCATTCCCGTGGGTCCGGGCCGGGGCAGCGCGGCGGGGTCCATGGTCAGCTACTGCCTTTATATCACGGACATCGACCCGGTGAAATACGGGCTCTACTTTGAACGCTTTTTGAACCCGGAGCGGGTGAGCATGCCGGATATTGACATGGACTTCGGCGACACCCGCCGGGGGGAGGTCATCGAGTACGTCCGCCGGAAGTACGGCGAGGACCACGTGGCCCAGATCGTCACCTTCGGCACCATGGCCGCCCGGGGCGTGGTCCGGGACGTGGGCCGGGTGATGAACCTGCCCTATGCCGAGGTGGACCAGATCGCCAAGCAGATTCCCAATCCCCCCGGGGCCCACATCACCCTGGCGGACGCCCTGCGGCTGACCAAGTCCCTCAGCGACCTTTATAACAGCGACGAGACGGTACGGCGCCTCATCGATACCGCCCAGATGCTGGAGGGCATGCCCCGGAACGCTTCCACCCATGCCGCCGGGGTGGTGATTACCAAGCGCCCGGTTTATGAGTACGTCCCTCTGGCGAAGAACGACGACATTGTCGTCTGCCAGTACGGCATGGTCACGCTGGAGGAGCTGGGGCTTTTGAAGATGGACTTCCTGGCCCTGCGGAACCTGACGGTGCTGGAGGACGCGGTGCAGCTCCTGAAGGAGCACCAGCCGGACTTCCGCCTGGCGGATATCCCGGAGGACGATCCCGAGACGTATGAGATGCTGGCGGCGGGGAAGACCTCCGGCGTGTTCCAGATGGAGTCCACCGGCATGACGGGGGTCTGCGTGGGGCTGAAGCCCCAAAGCGTTGAGGACATCACCGCCATCATCGCCCTCTACCGGCCCGGACCTATGGATTCCATTCCCCAGTTTCTGGAGTGCGCCCACAATCCTCAGAAGGTAAAATACGACCATCCGCTCCTGGAGCCCATTCTCTCCAACACCTACGGATGCATTGTCTATCAGGAGCAGGTCATCAAGATCTTCCAGGAGCTGGCGGGCTACACCCTGGGCCAGGCGGATATGGTCCGCCGGGCCATGAGCAAAAAGAAGGTCAAGGACCTGGAGAAGGAGCGGGAGGCGTTCCTTCACGGTGACGCCAAGCGGGGCATCGCGGGCTGTTCCGCCCGGGGAATCCCGGAGAAAACCGCGCAGCTCATCTACGATAAAATCTATGACTTCGCGGAGTATGCTTTCAACAAGGCCCACGCGGTTTCTTACGCCGTGGTGGCCTACCAGACGGCCTACTTCAAATGCCACTACACCCGGGAGTACATGGCGGCCCTGCTGACCAGCGTGCTGGACAACTCGGATAAGGTGGCGGGCTATATCAACGAGTGCCGGGAGTGCGGCATCGCCCTCCTGCCGCCGGACATCAACCGCTCTCTGGACCGCTTTACCGTGGAGGAGGGGGGCATCCGCTTCGGCCTGGTGGCCATTAAGAACATTGGGCGGGGCTTCATCCAGGCCGTTATGCGGGAGCGGGAGGAGAACGGGCTCTTTTCCTCCCTCCACGATTTCTGCCGCCGGATGGCGGGCAGCGACATGAACAAGCGGGCTTTGGAAAACCTGATTCGGGCCGGGGCCTTCGATTCCACCGGCGCCCGCCGCTCCCAGCTGATCCGGGTGTACGAAAAGGTGCTGGACGCCGCCTCCGCCCGCCAGCGGGAGAATCTGGAGGGGCAGATGGACTTTTTCAGCATGTCCGCCCCGCCGGGCCGCGTTCAGCCCGGCGAGGACATCCATCTGCCGGACATCCCGGAGTTTACCGCCCAGGAGCGGATGACCATGGAGAAGGAAACCACCGGCCTTTATCTCTCCGGCCACCCTATGGACGCCTACCGGGATATCGTGCGGCGGCTGCGGGTGCCCCAAATCGGGAAGGTGCTGGAGGACTTTGCCCAGGAGAACGGCCCCACCCGGTTTGCCGACGGGCAGTATGTGACCCTGGCGGGGGTGGTGACCTCCAGCAAGACCAAGACCACGAAAAACAACAGCCTCATGGCCTATGTGGTGGTGGAGGACGAGACGGGGTCCATCGAGCTGCTGTGCTTCAGCCGGACGCTGGACGTCTGCGGGCCCTACCTCCGGGAGAACCAGGCCGTGGTGGTGAAGGGCAAGCTGTCCGTCCGGGACGAAAAAGCCCCCCAGCTCATGTGCGATTCCGCCTATCCCCTGGAGACGGCGGAGGGCGGGCTGCCGCCCACGCCGCCCGGGGTCAAGGAGAATAAGCTGGTGAAGGGGGAGACGCTGTACCTGAAGTTTCCGTCTCTGGAACACCCGTCTTTCCGGCACATGAAGCTGGTGTTCACCATGTTCCCCGGAGCCTCCACGGTGAAAATGCGCATGGCGGACACGCGCAAACTATTTGCAACCCAGGTCCTGCTTCACAGGGCCCTGGTGGAAGAGGCGCGGGAAACCCTGGGAGAGGAAAACGTGGTGGTCAAATAGCAGCGAAACGCGGGTACGGAATGCTCCGTACCCGCGTTGTTTATTCTTCCTCCGCCAGCAGGAGGCGGATGAGCTGGCTGTATACCTTTTCCGGCGACTGCTGAAAGCGCCGGGACACGGCCTTGGCCTGCGCCGGGTCCGGCACCATCAGGCGCAGGTCCATGACGCCGCCCTTGTCGTCGTTCAGGGACAGCTTGACGGTATAGGTGCCGTTCGGCCGCTTCTCGACGGAGGATTTCACCTGCCGCCTCCGCCGGAGCTTCCGGTTCCAGTCCTCCAGATTCCGGTCACAGCGCCGGCGGACGGAATAGGGGAGGCTGGACTCGCAGATGGCGCTGTTCCGCCGCCCCTTTTCGGTCAGGGCATAGAGGCCGTCGTCCGAGAGGGTCAGGTGTTCCGTGCGGACCAGGTCGGCCAGGCAGTCGGAGAAGTCAAAGTAATCAATGGCTTCGTCGCAGAGGGTCAGGTCCAGTATGGCGTCAAACGGCACGGGCTCCACGACCCTGGCGGCGATATAGAGGATAAGAAATTTGATTTCCAGCTTGTCCTGAATAAAGCCGGGCATGGCGGCGGCCTCCTCTCTGGGTTTGAGAACCTGTATTCATAACCGGGAAATGCCGGATGGGCGCGGATTTTTCCCGCCAGGCAAGGAGATTTTCCACCGGCAGGGCGGGCCTTTGCGGGAAGCCCGCAGGCTGAAAATGCAGGACCCCGGCAGAAAAACCCGCTGCCGCGGCGGGTTCCGTCTTTGATCGCGTTTATTATACCTCCTCCCAGGGAAAAACACAAGCCCTATCGGGGACTCCGTTTCCAGACAGGAGGGAGAATGCGGAAAACGCCGGAGGGCTGTTTTGTAAAATTTGTCGAAATTTACCGGGAATCACCTTGACGGCACTCCGCAACGTTGGTATGATATGGGCAAGCGAAACGAGAAAGGCGGCGGCGGCATGAAAAAGAGAGCGCTTGCGATGTTGTTGGCGGTGTGGATGGTCCTGGCCTTGGCGGCCTGCGGCGGAAAGCCGGATTCCGAGCCGGAACCGGAGCCCGGAGCGACTGCGGAGCCCGTCCCGGTCCCGGAGCCGGAGCCGGAACCGGAGCCGGACGTTCCGGAGGGGGCAAATCCGCTGACGGGGGCGCCCATGGAGCCGGAATACGAGAACCTGCGCCCCATTGCCGTCATGCTGAACAACTTGAAGGCCGCCCAGCCGCAGCTTGGCGTCTCGCAGGCGGACATCATCTATGAGGTTCCGGTGGAAGGCGGCATCACCCGGATGCTGGGTGTGTACCAGAGCGTGGAGGGCGTGGAGCTGCTGGGCAGCGTCCGCTCGGCCCGGCCCTACTTTGTGGAGCTGGCCCTGGGACACGACGCGGTTTACGTTCACGCCGGCGGCAGCCAGGAGGCCTACGCCAATCTTTCCGCCTGGAAGGTGGACCACATGGACGGCGTTCGGGGTGCGGACGACGCCGCGATCTTCTGGCGGGACCCCGACCGGAGGCGGAACAACGGCTATGAGCACAGCCTGGTTACCTCCGGCGAGAAGATTTTGGAATACCTTGCCAAGGGCAGATTCCCCACGGAGCACGAGGCCGGCTGGAACTACCTTCAGGCCTTTGCAGAGGACGGCGCCCCGGCGGGCGGCGAGACGGCGGAGCACATCAAAATCCGCTTCTCCGCTTACAAAACCGGCACCTTTGACTACGACGCCGCCACGGCAAAGTACCTGGTGGGCCAGTACGGAAAGGAGCATATGGACGGCAGCACCGGGGACCAGGTCGGCGCAACGAATGTGCTGGTGCTGGAGACTGCCGTTTCCGTGATTCCCGGAGATAAAGAGGGCCGCCTCCGGGTCCAGACCACCGGGGAAGGGGCGGGGACCTTCTTCTGCGGCGGCAGGGCCGTGCCCATCCGGTGGAGCCGGAAGGACCGGAACAGCCCCTTTGCCTATATGCTGGAGGACGGCCGTTCTCTGGCTCTGGGGCAGGGGAACAGCTATGTCTGCATCATCAGCCCTAAAACCAGCACCGTGGAATATGAATAAGCCGAGGACCGCCCTTGCCGGGCGGTCCTCAGTTCGCTTATTTATGGCAGGCGAAGCAGCATTCCTCATAGTTCTCGGGCATCCGGACGGTGTTGGGCGGGAAAAACTCGCCGACGGGGAAGGAGATGTTCCGGAAGATGCCGCAGGGGTCCTCGTTTCCGCTGCCGCAGGCGCACTCCTTGTCGGGCATGCAGTAGTCGTATACGGGCACCAGGAGCTGGGAGTCCCGCTCCAGGCGGACGATGGAAAACTGGCCCAGAGTGACGTAGATGCGGCGGCTGTCGTCGCCGCTGGAGAGCTCCCCGTCAAAGCAGCTGTTGACGAAGGAGGGCACCTCGCACAGGTCGCAGTCGCAGTCCCGCTTGCCGCAGCAGTCCATGATCCTGGCGTCCAGCACAATGGGGTCCACGGCCTCCACCACGGCCACGGGGAGGTTGGACCGGCTTGTGAGCTGCAGGTCCGGCTCCCCGGTGCGGAGCTCGGAGGAAAAGATTTTGGCGTTCCCTTCGCTGCCGAAGAGGATGGCCCGCTTGTCGAAGACGCACAGGCCCTCCACCGTGACGGGAGCGGGGCAGCTCAGGTAGGCCTGGAGGGTGACGGAGTAGAAGAACCGCATGTCGACGGTGTAGAAGCCCCGGTTGAAGCTGACGGGCTCCACGTCCACGTAGACGTAAAGAAGCTTGGCGCTGCCGCCCTTGACCGACAGGGCCCGATTGATGACGTCCACATACTGAAGCTTGGGATAGAAGCGCAGGTCTTCGATGCAGTCTTTATCTCGGCAGGAATCATAAATCTTCCTGGTATGGATGCAAACCGCCTCGCGGATGCCGCTGAGGTCCTCCACGGGACCGGGCATGACTTTTTCAGGCATTGCAATACCTCCTAATAAGTAGCTGGCGAAGGAACGGAGTCCCTTCAATCCAGTGTATGCGCCGCCGCCCGGGAGGTGCAGAACGGAGCGCGTTTCCGCTTATACCAACTTCGCCTCTTCCCGCAGAAGGGCGTACATACAATAGGAGTGGACCCGCCCGTTTTTGAAAACGCCGTTGCGCATCGTTCCCTCCCAGGTAAAACCGGCCTTCTCCAGCACCCGCCGGGAGCCCAGGTTATCGGCGAAGGGCTCGGCAAAGATGCGGAGGACGTCAAAGCGCGCAAACGCCTCCCGGCAGAGCTGCCGCACCGCCTCCGACATGACGCCCTGCCCCCAATAGGGCTCCGCCAGCCAGTAGCCCAGTTCGGCAGACCGTTCGTACACGTCGTCTTTCACGAAGACGCCGATGCTGCCGGACGCCTTTCCCCCGATAAGAATGGCCCGGCTGAGCTGCCGTTCCTCGCCCCGGGCAATGCAGTCGTTGACAAACCACTCTGCATCCGCCAGGGTATAGGGATGGGGAAAGACGTTTCGCAGATTCGCCGCAATCTTCGGATTGTTCGCCGCGGCGGCGACGGCCTCCGCGTCTTCGGGCCGCCAGGGTCTGAGGGTGAAAGGAATCATGCTGCACCTCCAAAATCAAATAATAGCGTTCCGAAAGGGGAACTTCAAATTTCCGGAATGCCGGATCGGGGGGAACCGGCTTGGCGGGGAAGAACCCGACGCCGGACGCGGAATTATTATAGCAGTGGAAGAGGGCTTTGTCCATAGCGCCGCCGGAGGCTGGGAGCGGGGAAGGGGGGCCGCCCGGCGTTCCATTTTTAAGGGATGCGCCTTCTCTCATATGATACGCTCTGCGCCGGAAGGCGCCCCCGGCGGAAGCGCCTTGACAAATCCCGGCAAAACAGGTAGTATGAAACAAGTCATTTTGAAACAGAGAGAGAACGGAGGGAACGATCAGTTATGGACGACCTGTACGGCGGCCCGGCTCCCATTCCGGAGGAGGGGATTTTTCCCCACCAGCCGGAGAAGGAGGCGCAGGAGCCCGAAAAAACAGGGGCCGACTCATTCCCCATTCTGGTCCGCGTCCAGGACACCCGGCCCCGCCGCCTGGACAGCGGCAGGACCGTCCTGCGGCCCAGCCTCCCCTTTGACAGCGTCAGCAATATGATGAGCTGCTTTTTGGACCTGTACATCGGCGCGCGGTACGCGCCCGCCCCTTCCGTACCCGGCTGCATCTGCCATGCCACGGTGATTTACGGTTCCGTGAGCCTGACGGCGGAGGGGCAGTCCTTCCAGCTTTTGGAGCGGGACGCCATACGGTTCAGGGCGGACCAGCCCTATCACTTCGAAAACTATTCCAACAGCACCGGACGGCTGCTGCTGGAGTACCAATATCTGCGGGAGCATGCGTAGGGGGGATTCCATGATCATCCGCGCGGCGGTTCCCGCGGATCTTCCGGCCCTGGCGGCCATGGAGGCGGCCTGCTTCCCCCCGGAAGAGGCGGCGTCCCAACAGGTTTTGGCAGGCCGCCTGGCCGTGTACCCGCAGCATTTTTGGCTGCTGGAAGAGGGCGGTCTGCCGACCAGCTTCATCAACGGCCCGGCAGCCAACGAACCCCGGATTTGTGACGAGATGTATGCCGACGCCTCCTTTCATGATGAGAAGGGCGCATGGCAGATGATTTTCGGCGTCAACACGCTGCCCCCATACCGAAAGCAGGGAAGGGCCGCGCTGCTGATGGAGCGGGTCATCGCCGACGCCCGGGCGCAGGGGAGGAGAGGCTGTGTTTTAACCTGTAAAGCGGAACTCCTTCACTACTATGAGAAATTCGGCTATTGCAGCGAAGGTGTTTCCAAATCTGTCCACGGCGGAGCCGTCTGGTATGATATGCGGCTGCGGTTTTGAGCAAGAGATACGGAGCGCCTGTCGGAAGACAGGCGCTCTTTGCTGGGATTCACGTTTTGGGTTGTTCCAGCGGGACTACGACGTCGCCGAAGCGGATGGATTCCACCTGGGAGAGGTCCACGGGAATGTTCCAGGAGCCGCGCATTTCGGGGACTCCGTAGATTTGGATCGCCCCGCCTCCCTGGATATCCACGCCGCCCTTCAGAAGCAGCTCCGGAGAAGGGATTTCCCAGCCCTCTTCGCCCAAGGGCCTTTCGAACCGATACCCTGTGGACGTCACTCGTATATTCTGGAGTCTCAGCGTCCCTTTTCGCTCTATGGGTTCTGAGAGTTCCTCGCCTTCCTCATCCCATTCGAGCTTGGAAACGTCCACCTGGGCGCTCTTGGCCGTTAGGGACTCCGGCTCTCCCACAGGCTCCAGCTTGAAGGGCAGGGCCCATCTCCCTTCCCGCTCAATCATCTCACATGCCTCGTTTTCCGTCCATTTTGTGCAATACATGCCTCCCAGCTTCAGTTCAAACTCCCCGCCGTTCAGGAAGGCTTGCCCGTCGGTACTCCGGTAGTAGATCAGCTGCACCTGCGTGTTATCCTCGGTCATGCCGGTATAGCTGGCCGTATATCCGCTTATCGTAAAATCAAGCGTTTCCTGTTTCTCCGTCGGTTCGCAGCTGACGCTGAAATCCATGAAGTCCCAACGGGTTTCTTCCTCTGTCCCCGCGATTTTCACCAGCATCCACAGGCCGTCCTCGCCGGGTGTGACGGAATCCAAGGTAATCGTAACGCCTTTGCTGACGGAGGATACGTTTATGGGCTGCACCAGCCGATCAATGACCGCTTGCTGCTCCTTGGGCATCTGCTCTCCGCCCCCGGTTTCCGTCCACTGTTTTCCAAACCACTCCTGCAAGGTTTCCGGCACGCCGATGACCGCCGCCAAGGCCGTCCCGGCCAGAATGACGGCCAGGGCCGCCGCGATGATGAAGGACACGGATAGTTTCTTGACGACCTGAGTCCTCTCCTGCCTTGTCATGTTCATGACCTCCTCTTTCAGTCTCTCGGAGGCATGGACCTCGTCAAACATTTCCCGATACGATGCTTTCAAGGCTCAAACCTCCTTCAATTGTGCTTTCAGCCTGGCCCGGGCCCGGGCCAGCCGGGTCTGGACCGTGGACGGGTTCAGGCCCAGCAGTTCCCCCACCTCGTCCACCTTGTAGCCCTCGTAGTAATAGAGGTACAGCGGAACCCGGTACTTGGCGGGCAGTTCCATGACCTCCTGGTAAAGCGTCTGCCTCGCCGGGTCCGAGAACACCGGCTCCGGGCGCTGGTCCAGAGGCACCGTCCGCTTCCGCCAGGGGTGGGCGCTGATCCGCTTGCACTCGTTCAGAACCACCCGGACCAGCCAGCGGCGCAGATGGTCCTCCCCCTCGAATTCCGTGTCCGTCCTCCAGAGGCGGAGCATGGCGTTTTGGGCCGCGTCCTCCGCGTCGGCGGGATTCCGGAACCAGTTCAGGGCAATGCGATAGATCATGTCCAGGTGCCGCTGGGCGGCGTCTGTGAATTGTTGTTCTGTCAGCATATGAAGTACTCCTTGAAAGGCCTTTCACAAGCAATACCCGGCAAAGAAGGAAATCATCTCACGGACTGGAAAAAAATTTATTGTGAATTCCCCGGGGAGATCCATGGATTCCGCCGGAGGGCGTCTTTAAGCTCCCAAACCCCTGCCTTGGGGCAGATTTTGCCGCCGGGGCCGCGAAGCCGGCGGAGGGCAACGAAAAAGAGGGCTTGCGCCCTCTTTTCGTTACCGGATATAGGCCCGGTGAAACACCTTCTTGCCCTTCTTGATGATGACGCCCTCTCCCTGGAAGTCCGCCTGGTCAAAGGCTGCGGCGATGTCCGCCACCTTTCGGTCGTTCACCATCATGCCGCCCTGCTGAATGAGACGCCGGGCCTCCCCGTTGGAGGGGCACAGGCCGCAGGCCACCAGCAGCGCGACGGCCCCGATCTTCCCGTCCTCAAACCTGGCGGCGGGCAGCTCCGTGGAGGGCATGTTGGCCGTGGAGCCCGCCCCAGCAAAAAGCCCCCGGGCGGTCTCCTGGGCCTTTTCCGCCTCTTCCTGTCCGTGGACCAGCTTGGTCAGCTCGTAGGCCAGGATCTCCTTGGCCCGGTTCAGCTGGCTGCCCTCCCACTTGTCCATGGCGTCGATCTCCTCCAGGGGGAGGAAGGTGAGCATGCGGATGCATTTCAGCACGTCCGCGTCCCCCACGTTCCGCCAGTACTGGTAGAATTCGAAGGGCGTGGTCTTGGCGGGGTCCAGCCACACCGCGCCCTTGGCGGTTTTGCCCATCTTCTTGCCCTCGGAGTTCATCAGCAGGGTGATGGTCATGGCGTAGGCGTCCTTGCCCAGCTTCCGGCGGATCAGCTCCGTGCCGCCCAGCATGTTGCTCCACTGGTCGTCCCCGCCGAACTGCATGTTGCAGCCCAGGGTCTGGAACATGTGGTAGAAGTCGTAGGACTGCATGATCATATAGTTGAACTCCAGGAAGCTCAGGCCCTTCTCCATCCGCTGCTTGTAGCACTCGGCCCGGAGCATGTTGTTCACGGAGAAGCAGGCGCCCACCTCCCGCAGGAGCTCTATATAGTTCAGCTTCATCAGCCAGTCGGCGTTGTTGACCATGATGGCCTTGTCCGGGCCGAACTCGATGAAGCGCTCCATCTGCTTTTTAAAGCAGGCACAGTTGTGGGCGATGGTTTCCGTGGTCATCATCTGCCGCATGTCCGTCCGGCCGGAGGGGTCCCCCACCATGCCGGTGCCGCCGCCGATGAGGGCGATGGGCCGGTTGCCCGCCATCTGCAGGCGTTTCATCAGGCAAAGGGCCATGAAGTGGCCCACGTGGAGGCTGTCCGCCGTGGGGTCGAAGCCGATGTAGAATACGGCCTTTCCGTTGTTCACCAGCTCCCGGATCTCCGCCTCGTCGGTAACCTGGGCGATGAGCCCCCGGGCCTTCAGCTCTTCATAAATCTGCATTGCGTCATTCTCCTTTTGTGTGTTTTCGGAACGGAAAAACGCCCCCGTCCCGGTGGGGACAGAGGGCGAAAAACTTCGCGGTACCACCTCTGGTTCGCCGTTTTCTCACAAAAACGGCCTCATGGAGTGCCGACACACCCCTGCGCGGTAACGGGCGCACCCGGTGCGCGCCTACTGGGAAGGGACCCTTCCGTTCGGGCGCCAGCTCCAAGGTGTATTCGCCGTCCGGCTCCCGCTCCCTTACACCGGCCGGAAGCTCTCTTGGGGGAGGCCATGACGGGTACTGGTCCTCTTCTTCGCTGTAGGAGGTATTCTAGCAGATGAAAGAGGGATTGTCAACACAAACCGGCCTGCGCGCCTTTGCCGTGCCGTTATATGCTATATATTATAATGTACACACGCTTCACGCCGCCCCTGGCCGGCGTTCCAAAACCGCGCCCGATAGGGGGCGGAGCCGGGAAATCCCTGGAAAAACAGGAAAATGAAAATCTTTTTGGCAAAAACGCTTGACGGCTGGGAAAGGCCATGCTATAATGCCTAATTGCGCGGACCAAAATCCGTGAATTTTGCTGTGCACTCCTTGGCGGAAGCGGTATTTGGACTTCCGCCGGAGTTTCGCCGGGAGGTCTTGCCCTATGGAGCCTGGGAAGCGGGTTGTCGGCGTGAAGCAGTCCCGTAAGGCTATCCGGGAAGGCCGGGTCTGCCGGGTCTATCTGGCCGGGGACGCCGATCCCGCCATTACGCAGCCCATCTATGACGAATGCGCCGCCGCCGGCATCCCTGTGGAGACGGGGAGGACCATGGCCCAGCTGGGTCGGGCCTGCGGCATTGCCGTTGGGGCTTCCGTCGTGGCGGAGCTGATTTCCTGAACGCGTAAGATATTTTTGGTTTTTTCGGAATAGCCCACCGGCTTTCTGTAAAAAATAAAAGAAAATATGAAAGAAAGGAGAAATTCAATGCCTACTTTTAACCAGCTGGTCCGTAAAGGAAGAGAACAGGCTACCTACAAGTCCACCTCTCCCGCCCTGCAGTTCGGTCTGAACACCCTGAAGACCAAGACCACCAACCAGCCTTCTCCCCAGAAGAGAGGCGTCTGCACCGCGGTGAGAACTGCGACTCCCAAGAAGCCCAACTCCGCTCTGCGTAAGATCGCCCGTGTGCGTCTGACCAACGGCTACGAGGTCACCGCCTATATTCCCGGCGTGGGCCACTCCCTGCAGGAGCACTCCGTGGTCATGATCCGCGGCGGCCGTGTCAAGGACCTCCCCGGCGTCCGCTACCACATCATCCGCGGCACTCTGGATACCCAGGGCGTGTCCGGCCGGATGCAGAGCCGTTCCAAGTACGGCGCCAAGCGGCCCAAGTCCAAGTAAGGACGCCCCATACGAATTACTTTGCCGAACAGGTTTATATATACGATGGCCGCCGGCGGCTTTGACGTTTGCGGCCGCCGCGTTTCCCCGGCGGGGAAGTGCGCGGGCATTGCCCTTCGGCAGAGGCATTCACGGAAGGCTTACGCCTTTTGAGTACCTATGAGATCATAGAATCATTATGAAGGAGGGAAGCATAGTGCCCAGAAGAGGTAATGTTCCCAAGAGAGAAATTC